>JAKZES010000190.1 GCA_022548915.1 Verrucomicrobiaceae bacterium E54
CAGTATGCCACCTGGCGCGGCACCAGCCGCTTCCAGAAGGAGATGCAGAAGGACCGCGTGTCCCACATCCGCTCGCAGCCGCAGCACCCGATGACCCTCGGCAAGGTCGAGCGCTTCTGGGGCAGCATCTGGCGCGAGTTCCTCGCCCGCGCCCAGTTCGACGACTTCGAGCAGGCCCGCGCGCGGATCCGGCTGTGGATCCAGTACTACAATCACAAGCGGCCCCACCAGGGGATCGGCGGGCTGTGTCCGGCCGACCGCTTTTTCGAAATCCAGCACGAGCTGCGCGAAACCCTCGAGAAGGGCATCCGCGACAACGTGCTGGAAATGGCCCTGCGTGGCCGTCCCCGCGCGCCCTTCTACATGGTCGGGCGCATGCAGGGGCAGTCCGTCGTGCTCCATGCCGAAAAGGGCAAGCTCAAGCTCAGCCTCGACGGCGAAGACCAAACCACCAACGAACTCGAATATGACATCCAAAGCGAATCCCGGCCCGATGCCGGAGAAGAAGACCAACCCGCAGCCCACCCCGCGCAAGCGGGCGAAACGCCGCCAGCCCTCCCGCCGCTACAGCGCGGGGGAGAAGGCCCGGGCAGTACTGGCCATCTGGACGGAGAAACTCAGCCAGAGCGACATTTGCCGCGAGATGGAGATCAACTACATGACGCTGCAGAATTGGCAGAAGCG
>JAKZES010000191.1 GCA_022548915.1 Verrucomicrobiaceae bacterium E54
TTATTGCCTACGAACACATACAGGTTCACTCCGCCCCGTTCTTCAATCAGGTCCCTGGATGGCCACCTGCCGGTCACGGGATCATACCAACGGTAACCGTAATACGTCACACGCATGCTTCGGTCGGCCTTGCCCATTTCCGGCAAGTCGCTAACGGTTAGAGAGATAGAGTTTGTTACTTCACCTGCCGGGCTTGGTGGGCGTTTGGGGAGCCCGACCGGTCTGGCCGCGGGCGGATCGTCCTCGGGCGGGGATTTCGATGCCGGGGCGGCGGCGCGCTTCCGCTCCGGGACGAGCGGTGCGGGTCGCGGCTCAAGGGTGTGCGGCATGGGGCTAGCCGGTAGCACTTCGGGCGTGCGGCTGGAAGTCAATTCCGCTTCGGCTCTCGGAACCGCAGTTCCTTCCGTGGGCGGGTTGGGTCGTGGGCGTGGCGTCTCCGGCGGGTCGCCCCAAGGGTCCTCGGATGGGCCATTGGGAAAGGTCGGTTGGTCACCCGGACCGCCTCCGGCACTGCCGTGGGGGTGGCAGCGGGCGTGGATCTGCTGGAGGGCGTCGATGTGGACGTGGGTGTGCCAACCACCAGTTCATGAGCGTTTTCTAGCGCGGAAAAGGGGTGACGTCGAGAATGGAACCCCATGAACGAAAAGACAGAGAGGGTCCGCAAAAGGACCC
>JAKZES010000192.1 GCA_022548915.1 Verrucomicrobiaceae bacterium E54
GCGCGTCCATCCGAGGAGCCCGGTGCGGTAGTTCCGCACGCCGGGATCTGCGAGGGGGGCGCCGGGCGACCGGCGTCCCTACCTCAATCTGCAAAGAAAATGACCTTCGCCGACAAGAAGAATATCAAGCTCAGGCTTCGACTTCTCAACGAGCAGAGGCTGACACGCATTCGTAAGTTGATCGAACGAGGGTTAATCGAATCGGAGAAGGATGTTCCCGAGCACGCAATCCCCGTCGATCTAGACAGCTCGTCACTAGCAGATCTGATTCTGCCGCCAGCCTACTACGAGGATATCGAGTATGACTGCGTCGAGTGCGGAACCCACGAGACTTGGCGTGCTGAAACCCAGCAATACTACTTTGAGGTGTTGAAGGCGTCTCCCTACAGTCAGGCGGTTCGATGCCCGAATTGTCAGGCGACTCGAAAGCGCTCGATACAACAAAATCAGCAGAACAAGCCGTGAGACAGCGACGCCTATCAGCGGTTTTGTTGGAGATTGCCGAGTGTGCTTCGGTCTGCTTCTCTTGACTCGAAAGCGCCGCCATCGGGGCGCGCGTCCACTCAAACGTTGCTATGGCTGCTTGTTTGGCAAGGGGCAAAGTGATGTTTTTTCCATAACTCGTGGGGAGTGATAGTTTAACTTCGGGGAAGGGCT
>JAKZES010000193.1 GCA_022548915.1 Verrucomicrobiaceae bacterium E54
TCGCGCACTTGTGCGTGAAACCGAGGAAGTCGAAGGTCTCCGCCCGCTTCCCCCCGCCCTTCCCGCGCCGGTCGGCGAACCGACCAAACTCGATCAGACGGGTCTTCCCATCGTGCAGCTTCAAGCCGAACTTCGCGAAGCGCTCCCGGAGTGCCTCCAGGCATGCCTCCGCCTCGTGCCGGTTCTCGAAGCCGATGACGAAGTCGTCCGCATAACGAACGACGATCACATCTCCGCGGCAGCGGCTTTCGCGCCACCACTGCATCCACAGGTCGAGGACATAGTCGCATCCTCCTCCAGGGTGCCGTCAGGCCCTCCCGGTTCTCGCGCCTGGAACTTCGACACATGCTCAGGGTCTTCGACTCCGCCGTGTCCGTCCGCTCCTGGCCGTGACGGCGCGGACGATGTCGCCTTCCCCTTGTCAGTACAAGGTCGGCACACGGGATGATTGATTTCGGAGCTCAATGGCTGGCCTGCGTCTCCACTCGCCCATGCTACACCCGGCGCGTCACCGCCCCCGGCGTAGGGTCCGTGGCCAGAGTGACTGGCTACATCTTCTCTGTGAGACTCTTTCATTCTCTGTTCCAAGCCGGTTTATCCCGGCGCTTTCACTGACCCCTTT
>JAKZES010000194.1 GCA_022548915.1 Verrucomicrobiaceae bacterium E54
TCGAATACAACGAATGAAAACGAACGCAGACACGGCACCCGCACTCTACCTCGGACTCGACGTCCATAAAGAACAAACCACCGTCGCCATCGCCGGATGCTAGGGCGTTTGTGTCGCAGGAGTTGCGGGGCCTCTGTTGCAAGGGATGTTTCCTTTTTGCTAGACATCGCCCTCAAAGCCGGCAGGTTATCCGGGTGATGAACTGCCTCCACATCTGCTCTGCCCATGATCCGCTCACCCGCCGTCTCGAGATCCGCCACGCCACCGAGGACTTCGAGATCAGCCAGCTTCGCGCCGCGCTCAACGCCGAGCACTACCTGAAAGCCGGCAGGCCTGCCGGCAACACCGTCTGGCAGGGGATCTACCGCATCGACGGCGAAGAGGGCTACCCGGTGCTCTGCGCGGTGCTGTGCTGGTCGGGCGCGGCGCTGCGGCTCAAGGACCGCGACGAATGGATCGACTGGGATCCGCTCACCCGCGCCAGCCGCCTGCCGCTGGTCGTCCAGCTGCGGCGCTTCTTGGTGCTCGAAGCCAGCCGCGAGCCCAACCTCGCCACCCGCTGCATGGGGCTGGCCCTGCGCGAGATGCCCGGCCACTTCGAGGCGAAATACGGA
>JAKZES010000195.1 GCA_022548915.1 Verrucomicrobiaceae bacterium E54
CTTGAACCAGACACGGCACCTCCCTTTCAACCCTCAAACCACCCCGAAGGCGCGTGGCTGGCTCCAGTCGCAGCCATAGGGTCTCGGCAGAAAATGACCCCTTTGCACTACCAGATCCTTCGAGTGACCCTCGGCATCGCGCTCGCGATCCTGGCTTCGATGGAGTCGTCCTTTTGGTGGCTGCCAGCGATACCTTGGGCAGTGCTCTGCGCCATGGGTCTCCTCCTGACCATTCCCATCGTGTTCGTTATTGGGATTGGAGCCGGAGCCGCTCAAGCTGATTGGATGAGTGATGGATTCATCATTGGTCTAGTTATCGTCACGCCTACTGTTCTCGCTGTGATAGTCTCAGCAATCGCGAACCGGAGGAAGGCAAGGCGGCCAGCCGAACCGAAACAAAATCAAGCCGAACAAGGCGTCGCACCACAACCCGCTGCCCGCTCCGAGTCGGATTTTTCACCATCACTACCACCCTCAACCTGAGTCGAAGCCGCGCTCCCGGCAGCAGGTGTGTGGACTTCGACGTTGCTATGGCTGCTTGTTTGGCAAGGGGCAAATTGATGTTTTTTCCATAACTCGTGGGGAGTGATAGTTTAACTTCGGGGAAGG
>JAKZES010000196.1 GCA_022548915.1 Verrucomicrobiaceae bacterium E54
ATGTGTTGAATGTGGATAGGTCCCGCCGACCTCGTGCCGGTGGGATAGCCCACGACTTGAACCAGACACGGCACCTCCCTTTCAACCCTCAAACCCACCCTGAGATGCCCGAATGCCTCAAGTCGCAGCCATAGGGTCTCGGCAAAGAAAACATGAGCGATCCATCATCACCTCGTCTCTATGCAGATGATCGCGGAGTATGGCGCGAGGATAAGCCCGGATATCCGTTCGGAATTGAATGGAACGAAATTTACCGAATCGGTGGCTACAAATTGGACTGCGTTACAGAGATCGACACGGTCTTGGAGATCGATTTTGAATACGGTGAGTTTGTAGAATTGAACTCAACGTGGGACGGCTTCGATTCCGTCGTCGAAACCATCAAAAGCAAGGTCGAAGGCATTGACCAATCACGCTTCGATCAGCTCGCAGCCTCAAGCCCAGGCGATCACCCGGTGTCGATATGGGAGAGAGCAACGACAAGATGAAAACGAATGCCGAATCGGGTAGGTGACGGGTTCTAACCGTCACCCCCCACACCACCCGGCATGCGGATCCGCACCGGGCGGTTCCAATTCGTCATGCCATTCCGTG
>JAKZES010000197.1 GCA_022548915.1 Verrucomicrobiaceae bacterium E54
CGTCCACACGCTGGACCACGCGCTGACGTTCCCCGCATTGTCATACGCGCGAACCCGCCAGTAAATCGTGTCATACGGGATGTTCGTTCCCGGGGTGTATTCGGAGATAGTTACCGTGGTGTTGATGTCGCCCCAGGTGATATCCCCGTCGTAGATGTCGATCTCGTAGTGATCCACGCCCGAGCCGGAGTCCGACGAGTTATTCCAGTCGAAGCGGGGAGTCTGGTCGCCGGTCGAACTGCCGTTGCTCGGCGAAGCCAAGGACGGCACGGTCGGATCGGTCCGGTCGACTCGGAATGTCCGGGACGAACTCCAGGAACTCCAGTTGCCGGCATTGTCGCGCGCCCTCACCCGCCAGTAGTAATAGCCATCCGGAAGCGATGAGGTGGTGTCGTTCGATGACGAGGGTGTTGCATCGAATTCCGGGCTGCTGAATGAGCTGCCGTTGTCCACCTGCACCTGATAGTAGTCCATCCCCGATCCGCTGTCGCTCGAGTTCGACCAGTCCAGGGACACGGTGTCGT
>JAKZES010000198.1 GCA_022548915.1 Verrucomicrobiaceae bacterium E54
ATAAGATGCCAGGCATACAGTTGTTGACGCGCCTGAACTCAGTTGCTAAGAATCCCCACAAGTTCATGAAAACCAATGCTGAAACGACGATCGACCCGGTCGAGAAGGCGGAGCTTCCGACGGGGCAGTATCCGGGCGGATTTCGCAGGGGAGTGGGATCGGCGCGACGTCGGGTCCTGGGACCGGATGGGCAGGCGAACCGTTACCATGTGATGAGCCGCACCGCCGGCGGGGAGATGCTGTTCGGGGACGTGGAGAAGGAGGCCTTTTGCCGCATCATGCGAAGGCTGGAGCGTTTCGCCGGGGTGGAAGTCCTGACCTATGCCGTGATGAGCAACCACTTCCACCTGCTGGTGCGGGTTCCGGATCGCGAGAAGTTTCTCCAGCGCTTCGAGGTTGAGGGCGGGGAGCAGCAGCTGCTGGAGCACCTCAAGCTGCTGTATTCCAGGAGCTACCTCCAGTCGCTGCGGGCCGAGTTGGCCGATTTGAGGAGCAAGGGAATGCCCGAGGCCGCCG
>JAKZES010000199.1 GCA_022548915.1 Verrucomicrobiaceae bacterium E54
GATCACATGTCCCCATAGGCCAGCAGCCCACATGACGGCACGCCGGGGGCATGTTTGGCGGCGCGCGTGCCCCGACAAAGTCGGCGGGAGCCTGATCTTGAGGGGGAAAGCAGTTCCGGGGAGGTGGTCCAGAGGCTGAAGATGTTGCAATGCAGCGCCTGGTACCGTTCACGCGACCGACCTTATTCAGATAGTTGAGAGGGCGTTTCTAAGTTTTTTGGGACCCTAGAGATGGATTCGGGAAACCTACGGAAAGAGCTGGGCCGTTCTGCCCAAAACTACCATGACCACCGTAGCCAATTGTCAAAATGCAGCACCTGACCCCATCCAGGAGTCGGGATCCTTGGTGACCTCTTCGGGATCGACGACGCCGTCGATGACGATCTTGAGGTTCTTCGGGAAACGGTCAGCCTTGGTGCGGCGGCTTCTTTTTCCCTTCGGCCTTTCGTCCTCCTCCGGTGCGGGGTCCTCGCCGTCGGACTCGGGAGGAGGGGCGGGCTTTCCCAGCACCATC
>JAKZES010000019.1 GCA_022548915.1 Verrucomicrobiaceae bacterium E54
GGCCTCGCGCGGTCCTTGTCGGTCGATTTTGCTCCCTGGTTGAATGGATCCGGCGTTATGACGTCGGATGATGATGCCGATGAAACTTCCCGCGACCCTCCCCCTGCTGGTCGGGCTGGCATGCCCGTGCGTTCTTTCCGCTGAAGAGTCCGACGCCCACCTGCCGCGGCAGGTCCAGGTCCAGGTCGAGTTTGTGGAGTTGGATCACAAGGATCTGACCAAGCTCCTCTTTCTGTCGGCGCTCGAGGTGGCCGACGCCACGCCGCTTCGCAAGACGGTGGCGGAGATGGTGAAGAAGGGAGAGGCAAACGTGCTGGAGACGATGATGGTGGTGGCGCGGAGCGGCGAGAAGGCGACGAGCGAGTCGATCCGGGAGTTCGTTTATCCGACCGAGTATGAGCCGCCGGATATCCCCGACGAGGTCAACGTGCCCGGCGAACCGGACGGGAAAGGAGTCTCACCGGAAGAACTCAAGTGGATGGGGATGCTGCGGACCCAGTTCACGCCGACGGCCTTTGAGACTCGGAACCTGGGCGGCACGCTTGAGGTTGAGCCCGGCCTTTCCGACGACGGGCGGATCGTGGATCTCAAGTTTTCGCCTGAGATCGTCTGGCACACGGGAAACACGGTCTGGGCGGAGGACAAGGATGCCCACGGCAATGTCTCAAAGGTTCAGATGCCGCAGATGTACAGCCTCCGCGTGAATACGGCGATTACCTGCATCGATGGTCAGTACAATCTGGTAGCGGTACTTTCGCCCAAAGATCAGGACGGCGTAACGGACTTCACCCGCAAGGTGATGATGTTCGTGAAATGCGACGTGGTCGTTGTGAAGGAGACGGGAAAATGAAGCGGTTGTTCGCGCTTCTTTCCCTCGTGCCTGTCGCGGGGATGGCATCGGTCGCGGACTTCGATCCGTTTGCGCCGCCAGAGCCACCGAAAATGGTGCGGGTTCAGGTCGAGTTTGTGGAGGTGGCGCACGCGGACTACACCGAATGGATGATGGGCAATCGGAGTGCGTCCGATGCCACGGCGTTGCGGATGAAGTTGGCCGGACTGGTCGAGCAAAACCAAGCCAAGGTCGTGGAGACGATGATGGTGGTGGTTCAGAGCGGCAAGAAGGCGAGCAGCGGGTCCAATTGTGAGTTCATTTGGCCGCTTGTCTACGAGCCGCCGAGGCTTCCCACACCCGGCCACTTCCCCCTTCCACCAGATGACATACGGAGGATTCGGCTTGGCATCCCGCTCACACCCACGGCCTTCGAAACTCGGAATCTCGGGAGTAATCTTGAGATTGTCCCAACCGTCGCGAAGGACGGGAGAACGATCTCGCTGGAATTGGCTCCAGAGCTTGGGTTTCTGGCAGGCCATGTGGCTTACCGTGATTTCATCACGCCCGATCAGCACCGGTTTCAGCAGAGGCATCCCATCTTCATCACCCAGCGGGTGAACGTGGAACTGACCTGTCGAAGTGGGAGTTACGCGCTGGTGACGGTCCTGACGCCGTCGGACGAGGACGGTCAGCTTGATCCGAGCAGGAAGACGATGGTTTTCGTCAGGTGCGACGTCGTCGAGGTGAAGGAGGTGTCCCCATGAAGGGGCTGTTGGGAGCGTCACTTCTGGCCTTGGTCGGAGGTCTGTTGGCCGAGGAAGGTGTGGATCCCTTCGCGGCGTCCGATCCTTTTGCAACCGAGGGTGATTTTGATCCGTTCGCATCGAAGCAAGATTTTGATCCGTTTGCACCACCTCCACCTCCCGGTCCTCCGGATCCTTCCAATCCAGATCGGGATCTTCCCAAAATCATCCGGGTTCAGGTCGAGTTCGTGGAAGTGGCACACTCGGACTACATCGAATTGATGGCGGGGAACGCCGACACCTCGGATGCGGCCGAGCTGCGGAAGAAGCTCGCAGGAATGGTCGAGGTCGACCGGGCCGAGGTGGTGGAGACGATGATGGTGGTTTGCCGCAGTGGTGAGAGGGCGACCGCGGAGTCGATCCGGGAGTTCATTTATCCGACGGAGTATGAGCCGCCGGGCTATGAACCACCTCCACTGCCGCCAGAATGGATTCGGAGAATGAACAATCTCGCTCGACTGCGTCTTCCGACCGCGCACACCGCTTTTGAAACCCGGAACGCCGGATCTACCTTCGATATTGCCCCGAATCTCGGCATCAATGGGAGGATCATCGACCTTCAGCTTGCTCCCGAGATCGTCATGCTGACGGGCTACGAGGTGTACGCCGAGTTCGAGGCGCTGGGCGGCCATGTGCATCAGGACAAGTGGCCGGTTTTCACCACCCAACGAACCAACAACTCGCTGACCTGCATCGATGGTCAGTATGTGCTCGCCAGCGTCCTGACTTCATCGGACGAGGAGGGGGAGATCGACCCGAGCCGCAAGATCCTGGTCCTCGTGAAGTGCGACGTGCTGGTGGTGAAGTGACTTGGAGGCGGGCGGCCTCCTATCCGAGCAATGCTTTTGCCGAGCGCAGGGTGTCGATGTCGGCGAGGGTCTTGTCGCGGCGGATGGCCTTGATTCGGGGGAAGCGCAGAGCGAGGCCCGAGTCGTGGCGCTTGGAGGGCTGGATGGAGTCGAAGGCGATCTCGAGGACGAGGTTGGGCTCGACGAGATGCTTGCGGCGCTTCTTCTCGAGAGTGTGCTTCTGGAAGTGGTCGGTGAGTTCCTCGATCTCAAGGTCGGTGAGGCCGCTGTAGGCCTTGCCGATGATGCGCAGGGTGTCGCTGTCCTCGTCGCGCACGGCGAAGGTGTAGTCGCTGAGAAGTTCGGCGCGTTTGCCGTGGCCCTGCTCGGCGGCGACAACGACGCAGTCGAGGGTGGGCATGACGCCCTTGAGCTTGAGCCAGGCCATGCCGCGGCGGCCGGGGAGGTAGGGGGAATCGGGTTGCTTGGAGATGAGGCCTTCATGGCCGTCGGCGAGGGCCTGCTTGAAGGCGGTCTCGAGGGTGTGGATGGAATCGGCGTGGATCAGGGGAATGGGGGTGATGCGGCGCTCCCGTCGCCCTTTCAGGGCTCCTGAATCGAGCTCGCTGGGGGGACCCAGGGTTGCACCCTGGGCTGTCGACCGTCGCCCCGTTGGGGCTCCCGAGGTGGACGAGGTGTCGGGGAGTGTTGGGGCTTCCGGGGTGGATGGATTGAGCAGGGCTTCGAGGTGACGCCGGCGCTGGGTTAGGGGGTGGTCGAGGAGGGTGGAGCCGTTGTGGAGCAGGATGTCGAAGGCGATGAAGTGAACGGGGGGAAGGTCGGACTCGGAGAAGAGGTCGGTCTGCGCGGTGTTGAGCCGGCCGAGGCGTTTCTGGAGGTCGAAGAAGGTGAGGCGCCGGCCCTCGGCGTGGGCGATGATCTCCCCGTCGAGGATGAAGTCGCCGGGGATCGCCCGCGCGGCTTCGAGGAGCTCGGGAAACTGGCGGTCGATGGGCTTGAGGTCGCGTGAGTAGAGTCCGACACGGTCGCCGGATTTGTGGAGCTGGCTACGGATGCCGTCGTACTTCGGTTCCAGCCAGAGGGAGCGGGGAGCGGGGAGCGGGGAGCGGGGAGCGTCCGTGGAGTGCCTGGTGAATATGGTGGCGGCGGATTCGCCCGGGGAGGCGAGCATGACCTTGACCGGGACGAAGGGATGAAGAGCGGCCCGGTCGAGCAGGCCATCCCGGGCAAGTTCGGCGGTTTCGCCGAGATCCCCGGTGAGCATGTGGGCGCGGCGCAACGCTTTCGGGTCAGCGTCGAAGGCAACGGTCAGGGCGTCCTCGACGAGGCCTTCCTTGAGGCCGATGCGGAGGTCACCGGTGAGGAGCTTGACCAGCGTTTCGCCCTCGGCGGGGTGGAGGGTGCGGAGACGGCCGCCGAGAGCCTCGATGCGGCCGATCGAGCTTCCGCTTCCGGCAAGTTCACGGAAGAAGCCGAGAATTTCCGGGAGATCGACCGGGGAGGGTTGAAGGGGGAGTTCCTCGAGAAGGAGCCGGGCGGTGCGGGCGGCGTCGTTCTGGGTGGTTGAGATCTCACGGTAGCGGATTTCCCGGGCACCGGGGAGTGAGAGCAAGGCCCGGCGCAGGGTGGCGGTGCCGGTTTGGAGCTGCCCGTCGCGGCGGGGAAGTGCCCGACCGGTGAGCCAGGTGGTGGCAGTGGCGAGCGGGACACCGGGCCTCCGGAGGTAGTCGGCCAGCAGCTCGATCTTGCGGGTGCGGCGCTGGGTTTCGCCGACGAGCCGACAGAGGTCGGTGAAATCGGCGAAGGGGCAGGATGGCCGGCGATGGCGGTCCCTGGCCGGAGAACCCGGTTCCTGAGGGCGTCCGCAGACCTGGAGTTCGAGTTGGTCGTTGCCCATGGCCGACCACGCCTCGATCCCGCGCTGGCGGAGTTCGGCGGCAAATTCCCGGGCGTAGCCATGCACCGTGAGCACGCGTTTCGGTTGGACGCGCCGGACGCACTCCAGCAGGCCGGGGTGGTCGGCGTGGTCGGAAAGCGCGATGGCTTCGTCGGTGCGGTAACGGTAATTGGCGCCCGGGGTGAGTGCCCAGCCGCTGAGCATGGCAATGCGGCGGTTGCGGATCGATCGGAGCAGTTTCGAGCGGACCGCGTTCGGCGGTGCGATCACCGCGGTTCCGGGTGGAACCGTGCCTTCGAGAAGGGCGGGCTCGGGGACGGTATCGAGGCCGGCCGCGCGGCAGGCCTCGGTCATCTCGGCGACCTTGGGGTGGAGCACGGCGGGGATGCCGTGCTCATGGATCAGTGCAAGGGCCTCCTGGGCCTTGCCGAGCGAGTAGCCGAGAAGCACGGGGACCTCGTCGTCGTGGAAGGCGTTGTCGATGAAGCGCAGGACCTCGGCCTCGATCTCGAGCGGAGAAGGAAAGGTGAATTTCGGCAGGGCGAAGGTGGTTTCGAGGACCAGCAGGTCGGCCTGACGGAAGGCCATTTCCTCGGCGGCACGGCCGCGGCGGACCTTGAAGTCGCCGGTGTAGAGCAGCGTGGCACCGTCATCGAGGCGGGTGACGTGGATCATCGCCGAGCCGAAGATGTGCCCGGCCGGGAGCAGTTGGACGCGATGCCCGTTGAGCTCGTGCGTCGAGTGCCAGGCGAGCGGGAGCAGGCGTTTCTCGGCGAGCTTGTAGCGGGCCCGGACGAGGGCGGCGGTGGTCGCCGAGCAGATCGCGGTCTGGTGGCGGGCGAAATGGTCGGCGTGGGCATGGGAGACAAAGGCGAGCGGCTTGGCATCCCAGGGGTCGAGCCACAAGTCCGCCTCGGGAAGGTGGAGGCCGCGGTGGAATTTGACGGGGATCACGGGATCTTCCGGATGGTTCGAAGCCCAAGTTCCAAGTGAGAAGTTCCAAGTGCCAAGCGAAGTGCGCCTGCGGCGGTCAAACGGGGGCGCGACAGCGTCGCGCGCTCCAGTTGGAACTTGGTCCTTGGCCCTTGGAACTTCACGCGACCGTGAGCGGCTGGCCGTTGTGTTTGGCGGTGAGCGACTGGAGGAAGGGGATGGCGGTCTTGGCCCATTGCTTGGCGTCCGGATAGCCGGAGGACTCGGCACCGAAGCAGGTGCGGAGCATGTCGGTGTCGATGATGCCGGGATTGAGCGGGATCGCGGCGAGGCCGGGGGGGAGTTCCTGGGCGAGGGCCTGCATCAAGCCTTCGATGCCCCATTTGGAACAACAATAGGGAGCCACCTCGGGGGAGGTGGAACGGCCCCAGCCGGAGGAGAGGGCGACGACGATGCCGGATCCGCGCTGGATCATGGCGGGAAGTGCCGCGCGGATCAGGTGGTGGACCCCGTTGAGGTTCACCGCCGTGAGCCGGGCGAATTCCTCGGGCGGGATCTCCCAGAGGGGGGCGGGGGGATTGATGATGGCGGCATTGGCGACGAGCAGGTCGGGCGGCCCGTGGAGGGCGATGGCTTCGTCGGTGAAGCGTTCCACGGCGGCGCAGTCCGTGACGTCGCATTCCCGGACGAGGTGGGGGTCGCCGAGGTCGGTGGTGAGGGCGTCGAGCGCGTGGGCGGAGGTGCCGCAGCCGCTGACCGCCCAGCCGTCCTTGGCGAAGCCGAGGGCGAGTTCGCGGCCGAGTCCGCGGGTGGCGCCGGTGAGAAGCAGGTGTTTCATTTGGTCATTGTGAGCGTGGAAGCTGGAAAACGGGAGGGATTTTCTACTCCGGAGTGGGTTGCACGCCGGTCGGACCCGGTTAAACTCCGGCCATGATTTTCGAGATTCTCGCCCAGTATTCCCAGCAGCCGGCTGGTGGCCAGTCGATGTTCAGCGGTGGCTACCTGCTGCTTATTTTCGGAACCATGGCCGCGAGCATGCTCGCCAGCGGCATTCTGAAGGCGAAATTCCGCAAGTATTCGCAGGTGCCGACGAGCATGACCGGGGCCCAGGTCGCCGAGCTGATGCTGCGCCAGAACGGGATCACCGACGTGCGGGTGATCAGCACGCCGGGCCAGCTGACCGATCACTACGATCCGAGAAACAAGACGGTGAACCTGAGTGACGTGGTCTATGGTCAGAACAGCGCGGCGGCGGCGGCCGTGGCGGCCCACGAGTGCGGCCATGCTCTGCAACACCAGCAGGCCTACGCCTGGCTCCAGTTCCGCTCGAAGATGGTGCCGATGGTCACCCTCGCGAGCAGGATCCAGCAGTGGTTGCTGATGCTGGCGATCTTCGGTCTGTTCGCCTTCGGCTCGGGATCGCTGATCCTGATCTACGTTTTCCTCGCGACCTTCGTGGCGACCACCCTGTTTTCCATCGTGACGCTGCCGGTCGAGTTCGATGCCTCGAAGCGGGCCCTCGCGTGGCTCGACAAAAGCCAGGCCGTGCGCGGCATGGAGCACGCCCAGGCCAAGGATGCCCTTTTCTGGGCGGCGATGACCTACGTGGTGGCCGCGCTGGCGGCGATCGCCCAGCTCGCCTACTGGGCGATGATGCTGCTCGGGCGGCGGAACTGAGTCCAATGGCCTGAAAAGCCATGAGAACGAAGCCCGGGGTTGACGACTCCGGGCCTCTTTCTCGCGACCCGCTGGGCCGCGGGCCTGCGACCCTTGGAGCCGTTTTTTGATGCGGGCGAGCTTGAATGTTCGGGATGCCTCGGCTTTGCTCCGCGCCGCGCATGGCAGGGGGATTTTCGTTCGACTCGCTCAACCGGGCTCAGCGCGAGGCGGTGGGCACCCTCGACGGGCCGGTGCTGATCCTCGCGGGGGCCGGGACGGGAAAAACGCGCACGGTGATCTGCCGCATCGCCAACATGCTCGAGTCGGGTGTCGCCCCCGAGAACATCCTCGCGGTGACCTTTACCAACAAGGCCGCCAACGAGATGCGTGAGCGGATCGGCGGGATGGTCTCGCGCAAGGCGGCGGAGCCGATGACGGTGTGCACCTTCCACTCGCTGTGCGTGCGGCTGCTGCGCGGCGGGATCGACAAGCTCGGCTACAAGAAGAACTTCTCGATCTGCTCCGGCTCCGACCAGGTGGGCATCATGCGCCAGCTTCTGGTGCGGATGGGTGGCACCGACGAAAAGGTGAAGCCCGAGACGGTGCTCGGCGCGATTTCGAAGGCGAAGAACACCGGGCGCGATGTCGGCAAGCTGGAGGATGATTTCTTCGCCCAGCTCGGGGTCGCTTATCAGAATGAGCTGCGCGCGCGGAATGCGGTGGACTTCGATGACCTGCTGCTGCTCGCCGAGCAGTTGCTGCGCGAGCACCCCGACGTGCGCCAGCACTTCCGTGGGGTCTATCAGCGGGTGACGGTGGACGAGTTTCAGGACACCAACGGCCTCCAGATGCAGCTGCTGCAGCAGCTTGTCGGCCCGCCTCATCACGTCTGCGTGGTCGGCGACGACGACCAGTCGATCTACGGCTGGCGCGGGGCGGAAACGGCGAACATCCTCGAGTTCGAGAAGTTTTTTCCCGATCCGAAGGTGATCCGGCTCGAGGAAAACTACCGCTCGACCCATGCGGTGCTGCACACGGCGAACAGCCTGATCCGCCGCAACGCCGGGCGCCGGGAGAAGACGCTGCGTTCAACGATTGCCGGCGGCGAGCCGGTCAAGCTGGTCGGCATGCCGGGCGACGAGGAGGAGGCCGAGTACATCGCCGAGGAAATCCTTGCGCTCAAGTCCAGCGAGCAGCGGCCGTGGGAGGACTTTGCCATCCTGTTCCGGACCAACGGGCAGAGCCGCAAGCTCGAGGAGGCGCTGCGCCAGCGGAAGGTTCCCTACCGGATGGTCGGTGCCCAGAGTTTCTACGACCGCCGCGAGGTGAAGGACGTGCTCGCCTATGTCGAGATTCTCGACGACCCGAATGCCGACGTGCCCCTGTTGCGGATCCTGAATTCGCCACCCCGTGGCATCGGCCAGGCCACGACGGTGATGGCGACGGACTTCAGCCGCGAGCGCGGGATCAGCGTGTGGGAAGCCCTGTGTGATCCGGATTTCACCGGGCACCTGGCGTCGAGAGGCCGGAATGCGATTGCCGACTTCGTGGCCAAGGTCGTCACGGCCAAGGCCGCGATCGACGCCAGGGAGAAATCCCCAAACGTGGTGGTGCACGACTTCCTCGACGACTGCGGCTACCTCGAGTGGATGGCGCGCAACTGCAAGACCGAGCAGGAGAAGAACCAGCGGGGTGAGAGTGTGCACGAGGTCCTTGCCGAGCTTTCGAAGTATGTGAAGAAGGGCAAGAGCCTGCGGAAGTTTCTCGATGACTCCGCATTGGCCTCGGACCGCGACGATGATGACCTGGAAAAGAAGCAGGGGGCGACCCTGATCACCCTGCATGCCTCGAAAGGTCTTGAGTTTCCCGTGGTGTATCTCGTGGGTCTCGAGGAGGGGGTGCTGCCGCACCGGCGCAGCATCGAGGAGGGCACCAAGGACGAGGAGCGGCGCCTGCTCTATGTGGGCATCACCCGCGCGCAGAAGCGGCTGACGATGACCTACTGCCTGGTCCGTACCAAGTGGGGCCAGCAGGTGGGTTGTGCTCCGAGCAGTTTCATTGCCGAACTCGATGAGGAGCATCTTATTCACACCAGCTGGGACGACGTGATGGGTGCCGAAGTCAACGATGAGGAACTCGACGATTTCTTCGGCGAGATGGAGGAGTTCTTGAAGAGGTAATCTGACCCTGTCGGCGGGCGGGTGATGTACGTCGTTCCTCAGGAGGTCTTCCTTGCGGGTTGTGCGCCTCGCACGATGCGGCCCCCTAAAGGGGGGACTACGAACCACCGCTGGCGGGCGGGAAGAGGAAGCTCTCCTCGTCGACGGAATAGCCGTCGAGGATGATGTCGTCGGGCGCGGCGGGACCCGAGATCACGATGCCCTCGTCCCGTTCCCGAATGGAAAATCCGGGCAGCACGATGCCGCAGCTGCCGGGTTTCGAGCCGGCTTGGGAGCGGCTGCGGGCGTGGTGGACATCGCCCCCGGGCAGCGACATGGCGATGATCACTCCATCGACGGCGAGGCAGGGAAGATGAGCCCATCCCTCCACATTGAGGGGTTCGAGCGCCCTTGAGCTGAAGTCGTAGAACTGATGGCCGCCACCGGGCCTCGGGTGGGATGCGATCTTGTCGCGAAGAACTTCACCACCGACCCACTGCCTCTCCTGATGCTCGTCGATCTCGGAGTGCATCGAGATCCGGGAACGGTGGATGGAGGCGAAGGCTTCGAGGCCGTCGAGTGCTTCGACCTCGGGGTCATTCTCCAGCCGGGCGATCCGTTCGCGACGGAGCAGGCCGTTGACCAGGCCGATCTGGTAGCCGTTGGCGCGGGCGGCAGGGTCCGGTCGTTTCCGCCAGCGGGGAGCCCGCGCTTCGAGGGCCTCGGTCGCCGCGTCGAGCAGCCCTTGCCGGATACGCGCCAGACGGGCATCGGCCGGGTCGATCGGATCGCCGAAGGATGCCTGCATCTCGTAGGGGAAACGATGTGGCAGCTTGGTGAAGTAGCGGTTGTTTTCGTAGGAGAAGATCGAACCCCAGGCACCGTCCAACCACAGCGGAACCACCGGTGCCCCCCCTTGGCGGGCGATCAGTTCGAAGCCGCGCTTGAGCTCGCGCAGGGTGCCGGTGCGGGTGAGCTGGCCTTCGGGGAAGAAGCACACCACATCGCCCCCGGCGAGGGCCTTCGAGGCGGTTCGCAGTGCCTCGCGGGGTTTGTTCAGCGCGATCGGCACGGTGTTGAAGAGCCGGCAGAACCAGCGGATCGCCGGATTCTTCATGAACTCCGCATCCATGACGAAGCGCACCGGCCTCGGGCTGGCGGCAGTGATGAAGAAGGCGTCGGCCCAGGTCACATGATTCGGCAAGAGCAACACCCCGCCGGTCTTCGGCAGCCTGTCGTCCCCGACCGGGCGAATCCGGTAGAACAGGCGGATGAGGGTCAGGCCGATCACCCGCACCAGATCGCCGGGCATGAGTCGCACGATGTACCAGGTGATGAAGCTGCACAGCACCGCCGCAGCGAGGAGTTGGAGGTGGTAGCCGGGCAGCGGGCTGATGCCCAAGGCGGAGATCCCGGCCGCCAGACCCTCGACGAAGGCGGCGGCGAGAATGCCGGCGAGACAGTCCTGGAGGTTGACGGCCGACTGCAGTTCGCCGCGCTTGCCTGCCGGGTAGCGGTCCTGCATCCAGGCGTTGAGCGGGGCGAGGAAGATGGCCGCGAAAAAGGCGAGGGCCCCGACGCCCCACAGGAAGGATCCGCTGGAGGGGCGGAGGATGGTCATCAGCATCGCGCCAAGGCCCAGGGACTCGTTGTCGAGCAGCGCGAGGCTCGAGGTCGGATCGGCCAGGCTGGCGAGAAGCACCGCGGTGAGAGTCATGGCGGCTCCGCCGAGCGGGACCCAGCCGAGCTCGATGCGCCTGCGGAGCAGCAGCGAGGCGACGCCGAAACCGGCGGCCATGCCGAGTCCGGCGGCGGCCATGAACCACGAGGAGAGCGTGCCGAATCCTTCCTGGCCGTCGGTGAGGGTCTTGGCGAGCTTGACCGACCAGAGGTTGATGAAGGTGGCAAAGCCCCAGAAGAAGGCGACGGCGAAGGACGCACGCCGGAGCGGCAGGTCGGCCCACAGGTCGCGCAGGTGGCGGAAGTGCTCGAAGGCGACGCGCCGCGTGAGCGGGCCGGCGCCCTGTCTCGGTGTGCGCGGCACGATCCAGGCCATGATGATGGCCGGCACGGCGACGGCGGTGAGGACGACCATCGGGGCGAGCGCGGTGTGCCAAGCCACGTCGGGGGTGCCCCCGGCGGCGGCGTAGCGCTTGTCGTAAACGACCCCGGCGATGATCTGTCCGGCGAGGATCGCGAGCATCGCCATCATCTGCTGGATCCCGGCGGCGAAGCCGAGGTGCCGGGAGCCGACGAGTTCCTTGTTGATGCCGATCTTGGCCGGGCTGAAGAAGGCCGATTGGACCGCCAGCGCAAAGAAGCCGCACAGGGCGAGCGTCATGTTGCCCAGCCAGATTGCGCCACACAGCCAGCCGAGGATGAGGAGCTGGGCGATGGCGGCGCCGAGCATCACGTCGCGCTTGGAAAAGCGGTCGCTCAGCCAGCCGGCCAGCGGCGCGAACAGCACGAAAGGCAGCGCGATGAAGATCGTGGCCCAGCTTTCCACTGCGGCACCGAGCAGCTGGTAGCCGATCGCACCGCCCAGCGGGACGAGCACGAACTGTGCGGCCTTGTCGTTGAACGCATTCTGAGTCTGCTGGACGATCATGCTCCAGAAGCCGACCCACTCGCGTTTCGTGGGCTCCACCTGGGGATCGGCTTCGGGAAGCATCGGGCCGAGCTTGGCGGTGACAGGGCCGCTCGGCAAGGTCGGGGGTCAAGGAGCGCCGATTATGAAATCGGCACCCCACCGCGAGGCGGAGGGGAAGCAAATCACCCCGCTCGTGCCATCCTCGGGCACCAACCCGTCATGCCGGTTTCATCACCGGCGCTCCTCGTGCTACCCTGGCGGCATGAAGCTGGTGGTGCGGGCGGTGCCGAATGCGAAGCGCAGCGAGTGGATCGGCTGGGAGGAGGATCCGCGGGCCGGGCGTGTCGCGCGGGTGCGGATTGCCGCGCCGCCGGTGGACGGCAAGGCGAACGAGGCGTTGCGGAGCTTCCTGGCGAAGCACCTCGCGGTGCCGAAGTCGCAGGTGATCCTGGAAAAGGGTCGCAGCTCGCGGCTGAAGACCTTCACGGTGCCGGAAGGCTGCCTGCCCGAATGACTTGCAACATCCGCACCGGACGCAGGGTAATCCGAGTCATGAGAAGGTGGATTTGGTTCCTGCTGACCGGTGCGGCGGTGGCCGCCGAGCCGGTGTGGATCGAGGGTGAGGCCGCGACTCGCGCGGAGGTGAACCGTCACCCGTGGTATCACGGACAGGTGAAGAAGGAGGAGCTATCGGGCGGGGACTTCCTTTCGCATTTCGACGACGCTCGTGAGGGCAGGGCGGACTACAGGTTCGAGATCGAAGCGCCCGGCGACCACGAGCTGTGGCTGCGGTCGAACCCGGTGAAGAGCTGGCTCTTCTATCAGCTCGACGACGGAGCCGAGAAGGAAGTTGATTTCGGCAAGGGGCTGACCGGGCAGGTCAACCTTGCGGCCGACGGCAAGCCGGACCTGCGCTTCATGGCCTGGTGCCGGGTCGGGACCTTCCCGCTGGCGGCCGGGGAACACCGGCTGAAATTCCGCTTCGCCAGCGAGCTGTCGCATCACGGGTCGATCGATTGCTTCGTCCTCGCTCCGCCGGGATTCAAGCCGGAGGGGACGCTGAAGCCGGGGGAGATCGAGCAACGCCGCGACGAGCTGGCGAAGGGCGGGGACGGCTGGCTGCCGTGGCTTCCCCAAGCCGACGGCGAGTCGCGGATCAGCCTGCGCGGGCTCAACGAGCGCGTGGCCGGCGAGCACGGCCGCATCGTGGCGAAGGGCCCCGACTTCGTGCACGAGAAGACCGGCGGAAAGGTGCGCTTCTGGGCGGTGAACGGTCCGCCGGACGATCTCCACGGCGAGGACCTTGCCGCTTGCGCGCGGATGCTGGCCGACCGTGGCGTGAACCTGGTCCGCCTGCACGGCAAGGTGTTCGACGAGGCGACCGGCGAACTGGACCGGGCGAAGGTCGGGCGCATCCACGAGGTGGTGGCGGCGATGAAGAAGGAGGGGATCTACTCGCATCTCTCGATCTACTTTCCGTTGTGGATGAAGCCGAAGCCGGGCCCCGGCTGGCGCGAGGGCTATGACGGCGGACGGCATCCCTTCGCGCTGATCTTCTTCGAGCCCGAATTCCAGGCGCTGCACCGGCAGTGGTTGGCGGCGGTGCTGGAGGGTCTGCAGGACGAGCCGGCGGTGTTCGGGGTCGAACTGGTCAACGAGGACTCGCTGTTCTTCTGGACCTTCGACGAGAAAATCATTCCCGATCCGCAGTTGCGGAAGCTGGAGCGGCGCTTCGCGGCCTGGGCGGGGGAGAAACACGGCTCCGTCGATAAGGCGGTCGAGGCGTGGGGCGGAATGCGGCATCCGCGCGACGGCGACGGACGGCTGGGCTTCCGCGGGCTGTGGAACATCGTCAACGAGCGCACGCCGCGCGACCAGGCCACCGCGGACTTCCTGCTCGGGGTGCAGCGCGGGTTCTACGAGGAGACGACGGCATGGCTGAGGGAGCGGGGCTTCAAGGGCCTGGTCACCGCCTCGAACTGGCACACCGCGGATGCGGCGCGGCTCGGGCCGCTCGAGCGCTACAGCTACACCACGGGGGATTTCATCGACCGCCACGGCTACTTCGGCTGCGGGCACGAGGGCGACAATGCGGCCTGGTCGGTCCGCGACGGCCACACCTACGTGGATCGTAGTAGCCTGCGCTTCGAGGGGACGAAGGGAGGGCGCGATTTCTCGCATCCCGTGATCGACCTCGAGATCAACGGCATGCCGTCGATGATCTCCGAGACGACCTACAATCGTCCGAACCGCCACCGCGTCGAGGCGCCGTGGGTGTACGCGGCCTACGGGCTGCTGCAGGGCACCGACGCGATCGTGCATTTCGCGCTCGATTCGGCCGGGTGGTCGGTGAAGCCGCGCTTCTTCATGCAGCCTTGGACCCTGATGTCACCGACGCAGGCCGGGCAGTTTCCGGCGGCCGCGGCGGTTTACCGGATGGGTCTGCTGCAGGAGGGCGCGGTCGTCGCGGAGGCGGCGCTTTCGCTGGAGGACGCGGTGGCCTTGAAGGGCAGCCCGCTGGCACCGGCGGCGAATCTTGACGAACTGCGGAAGGTCGGCGTGCCGGACGGTGTGGAGGCGCGCGGCGGCATCGATCCGCGGGTGCACTTCACTGGTCGCACGCGGCTCAACGTGGGACAGGGTGATAGCCGTGCGGCGAGGGTCTCGACGGCGGGCATCGATGCGGAAGGCGAGCGTTTGATGAGTTCAACCCGTGAGCTGGCGCTCGACTACGGCAAGGGGCTGCTGCGCCTGAGGGCGCCGGCTGTGCAGGGAGCCGTGGGGGCGCTGGCGGGCGAGACGCTGGATTTTCCCGACCTCGGGATCCGCTCGCCGATGGAACTGGGCGCGGTGGTGGCGGTGGCCCTGGACGGACGCCGGATTCGCGACTCGGGCCGGATCCTGGTGCAGGTGATGAGCGAGGAGAAGGCGAACGATTTCCGCGATGTGGAGCTTTCGGGCGGAAGGAAACGGATCGAGTCGATCGGCCAGGATCCCTGGATGATCCGTGAACTCGAGGGAGAGTTGAGCTTGAAGCGCGACGACGCCGAGGAGCTGAGTGTCGAATCTCTCGACTGCGACGGTCGGGTGGTGGGCAAGGTTCAGGGAGCCGGGCGCATCGCGTTTCGGAACGATGTCCCCTACTACCTGATCACCCGGCCTTGAGGGGAAATGTGACCGGGCCTTCCAGGCCCGGTTTCACAAACGCTGATCGGGGACTACGGGCCTGGAAGGCCCGGTCACGGCCTGCTTCAGCGACCACTGATTTTCCACAGGTGCTTCTCGGAGCGCAGGATCAGGTGACCGTCGATGACGGCCGGTGAGGCGAACAGGCGGTCACCCATGTCGATTTCGGAGAGAATTTCGGCACCGTCCTTCTTCAGCTCGAGTACGTAGGCGATGCCGTCCTCGGTGAGGCAGTAGAGGGTGTCGCCGCACAGCAGTGGGGAGGCGGAGAAGTTGCCGGCGAGCCGCTCGCGCCAGAGTTCGTCACCGCTTTTCATGTCGAAGCCGCTGAGGAAGCCGCCGTCGTCGAGCACAATCACCTGCTCGTTGGCGATCAGGAAAGAAGGCGTCTTCGGAATGCGGCGGTCGACGGTCCAGGCAAGATGGCTGTCGGTGACGTCGCCGGTGGCGCCGTCGAGCCGGATCGCGAGCAGCTTCGGCTTGAGGAAGCCGGTGGCGAGGTAGACGTGGCCCTTGCCGACCACCGGCCGGGGCACCACCGAAAAGCCCTCGCCGTAGTCGAGCTTCCACAGCAGCTTGCCGTCGGTCGGCCTGTAGGTGCCGACCATGCCGCTGCCGGGGCTGATGATCTGCGGCCGGCCGTCGTGGGTGACCAGCGTCGGCGTGCAGAAGGAGAACTTGCGGGCGACCTCGGCGTCGCGCGGGGTCTTCCACGCGGTGGTGCCGTCGTTGCGGTTCAGCGCATAAACCGCGGGATCCTTCTCGGCATCGACGTTGATGACGATGAAATCACCCGCCGCGATCGGCGAGCTGCCGTTGCCGTGCATCGGCGGGTAGGAAATCTTGCGCGTCCAGATCGTCGAGCCGTCGTCGAGCTTGAGCGCAGCCGTGCCCATGTGGCCGAAGTGGACGTAGACGGCTTCGTCGATGACGAGCGGCGTCGGGGTGGCGAGGCTGTTCTTCGGATGGAGGGCCTTGAGTTCGGCCTCGGTGGGCTCGAAGAGGTCGACCGACCACTGCTCGGAGCCGTCGGCGAGCGAGTAGGCGTGGGCGCCGAGGATGGTCTTGCCGTTCTTTTCCGCCGAGGTGGTGACGACGATCTTGCCCTTGGCCACGACCGGCGACGACCAGCCGTAGCCCGGCAGCCGGGTCTTCCAGGCGATGCCTTCGGTGGCGCTCCATTCCCGGGGCGAAGGGCCGGCGATCACGCCGTTGCCATCGGGTCCACGGAACTGTGGCCACGAATCGACCGCTGTCGCGGCGGTGGCGAGGATGACCAGGATGAGCAGCGGTTTCATGGGTGGGGCGGCGTGGAATCGGGGGATTCGAGCAGTTTCAGCAATGGCGTCCGGCAAACCTCTTCGCGCAGGAGCGCTGCGGCGCAACGAATGAGTTCCTCGAACGGGCGTCCGGTGTCGGCGAGGGCACCGATGTGGGCGAACAGCCCGGCATTCCGCACCGCGTCATCCGCGATGCCGCAGTAGCCGGCGACCGGAATGCCGCGGGCCCGGCGGGCGAGCGCGACCGGGCCCTTGCCGCCGAGGCTCTGGACGTCCAGCGAACCCTCGCCGGTGAGGACCAGGTCGGCGGCCGCGATGCGCTGGTCAAAGTCGAGCAGGTCGGCCAGCAGGTCGAAGCCGGGAACCAGCGAGGCCTTGGCGAAGTGGAGCAGTCCAAAGCCAAGGCCCCCCGCCGCGCCGGCACCGGGCGTCTCGGCGGAGGCGTGGTCGCCTGTGATCTCGACGAGCCGGGCGAGCGCGGTTTCGAGGACCTCCTGATCCTCCGGGCTTGCTCCCTTTTGCGGGGAGAAGACGGCGGTGGCCCCGCGCACGCCGAGCAGGGGGTTGTCGACGTCGCAGGCGACGGTCACCGGCGGGAGTTCGAGTCGTGACGCGTCATCGATGCGGACGACTTGCGGAAGATTCACCGGCAGGGGATCCAGCTCGCGTCCGTCGGCATCGAGGAAGCGGATCCCGAGCGCGGCGGCGAGACCGCAGCCACCGTCATTGGTGGCGCTGCCGCCGAGGCCGAGAAACACGCGACGGACGCCGTGGTTTCGGACCGCATCGGCGAGTTGCAGGCCGACGCCGCGGGTGGTGGCGGTGAGCGGATCGCGTTCGTTCTCAGCCAGTCGCTCGATGCCGGCGGTGGCGGCCATTTCGATGACCGCGACCGGGCCGGAGTCGGTATCGGCGAGGAGGTAGCGGCTCTGCATCGACCGCCCGCGGGCATCGACGGCTGCGGTTTCGATCCAGCGTCCGTTCAAGGCCGGCTGCAGCGCCTCCATGAAGCCCTCGCCGCCGTCGGCGATCGGGCAGAGGTCGATGCAGGCGTCGGGAACGGCGTCGCGGACCCCCGAGGCCATCGCCTCCGCGGCCTCGAGGGCAGTGAGCGAGCCCTTGAACTTGTCGGGGGCGATGAGGATGCGGTGGGGCATGGTGCTTCAAACGGGCTGGGTTTGTGGCACTTCGTCTGTTGCCGGTTTCATAACCGGCGCTCCTTACGCCTGCGAGAGCAGGTCATCGAGGAGCGAGGAGGCACCGAGGCGGAAGGTGGAGGGGGTGACCTCGGGAAGGTGGCTGCTGGCCAGTTCGTGGTAAACGAGCGCGTCGGCGTAGGTGCGGATGCCACCGGCGGGTTTCACCCCGATGACCTGGCCGGTGTTGGCGTGCCACTCTCGGGCGGCCTCGAAAAGGATGCGGGCGTGGTCGGGTGTGGCGCCGTGCTTGCCCATGCCGGTGGAGGTCTTGAGGAAGTCGGCGCCGGCTTCGAGGGCCACCTGGCAGGCGGTGCGGATGGTGTCGGCGTCGCCGAGGTCGCAGGTTTCGAGGATGACCTTGAGGTGGGCCGCGCCGCAGGCGGACTTCATGGCCTCGAGTTCGGCGCGCAGGCTGACGAGATCACCGGAAAGGAGCAGGCCGCGGGGGATCGCGATGTCGATTTCCTTGGCCCCCGCGGCGACCGCGAGCTCGATTTCGCGGGTCTTCACTTCCAGCGGTGCCTGCGAGCAGGGAAAGGCGGCGGCGACGCAGGCGAGCACGACCGGCGAGCCGTCCAAGGCCTCGGTGGCGACAGCGGCGAAGTTCGGCCAGGTGCAGAGGGCGGCGCAGTGGATCGCGGGGTCGCCGGCGACCGGCTGCATCGCACGCTTCGCCAGGGCGCGGACATCGTCGGCCGAGTCGGTGGTGCCGAGGGTGGTGAGGTCGAGGAAGGGGATCAGCTCGTGGGCTTGCATGGCGCGGAGGTTAGCTCCTCGGTGCGGCGAGCCAAGCGCGGGTTCGATCTTGGGGTCCGTAGACTGCGGCGCTTGAGCGCCGCTCTGGCGAAGCACTTCAGTGCGAAGCTGCCGGGAGGGTGGGGTGGGATGTTCAAGGCGGTGCCCGTCGATGAATCGACTCGCTGAGAGCGGTGCTCAAGCACCGCAGTCTAGAGCGACCTACCGGCCCTTGACGCAGTAGGGCGGACGGTCGAAGGCGTCGTCGAGACGGGGGTCCTTGCCCTTCTCCAGCTCGGCCATGAGTTGTTTGCGGAGTTCATTCAGCTCCTCGGCGAAGCCCGGATCATCGGCGACGTTGTCGGTTTGGAAGGGATCGAGTCCGAGAAAATAGAGCTCCTCGGCCGGCCGCTTCTCCCAGCCCTCGCGCAGTACGAGTTCGAGACCCTCGTCATCCTGATTGCGGATCAGCCAGGTCTTGGTCGGCGAGGCGTCGATATCGGCATAGGCCGCGCGGGTGTTCTCGTCGATCTGGGAGAAGTCCGGTTCTTCCTCATCGGCCATCTTCGGATCCCCCATCGGCCAGCGGTCGGGCTTGAAGTTCCGCACGTAGAGGAAGTCGGGGGTGCGCAGGGCCCGGACCGGATAGGGCAGGTAGCCCTCGCGGGCGTTGCCGACGTGGACCTCGCGGCCGATGAGGGCCCAGTTCCGAAGGTGACCGTCGCACCAGCCTTTGACCAGACACGGCAGCAGGTCCTCGCCGTCGGGATCATCGGGCGAGCTTGTCCCGGCCGCCGCAAGGAAGGTCGGCGCCAGGTCGATGAGGGAAACCGGGGCCCGGATCACGCGTTCTTTCTCGATTTGCCCGGGCCAACTCATCGCGAGCAGCACGCGCGAGCCGAAGTCGTGGACGTTGCACTTGCCGCGGGGGAAGCCCGGGATGCCGTGGTCGCCGCTGATGACGACCAGGGTGTTGTCGAGTTCACCCATCTTCTCGAGTTCGGCGATGATCACGCCGCAGGCCTGGTCGAAGGCCATCGCCTCGCCAAGGTAGTCGGCGAAGTCCTCGCGCACGATCTCATTGTCGGGGAGGAAGGGCGGCAGTTTGCCCTTCAACTGGTCGGGATCGAGGCCCCACAGCTTCTTGCCCGATCCCTGGATCCAGGTGCGGTGGGTGTTGGTCGGGTTGAAGGAGTAGAAGAAGGGTTGGCCGTCCTTGCGGTCCTTGAGGAAGGCCTGGAAGTTGCTGCGGACGTCTTCGAAGATCTGCCCGCGGATGTCGGGATTCCGGGTGACCTGCTGCGAGAAGGTGCTGATGCGGTTGCCCTTTGGGGAATACTGATGTTTTTTGCCCCCGATCAGGCGGTCGGGAATGTGCCACTTGTGGCTCCAGCCGACGTGGTAGCCGGCGCGGCGGAGCGTTTCGGGCATGCCAACGATCTTGTCGCCGGGATCGGGCGTTCCCTTCTGCCAGCGGCTGTGGAGTTGGGAGAAGGACCCGTTGCGGAAGAAATGCCGGCCGGTGTATAGCGCCCCGCGCGAGGGGGTGCAGGAGGGCGCCGAGACGAAGGCATTGTCAAAGCGTGCCCCCTGGGCGGCGATCTTGTCGAAGACCGGCGTCTTGATGATGTCGTTGGGTGAGGGCTGCTCCGGATCGGCGTAGGCCGAGGCGTAGCGCCCGAGGTCGTCGGCGAAGAGCAGGACGATGTTGGGCTTTTCCGCCGCGAGGGTGGAAAGGGTGCCGAGGAGCAGGAGTGCAAGGAGCTTCACCCGGAAGAGTGCGCTGGTTGGGCGGGCGATCTTTCAGGCGGAGTGGCTCCTTGCAGGAGCCATATCAGGGCGTGGCGGTCTCCCGACCGCAGGGGGAGGCAATGGATTCTTCGAGAGCCAGGTCCGGCCATGGGAGCGGCTGAAAGCCGCCCGGCCCCGTCATCCGCCTTCGCCAAGGTTACGGCGCGGCAAGTGGGCGCTTGCAGAGCGCCACTCCTACCCGATGATGGCGTCAATCGTGGGATTCCCCGGCGAGCTGGGCGACCTTCGCAAGCAGGCTTGGCAGCACCCAGAATCCAGCCCGATCTTCAAGCATTCTGACGGAGGGCAGCACTTCGCGGATCAAGCCGCTTTTCTTGGCTTGGATCAGGACACCAAGGACGCCGACAACTGCCAGACCAAGGCATACAGCCGCAGCTCGACCAGCCTGCTCGTCCATCAGCACGAGATCCGCGCCGGTTTCAATGGCAAGCGCCAAGGCGGCGATTTCCCCCATGTCGAGTCGCGGGTTGGAAAGGAGGGATTCCGGTATGGAAGGTGCCGAGGTGACTTCGACAAACCCGGGAAAAGACAGGCCGAGGAAGCGAGGATCGGCTTCGGCCAGACGCTGGAATTCCGCGGCTACCTCGGGCGGTGCCAGAATTCGACCGAAGAGGAGGAACAGCAGATCCTCCTTGCCGATGCAGCTCAGGTTGAGAATGACCGAGGTGTCGGTGATGACGATCATTTCAAGCGCCGCAATGAGTCGAGGTCGGCTTCGAGCATCTCCTCGGTATAGCTTGGAATCCGGCGGCGGATCAATTCCTGATCGAAGGTTTCCCGATCCATGCCCGCGATCCTGCAAGCGACCCCGCGCGAGACGCGTCCGGCGGCATAGAGTCCGCAGGCGAGGTCGAGACGAAGCACGTCGTCGCCGAGGTTCAGCAGTGCGGGGTCGTCGGGCAGGGTCAGGATCATGGCGAGAGCCTAGTCGATCGGGCAGGACTGGACAACTCAATCAAGAATAGGGTTCTGCAAAGGTTCTCGGAATCCTTCACGCCGCTGAAGATGACGGCGGATCTTTCGAGGGGAGTGGCTCCTTGCAGGAGCCAGATCAGGGCGTGGTGGTCTCCCGACCGCAGGGGGAGGCAAATGGATTCTTCGAGAGCCAGGTCCGGCCATGGGAGCGGCTGAAAGCCGCCCGGCCCCGTCATCCGCCTTCGCCAAGGCTACGGCGCGGCAAGTGGGCGCTTGCAGAGCGCCACTCCTACCCGATGATGGCATTCAGCGTCGCACTCGGGCGCATGGCGGCGGAGGCCTTGGCGTCGTCGGGACGGTAGTAGCCGCCGATGTCGACGGGCTGGCCCTGCACGGCGATGAGTTCCTCGACGATCTTTGCTTCGTTGTCCGCAAGCGCCTTGGCGATCGGCTCGAACTCGGCATTGAGGTCGGGATCCTGGTCCTGGGCGGCGAGGGCCTGCGCCCAGTAGAGGGCGAGGTAGAAGTGCGAGCCGCGGTTGTCGATGCCGCCGAGCCTGCGGGTCGGCGACTTGTCGTTCTTGAGGAACTCGCCGGTGGCCGCGTCGAGGGTCTCGGCCAGCACCTTGGCCTTCGGGTTGTCGAAGGTTTCGGCGAGGTGCTCGAGCGAGACCGCCAAGGCCAGAAACTCCCCGAGAGAATCCCAGCGCAGGTAGTTTTCCGCGGTGAACTGCTGGACGTGCTTCGGTGCGGAGCCGCCGGCGCCGGTTTCGAAGAGCCCGCCACCCTTCATCAGCGGGACGATGGAAAGCATCTTGGCCGAGGTGCCGAGTTCGAGGATGGGGAAGAGGTCGGTGAGGTAGTCGCGCAGGACGTTGCCGGTGACCGAAATCGTGTCCTCGCCGGCCTTGAGGCGCTCGAGGGTGAACTCCGTGGCCTCGACCGGGCTCAGGATGTGGATCTCCAGGTCGTCGGTGTCGTGCTCACCAAGGTAATAGCCGACTTTGGCGATGAGTTGGGCGTCGTGCGCGCGGTCCTCATCGAGCCAGAACACGGCGGGAGCACCGGTGGCGCGGGCGCGGGTGACGGCGAGCTTCACCCAGTCGCGGACCGGCTCGTCCTTGGTCTGGCAGGCACGCCAGATGTCCTTCTCCTCGACGCCGTGCTCGAGCAGCACGTTTCCATCGGCATCGATCACGCGGACCACCCCGGCGGCGGGAATCTCAAAAGTCTTGTCGTGGGAACCGTACTCCTCGGCCTTCTGGGCCATCAAGCCGACGTTCGGCACGCTGCCCATGGTGGTCGGGTCGAAGGCGCCGTGCTTCTTGCAGAACTCGATCGTGGCATCGTAGACGCCGGCGTAGGAGCTGTCGGGGATGACCGCCAGCGCGTCCTGGCGCTCGCCGTTCCTGTCCCACATCTTGCCCGAGTCGCGAATCATCGCGGGCATCGAGGCGTCGATGATGATGTCGCTCGGCACGTGCAGGCCGGTGATGCCCTTGTCGGAATTCACCATCGCGAGGTCGGGCCCGGCCTCCAGCGCGGCGGCGAGGTCGGCCTGGATCGCCTCGCGGGTGTCCGCGGGCATGGTCTCCAGCTTGGCGACGAGGTCACCGAGGCCGTTGTTGAAGTCGACACCGGCGGCGACCAGCGCGTCGGCGTGATTGGCGACGAGCTCCTTGAAGAACACGCGCACGCAGTGGCCGAAGATGATCGGGTCGGAGACCTTCATCATGGTCGCCTTCATGTGCAGCGAGAAGAGAATGCCGTCGTCCTTCGCGGCGGCGATCTGACTGTCGAGGAACTCGACCAGCGCGTTGCGGCTCATGCAGGTCGCGTCGAGGACCTCGCCTTCGAGGAGATCGAGGCCGTCCTTGAGGACGATCGTTTCGCCGGAGGCGGTGTGCAGCTCAATGCGGGCGGTGGTCGGGGCTTCGAGGGTCACCGACTTCTCGTTCGAGCGGAAATCGTTGGCGCCCATGTTGGCGACGCGGGTTTTCGAGTCCGGCGACCAGGCGCCCATGCGGTGGGGGTTGGCGCGGGCGTAGTCCTTGACCGCCTTCGGCGCGCGGCGGTCGGAGTTGCCCTCGCGCAGCACCGGGTTCACGGCGCTGCCCTTGACCTTGTCGTAGCGGGCGCGGATGTCCTTTTCCTCGTCGGTCTTCGGATCGGCGGGGTAGTCCGGGAGCGGGTAGCCGGCGGCCTGGAGTTCCTTGATGGCGGCAATGAGCTGCGGGATCGAGGCCGAGATGTTGGGGAGCTTGATGATGTTGGTGGTCGGCTCCTGGGTCAGGTCGCCGAGTTCGGCGAGTGCGTCGGGGACCTTCTTGTCACCAAGGAGATCGGGAAACTGCGCGAGGATGCGGCCGGAGAGGGAGATGTCGCTGCTTTCCACCGAAATGCCCGACGACGCGGTGAAACGGCGGATGATGGGCAGCAGGGAGTAGGTCGCGAGAGCCGGGGCTTCGTCGGTCTGGGTGTAGATGATGGTGGGAGCCTTGGACATGGTCGGGGCGGGGTTGCGCGGGGCCGCTTTAGGGGAAGTAGGGCGGCGGGGGAAGGGTTTTCCGGGGGGGATGAGGAGGACCGCCGATCTCCGAATCGGCATGGCTTCGATCCGGCACGGCGTATTTCGGAAGATGCCGATTCGGAGATCGGCGGTCCTGTTGGTCAGGCCGCCTTGTCCGTAAACAAGTCCTCGCCCTCGCTGCGGGCGATGGTGACGGCGGCGCAGGAGTCGCCGAAGACATTGACGGCGGTGCGGGCCATGTCGAGCAGGCGGTCGACCGCCAGCAGGGCGACGACGGCGGTTTCGGCATTGGGGACGTTGCTGTTCTTCAGGATGAGCAGGATGGCCACCAGGCTGGCCGACGGCACGCCGGCGACACCGATCGAGGTCAGCAGGGCGGCGGTGACCACGACGAATTGCTCGCCGAATCCCATGTGGATGCCCATCACCTGGGCGACGAAGACCACGGCGACACATTCGTAGAGCGCGGTGCCGTCCATGTTCACCGTGGCACCGAGCGGCAGGGTGAAGGAGGCGGTGCGCTTCGACACGCCGGCCTGATCCTGCACGCAGCGCATGGTGACCGGCAGCGTGCCGGACGAGGAGGCGGTGGAAAAGGCCAGCAGCAGCGCGTCGCGCATCGCCCGGAAGTGGTCGAGCGGATTGACCTTCGCGATGAAGTGAAGCACCAGCGGCAGGGTGACGAAGAGGTGGATCCCGAGGGCGGCGATGACGGTGCCGAAATACCTGCCCATTTCGGCGAAGACCTGTGGCCCGTTCTCGAAGATGACCGGGAACATCAGCGCGTAGACGCCGATCGGCGAAATGGCCATGATCCACCGGGTGACCGTGATCATCACGTCGTTGCCGGCCTGGAAGAACTCCCGCAGCGTGCGCATCTCGTCGGCCGGCAGCCGGGTGATGGCGATGGCGAAGAGCAGGGAAAAAACGATCACGCCGAGCATCTGGCCGTTGTTGGTGGCGGCCGCGAAGACGTTGGGCGGGACCATCATCTTGATCGTGTCGAGGAAGTCCTTGGGTTCCTTCTCGCTGGCGGCGGCGACCTTGGCGAGATCCTCGGGGCTGGCTTCGGCGGCCTTCTGGTCGAAGGCGGCCTTGATCACCTCGTTCGGCTGGCCATCGACGAGGCCGGGCTGGATGAGGTTCACCAGCAGCAGTCCGGTGACGACCGCGACCAGCGAGCTGCACGCATAGAAGGCGAAGGTTTTCCCGCCGAGGCGTCCGAAGCCCTTCACGCCCTGCAGGCTGGCGATGCCGGAAATGACCGAGGTCACGATCAGCGGCACGATGATCATCTTGAGCGCCTGCATGAAGAGGTCGCCGATGAAGGTGGAGACCTCGAGTCCGCGGGCGACGAAGGTGCCTTCCGGCGCAACCCCGTCGAACATCGTGCGGAACAGCACCCCGGTCAGCGTGGCAAGCACGAGGGCGGCGAGGATCTGCCAGTGCAGGGCGAGGCGCTTCATGCGGCGGAGCCTGAAGTTCCAAGTTCGAAGTTCCAAGTTCCAATGGGTGGTCCCACCTGCCAGTGGCATCACCGTCCCGGTCATGCCACTGATAGGCGGCTTGCGTCTTTTTGGAACTTGGCCCTTTTGACTTGGAACTTCGGACCCGCTAGGGTCCGCGCGTGCTGCACTGGTTCGAAAATGGCGCTTTCCCCCTCTATCTCGCCCCGATGGCGGGGGTGACCGACGTGGTCTTCCGGCAGATCTGCAAGGAAATGGGGGCGGACGTGATGGTGACCGAGTTCGTCTCGGCCGAGGGCATCATGCAGGCCGACGAGCGGACGCGGAAATACACCGAATTCACCGACGAGCAGCGGCCGGTGGGGGTGCAGTTGTTCGGGGCCGATGGGGAACGGATGGGCGAGGCGGCACGCAAGATCGTCGACTGGAAGCGCCCGGATTTCATCGACATCAACTTCGGCTGTCCGGTGAGCAAGGTGGTGTCGAAGAACGGTGGCTCGTCACTGCTCCGGAACTGTCCGGTGCTGGAGAGCGTGGCCCGTGGCGTGGCCGAGGCCTGCGAGGGGGTGGTGCCGGTGACGGCGAAGATCCGGATCGGCTGGGACGAGAAATCAATCAATGCCGTGGAAGTCTGCCGCATTCTCGAGGGGGCCGGGATGCAGGCGATTTCGATCCATGGCCGGACCCGGGCCCAGGGATATGGCGGCGAGGCGAACTGGGAGGTGATCGATGCCTGCGCCCGGGCGGTGGGCGTGCCGGTGATCGGCAACGGCGACATCGCGACGGGTGAGGACCTCGAGAGGCGCAAGCGCGAGACGGCGGTGAGCGGCGTGATGATCGGGCGCGCGGCGATGCAGAATCCGTGGGTGTTCCGTCAGGCCAAGCACTACCTCGCGACCGGTGACCAGATGGCCCCGGTGCCGCTGGACGAACGCTGGGAACTGGTGGTCCGGCATTGCCGGATGGCGGCGGAGTGCCGACGCTACGGCACCGAGCGGCATGCGATCATGGCGATGCGGGCGCGCCTGATGGCCTACTGCAAGGGGTTTCCCGGGGCGAAAGAGCTGCGGCAGCGCCTGTGCAAGGTCGAGAGCGTGGCCGAGGTCGAGGACATCGCGGCGGCCTCGCTGCAGGCGGCGTAGGAGGCGCCCATCTTTGAGGTTCATTCGGGCTTTGCGGGGAGGCGGCGGACTGCTATTTCCCCGCCCATGGAAAGTCACGAGGTGCTGCGCCAGACCTTCGCCAAGACCAGTCCGAAGGCGGTGGCCGCCGACCTCGGGGTGTCGCTTTCACTCGTTTACAAATGGGCCGAGAAGCAGGCCGAGGACGGTTCGGGAAGCCGCAATCCGCTCGACCGATTGCTGAAGATCGTGGAGCTGAGCGGCGACACGAAGATTGTCGAGTGGCTGTGCCGGAAGAGTGGCGGGTATTTTGTCCGCAACCCGGAGAGCAACTGCAAGCAGGGCCTCGAGGTCCTGCCCGCGACCAACGAGATCGTGGGTCAGTTTTCCGGTCTGTTGCAGCGGATTTCCGAGGCTGCCGCCGACCACTCGATCACCTCCGACGAGGCCGCCGAGATCCGTGAGTGCTGGGACAAGCTGAAGAGTTATGCCGAGGGCTTCGTTTCGTGCTGCGAGGAAGGCGACTTCGAGCAACTCGAGAAGATCCCGCCACCGAGCGAGGGACCCAAGCGCTACTACACGGATTGAGCGGGGGGCTCCTTGCAGGAGCCCTATCGGGGCGGGGCGACCTTCTGGTCGCGGACTGATGGCCGGCCTGCCGTGACGGGCTTTACCGTGCGGACCGGAGTCCGCCACGCCCCGTCATGGCGCTTCGAAAAGCGCCAATCCTATCCCATCCGCTCGACGATGGGGCGGTAGACGCTGGAGTAAAACAGCCGGTCGTAGGCCCTCGCGCCGGAGCGTTCGAGGTGGCTGACGAATTTCCAGAAGCCATAGACCCGCGACAAGGTCATGAGCCGGCTGGCATAGAGGCGCCAGGTGTAGCGGGCCTCGACCCGGTCGATGCCGCCGCGGGAGATTTCGGTCCAGTGCCCCGGCTCGCGCTGGCAGCGCTCGAAGAACTCGACCATGCGCTTGGCTGCGGCTTCGCCGTGGTTGGAGTCGATGTGGAAACCGCTGACGCCGTCCTCGATGATCTCGAGCGGCCCGCCGTGGATCGTGGCGAAGGTCGGCAGGCCGGAGGTCATCGCCTCGATCACCGTCAGGCCGAAGGCCTCGAACTGCGCCGGCTGGACGAAGATGCCGCGGCGGTCGGCAATGGTCCGGTAAAGCTCGCCGTTGAAGATCTTGTCCGACTGCTTGGGCACCCAGCGCAGGTGGCCGTGCAGGCCATGGCCGTGGATCAACCGGTGAAGGTGCTCGATCTCGCGCCGTTCCTCCTCGTCGTCCGATTCCTCCAGCGCGGTGCAGCCGCCGATGATGAAGACATTTGCCAGCTCTCGCAGCCGCGGGTCGCGGCCGAACCATTCGACGAAGCCGGTCACGTTCTTCACCTGGTCGAGGCGCGACATCAGGAAGATGATCGGCTTTTCCCGGTCGTCGAAATGCGACACCGCACCGGGGAAATCGCCGTGGAGGAGTCGCTCGATGTCGTCGGCCAGATCGCCGATCCGCCGGTCCTTTTCGGTGTGCGGGAAATACACGTCCTCGTCGGCACCGGGGGAGACGATGTTGAATTTCGGGTCGTAGATGTCGATGCCCTTGGTGACGCGGTACAGGCCCGGCATGGTGTAGGCCGAGTAGCTCTCATACTGCCCCACGCTGGTCTCGCTGCCGGCAATCTCCTGATAGGTGGAGGTGATGATGAAGTCCGCCGAGTTCATCGCCAGCAGGTCGGCGGTGAAGTGGGCCGAGAAGTGATACTGGTCCTCGTTCTGGCGCCAGTAGAGGTCGGAGAAGAGATACTTCGTCTTCTCCAGCGCGTGGGCGATGTTGCACTGGGTCACTTCGAGGTGCTCGGCGACGAGGGTGGCGACGAGGTTGCCGTCGGAGTAGTTGCCGACCACGAGGTCCGGCCGCTCGCCGAGCTCGGCGAGGATGATCTTCACCGAGTTGAAGGCGAAGCGTTCCAGATAGGGCCAGACCTGGAAGCGGGAGATCCATTGGGGCAGCACCTCGCCGTTGGGGCGGGTGAAGGGGACGCGCAGGATGCGCGCGTTGCGGGTTCCCTGGATGCTTTCCTCCGGGATGTCGCAGCCGGTGTTGCCGGCGTCGGGGATGAGCCGGGTGACGACCACGATCTCCGGGTCGCTGTCGATGCCCTGGATCCGCAGCCGTTCACGCATCTCCTTCTCCAGCGCGCGGACCTGGTCGAGGATGTAGACGACCTGGCCGCCGGTGTCGGGCAGGCCGAGGACGTTCGATTGTCCGAAAAAGCCGTGCGGGCTGAAGATCGCGACCGAGAAGATCATCGGCACCCGGCTGAGGAAATCCTCGATGACCGAGGGCGAGGGGGCGTCGATGACCTCGGAGAGCAGGTCGAGGGTCTCGAGCACGCGGCCGGCGGTGTCGCCCCAGCCGGCCAGCAGCCCGAGCGCGGTGAGGCTGTTGCGGATCGCGGCCCACGGCGTGTCGGCGGGAATGTCGGCGAGCAGCACGCGGGCCTCGTCGACCGCATCGCGCATTTCCCCGGGCGTCTCGATCCGCTGCGAGAGCATGAGCTGACGATCCTTGTGGTGATGGAGACGGAGGAAATCGTGCAGGGTGGACAGCCGCTTGTCGGGATCGGTGAAGAGCCGGTTGGCAAGGGTCCGGTTGAGGTATTCGACGCCGCGGCCGATGTGGCGCCGGTCCTTCATCAGCGGCACGTCGTTCAGAAAGGCGGCGCCGTCGTACTCGATCGCCAGCTCGGCTTGCGCATCGGGACCGTCGATCAGGGCCTCCCGGAAGCGCATCAACTCCGAGGTCGTGATGGTCTCGTAGGAGAGCTGGTCGAGGTGGAAGCGCCCGCAGCACCAGCGGCCGATGGCGGGGCGGGTCTCGACCACCAGCCACGGGTCGTTGAAGGCCGCATTCATGGATGTGGCGAGCACCTTGCGAAGCGGCGAGGAGGCATCGAGGTCGCCATCGATCGCCTCCTCGGCTCCGGCGATCAGGTCGAGGATGTCCGACTGGAGGAGGAAGGTGCGACCGGCGTCGCGGAGACGCTTGAAGAAGGCGTAGAGGAAGAGTCGCTCGGACTCGGTGGGGAGGATCGTCTCGTTGTCGGGTCGCGGGGTCATGGGATCAGTCGGGCGCTTCGGGGATGGGCGGTTCTGCGAGGTAGCTTGTGGGATCGGGGATGCCGGCGAGCTGGAAGGCCTCGCGGCGCTCGACGCAGGTGCCGCAGGTGCCGCAGTGGATCTCGCCGCCCTTGTAGCAGGACCAGGTTTCGGCGAAGTCGATGCCGAGCTCGGCGCCGCGTTTTGCGATGCCGGCCTTGTCCATCGCGATGAAGGGGCGCAGCAACTCGACTTGCTCGTAGGTGCCGTGCTTCATCGCCGCCGCCATGGCCTGCATGAAGGGTTCGCGGCAGTCCGGGTAGATGGCGTGATCGCCCGAGTGGGCGGCGATCACCAGGGCCCCGGCCCCCGCGCTTTCGGCGAAGCCGCAGGCGATGGAGAGCATGATCGCATTCCGGAAGGGGACGACCGTCCGCTTCATGTTGTCCTCGGCGTAGTGGCCGTCGGGGATCGCCCCGCCACTGCGCAGCAGGTCCGAGGCGAAGTGCTCGTTGATGAAATCGAGCGGGATGGTGTGGTGCGGCACCCCCGCCCGTTCCGCATGCAGTTTTGCGAAGGGGATCTCGCGGGCGTTGTGTTTCGATCCGTAGTCGAAGCTAAGCGCCGCCAGCACCTCGTGCCCGCCAAGGGCGTGGTGGAAGGCGGTGACGGAATCCATGCCGCCGCTGAGCAGGACGACCGATCTCATCGGCGTTTCGGCGGGGTCTTGGCTTGGAACTTGGAACTTCTCACTTGGAACTTTCGGGTTCCGGGTGCCGGGCCTCGCAGGTGAGCTGGATGCCGCCGCGGGCACCGAACGAACCGCTGACCGTCAATTCAGTCGGGTCGAGCGCCGCGACCAGGTCGTCGAGGATGCGGTTGACGATTTCCTCGTTGAAGGCCGGCAGGTTGCGGAACGAGCCGAGGTAGAACTTGAGCGACTTGGTCTCGACGCAGCGGGCGGCCGGGATGTAGCGGATCACCACGTGGGCGGTGTCCGGTTGTCCGGTCACCGGGCAAAGCGAGGAGAACTCCGGGCAGTCGAGCGTGATCCAGAAGCGGCGGCCGGGCCGGCAATTCCCGAAGGTTTCGAGTTTCGCCTCGTCCGGGGATGCGGGGAGCCGGGTCTCGGAATGGCCGAGCAGGGTGAGATCGTCAGGCGTCACGCTGCGAGGCTACCGCGGCTCCGGGGGCGGGTGCAAGGGGCGGGGTCAATCGTATCCCCAGGTCTCGTAGGCGAATCCGAGTTCCCGCTTCAGCATTCGGTCGGTCTCCGGGTCGTCGGGGTGACGGTTGGGTTTGTAGTCGGCAAGCGATTCGACGTATTCGAACAGTTGCGTGCGTTCGCCGGCTTCCAACGACTCGCCGATGCCACCGAGGACCTTTTCCACGCCGGTCACCGGGTCGGCGACGAGCTCTTCGTAGCGGATTTCCGTGTAGCGACAGGGCGCGAGGCGGGCGCGTTGCTCGAGGTGCGCCTTCATCATCGACCGGTAGTGCTCGATGCGGCGGTGATCCCTTTCGAGGTTCTTCGGCGACTGGAGCGCGAACCTTTCCGTGAGTCCGTCGATCAGGGCGGCGGTGGAGTGATAGACGGCCTTCGGGTGGCGGACGATGTGGATGAAGCGGGCACCGGGGAAGACTTCGCTCAGGAAGTCGAGTCGTGCGGTGCTCGCCGGATTCTTGAACAGGATGGTCCGGTCGGTTCCATCGACCAAGCGGGTCTTTGCGGCAACCAGTTTGTAAGCTTTTGCGAAGGCTTCGAGTTCGCCGGGCTCCATGCCTTCGAACAGCACGGCGCGACGGAAGATCTCGGCGGCATTCCGCGGGAAATAGACGAGATGGAAGACGGAAGTCAGGCAGAGGGCGGCGAGGGCCATTTCCTCCTCCTGGGGTTCCTCGGGGCCCACGACCATCCGGTCGAAGCCGCGGTCCGAGCTCTTCATTCCGCCGGCCACCATGCCGTCGGGAGGATTGTCGCCCAATGGATTGATCGCATCGGCGGTGCGCAGCGTGGCGAACCGTCCGCTGCGGTGCAGGAGATTGTGGAGCAGCGTGGTGCCGCTGCGCCAATGGCCGACGATGAAGATGGGTGGATCCGGACGCACCGCCTCGCGCAGTCGTTCCATTTCCTTCTCGTGCCCGGAGCGCGATGCGAAGCTCGCTGCCGACGTGGCGACGAAGGTCGGCCAGGCACGCACGGACAGCGGTGCGTATCGCCACTGCAACTCCCACCACACCGGCCATCGCGCGCAGGCGAGGGGATGGTAGAGGAGGGGTTTCCAAGGCATGCCGCAATCAAGGGAGCGTTGGCAGCCGGAGGCAAGGATACTCGGTTGGAATTCCGATTACGAATCGATCCTCCGGATCCGTGGCGGGGCCGGGGGATTGGAGCGGGGAGACCCGGCGTTTCTGGATCGGTGGTCGTCGCAAAATTGTTCGACCAGGGTTCTCTGGTCGGGCTTCAGCATCGCGGAACGGGCCATCCTTTCGACATGTTCGGATGCAGGACCGAAGCCCCAGTTGGGGTAGGGCTGGATGACATCCTCCGGCCAGATCTTCGCCCCGGAGCTCCGGTCGACGAGATAGACGGTCTGGTCTCGGGCGGTGAGCACGAAGCGGGGGCTGAGGATGACTTCCATCGGGAGCAGGCCATCCTCACAGCGGATGGCGGGCCAACTTCCACGGTGGGTGCCATTGTGGCGAGAAAGATCGGCAGCAGTCGATCTACTCCGGTGCGCCAACGGAAGTGATCGAGAGGTCGCCCTCGGGGATCGATGCCCCGGGGCGCGGATCGGGAAGCGGGCACCGACTGCCGCCGCGGAAGGCCGTGAGCTCGTCCGCGGCGGGCAGGCGGATCCAAGGTGAGGTTCAATCGCGCCGGCGCTGGCGGCTCATTTCATCCATGCGCTTCTCGAGCCGTTCGATGGCCTGGCCCTGTTTCTCGAGCTGGGCGCGCATTTCGCGCAGGGCGCGGGCCATGCGCTCGGCGCCCGGGTCGCCGCTCCGGGCTTCGGGCTTCTTGTCGGTCTTGCGGTCGGCTCCGGGTTGCTGCCGGTCGCGGTTACCGGGGCGCACCGGGGGATCGATGCGGATTTCCTGCTTCTTGCCTTCCTGGAGGACCCAGAGGACAAGCGGCTTGCCGCTCCGGGCGCTGGCCGCGACCGCTCCCCGCAGGGAGTCGAGGTCGCCGACCGGCCTCTTGCCGGCGCTGAGAATGATGTCGCCGTTCTTGAGTCCGGCCCTGGCGGCGGGGCTTCCCTCGACCACGCGATCGGCGATCACTCCCGTGTCCTCGGGAAGTTGAAGGTGCTTGCGCAGGAGGCCGTCGAGCGATTCGACCATCACGCCGATGCGCCACTGGGTCGACGCAACATCCCGGGTGCGCTCGGCTTCGGGGGCGCGCCGGGGTTCCCGCTCGGGGCGATCCTGGCACCAGGCAGGGGTGGCGAGTGAGGCCAGAAGGGTCAGGCCGATGAGGATGGATTTCGTTTTCATGGTACAGGGTGAAACGTCACCGATGGCGGAAAGTTGTGCATCGAATCGCGGGAAAGGACCGCGTCCCGCTCTCCCTCATCCCGGGGATGGCGTCCCGCGTTCCTCACAACCCGGGATACCGGCCCTCGCGCACTTTCCGGAGCATCGCCTGCATGGCCTCGACCCGCTCGGGGTGCTTCTTGGCCAGGTTGTGGCGTTGCCCGATGTCTTCCTTCAGGTTGTAGAGTTCGGCGGGCGTGCCGTCGTCGGCGGGTTGCCCGTGCTTCTCGTTCCAGGCCTTGGGCGCGGGACGGAGGTAGCCGGTCTTGGCGTCGATCAGCAGCCAGTCGCCGTCGCGGAAGGCATAGTGGTCCTTCTTGGTGTTGTGCACCATCCGCGTGCGCGGTCCTGCATCCGTTTCACCCTTGAGGTAGGGCAGGAAGTTGAAGGAATCGATGGCCTGGCCGTCGGGAATTTCGCCGCCAAGCGCGGCGGCCAGGGTGGCCATCAGGTCGACCTGTGAAATGAGGGCGCCTGACACGGAGCCGGGCTCGGTCAGGCCCGGCCAGCGGATGAGGAAGGGGACGTGATGGCCACCTTCGTAGATGTCGCGCTTGAGGCCGCGCAGCGGGGTGGATGACCAGTGGTCGTATTTCTCGTCGCGGGCGTAGGCGTAGGCCTCGGGTCCATTGTCGGCGGTGAAGACCACGATGGTGTTGCCGGCATGGCCGCTTTCCTCCAGTGCCTTGAGGATTTCGCCGCAGGCGTGGTCGGTCTGGTAAACGAAGTCCCCATAGGGCCCGGCATCGGATTTCCCGTCGAACTCGTCGTTGGGGATGATCGGCGCGTGGGGAGAAGGGAAGGGGACGTAGAGGAAGAAGGGCTGGTCCTTGCCCTGGCGCGACCGGACCCACTCGACGCTCTTCCCGGTCAGGGTCGGCAGCACCTGATAGAAGTCCCAGTCGGAGAGCGCCGGACCTGGGCGGGCTTCCCAATTTCCCTCCTTGGTCGGCTCTTCGAACTTCCCCGTGATCACGCTGTCGGGGGCCCGGACCAGCTTGTCATCCTCGATCCAGGCATAGGGTGGGAAATTGATCACGGTGTCGCCGAAGTAGTGGTCGAAGCCGTGGGCGAGCGGGCCGTCGGGCACCGGCTTCGACCAGTCGAAGTCGCCGGGCTGGATCGACTTCGGCGGGGTGCCCGGCCTGCGGATCGCGTCCCAGTCCCAGCCGAGGTGCCACTTGCCGATGCAGGCGGTGGTGTAGCCCTTCTGCTGCAGCATTTCCGGCAGGGTGAGCTGATCGTCCTTGAAGACCGAGGAACCGAGCGCCTGGACGATGCCGTGGAAGTCGCGCCAGTGGTGGCGGCCGGTGAGCAGCGCGTAGCGCGAGGGCGTGCAGATCCCCGAGGAGGAGTGGCCGTCGGTGAAGCGCAGCCCGGTGGCGGCCAGCTTGTCGAGGTGCGGGGTCGGAATCTTCGACTTCGGGTTGTAGCAGCCGAGGTCGCCGTAGCCGAGGTCGTCGGCGTAGAGGATGACGATGTTCGGGGGAGCGGCGCCGAGTGAAAGCGTGGCGGCGGCGAGAATGGCGAAGAATGCCTTCATGCCTTCGAGCGTGAAGTTCCAGGTGGGAAGTTCCAAGGGCCAAAGGGTCGGCGGCACGGCCCGTGGGGTCAGAGTCCGAGTGTGACTCGGACTTCCTGTTCGACCACATCGAGGCCCTTGAGCAGCAGTTTGGCGGCAGCGGTCTTCGCGTTCCGTGCCTCGAGTCGGTAAACCGGCCGGGACTCAAGAAATTCTCGCGCCGCGACTGAGGCGGCCTCGTTCACCTGCGCCTCCCATTTCGCCGGGATGCCCTCGATTTCGAGTCGTTCGAACCTGGCGTCATCCAGGAAGAACTCCTGTCGGGAGGGGTCATAGCGGAGTGCGGTGGTCAGCGTGGCACCGCCCTGCAGGTTCCGCGGTTCGTCTTCAAGACGGAGGTTGAGCATGACATCCAGGCCGACGCGGATGCGATCCTCGTCGGCAAGCAGCGTGACCTCGGGATTGGTGAAATCGAGGGTGAACACGAACAGATAGGTCTTCGAAGCGGGGAAGCGCTCGGCCAGGGCGGCGTCGATCTGGTTCTGGGTGATCGTGACCTCGTAACGCTTGCCTTTGAAGTAGAGGACACCCCCGCAGAGGAGGAGGCCGAGGAGGGTCAGGCCGATGACGAGGGCTCGCTTCATGGGATCGTGGTGCGGGCTGGAGCCCATGGTCCGGTTGCCAACTACTGTTGTCCGGTGGACGGGTCTTTCATCATCCGATCCAGGGCGCGGGCGAAGCGGGCGGGCGATTCGGGATCGTAGGGAAAGTAGAGCGAGGGTTCGATCAGTTCGACCTCGATGACTGCGGGTGATCCGTCGGGGAGGCGCACGAGGTCGACGCGGGCGTAGAGCAGGCGCTCGTCGATGGCGTCGAGGGTGCGCGCGCCGGCGGCCAACAGGTCGTCCTCCGGGTGGACGGCCCGGATGAGGCCACCGTGTTCCTCCTGGACGCGGAAGTCGCCGGCCTTCGGAGTCTTGACGATGGCGTGGCTGTATTCCGAGTCGAAGTAGAAGAGGGAGTGCTCACCCTCTCCCTCGATCGACTCGATGAATGGCTGCACGATCAACGGCTGTCCTGAGAAAGTGGCCAGCGGCCAGGTGTCGGGCTGATAGCGGCAGATGATCGAGATCCCGTCGGCGTTGGCGCCGACCAGCGGTTTGGCGACGAGGCGTTCGGTGCGAAAGTGATCAAAGGACTCGAGAAGCACGGCCGGGTCGAGGTGGTCGGGCCAGAGTGAGGGGATGATCGTCACACCGCGTGCTTCAAGTTCGCGAAGGTAGGTCTTTTCAAGGTTCCAGCGACAGGTCTCGATGGGATTGAGGACCCGGGCGCCGGCTCGCTCGATCTCGGCGAGCCGGCTCAGGAAGGCGTCGGGCCGGAGTTGGTAGTCCCAGGTCGAGCGGATCACCACCGCGTCGAAGTTTCCCCAATCGACGTCTTCGGCGGTCCACGGAAGCGTCTCGACCGACCAACCCAGCGCTTCGAGCGGCGGGATGGCGAGGTGGTCGTAAATGAAGAAGCCGGTGGGATCGGCGAGGGTGAGGAAGGCGCAACGTGGCATGGGCGGCCGGAAGGTTGAGGGTCGTTTTGTGGCAAGACCGCCCGGGACGCAACCCGTTCACCAGACTCTCGCTCGGCGAATCGCTGAAAGCCCGGAGGGCCGGTGACCGTTGAGTGGGCGTGAGTGCGGCGCTTCGGCTGATGGCCATCTTCCTCCTCGTCAGTGGGTTGGAGGCCAGGGATCCTTCCTCGCTTTGGGGCGAGGGGGGCGAGGCGTGGGACCCGGCCGGGCGCCTGCCGGACTTTTCCTTCGCCGGCTACCATTTCGGCGAGAAGGGCCTTCCCGAGGTCGAGGCGGTCGCCGATGTGACGGATTTCGGAGCCGTGGGGGACGGGGTCACCGACTGCACCGAGGCGTTCCGCCAGGCGATCGCCGAAGTGGAGGAGGGAGCAATCTTGGTCCCGCCCGGCCGGTTCCTCATCCGTGACATCCTTTGGATCGAGAAGCCGGGGATCGTGCTGCGTGGCGCCGGACCGCGCCGGACGATTCTCCTCGTCGATACCGAGCTTGAGGACGTCCGTCCGAACATGGGTGCGACGACAAGCGGCAGGCCGACGTCGAACTACTCGTGGTCGGGTGGTTTCCTGTGGGTGAAGGGGAAGATCGACCGGCCCCGCGTCGCGAAGATCGTCCGGCCGGCGGAGAGGGGCGGGCGGATTCTCGAGGTGGGCGACACCTCCGGACTCGAAGCCGGGATGCGGGTGGTCATCCGCCAGCAGGATGACGAGGGCAAGTCCCTGCTGTCGCACCTTTACTCCGGGGATTCCGGAGACGTTTCGAAGATCACCTCGCCGGTGGAGCCGGAGATGGTGGCCCGGATCGCGACGATCGACGGCGATTTGATCGAACTCGACCGGCCCCTGCAGATCGATGTGCGGATGGACTGGACACCGGCGCTGCACGGCTTCGAGCCGTCGGTCGAGGAGGTGGGGATCGAGGATCTGGCGATCGAGTTTCCATCCAAACCCTACGCCGGGCATTTCACCGAGCGGGGGATGAACGGCATCGCGATGAACGGGGTCGCGAACTGCTGGGTCCGCAACGTGCGGATCTCCAACAGTGACTCGGGTGTCTATCTGAGCGGGGTGAACTGCAGCATGAAGGGCGTGCTGCTCGACTCGGTGCGCGAACCGGAGAAAGGATGCACCGGCCACCACGGGATCACGGTCGGCAGGGATTGCCTGGTCGAGAACTTCATTTTCAAGACCCGCTTCATCCACGACATCACCGTGACGAGTCTCGGATCCGGAAACGTGATCAAGAACGGGCGCGGGCCCGACCTTTCCTTCGACCACCACAAGCGGGCGCCGCACGACAACCTGTTCTGCCGAATCGATGTCGGCGAGGGGAAGTCGGTCTGGCGCTGTGGCGGGGGTGCCGCACTTGGCCGCCACAGCGGCGCTCGGACAACGTTCTGGGCGATCGAATCGAAGCGTCCGATCGCCTGGCCGCCCGATGGTTTCGGGCCCGACTCGATGAACCTCGTCGGAGTCCGCGGAAAAGGCCCGGGAGTGACCGACATCGACGGTCGCTGGCACGAGATGATTGAACCGTCCCTGCTGGTGCCCTCCGACCTTCACGCCGCGCAGCTCAAGCGTCGAATGGCCGACCGGATTCCGGTGACGACCGGATCAATCGAGTGAGCGAAAAGCACGGCCTTGAACCGGGGGTCGATGGGTTACTCGGCGAATTGACATCGCAGTTCGGCTTGTGGTCCTCTTTGCCAGCACTCCGACGAGCCGAAGGTCCACGCGCTGCGTGGGCTCCGATGTAGGCCCGAAGGAGTGCTTCCGTTTTCTGGCTTCACCCAGGTTTGGAATATTCAGCCTCTTTTGGGCAGATAGCGAAACCGAGATTCAGCGGCTCGGGTTCTTTCGTGGGGTGGTGGATTTTGCGGCCTTCTTCTTCGGCTCGTAGAAGGAAACACTCGGGAGGAGGTAAACGCCCGACTCCATCCTGCCGGAAAGGCCCGCGATCAGTTCGCGGACGCTTCCAAACAGGATGCTCGCACCATTGACGCCGACGAGGCGCGGGATCGCTTCTTCCGGGTATTCATTGCGCACGCGAAAGTCCCCCTCGATCTCCACCTCACCGCACACGGAAGCCGTCGGCTCTTTCTCGTTCCCGCCGAACTTGACCTTCAATTGTACGCGCCACGCCCTTGGATCGTCCTCGCGGGTGAGAAGGGTGGTCGTCGCGGTGACGACATCGGGCTTGGATGTTTCCTCGCGGCCGGTTTCCTTGACCGTGATCGCGACGAGTCGGCTCCGCTCAAGCTGCAAGGGCGAATTCATTGGAATCGGCGGCGAGGGTCTCGGGGTCAGACTTGGCGTCGGGCTTGGTGGTCCGTTTCTTCTGCACGTTGATCCACATTCCCTCGCATTCGCGGGGCAGGAGGTGGGCGCGGAGGTCGCAGCCCACCGCGTCGGAGATCTTGACCAGGCTGTCCACGGTCAGGTTGCCGGGCTGGTTCAGCACCTTCGACACGTAGGCGAGGCTGGTGCCGAGGCGGCGGGCGAGCTCGGTACGGTTCACGCCTTGCTCCTTCATCCGGTCCAGCAGGGACTCGGTGAATTCGAGGGACACCGCCTCCACCCGGTAGGTGTGGCTGTCGCGGGCCTTCTCGAAGGCCCTGGCAAGTTTCTTGAAGGGGTCGCTCATGGTTCGATGATGGTGACTTGGTTGCGTTTGCTGGCGGCCTTGTAAGCCTTCATCCGCCGGGTGGCGGTCTTGAGGTCCTTTTGCGGGGTTTGCTGCGACTTTTTCACGATGCCGTGGGTGCAGATGACGAGCCGCCCCTTGTCGTGGAAAAAGAAGAGCCGCAGGCATCCGGCTTTGAATTCCTTGAGCCCGCCGCAGCCTTTGAGCTGGCGGACCTTCTGCTTGTTCGAGGGTAGTCCGTGCTCGGCGCTCCGGATGAGCAGGGCGGTGAGCTTGGAAAAATCGTCGACATGGTCTTCGGCGGCTTGGGCGAGGAAATCGGCGACCGGCCACTTGCCGTCCTCCCCGAGCGCGAAGATCCGGCAGCGCGGTTCTTCGGAGTCTTCAGCGGGGAACGGCAGGCGTCGGAGCTGCATGAGGAATATTAACCCGTGGGTTAAGGCGTCAAGGGGCTTGTGAGTCCTTCTTGGGCGGCCGGCATGGTAGGCTCATTGATTTGGTTCGGAAGTCCTAAAGAAATTCCGCGAGACGGTTCAGATCGGTTGAGTGGAAGGCGGAGATGTTTGGAGGATCGTTCCAGTCCCGATCGATCTCGGATTCAAAGGCCCGGCTCTTCGCAAGCTGATTCAGAATGTCGGCGACGATTTCGACCTCGTAGTAGCGGAGAGTCAGCGGACGGGTAAGAGCCACCAGTCTCAGACGGCGGTGCCATCCGGGAAGGATTCGTGGACGGGATACTTCGGACCGATGAATGCAAGGCAACTCGACCAGCATTTTTGCCAGTTCGCGAAGCCGTTGTTCCTGGGTCTCGCTTTGCTTGCTGGTCACGGTCGCGGTGAACCTTAGAACCAGGTCGCTCCGCGTCTCGCAGGCGCCACGCGCTTCGGCAACGAGCGCGTCATTTGGAAGGATGTTCCCTGACTGGTCGACCACCATGCCATCGAGCTGCGGGTAGCAGTCCCCCAGCCGGACTTCGAGCCATCGCTTCACGGTCATCTTGCCACTGGCCGCACGCTCGAAAGCGTAAGAGGATGGGTCTGGGGATGAAGCATTAAAGCCGTTTCTGAACCGAAGATGGATGAAGAAACCCTCGATGGTGGAGATCCGACCTGCGAGGTCTTCCAACTCGGTCGGGGTTGCAGGGTAGACACCCCTGGGAATCTGGTAGGTGGCTGATGCTTTGGTGGTCATGCCTTGGCACCTTCCACCAACGCGATCTCGTCGGCGGTGAGGCCGTAGAGTTCGTAAACGAGCCGGTCGATGCGGCGGTCGGTGATCGCGATGTCCTCCTCCAGCCGACGCAGGCTCTCCGGGTTCTTCTCCGACGCCTTGTCTTCGTGCAGCTTGAGCATGCGCTCGACCAAGGAGACCATCTTGTCGTGGACCTCGACGTCGGCGGGGTTGGTGAAGTCGATGCGCCGAATTGGCAGCTTGCTCACAGTGTTTTCGAAGTATTCGTAAATTCCTCCTCCTTTGAGCTTACCAATTCCGCGGAACCGCACGGTAAGAAGTTTCGAGTTCAGTAGCCCGAGAAGGTACAGCAGGTCTTCGCCTCCTGGCTCGGGTTCAAATATGACGGTCGTATCCGTGAGTCCGAGATACTCCTTGTGTGCATCGAGTCCGAACCTGTTATGAGTAGCGAGGTAGGGGCAGAGGATGCGACGCTTGCTGTAGTGTTCCCGGTGTAACGGCCAAGTGAACCTCCACCAGTCGCAATTGCCGCGGCGGAACGCAGCTCGCCCTCTTAGCTTCTCTGAGTTCGACGTGAGATAGTTCTGCAAGCTCTTCGGTAAGTCATCGAAGCTCCGAATCTCCTCAAGGTAGAGGGTCTTCTCGCCGCGATTCCTTATGCTGAATCGCTGAATGTCGGAGTTGGTTGCGCGCGAGAAGAAAAGAGATTCCGGAACGGAGAATTCTTCGATCTCTGAGCCCGATAGTTTGCCGAAAACGGAATTGGCACCGGTTTGCATGCCTTGACCAATGTGGCAGATCTCACCGAGGACTTGTCCATTTGAGTCGACCTTTCGGTACAGCTCCAAGGTCTCCGTCGACCCGAAGATCCAAGGCTTGCTTCCGAGCGCATTCAGGTCCCGTGAGTAGTGCTTGAAATCAGGCCCTCGCTTATTGCGCAAGTCGGGGAGCTTCCCCGTAGCTTGAAAGTGAAAAGCGTCAGTATTACCCGCAGATGGCTGGTCAGTAACGATGATGGCCGTGGCGATTCCGACCCCCTCAAAGACCATGAAGTCACGGAAATCGATGATCTCGCGAATCCGTGAGGAATTCGTGAGTTGTCGGCGAAGTTTATCCGCTTTGAATGCTTCGAGAAATGCTCTGGAAACGATCATGCCGCAGGTTCCGGACGAAACCCGAAGGGCGAGCGCTAGAAAGTAGAAGAGTAGATCAGTCTTGTCGTTGTAGACCTCAGGGAAGCCATGCTTCAGATAGCGAAGCTTTGGATCTTTGTTTCCCCAGACATCATCGATGCTCAGATACGGCGGATTCCCAATCACGCAGTCGAAGCCGCCCTGCTCAAATACCTCGGGGAACGCCGTCTCCCAATCGAACACGTTGATCCGGTATCTTGTTTCGTCATCCAGTTCCGGCAGATCCGGTTGGTCGTAGAAGTCGGGGCCAATCAGCGAGTTGCCGCAGCGGATGTTGTGGCCGAGGTCGGGAAGGATGCGCTGGCGCTCCTTGAGGAAGTCGCGCTGGACGACCTGCTCGGTCTCGCCTTCGAGCACCTTGAGCAGCAGTGAGAGCTTGGTGACCTCGACGGCCTGCGAGTCGATGTCGACACCGTGGATGTTGTTGAGGAGGATGCGCTTCTTCTCGGCGGTGGTGAGTCTCCATTCCCCGCCCTTGGCCTGGTAGATCCGGGGGTGTTTGCCGCCGGCGTGGCGCTTGATCTTGGCCACGTCGGGCTTGCGCTCGGGGCCGAGCGTGTACTGGTCGAGGTGCCAGTCGAGCAGGAATTGGTAGGCGACGATGAGGAAGGAGCCGGAGCCGCAGGCGGGGTCGAGGACCTTGAGCTTCTCGGCCTGCGAGACGGGGATGGGTTTCGGCTTTTCCGGGTTGGGGCCATTCAGCAGACGGCCCAGGGTGTTTTCCACGATGTAATCGACGATGTATTTCGGCGTGTAATAGACCCCGCCGGCCTTCCGGACTTCGGGCTTTTCCTCGATCTTGGCCTGGTGGGCGGGGGTCAGGCGGATGGTCTTGCCGAGAAACTGCTCATAGACCTGGCCGAGGATGTCGGCGGGCAGGACGGAGAACTCGTAGGGCGACTCCGGGTAGTAGAGATTTTTGAGGATATCCTTGAGGGCCTTGTCATCGAGCCGGAGGTCGGGCGTGAGCTGGTCGGGTGCGCCGGGGCGGCCGCTTTCGTCGCGGAAGTGGAAGAGGCCGGAATTGTAGCGGTCGTCGGCGCGGCGGAAGTGTTCGAGCAGCCGGGGGTAGGTGTTGGCGCCGTTGGCGAGGGTGAGCAGTCGTCCGTAGTCCTCGGTACCGCGGTCCTCGCAGATGCGCAGGAAGATCAGGCGGTCGATGGTCTTCTGGACGGCGAAATTGAGGTCGAGGACCGAGAGGTCGGGGTTGCGCAGGGCGAAATTGCGCGCGAGCAGCTCACGCCAGCGTTCGATCTCGGCGAGGAAGGCATCGTCGACCTCGGCGGTGCCGCGCTTCTTCTTCGAGCCTTCGGCATAGCGGTCGAAGGAGCCCTTGCGCACGGCTTCCCGGGAGAAGATGTCGGCGATTTCCTCCCAACGGTCCTCGTACTGATCGTAGGTGAAATAGAGGGTGCGGGCGGTGGCGGCCTTGTCCCCGGGGCGCGGCCGGATCCGGCAGTCGTAGGCGGCGAATTCCTCGAAGTCGGAGAGCACCGAGAGGGCGAGCTTCGCCGACCAGCCGTAGCGGCGAACCTGGAGCGCGGGGTCGGGGTGGTCCTTGAGGTTCACGCAGGGGGCCTTGGCCTCGACGAAGAACTTCCAGGCCGAGGGGTTGAGACCGCCGTTGATCGAGAATGCGTAGTCGGGCGCCCGGGTGCCGCCGCGGATCTTGATCGAGGCTTCGTGGATGACGTCGGTGTAGGCCGGGGCGTTGCCTTCGCGGTTGTTGACATCCCAGCCGAGGGCCTCCCAGAAGGGATCGAGAAACTGCCGTCGGAGCTGCGTTTCATTGTAGGCCGCCGAGCGGTAGTGCTCGCGGTTGTTTTCGAAATTCTCGACCAGTCGCTTGACGGCATCCGGAGCGGGCATGGTGTTAGGATGGCCGGACTGGGTCGGCGGGTCAATGCGGGGGGGAGGTGTGACTGATGGGGCTTGTCGGGCGCATTGTGGCCGGGCCTTCCAGGCCCATCGCCGACTTCGACATGGGATTGCCGACGGGGCTGGAAGCCCCGGTCACGGTTCGTGGCATCCGCCCGCTCGCGCATCGGCCGGACCGGATGATGCGCGAGTGGGTTCACGCGGTCCTTCACTCGCTCAGTCCAGCGAGCGGATGCCGCCCTTGGCCTCGCGGATGGCGATCAGCTTCTTCCGCATGGCGGTGGCGCGATCGGGGTGTTTGGCGGCGACGTTGGTGGTTTCGCCGATGTCCTCGGTTAGATGGTAGAGTTCATCCTTTTCCGGCTTGCCGGCGAGGATGAACTTCCACGGGCCTTCGCGCAGGGCGAGGGTCTTGGCTTCCTCGACCATGTAGGGCAGGCCCTTGTCATCGTCCCCGAGGAAGGCGGGCAGGGTGTTGCGGCTGTCGATGGCCTCACCTTCGGGGATCTCCTGTTCGAACAGGGAGGCGAAGGAGGCGAGGAAGTCGATCTGGCTGACCAGTGCCTCGGAGACGCCGGGCTCGATGCGTGCCGGCCAGCGGACGAGGAAGGGGACGCGGGTGCCGCCTTCGTAGATCTGATACTTGCCGCCGCGGTAGGGGCCGGAGCCGTCGTGACCCTGATCCACTTCCTGGGTCGAAGTCTTGACGACCGTGCCGTCGTCGTAGCCGTCGTCATAGACCGGACCGTTGTCGCTGGAGAAGATGACGATGGTGTTGTCGGCGACGCCCTGCTCTTCGAGCACCTCCATCAACTCACCCACGGCCCAGTCGAAGTGGACCATCGCGTCGCCACGGAAGCCGGTCTGGCTCTTGCCGTGGAAGCGCGGGTGCGGGGCCCGCGGGACGTGGATGTCCTGCGCCGAGTAGAAGAGGAAGAAGGGCTTCTCCTTGTCGCGATTCTCGATCCACTCCTTCGATTTTTCGACGAAGGTGTCGGTCATGGTTTCATCGTCCCACAGAGCCGACTTGCCGCCCCACTGGGTGCCGATGCGGCCGATGCCGTTGATCACCGAGTGATTGTGGCCGTGGGTGTTGCGGTAGTAGGTCATCGCCTCCGGGTTCTTCCGTCCATCGGGGTAGACGGTGCAGTCGACATCCGGCTTCTTCGCGCCGACAAAGAGCGGATCGGCGGGGTCGAGGTTGAGGACGCGGTGGTTGAGCAGATAGACGCAGGGCACGCGGTCGTTGGTCGAGGGGAGCAGGAAGGAATGGTCGAAGCCGAGCTCGAGCGGGCCGGGTTTGACCTCGCCGTTCCAGTCCACCGGTTCGCCCTTTTTCCCGAGTCCCAGGTGCCACTTGCCGACGATGGCGGTCTGGTAGCCGGCCTTCTTGAAGACATCGGGCAGCGTGAGGGCGTCGATCGGAATGGTCAGCGGGGCGTTGGGCGCGAGGATGCGGATGTTGTGGCGGAAGCCGTGGATGCCGGTGAGCATCGAGAAGCGCGAGGGCGTGCAGGTGGCGGCGGTACAGTGGCCGTCGGTGAAGCGCAGGCTCTGTCCGGCGAGCTTGTCGAGATGGGGGGTCGGGTTCTTTACCGAGCCCTGGACGCCGATGTCGCCCCAGCCGACGTCGTCGCCATAGATCAGCACGACGTTGGGCTTGTCGGCGGCGGTGACCGCAGCGGGGAGAGCCAGCAAAGCGGCGAGCAGATGGGGAAGAGCGGCTTTCATGGGCATGGATGGCATCGACGGGAGCGGGATGGATTTTCTTTGGCGACGCCGTTTTGGATCGGAATGGACGGGGCGTCCAGCCTGCTTCCGGGCATGAGGGGTCCGCCGAATCAGGAGTTTCGCCGATCGGCTCGCAAAGCGGAGCGTTGCACCACCTGCGATGAAAAAAGCCCGCTCCGGATCGACCGGAGCGGGCTTGGAATTCGGGAGACGCCGGATCAGCTCAGGCGGGCGGCCAGCAGCTGCTGTTGGAACACGAGTTCCTTCGGCATCAGGTCGTAGAGCTTGAGGAACAGGTTGCCCTGGTCGACGAGTTCGGCGGCCCATTCCTCGGGGTTGTAGGCCATGCACTTGTCGAACTGCTCTTCGGTGAAGCCTTCGAGGCCCTCCAGGTTGAAGTCCTCGATGTGCGGCGTCCAGCCGATCGGGGTCTCGTGGCCGGCGACCTGGCCCTTGCAGCGGTTCACGATCCACTCGAGCACCCGCATGTTCTGGCCGAAGCCCGGCCACAGGAACTTGCCGTCCTCGTCGAGGCGGAACCAGTTCACGTGGAAGAAGCGGGGCAGGTCCTTGATCTTGTCGCGCATGTCGAGCCAGTGGTGGAAGTATTCGGCCATGTTGTAGCCGCAGAAGGGCAGCATGGCCATCGGGTCGCGGCGGACGCCGGCCTTGAGGCCGATCGCGGCGGCGGTGACTTCCGAGCCCATGGTGGCACCGACATACACACCGTGCGACCAGTTGAAGGCCTGATAGACCAGCGGCATCGTCGTCGGCCGGCGGCCGCCGAAGATGATGGCCGAGATCGGCACGCCGTCGGGATTCTGCCAGTCGGGGTCGATCGTCGGGCACTGCTCGGCCGGGGCGGTGAAGCGCGCGTTCGGGTGGGCGGCGAGTTCATCGCTGTCGGGCGTCCAGTCCTTGCCTTTCCAGTCGATCGCGTGGGCCGGCGGGTCGCCGTCCATGCCTTCCCACCACACGTCGCCGTCATCGGTAAGCGCGCAGTTGGTGAAGATCGCGTTCTCGGTCATCGAGTCCATCGCGATCGGGTTGGTCTTGTAGGAGGTGCCCGGTGCGACGCCGAAGTATCCCGTCTCGGGGTTGATGGCGTGCAGTTTGCCGTCCTCGTGACCCCACATCCAGGCGATGTCGTCGCCGATGATGGTCGTCTTCCAGCCCTTGTCCGCGTATTCCTTCGGCGGGATGAGCATGGCGAGGTTGGTCTTGCCGCAGGCGCTCGGGAAGGCGGCGGCGACGTAGGTCTTCTCTTTCTCGGGCGACTCGAGACCGAGGAGCAGCATGTGCTCCGCCATCCAGTCGTGTTCGCGGGCGATGTTCGAGGCGATGCGCAGGGCGAGGCACTTCTTGCCGAGCAGGGCGTTGCCGCCGTAGCCGGAACCATAGGACCAGATCTCGCGGGTCTCGGGGAAGTGGCAGATGTACTTCGTCTCATTGTTGCAGGGCCAAGGGACGTCCGTGTCGCCGGGCTCCAGCGGGGCTCCCACGGTGTGGATGCAGGGAATGAAGTAGCCGTGACCGTCGCGCTTCTTCTCGATCTCACCGGCGTCTTCCGCCTCGAGTTGGTCGAGCACCTTTTTGCCCATGTGGGTCATGATGCGCATGTTGACGACGACGTAGGCGCTGTCGGTGATCTCGACGCCGATTTTCGCGAGCGGCGAATCGAGCGGGCCCATGCAGAAGGGGATCACGTAGAGGGTGCGGCCCTTCATGCAGCCGTCGAAGAGCGGCTTGAGGGTGGCCTTCATCTCCTTGGGATCGGCCCAGTTGTTGGTGCCACCGGCGGCACCCTTGCGGCGGGTGCAGATGTAGGTGCGGTCCTCGACGCGGGCAACATCCGAGGGAGTCGAGCGGGCGAGGAAGGAATTTGGGCGCTTTTCCGGATTGAGGCGCGTGAAGGTGCCGGCGTCGCAGAGTTCCTGCGTCAGCTGGTCCCATTCCTCCTGCGAACCGTCACACCAGTGGATGTTGTCGGGTTTGCAGAGGGCGGTCATTTCCTCGACCCAGGCGGCGAGGGCTTCGTGTCGGGTGGGATTGCTCATTGCGGCGCGAGTCCAGACGAAGCCTCGTGGGGCGGCAATTCGATCCGAGAATATGCCGCTGTTTCGGAGGAATTCGCGCAGTCCCGCGGGTTCGATCAGAGAATCCGCGTAGAAGCATGAGGATCAATGCGCGATGGGGCTGGCCTTGCGGGGTCTCCGGACGCGTGGTAACGACCCTCCGCGATGGGCTTTCAGGATCGGGAATACGCACGACCCGCCCCGGCGGCCATGCCGCGGGTGCCGGTGGTCACCAAGTGGTTGCTGATCCTGAACATCGGGATCTTCCTGCTGGATCTTTTCCAGCGACCGGAGGGCATGCCCGGGGGCGTGCTTTCGTGGGGACCCCTGAATCGCTGGGGGTGTTTTGTTTTCGAAACCTCGGTCATGCAGGGGCGAATCTGGGAGTTCCTGACCTTCCAGTTTCTCCACAACGACTTCGGGCACCTCGCGTTCAACTCGATCGGCATTTTCTTCTTTGCGCCATTCGTCGAGCGCTGGTGGGGCGCCCGCCGCTTCCTGGCCTACTACCTGCTCTGTGGGGCGGCCGGGGGGGTGTTCTACTCGCTGCTGCTCATGGTGGGCTTGCTGCCAAACTCCGATGCCGGGACGCCCTTGGTGGGGGCCTCGGCGGGGGTCTTCGGGCTGATCTTCGCGGTCTATCGGCTCGCTCCCGCGGTGCAGGTGAGGTTGCTGATTCCGCCGATCACCCTGACCATGCGTCAGCTCGCGCTGGCGCTGGCGGCCCTTGCCGTCCTGGTCATCGTCGGTGGACTTGTTTTCCCGAGCGCCCGCATCTTCTGGAACAGCGGCGGCGAGGCCGGTCACCTGGGCGGGGCCTTGATGGGGCTACTGTTGATGAGTTTTCCCGGTCTGCTGGGCAAGCCGACCGGATTCCGCGGCAAGGTGGTGCGCGACGCCCGCTTCGTCCGTCGTGGCGGTCCGCCGAAACTGCGCCCGCGGACCCGCGTGGATCTCGACCAGGAGAGCGAGGTCGACCGGATCCTGCAGAAGATTTCCGAGCACGGCCTCGACAGCGTGACCGATGAAGAACGCCGCACCCTTGAGGACGCCAGTCGACGCAAGCAATGACCGATCGTGAGATGATCGAGTGCTCGGAGAAGGCGCGGCAGATGGATCGCCTGCGCGCGATCATGCATCGGCTGCGGGCACCCGGCGGGTGTCCGTGGGATGCGGAGCAGACGCATGCAAGCCTGGTTCCGAACCTGATCGAGGAGGCCTACGAGACGGTCGATGCGATCCAGCGTGACGACATGCCGCATCTCCGCGAGGAGCTCGGCGACCTGCTGCTGCAGGTGGTTTTTCACAGCGAACTCGCCTCGGAGCGCGGTGACTTCGACGTCGACGAGGTGGCCCGCGAAATCAGCGAGAAGCTCATCCGCCGCCACCCCCACGTGTTTGCGACGAGTGGAGCGGACGACGCCGAAGCGGTGCTCAAGCAGTGGGATGAGATCAAGCGCTCGGAGAAGGGCACCGGGAGAGAGCCCTTCCTTCACGGCACCGGCAAGGGCCTGCCGGCCCTGCTGCGGGCGGCCAAGCTTCAGAAGAAGGCCGCGAAGGTTGGCTTCGACTGGCCGGACGAGGAAGGCGTGAGGGACAAGATTCGCGAGGAACTCGACGAGGTGGAGTCGGCGGACTCGCCCGAGGCCGCTGCCGGGGAGATCGGTGACCTCCTGTTCTCGGTGGTGAATCTCGCCCGTTTTCGCAAGCTGGATCCCGAGGTGCTGCTGGCCGATGCGAACCGCAAGTTCGAGGAGCGCTTCGGCGAGATGGAGAAGGCCTTGCGGGAGCGCGGCCGGTCTCTCGAGGACGCCTCCCTCGATGAGATGGAGGCAGCGTGGCAGGCGGCGAAGAAGCGCTGAAACGGGAGGCTTGGCTTCCGCAAGAAATGCGCAAAGTCGGCTGGCTTGCGCATAGCCTCTAGCAGCTGCGTCGGAGGATGGTGCGGGTGTCCCGGGGAAACCTTCCGGGTACAATAATCCACCCAGAGAATGATGAAGCCGATCACAACGATCACCGCCCTCGCCGCAGCCCTCACAATCACCGCATCAGCCAGTGTGATCGCGACCGCACCGGAAGCTCCCGTCGCAACCACCACCCGTGGCGGCTTCGAGACCGCCCGGCGCCCGATCACCAATCCGACGCTGTTCGACCTCGCGCTGCCGACCACCAACATCCACCCGATCTACATCTATCACGGCTTGCCGAACCAGGTCTCCATTCCCGGTGGCACGATCCCGATGGGTGGCAACGTTCAGGTTTACGCGCTTCAGTTCGAGATCGCCTTTACCGAGCGCCTGTCACTGGTCGCGACCAAGGACGGTTACGTGCAGATCGATCCGAAGACGACTCCGCTGTGGTCCGACAAGTCGGGATTCGCGAACATCGCCGCCGGTCTCAAGTACGCGTTCATCCTCGATCCTGTCAATGAACTGGCGGTGAGCGGCACGGCGACCATCGAGTTTCCGACCGGGAACCACGACGTCTTCCAGGGTGAGGGCGATGGCGCGATCAACCTGATTGTCTCGGCCCTGAAGATGGTCGACGACCTGCAGCTTGCCGGTGGTGCCGGGGTGAAGATTCCCTTCGATGGCCAGATGGCGACGACCTCGTTCATGAGCGGCCACATCAGCTACGAGGTGGTGCCATGGTTCATTCCGTTGGTGGAGCTCAACTGGCACCACGTCCTCGATGCCGGCAATGGTCGGCCGAGTTTCTTCGGCCAGGCCGGCGGAGCCGTGCCGGTGGTTGCCGCCTTCGAGGGGCACGACCTGCTGAACTTCGGCGCGGTGAATGCCTTCCACAACCGCGACCTCGTCACCGTCGCCGCGGGTTTCCGCTCGCGTCTTAGCGAGAGCGTGGACGTGGGGTTCGCCTATGAGTTTCCGATCACCAGCAGGGAGAAGGGCATCATCGACGAGCGCTTCACCCTGGACCTCATCTGGACCTTCTGATTTCCGGGTTGTTCAAGGAACTGGGAAACCCCGGGTGGCCATCGGTCGCCCGGGGTTTTTTGTTAGGAGGCGGGCCGCCCCCGGCCCGCGACGGGTGAGCCGGCCGTTCGGGCAAGGCATCGCTCAACGGTTGGGCCGGCCGCTGGGGTCGCGGCGCGGGGGCGCGCCACCTCCAATTGGGCTTGGCCCGGAGGGCTTCCGCGCTAGCGTCGCGGCATGCGCGAAAAGGCCCTTTCCCTGCTGAAGCAACTCACCGAGGCCCACTCGGTGCCGGGACACGAGGATGAGGTCCGGGGCATCTTCGCCGACGAGCTGAAGGATGCGGGTGAGCTCTCGACCGATGGCAACGGCTCGGTGTTCTGCGATGCGGGGGGCGAGGGGCCGCGGGTGCTCGTCGCCGGGCACATGGACGAGGTCGGCTTCATGGTGCAGAACATCACCTCCGATGGCTTCCTCCAGTTTCTTGCGCTGGGTGGATGGTGGGAGCACAACCTGCTGTCCCAACGCGTCGAGGTGCGCACGGCGGATGGTCGCAAGGTGCTCGGCGTGGTGGCTTCCAAGCCGCCTCATTTCCTCTCAGAGGCCCAGCGAAGCCAGGTGCTTTCGATCGACAACATGTTCATCGATGTCGGGGCGTCGTCGCGCCAGCAGGCGACCGGGGAGTTCGGCATCGCGCTGGGCGATCCGATCGCGCCGGTAAGTGCTTTCTCCCCGATGGCGGCGGAGGATCTCTACATGGCCAAGGCCTTCGACAATCGGGTCGGCATGGCCGGGGCGATTCATTGCGGTCTGCTGGCAGGCGGGCAGGAAAGGGGCAATCGCCTGCTTCTTGCGGGAACCGTGCAGGAGGAACTCGGCCTGCGCGGGGCCCGCACTGCGGCACGCTACGCCAAGCCCGACGTGGCCATCGTGCTCGAGGGTCCGCCGGCCGACGACACCCCGGGCTTCAACCGCGCCGATTGCCAGGGCAGGCTCGGCGGGGGCGTGCAGATCCGGCTTTTCGACAGCAGCGCCCTGGGGAACCCGGCCTTCGCGCGCCTGGCGCAGCAGGTCGCCCGCGAGGAGTGCATCCCCTTCCAGGTCACGGTGCGCCGCAGCGGCGGCACCGATGCCGGCAGCTTCCACCTCGCCAACGAGGGCGTGCCCTGCATCGTGCTCGGTGTGCCGGCCCGCTACATCCATTCGCACAACGCCATCATCGACCTCAACGACCACCTGCACATGGTCGCCCTGGCGGCGGCCCTGGCGAGGAGGTTGGACGAGTCGTCCGTCGCCGGTCTGACGCGATATCTGTAGGGAAGCCGCCGAAAGGTTCACTCCGCCTCGCGGATCATCCGGCCCACCTCGGCAAGGGTCTTGACGTCGATGTCGCGGAGCTTGCCCTCGTAGTTCGGGCCGATGTTGATCGAGAAGATGTTCCCGAACTTGCGGGCGCCCTGGTAGTCCGCAAAGAGCTTTGAAGCCGGGTGGCAGAGACCGTCGTGCTTGGGCAATGAGTAGAACCACTCGGCCCCGCCACGGTGCTTCGGCAGGATGGGGTAGGTGAATTCGGCGACGAGGTAGCCCTTGAAGGAGCCTTCGGCCTCCTGGTTGTAGCGCGTGGCGCTCTTGTCACCGATTTCTCCCGGGCGACCCTTTTCGCGCAGACACAGGCGTCCCGCGGGTTCGCCGTGATTGAACCCCACGAAACTGTTCGGCTGGAACTTGTGGACCCATTCCACGGTTTCGTCGTGCGACAGCCCGCCGGTGCCGGCCGCGTGATCCATCCACCAGAACTCGATCGGGCCGTAGCGTGTCAGCAGTTCCTCGAGCTGGGCCTTCTTCATTTCCGGATTACGGCCGCCGTTCCTTCCGCCGTCGGCGGCCCCCGGCCAGTTCCAGTCGCCCTCGGAAAAATACAGCGCAAGCTTGATCCCGTGTTTGTCGCAGGACTTGCGGAGCTCGGCCAGCACGTCGATGCCCAGCGGGCTGTTGGTGACCTTCTTTTCGGTGGTGGCCGTGTCCCACAGGCAGAAGCCGTCGTGGTGTTTGGCGAGGAACAGGATGTATCCCATGCCGGCGTCCTTCGCGGTGCGGCACCACTGGTCGGTGTCGCAGCCGGTCGCCTTGAAGAAGGAGGCATCCTTGTCCAGTGTCGGCGTCCATTCCTTGCCGTAGAAGGTGCTGAAGGACCAGCAGACGAACATCCCCCACTTCATGTCCTGGATCTGCCTGGCCCGGACTTCGTCGGGCAGGCGTTCCGCTGCAGGGGATTGCCGGGCCTTCACCCAGGTCAGATCATCCTGGTGGAGGCGATCTTCGCGGATCCGGATCGATTGACCGTCGGGGAGTTCGACCGTGACCTCGCCCTTTCCCGGATCGTAGGACTGGAACTCCCCTTCGAAGTTTCGCTTGCCGTCGGCACTGGTCCAGGTGCGGGCCGCCAGGGAGGGGGCGAGAAGCAAGGCGAGGGTGAGGGCGACGGCCGGGATGACTCCATAATCGCAGAGTCGGCGACCGGCGGATGAGGCAAATTTCATGACGGACTCCAGATGCATCAGGGGATACGCCGGAGGGGAGAAGGATGTGTCAGGAAGTGCCTGCGGTTCAGACTTTCCGGTCGGTTTGGGATGGACGCGGATTTTTGGTTTTGGCACTTGGAACTTCTCACCTGGAACTTCGAGGCGCAGCCTCCCCCCGTGTTCGCGACCTACGTCCACGATCTGAATCCGGTGATCTTCCGGATCACGGAGACGATTGCGCTGCGCTGGTACGGCCTTTCCTACCTGGCGGCCTTCGTGGTCGCGGTGCTGCTGCTCAACCATCTGGCAAAGCGGAAGCTGTGGGTGCTGCCCCCGGGCGCGGCCGGGGACTTCATTGCCGCCGCGGCGATCTTCGGCGTGTTCATCGGAGGGCGGCTCGGCTACATGCTGTGGTACTGGCCGCGGGCGCACGGGTGGTCCTGGGTCACGGAGGATCCGCTGGTGATCTTCCGCGTGTGGGAGGGAGGCATGGCCAGCCACGGCGGGATCCTCGGGCTGGTGATCTTCACCTGGTTCTACGCGAGGAAGAAGGAGGTCTCGTGGACCGGGCTCGGTGACGGCCTGTGCGTGGTCGCGCCGCTGGGCCTGATGTTCGGCCGGTTGGCGAACTTCCAGAACGGCGAGCTTTACGGGCGCGTCAGCGAAGGGGTGGCGTGGGCAATGAAATTTCCGAAGGCCCTGATGGAACGGCCGCAGCAGGAGGGACGCTTTCTCGAGGCCGCCCTGCAGGATGCGGAAAAGGCGGGCGGCTATTTCGACGCCAAGCTCGCGGAACTCGAGACGTTGGATCCGGGGCTCGCGGCGGAGGTTGCCGCCCGGCCCGAGTATTTCCAGGGCCTGCGTTTCGAGTGGATGCAGCAGGCGCAGCTGGACCATCCGGCGATCAGCCAGGCCATCGCGCCTTTCCTTGAGCCGCGGCATCCCTCGCAACTCTATCAGGCGGCGGGCGAGGGGTTGGCGCTGTTCCTGATCCTCTGGGTGCTCCGCGTGCGCCATCCCCATCTGCCCCATGGGGTCCTGACCGGTGTGTTTTTCATCGGCTACGCGGTCTTCCGCATCCTCGGCGAGCAGTTCCGCGAGCCGGATTCCAAGATGGTGGGCCCGCTGACGAGCGGGCAGTTCCTTTCACTCTTCATGATCCTCGCCGGCGCGGCCTTCATCGCCGTGGCGGTCCGGAGGAGGAAGATCAGCGCGGAATCTTGAGCCGCTGACCGATCCGGATCAGGGAGCCACTGACACCATTGGCGCTTTGGATCTTGCCGACCGTGGTGCCGTATTTTTTCGCCAGACCATACAGCGTGTCGCCCTTGCGAACGGTGTGATAGGTGACGGTCGGCTTGGGCTTCGGTTTTGGTTTCGGCTTTGGCTTCGGCTGCGGTCGCGGAGTGGGGGGCGTGACGCTCTGCTGCGAGGGCGGAGTGTTCTGCGCGATCAACGGTGGCTCGGGTTCCGGCTCCGGCTGAGGCTCCGGTTCGGCAGGTTTGTGATTCCACTTGGAAGGGTTGTCCGCCCAGGCTTCGACGTAGTTTCCGCGGCTGTCGAAGGGGCCGGTCCCGGAAGGATGCGGACCCGCAAAACCACCACAGCCCACCAGCGCGACGGCCAGAAGGAAAGCGACGGACAGGGAGAAGCAATTCCGCATGGCGCGAGTATGCGACTTCTGGGCCGCTTGCAAAGCATGTTTAAGATACCCGAACGACAATCCTTCAAGGTCCTGGTGCCTCGAGAGTTTTGCCACCCGTAGCTCCGGGCCACACCACCCTCCGCTCCGGCCGCGCTGCGCTTGCCGGAGCGGAGGGTGGTGGAGCATAGCGGGATCGAACCGCTGACCTCGTCATTGCGAACGACGCGCTCTACCAACTGAGCTAATGCCCCTCAAACGTCCGGTGGACCGGCGGAGAGGTGCCATCCCGATGCCATAAGTTCAAGGCGAAAGGCGTGCCAGGGTGTCACTGAAGATGGTGGGCGGAGCGAGGCGGCGTGATCGGCAAGCGGCAGGCTGTGGCCGGGCCTTCCAGGCCCGTGGCCCGGATCGACATTCGTGATGCCGGGCCTTCCAGGCCCGGCCACCTACCGTTTCCCACCACTTCCATGCACCCGGCGTGCTACAGCAGGATGTCGTGCAGCACGTGCCCGTGGACGTCGGTCAGGCGCATGTCGCGGCCGCCGAAACGGAAGGTGCTCTTGGTGTGCTCGATGCCCAGCAGGTGGAGCATCGTCGCGTGGATGTCGTGCATCTCGATGCGGTCCTGCACGGCCTTGTAGCCCCACTCGTCGGTCTCGCCATAGCTCACGCCGCCCTTCACGCCGCCGCCGGCCATCCACATCGTGAAGCCGAAGGGGTTGTGGTCGCGCCCGTTGCCGCCCTGGGCGAAGGGCGTGCGGCCGAACTCGCCGGCCCACACCACCAGCGTTTCCTCCAGCAGACCGCGCTTTTCCAGATCCTCCAGCAGGCCGGCGATCGGCTGGTCCACCGACATGCAGTTGAACTCGTGGCCTTCCTTGAGCTTGTTGTGCTGGTCCCAACGATCGCCCGCCCCGTCGGGGCAGGTGAGTTCGATGAAGCGCACGCCGCGCTCGACCAGTCGGCGCGCGACGAGGCACTGACGGGCAAAGGTCTTGGTGCCCTTGTGACCGGCATCGAAGCCGTAGAGTTTCTTGGTGGCTTCGGTTTCCGAGTCGAAATCCATCAGGTCGGGCACCGCGGTCTGCATCAGGTAGGCGGTCTCGTAGTTGCGGATCGCCGACTCGATCGCCTCGGATTGCCCATACGAGTCGAGTCCGTGGGTGTCGAGCGAACGCAGCGCGTCAAGTTTGCTGCGCTGGAGTTCGGGCCGGGCCTCGCCGGGCTTGATGTTGGCCACAGCCTGACCCTGGGTCTTGAAGACCGATCCCTGATAGGTCGCGGGCAGGAAGCCGGAGTTGAAGTTGTCGAGCCCGCCCGGCGGGATCAGTCCGCCATTCAGCACGACGAAGCCGGGAAGGTTCTGGTTGAGACTGCCCAGTCCGTAGCCGACCCAGGCACCCATGCTCGGACGGCCCTGGATGCCGGAACCGGTGTGCAGGAAATAATTGGCCGCGGTGTGCTCGGAGAACTTCGAGGTGCAGGACTTCAGCATCGCCAGCTTGTCGGCGTGCTTCGCCACGTGGGGAAAGAGGTCGCTGACCCAGTGGCCGCATTCGCCATACTGGTTGAACTCCCACGGCGATGCCATGACCTTGCCGACGTTGTCGAACTGGGTCGGCTCAAGCTTGCCGATCGCCGTCTTCGGGTCCTCGCCGTTATGCTTTTTGAGCAGCGGCTTGTAGTCGAAGGTGTCGATCTGCGACGGCCCCCCGTCCATGTAGAGGAAGATGATGTTGCGGGCCCGCGGGCGGTAGTGCGGCGGGCGCGGCAGCAGGGGGTCGGTGCCGGTGGGCAGCCCGGCAAAGGCGCGGTCCCCGAGCAGGGCGGCCAGAGCGACGGCACCGAACCCGTGGGCGCCCGTCTGCAGGGCTTCGCGTCGGGTCACGGGACGCTGGATGAAATTGCGGCAATGCATGGCGTCAGCGGATGAAGATGAATTCCTTTTTGTTGAAAAGCAGATGGGCGAGGTCGGACCACACCCTGAGGTCGTCGCGGCTCGTTCCGTGCAGCCCGGCCTGGCGGTCGAGGAACTCGTCGAGCATCGACCGTTCCGGCGCTTGCAGGTCGCGGGAGAAGGCGGTGGCGTAGGCCATCGTCAGGCGCTTCGCGGGGTCGGGTTCGGTGAGCAGTTGCCTCGCCCAGCGTTCCGCCTCCGCCGCCACGAAGGGGTCGTTCATCAGCACCAGCGACTGGGCGGGGACGTTCGAGTTCGAGCGCCGGCCCATCGTGCTGAAGGGGATGGGGTAATCGAAGGCAAGGTGGAAGGGCGGCAGGAAATTGCGGCGCACCGCCGTGTAGAGGCTGCGCCGGCCCGCGCCGTCGAGGGGCCCTGCTTTCGGGCGTCCCCGGCCTTCCATGAAGGAGGTGAGATGAACGCCCACCGGAGGACCGCCGAGCTTCGGGTCGAGGCGCCCGGACACCGCCAGGATCGCGTCGCGGATGGACTCGGAGGTCAGACGCTTCACCCGGAATGCATGGAGCTTTTCGTTGGTCGGATCCTTTTCGGCGATCTGCCCGGCGGTGAGCTCCGGATGCGGGATGCAGGACATCCGGTAGGTGCGCGAGAGGACGATGGAGCGGATCAGTTGTTTGTTGGACCACCCGGATTCGACGAAGCGGGCGGCCAGCCAGTCGAGAAGTTCGGGGTGCGAGGGCTCCTCGCCCATCACGCCGAAATCGTCGACCGTCGGCACGAGACCGCGTCCGGTGAGGTGGTGCCAGATGCGGTTGGCCTGCACCCGCGCGGTCAGGGGGTTTTCCGGTGACGTGACTTCCTCGGCGAGTTCGAGCCGGCCGCTGCCGGTCTCCGGAATGGCGCCTCCACCCAGGGCGGTGAGGAAGCGGCGGGGGAGTTCCTCGCCGAGGTTCTGGTGGCCGCCGCGGATGTGCAGCCGATCGTTCTCCGGCGTGCCATCGGTCATGGCCAGCACGTAGTCCGGCGCCGGCATCCGTTTCCAGACGGCCTGCGCCTGCTCCATGACCGGAGCGAGGGCGTCCGGGTCGGCGATCGGAACCAGCGGCATTTCCTCCGCTCCCTTCGCGTAGGCGATCTCGTCGATCGCGATGTAGCCGTCGCCCTCGTCGATGAATTCGAGGTGGACGCGGTGCCCGACATACTTGTGGAGGCGTCCGGCGAATCGTTTCCACTGCCACGCTCCGTTGGTGTCGATGCCCTTGCCCTTGAGTTCGAGTCCATTGAAGAGGAGTGCGTTGAACTCGTCCATGAAGTAGCCATCGACCACGATCCGCGCGCGGACGCGCCCGGTGGCGGCGAGCCGGACATGCAGCTCCGGCTTCTTCAGGGTGAAGGTCGGCGAGCGCAGGGTGCCGTGAAGGGGGGCTCCATGGAGGCCGCTGTGCCAGACGCCGGCCGGCACGTGGTTCGTGGTGGCGGGCAGCAGCGCCACTTCGAGCTTCTCTCCGCCCGTGGGCTTCTCGGGAAATGCCTCTCCCTCCCTCATCCATCCGGCCGGCGACGATCCATCGAAGCCCCAGAGTTGCTCCGGACTGCGGGCCCGGTCGGACGGGGCGGGAGGGCCGGCGGCCAGGGCGGTGGCGCGCTCCTGCAATTGCCGGAGTTCAGTCGCACCGGCCGCGATCGCTCCTCCCGGGTCGCGCGGGGCGAGTGCCCTCCGCGAACTCTGGAGGTAGCCCGTCAGCGAGTAGTAGTCCTCGTCGGAAATGGCGTCGAACTTGTGGTCGTGGCAGCGGGCGCAGGAAACCGTCAGGCCGAGGAAGGATTTCGAGAACACATCGACCTGGTTGTCGATCCGCACCGCTTCGTCGCCCCGGACGTCGGTCGGGGCGTGGGTGGCCTCACCGAGCCACCAGAATCCGGTGGCGGTGATGGACTCGTTGAGCCCGGTGGACTCGTCGACCCGTGGGTCCGGCAGCAGGTCGCCGGCGATCGCCTCGCGGATCATCCGATCGTGCGGCACGTCTTCGTTGAAGGCCTTCACGACGTAGTCGCGGTACTTCCATGCCTCGGGAATGTCGTAGTCGAACTCATGGCCGTAGCTTTCCGCGTAGCGCACCAGGTCCAGCCAATGGCGGCCCCACTTCACGCCGTAGTCGTCGGAGGTGAGATAGGCATCCACGACCTCGGCGTAGGCCTCGGGTGAATTGTCATCGAGGAAGGCGTTCACTTCCTCAGGTGTCGGGGGCAGGCCGCGGAGGTCGAAGCTCACCCGGCGGATCCACGTCCGGCGGTCGGCGTCCGGCGCGGGCTTGAGTCCGGCTTCCTCCAGCCCGGCGAGGATGAAATGATCGAGCGGTTCCAGCGGCCACGACTTGTCCTCTACCGGGGGCGGTTCGACGTCGGCCACCGGCTGCCAGCACCAGTGGCTGTCGCGCCGGGCTTCGAGGTCGAAGTATTCGCGGTTGCCGCCCGGCTCGGGCGGAGCTTCGTCGGGCCAAGGTGCCCCCATTGCCACCCACCGCTCGAGATCGGCGACCTGATCGTCGCTGAGCCGGGTCTTCGGAGGCATCTGCAGGTTCACATTGGTGTAGCGGACCGTTTCGATGAGCAGGCTTTCGTCCGGTTTCCCGGGGACGATGGACGGCCCGCTGTCGCCTCCCCTGAGGATCGCGGCCCTCGAATCGAGGAGCAGGTCCGCCTTCAGCTTCTTGGAGTCGACGCTGTGGCACTCGTAGCACTGGGCCGCCAGCAGAGGCCGCACCTTCTTCTCGAAGAACTCCAGATCCGCCGCCGAAGGCTCCGCCCCCACCGGGCCCGCTGCGATCAAGCAGCCGAGGAATGCGGGGATGGAGCGAAGGACGGGCATCGTGGATGGGGCGGTGACGTTCGCCCGAATACGTCATCCAAGCACCGGATTTTCAACAATCGAGCCCGAAACGCGGTCCCAACGCCCCTTCAAGATGCCGGGGACAGGACTCGAACCTGCACACCTTGCGGCGCCTGATCCTAAATCAGGTGCGTCTACCAATTCCGCCACCCCGGCATGTCGTGACGCTTGTGCCAAGCCGGGGCCACGCTGGCCAGCGAAAGTGATAGGAGGCCGCAGGTTCCCGCAGGAGCCAAGCCCCCCGGGGGAGATGCAAACAAGGGAGCCCGGCGAGGACTCCCTTGTTGACTGTGTTTCAGGCGGAGAGGCTCCATTCGACGAAGAAAGAAGCCGCTCCGGGGCCTTCACGGGACCGGAACGGTCGAATCGAAGGCGGCACCGTCGTCCTGCGGGACGTCCTTTCTGTCATGGGGCACGCCCACCTGCACTTCGCCGGAGCAGAAGCCACCCCGACCATCATCGGCCGTGAACGAGATGTGATACACACGACCGTTGCCGGCCCGGTTTGCGGGTCCGCAGCGCTCGGAGCGAAGCCACGCGGTGCTGGTGCCGATTCCGTCGCCGTCCGGCGAGAAACAACCGTCACCGGTGGTGTCCACCGGCTCGTCCTGCCGGATTGCATCGATGGTGATCGTCACCGGATCCCCGTCCGGATCGATGACACCCAGGACCTCGATGCCCACCCACTTGTGGTTGGGTGGCCACAGGAGGTCGCTGCTGGCAAAGGCGTCAGAGCAATCCGGGGGCTGGTTCGGGATGAAGGTCGCCTCGTCGCTCGTGGCGCAAGTCACCTGGGCGCAGCACGTGGTGCTTGCCGTGAAGGTGAGGTCGACAGGATCCGATGCTCCGACCGGTGCCATGACCGAAACGACGTTGTCGGCGTCGATGCTGACCGTCCAATCCATGGGGATGCCGTCGATGGTCCAAACCACCGGGCCGACGCCACCATACGACAGGTAATCGTCGAGGTCGAAGGCGGCGAAAGGTGCCACCTGGTCCGGCACACCGCTGACTTGCGGTGTTTCGCAGACGTTGACGACCACGCAGTCCTCCGTCGAGGCGGTGGCTCCGCCGCCGCTGGTCACCGTCAGAACCGCCTTCCATTCATGCAGGCCGGGCGTGTCGGCGGGAACGCTGAACGGCTGGGTCGCCGTGCCCTGGAAGTCCTCGAGCGGGATCTCGGCGACCATGCCGCCGTCTTCGAACAAGGTCAGCACTCCATCGGCCGGGAAGCGCTCCACCGCATAGGTGACAGAGACCTCATAACCGGTGTCGCAGGAGCACTCCGGCGCTTCGACCGAGACCTCGACCGGAAACACCGTGGCTTGCAGGATGACCACATACCACGCGCTGCTCAGCCAAGGATTCCAGTAGTCATAGCCCGGCCAGGACCCGTTCGCGTTCTGAAGATCAACCAGGAATTGCGAGTAGTCGCCATGCCAGTCGCCGGCGGATGTGTCGGGTGTGGCAAGGGCGTTCGGAATCGTTGCAACATCCATAAGTTCAAGGCCCTTGAAGACACTGAACATCGCGTAGGAATGTCCCTTGTTTCCGTACCAGGTTGCGCTTGGTCCGGTGTTCCACCGCTGGTTGAGGAACTCCAGCGCCGCCTGTGCCCTGCTGCTCGTGGCATCGTCGCCCACGTAATGCATCTGGACCAGCAGTCCGCCGGTCTTCGAGCAGTTCACGTAGGTGTTCGGGTCGGAGTAGCCCGAGCCGCCGCTGGTGTCGTTCTGGATGTAGTCGATCCAGATCTGCAGCTCGTCCTTGACCCATGCCGGGGCACAGATGCCCCACTGCTCCGCTGCGACGAGTCCGAGCACCGGCCACTGGGCGGTCGAGTTGTCGGAGTCGGTGGATTGCGAGTGGTATCTCCAGCCGCCACGACCGGTGCCGCTGTCGACCTGGCCGAAGGCGGCCCAGTCGACCACGTCCTGCATCAGCTCGCGATAGGTCATTCCCGTGAACGGTCCGGTGTTCACCAGCCGGTCCGGAGTGCTGCTGGCCACGAGGGTCTGCATGATCATGCCGGTCTCATAGACTTCGCGATTCACCGACTCGTCCCACCAGCAGATCCCGATGCCATTGCCGTTGGAATCCGGGTCTCCGGCGGGTTGGGGGGAGATGCTGATCGTACGGGCACGCGCGAGGATGTAGTCGAGGCCGTCTTCAACCTGCGCCGAATACACCGACCCTCCTCCGGGGAGATGGCCTTCGTTCTCGAAGGCGAGCACCGCTGTCGCGGTGTAGGCCAGGGGATTGGGCCCAGAGGGGCCGAAGGAACCGTTGGGGTTCTGTTGGGTGGCCAACCAAGCCAGGCCGTCTTCGATGGCCTGGTCGATCTCAGCCTGAGTGGCTGCGATTGCCGACGAGGCGGTGAGTACCAGTGCCAAAACACCGGTCGCCGCGCCAAGCAGACTCGATTTGGGGGTTGTCTTCATTTTCTTGTGTCGTTTCTGCGACGGCCCGCCGAGCAAGGCCGTGGGGCGGAGCGGCGGGCAGCCGGTTCGGTTTCGGGCCGGGGACAATGTCCCGCGGCCATCAGGCGCCAGTTTCCCTCCTTCCCGCGGGCCGGCAAGGGACGGATCTTTTCGAACAGCGGAGCAATTTCTTGATCGCGGGGAACGCTGGACGGGCTCCCGCAGGGTCGTTCGCCATACCGCCGTCAACGCGAGACCTGGCGCCACTGCGACGGAGACATTCCAAGATGTTGCCTGAACGCATGGCGGAACCAGCAGGCACTCGCGTAGCCACTGGCTTGGGCAATCTCCGCCACCGTGAGACGGGGATCCTGCAGCAGCCTCCGGGCCTTCGCGAGCCGCAGTTCCTGCACGTAGGCATGGAAGGGGATTCCCGTTTCCCGGGCGAAGACGGTTGAGATGTAGGAGGGCGAACGGCGCACGCTGGCGGCGGCGTCGGCCAGGCCGAGGGTTGGTCGATGGTAGTGCTGCAGGACGTAGTGCCGCACCTGGTCGACCAACTGTGCCGGGCGGGGAAGTTCCGCGGGAACCAAAGGCTCACCGGACAGTTCGGGAAGTCGTTTTCGCAACGAATGACGCAGCTCAACGTCGCTCTTCCGGATGGCCTCCCTTTCGCGCCTTGCATGGTCCAGTGCCTGTCGCAGTTTCTCGGCTTCAAGCCGTGATTCCAACCCGTGGGCGACGATTTCGAGCAACTTGACGGCTTCCCCGAAGGCCATGCCCCCCCGCGACTGCCTGGGCGGGTGAGGTCCGGAGGCCGGTTTGTCATCGGAATGCCCCTTCATCCGGAGCGGGGATTTTTTTCCGGAGGATGTCGTCCTCTCGCGGTCCGGACCGGGCGGAATCGGCCCTTGGATGACCAGGGTGAGCACGAAGCCCTCTTCGGAGCTCAGGTCGATCCGGCAGTTCTTCCGCCCGCAGGCTCCGCCGAAAACTCTTCTGTTCGTCTTCACCCGCCCGGCTTCCATCCAGTTGTGGCCGAGGCAGGCGGCACAGCGTTCGAGGTCGTGGGGCGTTTCATGGATGGAACCCTCGGGGCACGACCGCTCCAATCCAGTCCAGGACAGAAGATGAAGCCGTAGCCCGGTGAGGTTGGTGAAGTCGCTGGCGATGTGGTGATCGAGTTCCTTCCGGATGCAATCCGCACAGCGCTTCAGGCTGCAGAGGGAACAGGCCTGTTCGTCCGGAGTTCCGGTGGGCGGCGTCCCGCCCCCGTTTTCATCACGCTGGCCTGCCGCGGCCATCGTTTCCGTAACCCCGTTGTTGTTTCGAGGATTCATGCCCGTTGCCGGGATTGCCAGGCCGCGGGAGTGGCACCGGCCGGCATCATCGTTTCAACCCCACTCCGGATCCGAAGGCTAGCCAGGACAGGGGAGGGAGGTCAAATGGATTGAAGCGAGCTGGATTGAATCGAGCCCACCGGGCTTCGGCCTTGGTGCCGAAGCCTGCGGCGAAGGAATGGTCTTTTGGAAAAGCGGGGCAGACTGGGACCGGTCATCGATCCCGGGGGCGTGAGACGATCGGGTGATCTGGTTCCGGAGACTTGGATTCGTCTCGTGCTGCTCTACCCGCGTGCTCCCGACTCAGGGGAGCTCCACAATGTGGATCCGGCGATACCGGACCTCGAAAGGAGCGCCCGAGTGGGTTTGGAGGGCGATCAGGCCGGTGCGGGGGATCTCGGGGTCCTGCTCCTCGTAGTCGACGGTGAGGATTCCATTCAGCCAAAGGCGTACCCGTGGGCCCTCGCAGCGGATGCGATAGGAGTTCCAGCCGTCCTCAACCCGCCACCATTGCTCTTCACCCTTGCGGATCTCCCAGCCGTCGAGCGACTTGCCGTCGAAGAGCGACTCGGCGTGCAGGGTGGCCAGGAGGAGGGGGAGAAGCAGGAGTCGTTTCATGGCGTTGGTGTCGTCCGTCCAACAGATTGCAGCACTTTGGAACCGCAGATTAAGGGGATTACGCGGATTTATCGAGATCAAGCAATCTGCGTAATCTGATTACCCCCCCACAATCTGTGGTTCATCATTTTCCTTGTTAGGATTGGTTTCATGGCTCACCCCGCTCGATCTTCAGCAGGGCGCTGTCGATGAGGTCGAGGGCCGAGCCGAAAGTATCATCGACATAGTAGAGCGACCACGCCTCCTTGCCATCCTCGTCCTCGCGTTTCGGATAACCGACGAGGTCGAGGGTCTGGAAGGTGAGCGGCAGGAGTTCGTCGATCTCCACGGCGTAGACCAGCGACGGCTGGTCGTCGTAGGGACCGTGGGCGTCGCCCGGCTGGTTGATCTCGATGAGCAACTTGTAGGGCGTCGAGGTTTCCGGGTCGGCGGGAAGGATGTAGTCGGCCGGATCGAAGGAGCCGTTCGGGGTGGGGGAGGAGACCAGGTCGACTTCGCCCTTTTCCTCCGCTTCCTGCTTCGCCTTCTCCCAGCCGGCGCGCTTGAATTTCCAATAGGGCAGCGCGGCGGCCGACTCCATGTCCGGTTCGTGGAGCGTCTTGATGTGATACGCGCCCTGGTTTTCCAGCCAGATGGCGAAGGCGGGAGGCTGCTGCGGATCGAAGCCGGTGCCGGCCTTCACGGTGAGCGCCATCCGGTAGTGGTCGGCCGGACTGTAGCGGTAGATAAGGTGATCCTCCTCCATCTCGAAGCGATCCAGTGCAGGGCCGAGGTTGCGGCTCAGACCGAGTACGGATTTCACCGGGGCCGGCTGGAAGTAGAAGAGCGCGGTGAGCGCACCGGTCACGATCAGCGCCACCCAGATCGCGCGGCCGTGGGCGTATCCCCTGAGCGGGCGGAAGTTGTTGAGCACGTGCAGACCGACGATTCCGATGAACAGGAATCCCATCAGCGAGTGCAGGCCGATGATGGTGATCGAGAACGGCCGGACGAATGCCAGCACCCCGGTGACGGCCATCACCAGGAATGTGAGCGAGATGAAGAGCGAGGTGGATCGCCTTCGCAGCGTGCCGAGGTTGCGCTTGGCCATGGGCCCTAGGGTAGTCCGTCTTGCAGGCAGTGTGCGATCATCTTGGTTTTTGAAAGAGCGTTGTTCACCGCAGATTCAGGGGATTTGGTGGATTACGCAGATGATTTGATTTCTGAAAATCTGAGCAATCCCCTCAATCTGCGGTTTCCATCAATTTCAATCTGTTGGAGGAACGACGCTAGGCTTTGTCGGGAATGATCGCACCGTGCTCTTGGAGCAGCGCGTGGAGACGTTCGAGTGGAACTTCGCCCGGAGTGGTTCCATCCTTGGCCGCGAGGGCGGCGGCACAGGCGGCGGCCTGGCCCATCGCCATGCAGGGGGCCTGCACCCGCAGGCCGGAGTTGGCGAGGCGGTCGCTTGAGAGGCTGCGGCCGGCCACGATGATGTTGCGGCTGCCTTTGGGGATGAGGGCCGAGAGCGGGATGGTCGGCACCGTGCCGGGCTTGAGCGGCTTGGGCTTGACCCCGTGCTTGGTGTGGAGGTCGACCGGATAGAAGGCGTTGCAGACGGCGTCGTCGAACTTGCGGCCCGAGGTGTAGTCGTTGACCGTGATCATGGTCTCTCCGACGATGCGGTAGCTCTCGCGGAAGCCGGGCTCGGGCTGCAGGTGCATGAGGCGCTTCTGGCCCTTGGCATCGCGGAGTTTTTTCAGCACGAGCTTGCGGCCGGCAAGCTTGGCTTCGGTGACCGTGCGGGAATTGGTGGAATCGGCACCGTGTACGTAGATCTGGTGCAGTTGTTTGCGGCCGACCTCGTGATTGCCGCCGAGCTGGAAGAGATAAGACCCGGGTTGGGTCTCGTCTTCGCGCATCCGTTCAAAACCAAGGAGGCCGACGACTTCGGCACCGCCGGTACAATCGATGATCTGCTTGCAGCGGACAAGACGGTTGGTGCCGAAGCCGGCACAGTTGAGTTCCCAGCCGGCGGGCGTGGCTTTGGCTCCCTGGATGAACTCGTGGTAGGCGATCTCGACGCCGGCATCGACGCATTTCTCCTCGGCAAGAATGGAGTAGACGAACTGGTTGACGGTGACCTGGTTCTGCCAGTGGCGTGCGGGCACCTTGGCGAAGTCGGGAAGGGTGCCGCCGTCGAGCTCGACGGATTCCCTGACCAGCTCCCAACCGATGCCGGCGATGATCTGCTTGCCCCAGGCGTCGAAGAGGCCGGGGTAACAAACCCCGCCCACGGTGGTCATGCCGCCGAGCTGGCCGCTGCGTTCCAGCAGTAGCGTCCTCGCTCCGGCACGCCCGGCCTGAATGGCGGCGACGGTGCCGGCGGTGCCGCCGCCCACGACCACGACATCGACCTCGGTGGTCAGATCATTCGCGAGCTCTTCGGGTTCCGTGCCGACCGTGATGCCGTCGCGCGCGAGCACGACATGGCTGGTGCTGGCAATGGCGATACCGCCAATGCCGTATCGGAGGAACTGTCTGCGGTCGGTGGAAGGAAACTCGGCCATGGCGCGTCACTACGTGCGGTCGGGCACCGATCATGCAAGCCCGGTGTCGCCCAGCCAACGCGATGCCATCAGCGCGTGCCCGTGGGGCGAGGGGTGGATGTCGTCGCCGGCCAGTTCCTTGTGCGGATATCCCGCCGCCACCGCGGCGTCGAACATCTGCTGGAACTCGACGTAGAGCGCGCCGCTGGCCTGGGCCGCTTCGCGTGCCTTCTCGCGACGCTGGTCGAACTCCGGGAACCAGTCGGGCCGCGTCGAACCGTCGGCGGCGCGCACCACGAAGGGCTCGCAAATCACGATCCGGGTGTCGGGCAGGGCCTCGCGGGTCCGGTCGAGCAGCGCCTTGAATCCGGTTCCGTAGCTCTCCACAGTGCCCTCGTATTTGCTGCCGAAGGCGACGGTGTGCCAGTAGTCGTTCACCCCGATCATGATCGAAAGGATGTCGGGTTTGAGCTCGAGGCAGTCTTTTTCCCAGCGGCCGTCGAGGTCGGGCACCTTGTTTCCGGAAATGCCGCGGTTGTAGAGCTTGAGTTCCTTTTCGGGATACTTCGAAAGCAGGTGGTAGGCGATCATCCTCGCGTAGCCGTTGCCCAGTGCCTTCGTGTGGTTCGGCTCGGCGATCGTCTTGTCTCGGCCGGCGTCGGTGATCGAGTCGCCCTGGAGCAGGATCGTCGCGCCCTGCTTCAGCTCGAGCGTGCCGGCCTTCGCCGTCTCTTCCGAGCGGGCCGGGGTCGTGGAAACAGCCGCCGCCGAGGCGAGGGCCGAGGTCGTGAGGAACTGTCGTCTTGAGGAATTCATGGATGCAATGGTGGCGTTGCCATCAGGAAAGCCCCCAACCTACGATCCGACGAGCCGAAACCTGTCCGCAGGGCGCGGATGGACGCGATCCAGGAGCGCCGGTTGTGAAACCGGCACCCGAGCGGGCAAGGACCCGGAGCAGTCGGGGAAAAGTGGCCTCTGTCGATCAAGGGCGTGCGGCCTGCGCGAATTCCAGAGGCCGAGCCTCGTCCGGTCGGTTCATGGGACGCGTTGACCGGGGAGCGGTAACCAAGCTGTGGGAAAGGGGTGGATCCTGCGGCGGAAGACCGGGGAATGATCAGCCTATGTGGCAATCCGGTGGGCGCAAGATATGCGTCTAGATGGATGTAGACACGCTTCTCAGCGGTTCTTAGGGTGAACCTTATGTCACTGTTTGGCACGCTGAAACTTGGGGTGCCATGAAGTTGTCCGGTGCCTCATTTCTCCACCGCCTGCAATATGTTGGTCTTGGTGCGATGGCTCTGTTGAGTCCGATCGCGGGGGCGGTCGACATCTTGATCAACAGCGGGGATGGGACGATCCGGGATGAGAACGGTTTGGACCACGACTTCGGCGAAAGCCTTCACGCAATCAATCGTCGGGGCGACCAGACGCTTGAGGTGGTGATCCGCGGCGACCTGCATCTTGCCGCGGGGGATTCCCTGCGCGGGGTGGGACCGTATCCGGTGGAGATTCGTGTCGGCAACGACGTGCGGATCGATCCGGGGGCGACGGTGAACTTTTCCGCGATCGACTCGGAGCCGGGTGCGGGTGGTGGAGCGGGGGTTTCCGGAGGTCGTGGTGGGCGAGGTGGAACCGGGGGCAAGGGCGGACTCGGCGGGTTTTTGGGAATTGGTGGCCTGGGCGGTGCCTCAGTGCCGGTCCTCCAGTCGCCGGTCAAGGTGACGACCCCGGGATTGCCCGCGGCGAGGGGCCTGTCCGGCTTCGACGGCACGGCCGGGTCGAGCGGTTCTGCCGGCGGCGAGGGCCGCCGGGGCCGTGCGGGGTTCAATGCGCGCGGCTCGGGCGGCGGTGTGGGTGGGGACGCGGGCAGCCCCGAGGCCCCGGCCCGTCCCGGAGGCACCGGAGGCGACGCTGGTGAACTCGCGGGTTATCCGCCGAAGATCTGGTTTCAGGGTGAAGCCATCCGGGTCTTCTTTTTCGGCGAGGCGAGCCGCGACGAGGAAACCTTTCGCAATCTGTTTTTCAATGGGAACGACGGCGTGGACGGCGTATCGGCCGAGGACGAGCCACCGGCCGCGAATGGCGCCGGAAGCGACGGCGATTCCGGTGTCAACAGCGGCGACGACTGGGTCTTGAGCGGCGGAAATGCCGGTGGGTCCGGTGCCGGGGGCGGCGGCGGCCCGGGCGGTCCCGGCGGCGGAGGTGGCGGTTCGGGTGCCGGGGGGCAGGGCGAGTGGATCGAGCCGATCCCGACCTCGCTCTTCGGGATCATCGGAGCCGGGGTGAAGTCGCTGAAGGACCTCGTCCAGCACTACCTCGATCGGAAGAAGGAAAAGGACGAGACGGACACCAAGAAGTTTCCCTCGATCGAGCTGGGTGCGACCGGTGGCATGGGCGGCTTCGGGGGTCGCGGCGGAGATGGCGGCAAGGGCGGGCACGGTGGCACTGGTGGCGCGAGTGGAGCCGGCGGCGGGGCGCTGCGGCTGGTGGCGGGTGGAACGATTTTCTTCGACGGCGCGATTCAAGCGAACGGTGGCGACGGCGCAACGGGTGCCGCGGGAACCACCGAAAACTCGCTTCCCCCCCGCGGGCTCGGCCTGGAGGGCTTGGATCCAGCCCCGGGCGTGAGCGTGGGGAGTGCGATTTCATTTGCCCTGGGCAACACTCCGAACGCCGGCCGCGGAGGCGACGGGGGTGATGGAGGCTCCGGGGGGCTGGGTGGCACGGGCAGTCCGGGCGGCAAGGGCGCCGGCGGGGCGGGTGGCACGGTCATCATCGAGGGCACCCAGGTGAAGGGAAGCGGCTCGATCGGCCTTCTCGGTGGGAATCAGGACGATGTCGAAACGATCGGCGGCGGTGGCCGGCTTTTCATCGGCACCAACCAGGTGACGCCGGGAACGCCTGCCGGAGAGTTTGCGGATGAGCCTGGCGAGTTCCAAGTGACGCCGGCGGTGGTGGGCAGCACGACGCGGGAGGGAACGATGGCCGCCAACCCCTATCTGCGGGGGAGCCCGCTGACCCCGACGATTCCCGGTTTGATCGGTGGAGCCGAGGCCTTCGGGTTGATTTCCGACCCGGCGGCACCGAGCGATGCCTTCGAGGCGGACCAGTTCACGGTCATGCTGCCGCCGCCCGGGGGCGGGGCGAAGGAATCGAAGACGCTGAAGCAGTGGGCCGAGGACTACGCGGCGGTGGATCCCGAGAATGAACAGGGGGCCGTGGTGGCCGCCGTGCGACTCGACGAGGCACCCGATCTGATCGCGACGGAGTTAGGCCTGAGTGTCGACTTTCCCGGTTATGACTGGGTCTTCGTGTTCAACCCCCGCAGCTCGGAACTGGTCGATGTGCGTTTTGGTCTGAACGAGGTTGTCCTGCCGCTGACCCCGTCGGAGACCACTCCGAAGCACGCAGCCACGCTGCGTGAGGGTGGCTATCTCAACGACCCCGACTTCGGGGGCGCGGGCGATGTCATCAACGGCCAGTTCGTGGCCGGCCAGTTCGACGTCTTCGTGATCCTCGTCCCCGAGGACGACTCTGCCCGTGGCCTGAATCTGGCGATGTCCGCCACGGCGGTGCCGAATGGTGGCGGCAGCCCGGTCGTTTACAGCAAGGAGATCGAGCAGTTCGCCAACGACGACCTGATGGTGATCACCTTTGACCCCGACATTCCGGTCTATCAGGCGACCTGGGCGGACCCGACGAGTTCGGGAAACTGGAGCAATGCCGGCAACTGGAACGTCACCCTCGATGGCGGCGGAAGTTTCAACGACTACCCGAACAACAGCACGGTCGAAGCCTACAACGTCAGCATCGGTCCGGGCCTGCTGCTCGACGTCGATCAGGACGTCTCGGTGACCATCGACCGGCTTGAGATCGGCGACGACACCCGGCTCTTCATCCAGGACGGCCGCAGCCTTGAGATCGAAAAATTCTACGTGCGCGAACAGGCCGGGGTGATTACCAATGACGGCCTGATCCGCTTGCTCGGCAATACCGCGCCGACCGAGTTGAGGTTCACCGGCGACGGCCAGGTCCTGACCGGTAGCGGCACGCTCTCGACCACGGCGTCGTCGTTCAACGTGATCTCCGGTGACAGCTTGCTGCAGGAAAGCGGCCACACCATTCTCGGACACGGGCAGCTCGGCGCGAACCAGCTGGAAATCGTGAACCGCGGGACGATTCTGAGTGGTCCTGCCGACCCGCGCTCGCCCTTGACGATCGATCCGGCGGGTGATGGCGACCGCAGCCTGCCGAGCTTCATTCTGGAAGGGGCGGATGCGAAGCTCCAGGTCTCCGGCTGGCCCTTTGCCTCACCAGGTCTTTCCTCGGAGTTGGTGCTGAAAGACGGCTACTTCCGCATCGACCCCGCATCGACCTTCGGCTTCGAGCCGGCCGGGCAGATCGACGAGCAGATCCTGACCCTCGACCGCAGTCGGCTCGAGCGGGAGGACGCGGCTTTCATCGACTCGCAGCCGGTGGTCGGCGATGCCATCGCCCTGGCGGCCGACCTTCCCCAGCGCACGATCCGGATCATCGGCGATCCGGTGGCCACCGATGACGAGGTGGTGCTGACGCGGGCAAACCTGCGGACGACCGGGGGTGGCTATCTCGAGATCAACGACGTCGACCTGCGGCTCGACGGCAGCTCGATCAAGCTGCAGGAGACCGGGCAGAACGGCTATGGATTCGCCCCTTCCACCGTGGCCCGTGCGACGGTCGACAACGGGGGCGTTTTCGGCGGACTGCTGACTTATGATCGCAGCGATCTCCAGCCGGGCGACCTGCTGGGCCTTCTGCCCTGCGACATCGACCAGGCGAGCCTCGAGCTCGACAATCCTGTCACCGGCAACCTTCTGGCTGACGATTACCTTCAATATCAATACTTGCTGCGGCTCCAGGGAGCCAATGTTCGCCTCGGAGATCTCAGAATCGACGGTTGTTATCGCTTCGATCCCTTCCTTGAGCAGAAGCGCCTTCTTGCAGGCGACAATGTCTATGAGTTTGTCGAGTCGCGTGACCTGCTGACGGTCGATTCTCACGCCGACTCGCTGACGCTGTCGGGGGTGATCGATCACAACGGGCTGCTCCTCGCTTACTTCGACACCACCGAGCTGTTGCTGGACGGAAATGTCGAGTTGATCGGCGAGGGCGGATGGAAGTTCCGGATGACCAACGAGTCGGATCCGCGTCTCATGCACGTCACGCGCTTCAAGGGTGTCCCGGATCTGCCGGTGGACGAAAGAGAGACGCTCACGATCGGTGCCGGACAGGTGATGCATCGGGCGGGTTTCGACAGCGACGGATTGTTCGTGGAGAACGAAGGGCTGCTGCTGAGGGCCTCGGTCAGCTACGACGACAACAGCATCCCGGGGACGGGTGATCCCGGCTACGCGGCGGCCGTCGAGGCGGTCAAGGCACAGCCGATCTTTTCGAATCGGGGAGTGATCCAGCCGGACGGCATCTTCGGCGGGGGCACCATGGACAACCAGGGCGGCGTGATCGCCCTCGGGGGAGCGATCGGCGCGTCCTCGCTTTCGGAAGACATCGACACCCGCATGGAAAATCTCCGGATCGAGGGCGGGCTGGTTTCGCCCGGTCTCCACTATCGCGACACCGATCGGGACTACCTCGCGGGCTCGAAGCCTGCAAGGGTGGTGATGACCAACGTGGACTTCGTCGACGTGCGCTTCGAGAGCGAGTTGTTCGTTCCGCGGAGCGCGGAAAGTTTCTTCGATCTGTTGATCAATGGTTCGTTCGACGGAGAGCTCAATGCCGGGGCGGGAGCCTTCGATGTCAGGACCGGTGGGACCGGCATCCTGCTTGAGAACGTGACGCTCGGCACCCACGTCGCCTCCGGGAGAATCGCCGTGGCCGGCAAGCTGGTGATCGAGGAGGGCGTGGCCGTGATGTTGCAGCAACTGGACCTGATCGATGACGACTACGAGATCGAGTTCCCCGACGAGTCGGACTACGAAGGACCCGATGATCCGAGATCGAGCCTGGCGCTGAGCGGCCTGTGGGGAAACCCGGGCAGCCGTTTCACCGTGCCAGCCGGTCTCGACTTCTTCGCTTCCGGGGCGATTGGTCAGGACCGTGTGGTGCTCGAACTGGAGGAAGGCGCCCTGGTAAAACCGATTCCTGACTTCCTCGGCGGTGGGATCACCCTGAATCCGCCAGGAGACATGAATGCCGCCGCCCCGGGGCTGGTGAACCGTGGCACGATCACCGCCTACGACTCCTACGAATTTGTGGACGATTTCGGCACCATCACCGGCTACGACACCGAGATCGATCTGAACCTGATCGGGGGCTTCTACGACAACACCGACGGCATCATCGAGTTCGGGAGCATCCTGCCGGGGCAGATCAGCGACGCGCGGATCGTGGGGGGCGTCCTCCGCGGCCGGGTTCCCGGGACGGTGGTGAACATCTCGAACTCGGTGCTGAGGGACGTGCGGGTTGAGAACATCACCTTCGTCGGCGATTACACCATCGAAGAGGGCCGCTATTTGAATGACGATGCGGATGCCGAGACCATCACCGGTGACGTGACCTTCGCGGGCATGACCCGCCTCGAGCGCTCGGCGAGCTGGACCTCGACCACCGGCTACGACTTCGTCTTCGACCGCGGTCCCGACTTCGGTGGAAATCCCGCGGACGCGATCAGCATCGGGGCGGATGTCAGGGTGCAGTTTGCCAGCGCCACGCCGGAGGTCTTCGCGCTGAGCAACCTGCGCAATGCCGGGCTGATCGAGACGCCGCATGCCTTTGAAATCACCTCTCCAACCTTCACCGGCAGCCAGACTCTCGGGTCCGATGAGCAGATCTTCTTCGATCCCGAAAGCGTGTCGCTGGTTTCCCTCGAGGAACTCGGTGAACTCGGTGCTGGAGAAACGCTCGCTCCGGAGTCGAGCGGCAAGATCGAGAACACAGGCACGATCGAGAGCGCCGGCACGATCCGGATCGACTCGACGGCTCTCGACAACCGGACCGGCGAGATCATCGCCAATTCCTCGCTCCGGATCATTGACTCCATCGTGGAGAACGAGGGAGGCGTCCTCGCCAGCCCGAACCCCAATGAAGCGGGCGGCGAGAGGATCGAGATCTACAGTTCGGTCATCAACGGGGGCGTGCTGGCCACCCACCCGGACAACACCGCCAAGGCGGGGACCATCGAGCTTCTCGGACAACATCCGGACGGGCCGGCATTCGGCGGAGCGAACCGGACGGCCATAGTCGATGTCGAGATGTCGGCCGAATTTCTCAGCATCGGGAACGGAGCCACGCTCTGGTGTCTCGGCAGCGTGACCGGGCCGTCTTTTGTGGACGCCTTCGGGGCGATCCGCGTCACGGGGACCTTTGAAGCCGTCTCGATCGAGCCCGGCGACTGGGACCTCGAGATGGATGGCGGCACCCTGTTGGCAAGCGCGACCACCTCGGGCACGGTCAGCGGAAGCGGCACCATCGAGGATCTTAATCTCGATAGCGGAAGCGTGATCCGACCGGTTCTGCGCGGGGTGAATGACCATGATCACCTCGACATCACCACCGGATTCTACAGCGAGGCGGTCGTCGAGCCCGTCCTTGCGGACGGCTTCCGGCCGTCTTACGGCGACGTGTTCACCATCCTCACGGCACCGGATAGCATCTTCGATGCCGAGGGTATGAGCGGCTCGCGGGTGTTCATGGCGGGGGGAGGATCCTTCGCGGTTTACTTCGGCGATGAGTACATGACCAACAGTGGTGACCTTTTCCCCAATCCCCATGATCCGGCCAGCATCGTGCTCGCGGACTATCAGGGGCCCACGCCCATTCACTACGTCGCGCAGGGTTCCGCCGGCCTGGGCGACGGCACCAGCTGGGAGGATGCCTTCCCCGACCTTCAGGCAGCGATCGCGATCGCCCAGCCCGGCGAGGAAATCTGGGTGGCGGCAGGCATCTATGTTCCCGGAACGCAGCGCAGCGACTCCTTCGTCCTCAACCCCGGCGTGCGGATCTACGGGGGCTTCCCCGCGGGTGGAGGCCGCTGGTCGAGCCGCAATCCGGATCCCGCAAGCAATGGCACCGTGCTCTCCGGGGAAATCGGTGCGGCGACGATCTCCGACAACTGCCATCACATCATCGACGCGCGTTCGGCGGATCTCGACTCGCTGCTCGATGGTTTCACCCTGACCGGCGGCAATGCCGACGCCAGTGGCGGAGATTCGTTGGGAGCCGGCATCACCGTGGGACGCCGCTCGCCGAGCTTCTCCAACCTGCTGATCAAGGAAAACCGGGCGAAATACGGCGGGGCCTACCACTCCAACGTCAACCTCGGCTTGGCGATGTACCTGGACTTTGACGAGAACCCGGCGTCGAACGGAACCGTCGTCGCCGACCGTTCCGGCAATGGGCGTTCGGCGACGCTCGTCAACAACAACGGCACGGCCAACAAGTCGGTGGCCGGACCGGTCGGCCGGGCGCTGAATTTCGACGGCAACGACCGGGTGAACGGATCGGCCTTCGACATCTCCAATACCTTCACCATCGCCCTGTGGGTGAACCCCACGACCACCAGCAATGCCCAGGCTTTCATCGGCAAGCACGACAGCAACGGTGGAAACCAGGTTCTCTTCGGCTTCTACGATTCGGGCTACCATTTCCGGATCCGGGGTGACGCCCACACGGCGGGGACACCGACGACGGGCTGGCAGCACCTCGCGGTGGTTGGCAGGGACCTGGGCAACGGCACCACCGATGTCACGGTCTACCGGAACGGCGTGGTAATCTGGAATCACATCATCCTCGCGACCGTGGGCAATGTCGGTGGCGGCCTCGGCTGGGCCATCGGTCAGGAATACGACACGGGCGGCCCTGTGACGTCCGACTTCCTGACCGGGCAGCTCGACGAGATCAGCATTTGGAACGGAAACCTCTCGGCAGTCGAGGTGGCGGACCTCTACCAGCAGACCCGCCGGGCCGACGACCTCTCCGCGGACGCGAATGGCTCGGTCACTTTTACCAACGTGTCATTTGTCGACAATGTCAGCGATATTGCGGGCGGCTCGGGTGGCGCGGTCTACCTCACCAACGGCGCCAGTCCGGCCTTCATCAACTGTCTCTTTGCCGGCAACTCGGCCCCGCAGGGCGGGGCGGTCCGGGGCTTCAACTCGGATCCACAGTTCATCAACTGCACCTTTGCCGCCAACAACTCACCCATCGGGTCGGCCATCTACGGGGACGCCAGTACGAACCCGCTGATGAGGAACTGCATCGTCTGGGGGAACACCGGAGGCATCGTCCTGGATACCGACCCGCTCGATGCCGGCAGTCTCAACAACCTGATCGAGGGCGGCTACGCGCCGCTGCCGGGCGCGGTGGTTTCGACCGAGGACCCGCAATTCGTCGCGGCGGACGACTTCCGCCTGATGCCCGGATCCCCCGCCCTGGAACTCGGTGACGCTGCGTCGAACCCCTCGGAGTTCGACCTCGCCGGGAAGGTCCGGATTCAGGGAACCGCGATCGACCTCGGTGCCTACGAGGGGGCGCTGATGACCTTCGCGACCCTCCATCCGCTGCTCGACCCTGCACTCGACGCGAACGGCAACGGCCGCAGCAACTTCGAGGACTACGCGGCGGGCTTCGACCCCACCGCTGCCTTTGACGTCACGCTCCACTCGGCATCGCTTCTCCGCAGCGATGGCTCGTGGTTCTTCACCCACCCGGTGCGTCTCACAGGCGAGGATGTGGTGATTTCCTACGAGTCCTCGTCAACCTTGTCGGGCTTCACGCCGATGGTCGAGGGAGTGGACTATGAAGTGATCGGCAGCGTGCCGATCGATGGCACGCGCGAAGAAGTCGTGATCCGCCTGCTCGACGAGCAGTTGGGTGCGCAGCGGAAGTTCTTCCGCCGAAGGTTCGTGGGGGCGCCGTAGCGAGTGGACACCTCGCGGCCAGGAAGTGGGGTGGCGCTTCGCGGGGCGCTGACTGCGGGGTGTTTGTATGGGGCTACGCTCGGAGCATGCGCTGGGCTGGAATCTTTCCGCCGAGGATCAAGGTCCGATCCGCATGGTCTTAGCCTTCATGGAGCTTTCTCCGGGATAAACCGTGGGGGCTGCTCGGTGATGGGTTGAAATGGATGGAATTGGAGAATAAATGGATGGAATTGGATGTAAATGGAGGTAGGATGCCCGCCATCCGATGCTCCCTCCCCGCTTCCAGCCCTCCAACGAAATTCTCCGCCTGATCGCGTCGATCGACGAATTCAAAGGGGAGTGGCGGGTCGTTGAGAACATCCAGCCCGAGAGGCTGACCTCACTGCGCCGGGTGGCGACCATCGAGAGCATTGGATCCTCCACCCGGATCGAGGGAGCGAGGCTCAGCGATCGCGAGGTCGAGGCGTTACTCGGCAAACTTCAGTCGGAGTCGTTCCGTTCCCGCGACGAGGAGGAGGTCGCCGGATACGCCCACGTGATGGAGACAATCCAGGCGTCGTGGGCGGACATGCCGGTGACCGAGGGTGTCGTCCTCCAGCTTCATCGGGACCTGCTTCGCTACAGCAGCAAGGACGAGAGGCACCGCGGCGGGTGGAAGACCCTGCCGAACCATGTCGCAGCCATCGGCCCGGATGGCCAGCAGATCGGCATCGTCTTCGAGACCGCAACCCCATTCGATACCCCGCGGCTGATGCAGGAGCTGTTCGAGTGGCTGGCCGGAGAAGAACGCGAGCCGGTGCTGCACCCGCTGCTGCGAATCGCCGTTTTCAACGTGGTGTTCCTTGCGATCCATCCCTTCCAGGACGGGAACGGACGGCTATCCCGCGCGCTGACCAACCTGCTGCTGCTCCGCAGCGGCTACAGCTTCGTCTCGTGCAGCTCGCTGGAGAGCGTAATCGAACACAACAAGGAGGCCTACTACCTCGCGCTGCGGCGGACCCAGACGACCCTAGGCAGCAATGACGCCGACTGGGAACCGTGGATCCTGTTTTTCCTGCGCTCGATGCATACTCAGGTGGACCGGCTCCGGGAAAAGCTCGGCCCGCGAATCGGGGAGCCAACCGGCCTTTCGCCACTTGCCGAACGCCTTGCCGGCCTGCTTCGCGAGCGCGGTGCCTTGTCGGTCGCCGAGGCTGCGGAGGCCACCGGAGCAAACCGCCATACCTTGAAGGGCAAGTTTGGAGAATTGGTCCAGGCCGGCGTGGCGGAGCTTCACGGCAAGGGTCGGGGTTCGCACTACCGGCCCGCGCGGTGATACCCGCCAGCCTTCGCCCGGGCCTCTTCGAAGCCCGGGGCGACGGGGCTACTCGAAATGCCTGCGCGCGAACTCGCGGCCTGATCCCGATTTCAGGTATCGCTCGAACCGCTGGGCGACCTCCTTCGATTGGAATGCGAAGTAACCCTTGATCAGCCACGGCCGGTATTTGGCGGTATGGGGGCATCCGCCGCGGTTGTGTTCGCCAAGACGGGTCTTCAGGTCCGCCGTGGGTCCGATGTAGTGTCGCTCCGGGTTCGACTCACTTTGAAGAACGTAGGTGTAGTGTATCCTTCTTGGATGACGCTGTTCGTTCAGGCTGGCTTGCCGAGCCGTAGTCCCGGGGTGCTTCATACCAGCCCGCCTCCGCTTCGCTTCCGGCGCGGCACCAGCCTCCGCCCGGGCCTCATCGAAGCCCGGGCGGAGGCTGGTGGGCAGGGCTGGATTCGAACCAGCGTACTCATACGAGAGCAGATTTACAGTCTGCCGCCTTTAACCACTCGGCCACCTACCCATGGGTCTCCTTGCGGGACGGGGCGGAGGTCTAGACCCCACTCGATTTTTTGGCAAGGGGAAAACCCGGCAGCCTGATCGCCGCCCCCGTTGGAACATCCAGCTTGAAAGATAGCTTTGGCGGACCGATGTCGTAGAAAGCCGCTTCACCATGAGCCTTTTCGCCCGATTGCCACTCCTTGGCCTGGCCGCTGCCGCGTCCGTGCCGGCCCTGGCGGAGGATCCGGGGGTGGCATTTTTCAGGGGAGAGGTCCGGCCCATTCTCGAGGAGAACTGCTTCAAGTGCCACGGCGGCACCGACTCCCGCGGCGAGGTCAAGGTCCGCGGCGGGCTGCAACTCATCAGCCGCAAGGGCCTGCTGCTCGGGGGCGATCATGGTCCGGCGATCGACCTGGAGAATCCCGACGCCAGCCTGCTGCTCAAGGTGCTTTCCTACGAGGACGAGGACCTTGAGATGCCACCCCGGGGCAAATTGCCGGACGGGGAGATCGCGGCGATCCGCAAGTGGATCGGCATGGGTGCCCCGTGGACTCCGGAGGACGCCAACCGCCTCGTCGAGGTACACGACCCGCTGGCGGGGGTGACCGAGGTCAACGAGACAACTCTCAACCATTGGTCATACCGGCCGATGGAGCGCGGCGAGGTGCCGCAGGTGGAGGACGCCGGCTGGGGCGCCCATCCGGTCGATGCCTTCATCTTCCACGGGCTTGCCGGGAAGGGACTTCAGCCCGCGCCCGAAGCGGATCGCGCGACCTTGCTGCGCCGGCTTTCCTATGACCTGACCGGGTTGCCTCCGACCCTGGCCGAGATCGAGCGCTTCGTCGCCGATCCCGCGCCCGATGCCTGGGAGCGGGAAATCGAGCGACTGCTGGCGTCGCCGCACTACGGGGTGAAATGGGCGAGGCACTGGCTCGACGTGGTGCGCTACGCCGAGTCGAACGGCTTCGAGCGCGATGCCGACAAACCCCAGGTCTGGCGCTACCGCGACTGGGTGATCGATGCCTTCAACAAGGACAAGCCCTATGACCGGTTCCTGATGGAGCAGCTCGCCGGCGACGAGCTGCCCGACCGGGACGCCGAGTCGATCACCGCCACCGGTTTCCACCGCCTGATGCAGTGGGACGACGAGCCGGCCGACAAGGAGCAGTACGAGTTCGATGTGATCGACGACAACGTGCGGGTGATCACCGAGGGGTTCATGGCGATGACGGTGGGCTGCGCGCGCTGTCACGACCACAAGGGCGATCCCATTCCGCAGTCGGACTACTACCGCTTCGTCAGTTTCCTGCGCGGGATCACGCCGATGGAGAGGGGAAAGGCGAGTGTGGTGATGGTCGAGGCACCCACCGGAGAACGCTCGCCCGCCGACGAGCAGGAACTCGAGCGCCGCAAACGGGAGGTCCGCGAGAAGCTGTCCCGGATCGAGGAGCGCGCGATGAAGCTTTCCGCCAACAAGCCGGAGGGCGCCGCCGCCGGGACGAAGTTTCTCGTCACCGACGCCCGGCGCGAACCGTGGCGCTGGCACTACACGACGAAAGCGCCGCCCGAGGACTGGTCGTCGGTGGGTTTCCGCGCCGAGCTGGCCGGGTGGAAGGAAGGTCTTGCGGGCTTCGGCACCGAGGTCCCGGGAGCCAGGGGCAAGACCCGCTGGGACGGTCCGGAGATCTGGCTGCAGACGACCTTCGGCCTCGAGGAGATCCCGAAGCGGGCGGTTCTGCACGTTTATCACGACGAGGCGCTGGAGCTGTATCTGAATGGTCGGCCGGTGCTGGAACTCGACGGCTACAGTCGGGCCTACCTCCGGATCGAGGCGTCGGAGGAATTTATTGGTGCGCTGCAGACCGGGCGCAATGTCATCGCCGCCCGCGTCTGGCAGACGGGCGGCGGGCAGTTCTTCGACCTCGGGATCGAGGCCGGGGGGATGGCGATGGATGAGCTGGTGCCGCTGGCCGGCCTGCCTCCGGATCAGGTGCGTGAGTATGAGAAACTGCGCCAGACCCTCGCCGGTCTGGAAGGCGACGCGGCGCGTCGGCAGATGCCGGTGCTGGCCGTAAAGGAACGACCCGAGGTGCCTCCGACCCGTGTGCATATCCGTGGCAGTGTGCATGCACCCGGCGACGAGGTGACGCCCGGTTTCCCGCTGATCTGGGGCGGGGGGGATGCCGTCATCGAGAAGCCGGAAGGTGTCGAGTCGAGCGGGCGCCGCCTCGCCCTCGCGAAATGGCTCGCGCGCCCCGACCATCCGCGCACCGCCCGGGTGATGGTCAACCGCATCTGGCAGCACCACTTTGGTCGCGGCCTGTCGCCGACCCCCAACGACTTCGGCTTTCTCGGCATGGCGCCGACCCATCCCGAGTTGCTCGACTGGCTGGCGACCGAGTTCGTCCGCCGCGGCTGGAGCGTGAAGGAAATGCACCGGCTCCTGCTCACGTCGCGCGCCTACCGCATGGCCTCGTCCTCCCACGAGCCGGCCGCCGCCAAGGATCCGGCCAACGACGGTTTCTGGCGCGGCAATCCAAGACGGCTCACGGCCGAGGAGATCCGCGATTCCATCCTTGCGGCCACCGGTCAGCTCAATCTCCAGATGGGCGGCCCGTCGGTTTATCCCGAGCTGCCGGCGGAAGTGCTCGCGACCTCATCGACCAAGGGGGCGAAGTGGGGCAAGAGCCCGCCCGACCAGGCCAACCGCCGCAGCATCTTCGTCAAGGTGAAGCGCTCGCTCATGCCCTCGATATTCACCGACTTCGACTTCAACGACGTCGACAACTCGTGCCCGGTCCGCTTCACCACCACGGTTCCCACCCAGGCGCTGGCGATGCTTCACAGCGACTTCACCAACGACAGCGCCCGGGTGCTCGCCGAAAGACTGCGCCGCGAGTGTCCCGGCGACTCCCGCGCCCAGGTCATGCGGGCCTTCGAGCTGCTCCTCAGTCGTCCGGCCTCGCCCTCGGAAATCGAGCGCTCGCTGGCCTTCATGGAAGCGCTTCGTCGCGACCATGATCTCGACGAAGCCACCGCGCTCGACCGCTTCTGCCTCGCCGCCCTCAATCTCAACGAGTTCGTCTTCGTCGACTGATCTTCGTCTTTGCCGCCTCCCGCTTTCCGCTTACCCTCTGTTTCCATGCGTGACTTCTGCAACCGCGTTCGCCGCCGCGAGTTCATCCACCAGCTTGGTGGCGGTTTCACCTCGCTTGCCCTTGCCGGCATGCTCTCGCGCGACCGTGCCTTCGCCGACGAACTCGCCGGGTTCGAGAACCCGCTCGCGCCCCGCGAGCCGCAGCTCCCGGCCAAGGCCAAGGCGGTCATCTTCCTGTTCATGTATGGCGGACCGAGCCACATCGACACCTTCGACTACAAGCCCAAGCTCTACCCGCTCGACGGCAAGACCATTCCGGTCAAGACCTTCGGCCGCGGCGGCAAGAAGAACGAGGGCCGGGTGGTCGGTCCGAAGTGGGAGTTCAGTCCGCGCGGCGAGTGCGGCAAGCCGGTCTCGACCCTGTTCCCGCACGTCGGCGACTGCGTCGACGACATCGCCTTCGTCCATTCGATGACCGCCGATTCGCCGATCCACGGTTCGGCGATGCTGATGATGAATTCCGGCTCGCTCATCTCGGGCAAGCCGTCGCTGGGATCGTGGGTCAACTACGGCCTCGGCTCGCTCAACGAGAACCTGCCCGGCTACGTCGTCATGCTCGACAAGACCGGCGGCCCGATTTCCGGTGCCAAGAACTGGTCGTCAGGTTTCATGCCGGCGTCCTACCAGGGCGTGGTCTTCCGTTCGCAGGGCAGCCCCATCCTCAACCTCTCGAACCAGCATGGCATGGACCGGGTCCAGCAGCGCTCGCTGCTCGACTTCGTCGGCGACATCAACCGCGGCCACCTGAAGGGGCGCGAGCACAACTCCGACCTCGCCGCGCGCATTGCCTCCTACGAACTCGCCTACCGGATGCAGGCGACCGCGCCCGAGGCGATCGATGTCGACAGCGAACCGAAGCACATCAAGAGCCTCTACGGGATGGACGAGCCACGCACCGACGACTTCGCGCGCAAGTGCATCCTCGCGCGGCGCCTCGTCGAGCGCGGCGTGCGCTTCATCCAGATCTACTCGGGCGGTGCCCACAACGACGCCAACTGGGACGCCCACGGCGACCTGGTGAAGAACCACGAGCACCACGCCGGCAACACCGACAAGCCGATCGCCGGCCTGCTCAAGGACCTCAAGCAGCGGGGGCTGCTCGACGAGACGCTGGTCGTCTGGGGCGGCGAGTTCGGGCGCCAGCCGACCGCCGAGTATGCCAAGGGCACCGGTCGCGACCACAACTCCTACGGCTTCACCCAGTGGATCGCCGGGGGTGGAATCAAGGGCGGCATCAGCTTCGGCGAGACCGACGAACTCGGGGCCGAGGCGGTCAAGGACCGCGTTCAGGTCAAGCACCTCCACGCCACCATCCTCCACCAGATGGGCCTCGATCCGAATGCCCTCACCTACTTCTACGGCGGGCTCGACCACAAGCTCGTCGGCGTCGAAGGCGCCGAGCCGATCCACGAGTTGATTGCTTGAGGGATTGGATCCAGACTGCGGTGATTCATCACCGCTCTCGGCAGGCGATCCATCGCCGCGCCAAGCCATTGGCGGAACTTCACGGGCACCCGGTCTCGCATGGAAATGCTTCGCCAGAGCGGTGATGAATCACCGCAGTCTGGAAGCCCTCCTCACCAAGGCGTCCGCCCGCCGTTGACGCAAAGGGTCTGGCCGGTCACGAAGGCCGCCGCATCGCTGGCGAAATAGCGCACCGCCCCGGCGACATCCTCCGGCCTTCCCCAGCGGCCGGCGGGGATGGTCTCGAGGTAGGCGTCCTTGGCTTCCTGGGGATCGTTCGCGTGACGCTCCACCGGGATCCAACCCGGCGCGACGGTGTTCACCGTGATCCCGTGGGGCGCGAGCTCCACCGCCATCGAACGACTCCATCCGATCTGGCCGCCCTTGGCGGCGACGTAGGCGGAAAACTGCGGCACCGAACCGTGATAGACCTCGCTGGTGATGTTCACCAGCCGACCCCTGCCGCGCTCGAGCATCGAGGGAAGCAACCGCTGAGCCAGCAGGAAGGGGCTCTTCACGAAAGCATCGAGCATCGCCTCATAATCCTTCCAGCGGTAGTCGGCGATCTCCTTCATCGGCTGGTCGGGGGTCGCGTTGACGACCAGGATGTCCACACCGCCCCATGTGGCCTCGATCTCGCCCGCCATGCGGTCGATTTCGCCGGCGTCCATGGCATCGCCCGCCACCACCATCGCCTCGCCGCGCTTTTCCTGGATGCCCGCGACCACGGCCTCGGCGGCATCCCTGCGTGAGAAGCAATTCACCGCCACCCGCGCCCCGGCGGCGGCCAGTTCCTCGGCGATCACCCGGCCGAGGCCCCGGCTTGAGCCGGTCACCCATGCCACTTTGCCATCCAGTCGGAATCCGTCCATGCCCGCGGGATAGCGCACTGCGGTCGGCCCGCCAAGCGCGGGTTGGGGAGTGGCGCTTTCCAAGCGCCATGACGGGGCGCGGCGGCTTTCAGCCGCGGTGGACGGCGGGCCGGCAGGTCAGGCTTCAAAGGTCAAGCGATCACCTTCGCTCCACCGCGCGGTCAGGAGACCGCCCGGCCCTGATATGGCGCTTCCCCCTTCGCCAAGGCTTCGGAGGACAGGTGGAAAGCGCCACTCCACCCACTCCCCGAAAGCATTGCCACGGTCCGCATGGGCGTTAGCATCCCGCATGCTCCGCACACTTGCCGCCTTCTTCGCCGCGCTGGCTTTCGCCGGTGCCGCTGACAAGCCGAACCTGCTTTTCATCTTCGCCGATGACATGACCTGGAAGGCGATCGACGCGCTATCCGAGGAGGACATCGACACGCCGAATCTCGACCGGCTCGTCGAGCAGGGCACCGTTTTCACCCACGCCTACAACTCCGGCGGCTGGCACGGGGCGGTCTGCGTCGCCAGCCGCACGATGCTCAACACCGGCTATCAGCTGTGGCGCGTGCAGGCGGCCGAGAAGACCCTCAAGCGCGACTTCGCCGACAAGGGCCGCAGCTGGTCGCAGCAGCTTTCCGCCGCCGGTTACCGCACCTGCTTCTCCGGCAAGTGGCACGTCCAGATGAAACCCGAGCAGATCTTCGACGAGGTCCGGAACATCCGTCCCGGCATGCCCGGCTCGGTCAAGGCCGCCTACGAGCGCCCGGTCGAAGGCCAGCCCGACCCGTGGGACCCGACCGACCGTTCGATCGGGGGCTTCTGGAAGGGAGGAAAGCACTGGAGCGAGGTGATCGTCGACGATTACCAGGTCTTCATCGACTCCGAGGACGAACGGCCGTGGTTCATGTATCTCGCCTTCAACGCCCCCCACGATCCGCGCCAGATGCCGCAGGAGTTCCTCGACCTCTACCCGCTCGAGCGCATGAAGACGCCGGCGAACTTCCTGCCGGTTTATCCTTATCGCGATCCGATGGCGGCCCCCCAGAGCCTTCGCGATGAGAAGCTGGCCCCGTCACCGCGCACCGAGTTTGCCGTCAAGACCCACCGCCGCGAGTACTACGCGATCGTCAGCCACATGGATGCCCAGGTCGGGCGCATCCTCGAGGGGCTGGCGCAGAGCCCCGATGCCGACAACACCGTGATCTGTTTCACCGCCGACCATGGCCTCGGTTGCGGCGAGCACGGCCTGATGGGGAAGCAGAACATGTATGACCATTCGGTGCGGGTGCCCTTCATCCTTGCGGGCCCCGGTGTGCCGAAAGGCAAACAGCTCGCCGCCCCGATCTACCTTCAGGACGTGATGCCGACCTTCCTCCAACTGGCCGGGGCGGAGATTCCCGAGGACGTCGATTTCCAGTCCGTGCTGCCGCTGCTGGAAGGGAAGGGGACGCCGCGGAAGCAGGTCTTCGGCGCCTATCGCAGCCATCAGCGCATGATCACCCGGGACGGGAAGAAGCTGATTCTCTATCCCGAGGCCAAGGTCGCCCGCGTCTTCGATCTCACCAAGGACCCGGACGAACGAAACGACCTGATCGCCACGGCGGAAGGCCAGAAAATCGCCAGCGATCTGTTCGGGCAGCTCGTCGCCGAGCTCGACCGCCAGGGCGACTCGATCGACCTCGGCGCCGCGTATCCGGGTTTGTGAGGAGTGGCGCTTTCCAAGCGCCATATCAGGGCGGAGCGGTCTCCTGACCGCGCGGGGTGGCGGGCAGCGAGTGTCATTTCGGAGCGGATGGGAGAGGTCGTCTCAACCCCGCGGCTGAAAGCCGCCACGCCCCGGCATGGCGCTTGCAAAGCGCCACTCGTGCGCGTGCACATACATGAAACCAACCAGTGAGAGTCTGAGTCCTCCCGAGACGAGCAACGGGAGAGCAGCCGAAGGCAACT
>JAKZES010000001.1 GCA_022548915.1 Verrucomicrobiaceae bacterium E54
GGCAGCGACACGCTGAACACGAATGCGGACACGGAGCTGACCGGGACGGCCGGCGAGGCGTTGAGCAACGGGGTGACGGTGTCGAACCTTGAGATCCTGGGGACGACCAACGGCGTGCTCAACGGCAGCGGCGGCGATGATACCTTCAACCTGACCGGAGCAAACACCGGCAACGCGGGTGGGATTTCCTTCAGCGATGTGACGACGGTGGACGCGGCGGGCGGAAATGATCAGGTGGTGACCAATGCTGATGTGGCATTGACCAGCGTCGCCAACCAGATTGCGACGAATGGAGTGACACTTAGCAACATCGAGTCGTTCAGTGCAGGGAGTGGAATCCTGGATGGAACTGCGGGTGCTGATGTTTTCAGCTATACTGGAGATCAGGCTGGAACCGCGAACGGAATTGCTTTTGTCGGCGTGGATACCATCAATGCAGGTGACCAGAACGACATCCTGAACCTGGGTGCAACCCAAGCGGGCGGCTTGGATTTCTTCGGTCAGGGCGGCATTGATACAATCAACATCACGGGTGACTTGACCCTGACGACCGACATGCTTGATGCGGAGTTCTTCAATGTCGGGAGCAACACGGTGGAGCTTACTGGCAACAATCTAATCGACAGCATCGCGGTCGATAACACCAACGGCACCCTGAACGTGAATGGTCCGGAAACCGTCCTTACCTACTCTTCGACTGGTGGGACACTGGGAGGAGCAGGAATTCTCACCGCGACCAATGGTGCTTCTCTGAATGACGGCTCGAGCGTGGGAGGCAATCTCTTGGGGAACATCACCAGCAACGGAACGGTGGGCGTGACTGGCACCATCGGTGGGGGAAGCCTGACCGTGCAGACCGGGACTCTGGCTCTCGCTGGGACATCGACCAATAGTCCTGTCTTTATCATTGGAGGCGCGACGCTCGACAACCAGAACGGGGGACTGTCCGGTGGTGCACTCGTGGTGAATCAGGGAACCCTCGACGTTGATGTCGCTGATACCGTGGCGGTCTACACATCAAATGGTGGCCTCCTCAGCGGAGCGGGCACCCTGACTGCCACCACGGCCAACCTGAACAATAATTCCAGTGTGACAGGCAAGCTTTCGGGCACCACGACCAGCAATGGGACGGTTCAGGTGACTGGCAGCATTGGCGGTGGCGCGCTGACGGTTCAGACGGGTACCCTCACTCTGGGAGGTGTGTCCACGAATGACACGGTTGCGATTCAGCCGGCATCGACCCTTGTCGATAACGGAGACCTCGGGGACACCGCCACGGTGACGAACCAGGGAACATTGACGGTGAACACAACCGACACCATCGGTGTCCTGAACAACGACGGCGGGCTCGTGAATGGAACAGGAACGCTCACGGCGACCACCTACGATCTATCGGGTGGATCGGAAATCGCGGCTCCAACCACGCTGGGGATGGGAATTCTCAACAGCGATGGAGCGGTGACTCTCCGAGGTACCTCCAATGCAGACACTATCAACATCAATACCGGCACTCTTTCCGTCATTGCTGGTGGGCAACTGGGGCAGGCCGCTTCCATTATCAATCTGGCGGGGGGCGCGAGTCTTCAAAACGGTGGAGGTCTGACCTACTCGGTTCTGCAGGGGACGGGGACGGTTGTAGGGGGACTCAATAATTCGGGAATCGTTTCTCCTGGTGGAGACGGCGTATTAGGAACACTCACGATTGATGGAGACTTCACAAACTCTCCCGCAGGCACTCTTCGCATTGATGTCTCCAATCCGGGCGGCGCGCTCGGAGCAGACTTACTTAATGTCAATGGTGTTGCAACGTATGCGGGTAATTTGGATCTTAATCTTGTCGGCCCCGATGCACCTGATGGCGGCTCCTCGATTCAAATAGTTAACGCTGTGAGTGGCAGCGGAGCTTTAGCGCCTGACTTGGACTTTGCAACAAACGTCCTTTCCTACAGCTTCGATCCGTCAACAGGCGTGATTCAGTTCGACCTTGCAGACGAGGGGGCTAAATTCAGCAAGGCGTATCAAAATCTGAATGAGAATCAGACCGAGGTGTTCTTTGCGTTGGTAGAAGATACGCGAGATCCAGGTTTCCAGAACGTCGTGACGACAATTGATCCGGCTACTGGTGAGATACGACATCAGTTGCTGCCGGGACAGCTCGACCCGACCTTGGAGGGAGGGTTGATGCGTGATGCGACCAATGACGCCATTCAGCCGGGAGGAATTGTGACATCGGTCGTCAACCAGCTTTCGCCCGAGGTTCACCGGGGTCTTGCCGATTACTCCGAGGAGAATCTGCGGAATCATGTCCGCAATGGGGAGCGCGCGCAGTCCATCCATCGGGGGGATCACATCGATGTCTTTGCCCAGCTCTGGGGGTCGACGGCCGGAGCACAGTCGCTCGCGAACAACGCCAGCTACACTGTGGAGACCTTCGGGCTGACGGGTGGTGTCCGCTATGAGGTGGCACCGCAGTGGGAGGTCGGAATGCTGCTTGGTGTGGACACTGGAACCGTTTCAGGTGCACTGATCGATGCCGATTCCCAGGGCTTCATGCTTGGAGCCTTCGGAGGTTACCTCATCGATCCGGAGTCGTCGCTGCGGGCGACGGCCCATGTAGCCTACGGCATGTATGAGCACGACGTCACCCGCCAGAGCTTCGGTGGAGCCGTGCAGGCGAATGGGATTGGCTCGGATGTGTTCCAGATCGGTGGTGGGATTTCGGGTGTCGCTTATTCTTCCGGTCCGCTGCGCGTCATTCCCGGGGCCCGTTTGACCTACGCCAATGGTGAGGTTGATGCTTTCAGCGAGCGCGGTGCAGGCATTCCGCTGTCTGTCCAGGCTCAGGACATCGAGGCCCTACTCTTGGATTTGGAATTGCTGGTCGAGTATGACATCACGGAGAAGCTCAGTGTCTATGGATCACTTGGATACACCATGGATCTTCTGGATGATGAGGATGCCGTGGGTGCGAGTTTCGTTGCTGGTGGAGCGGCTGCCCGGCCGATGAGGGTTACGGCCCCAGGCATCGGCGACGAGGCATTCCTGTTCGGCGTCGGAGGTAGTTTTGAGGTCGCACCAAATGCCAAGGTCGGCATCCACTACCTCGGTGAGTTTTTCTCTGATGCGGACGCTGCCCACAACTTCGGAATCGGCGGGGTGGTATCCTTCTGATTCAGCCTGCCATGCGCTTCTCCATTCGAATTATCCTTGTTGTGAGCCTCGGGATCCACCTCCCGGGGTGCAGCAAGGAGACGCAGTCGTCTGAGGCCCAACTTGGGACGGATACATCGCCTCGCGTGGTGGGTCTGGGCAATATTGTAGCCATTCCCCACCGTCTCGTCAGGGACGATGGCGCATATCAGATGGTTTCCATCATCGATGGCGTCGCGGCGAACCACAGGTTCATGGCGGCGGTGAGATTTGTCCGGGAACAGGGCGAGCGCCTGGTCAAGGAAGATGGAAAAGGCGAGCCGGAGGGAGGTGAAGCGAAGGAAGGCGTGCCGACCCAGGAAACCTACCGCAGGAATCAGGAGATTCTCCTCGAGACCTACGGTTTCAAGCCCGGGGGGGATCACCTGATGATGCCTGTGAGGAGTACCCTCTACGAGGTGAGTGATGCCGGGAGTGGCGAAGGGGCAGAGGTGACCCGCTCCAAGGTGATGGAGTTGGATTCCATCGAAGCCTACGAACTCCTTCAGAAGCTGCGTGAGGACTACGCCCGCTTGTCAGCCGAAGCTGGCGGCGAGGGAAAAGCGACGGAAGTCGCGGAACGCTTGAGGAGCGGGTTTGGCTTTGACGTCACGAGGAAGTATGAGCTTGAGGTCAGCAAAACGGTGCTATTTCAGAAAGTCGATGGGTCCTGATTGAGGCGGGGCCCGGCGATTGACTGGCCCGACCGATGCGCTTGTGAGCCCCATCGCGACAAGAAAATACCAACCACTATCAGGGGATGAGGGATTTCTTTGGTCCAGACCGGAATGGCCGTCGCTCGAAGCTCCTTTGGATGCTGGGGCTTGGTGGGTCGGTAATCGTGATTCTCATCCTTGCATGGGGCCGCAACTGGCGGGGCCAGGATGAGCGGGGTTCGGGGTCGACGGTAATGGTGTCGCAGCGCGAGGCGGCGCAGAGTCGATCCCCTGCGGGACTGGCTGCCGGGGAGGCGGGCAATGGGAGAGGTGAGGCGGGTCGGGAGTCAGAAAAAGAAGAGCGCCCGCGGGATCGGGGTTTTCGTGGAGACCATGCGTGGGGACGGACCTCGGCGGGAACGACGACCGTTTCCAATGGGGGGCGGCGAGGAGACTTAGACGGCAAGCAGCGCGTTGGAGCGGTGCGCAGGGATCCGGCTCCAGAACCCCGCCCCGAGGGTGACATTGCGGCGATCCTCGAGGGCGTGGACATGGCGGATGAGAAACAGCGCGCTGCGGCGGTGGCGAAGATTCGGGCTCTGGAAGATGCCCGGTTGGATTGGGCGAGGGCCAAGGCACGGCGGATGAGTATCCCGATCATCATTCCAAGAGAGGATGGGTCCAAGGCCGAGCTTTTTGACTTTGTGGAGGATCGCCCCCAGTATCGTGCGACGAACAATCAAGACGCTGCAATCTCGACGAATGCTGCGGCCCTGAGGGTCAGCCCCTTCAGCGTGACGGGTGGGAGTCTCCGCGTAGGCGTCTGGGATGAGGCGAGGGTGCGGAACAGCCATCAGGAGTTCGGTTCCAGGGTGTCGATTCAGGACAGCAGCCCGACCTTCAGCAATCACGCGACACACGTGGCCGGGACCATAGGTGCCAGCGGGACGGTGAGCAGTGCAAAAGGTATGGCACCGGCCGTGCGGATCCATTCCTATGACTGGAACAGCGACGGGTCGGAGTTTGCTTCTGCGGGGGCCGCCACACCTCTGCAGTCCTCAAGGGTCCTTGTTTCCAACCATTCCTACGGCTTCATCCGCGGGTATAGTTGGAACAACGGCTGGACCTGGTATGGTTCAGGGACGAGTAGTTCGTCGGTTGATCCGGAGTTTGGTCGCTACTCGGACTCTAGTCGCAGTTGGGACAGCTACGCCCAGAGTCTTCCTTACACGCTCATCTGCAAGGCCGCCGGGAACGACCGCAACAACAACCCGTCCAATGGGAGTATCGTGCAAGTTAGGAGCACAGGCGGAACTTTCACCATGAGCAGCAGCAGTCCCAAGGGGGACGGCATCTACAAGGGAGGTTATGATCTGATCGAGGGGATGGGCCTTTCCAAGAATGTTCTTACGGTGGGAGCGGTCGATGATGCGGTTTCGGGCTCCAGTCGTTCGGTGGGGGCAGCATCAATGTCGTCCTTTAGTTCCTGGGGGCCTGCGGACGATGGACGGATCAAGCCAGATGTGGTGGGAAATGGAGTTGGCGTCTATTCGCCGGTCGCAACGAGCGACAGTGCCTATTCAAGCTACGGCGGAACGAGCATGGCGACTCCGAATGTGGCGGGAACCGCCATGCTTCTGACAGATTACTATCAGAAGCGTTTCCCGGGTCAGCAGATGCGGGCCAGCACGCTCAAGGCTTTGCTGATTCACACGGCGGACGATTTGGGGCGACCCGGGCCCGACTATCAGAATGGCTGGGGGCTGGTCAACGGAAAGGCAGCAGCCGAAGTGATCGATCAGCACGCTTCGAGCTCCGGGAGCCCGAAGATCATTGAGAGCCAGGTCGGCTCAAACGCTGTCAAGGTGCACACCTTCCAATGGGATGGTGTGGGTGCGATCCGCGCCACACTGGTGTGGCACGATCCGGCGGGCACCGAGAAATCGGGCGGGGACAACCGGAGCAAGGCACTCGTAAATGATCTGGATCTTAAAGTCATCGCGCCGAATTCAACCCAGTACTATCCTTTCGTGATGCCCCATGTGGGCTCGTGGAGCCAGTCGTCGCTCAGCCAGACGGCGACGACGGGTGTCAACAGCGTCGATAATGTCGAGCAGGTTCTGATTCAGAATCCGGGGACGCCTGGGACGTTCACGGTGGAGGTTCGTGCGAACGGTAGTTTTTCCGGAGGGCAACAGGCCTATTCCCTGATACTCACGGGCAGCGCCACCGCTTCTGCACAAACCCGTGTGATTGACCTGTCGGGAAGTCTCTCCTTTGGGAATGTGACAACTGGTCAGAGTGCGTTTCGGAACTTGCTTATCAGAAATCTCGGCAACGACGACCTGAGTATTTCCTCCATCAGCTACCCGACCGGCTTTTCGGGGAGTACATCGGGTGCGGTCATTCCGCCGGGTGGCTCGATCAACAGAACTGTCACCTTCGCTCCTTCGACCGGGGGGGCATACAGCGGGAATGTGACGGTATTCTCGGACAAGACATCCGGAACGAATACCCGACTGGCAACGGGTTCGGGAGTCGTGGGGGTCACCAATCTGAACAATGGCGTCCCAGTGACGGGGCTCTCGGGGGACGGAGGTTCTGAGCGAGTGTATCGCTTCAGCGTTCCCCCTGGCCAGGAATCCCTGTCGTTCGAGATCTCGGGAGGAAGTGGTGACTGCGACTTGTATGTGCGTTATGGATCAATTCCAACTACCAGCGATTGGGACCATCGACCTTACTTGGGCGGAAACGATGAAACCGTCACCATCAACAATCCCGCAGCTGGAGATTGGTACGTGATGCTGCGTGGCTATTCAAGTTATTCGGGAGTCTCCCTGGTGGCAAGCTATCAGGCTCCCGTGGTGACAACCCGGATCATCCGACTCAGTGGAAGTTTGTCCTTCGGGCAGGTTTCGACCTTTTCAACCAGTGACCGGGAATTGCGGATTCATAATGACGGCAATGCTCCGTTGTCGGTGAGTTCGATCAACCTTCCGACAGGTTTCTCGGGATCATGGTCAGGCAACATCGCGCCTGGAGGAAGTCAAGCAGTGACAATCACCTTCGCACCTGTGGATGACATCGTCTATGCGGGGAATCTGAGTGTGAATTCCAACAAGACATCAGGTGTTTCGATCGCCTCGATCTCCGGAAGTGGCGTTAATTCTGTCTATCCGCTTTCCAACGGCATCCCGGTCAACGGATTGAATGGACTGTTGGGTTCAGAGCAGTTTTTTAAAATCACCGTACCTTCTGGCCAAACCCGCCTCACGGTTTCCACTTCAGGAGGTATCGGCGACGTCGATCTGTATGTCCGGCGTGGATCGGAACCGACTATTTCCAGCTACACCCAACGTTCGATCAGCAGCGGGAATTCCGAGACAATCACCATCACGAATCCACAGAGTGGAGAATGGTTTATTCTTCTTCATGCCTTCAGCCAGTACCGGGATGTCCAATTGATCGCGTCCTACGAAGCGGTGGTCGCGCAGACCCGCATCATTCGGCTGACCGGCAATCTGGCTTTCGGCGATGTGAAGATCGGTCAATCGAAGACGCAGTTCTTCACGATCCACAACGACGGCAATTCCTCGTTGTTCGTGAATGGTTTGAATCTTCCGCAGGGCTTTACCGGGAACTACTCGGGTTCGATTCCCAGTGGTCAGTCGCAGTCGGTGGGGGTAACCTTCGAGCCCTTCAATGCGGCATCCTACGGGGGCAATCTGGTCGTCAACTCCAATGCCACCTCGGGGGGGTCGACCATGCCGGTGTCGGGAACGGGAAGCGGCACCTTGGCGTTGTCGCGTTTGGAATCAACGGCGACTGCGGCGGGTGGCAGCGGGGCGATCGATGTCAGTTGTTCCGGTCCGTGGTCTTGGAGTACGGCGGCGGCCTGGATTTCCAGTGCATTCGGGTCCAACCAATCCGGCAACCTGGAATTCGTCTTCTCGGTCGCAGAGAACCCATCCACGGATCCGCGGACGGCAGTGATTTCCTTCACACAGGGAGGCTTGACGCTGGTTCATACCGTCACCCAGGCCGGTTCCGCGCCATTGCTGGAGCTGAGTGCGGACGCACGTGGATTCAGTTCAGGAGGGGCGGCATCCTCCAACTTCAATGTGATCTCCAACCAAACGTGGTCGTGGAGCAAGAGTGTCTCATGGATCACCAGTTCCGAGCCGGGCTCCCAGAATGGCAACACAGTCTTCAGCTACTCCGTGGCTGCGAATCCGACGACGGCGATTCGTGAAGGAATCATCACCTTCACCCAGGGACCTTTGACCAGGATCCACCGGGTGACGCAGGCGGGTGCTGCGGTGACCTTGGACCTCAACACGACCCGGATTCAGAACGTCTCGTCGTCCGGGGCGAGCTACGTGGTTTCCGTCAGCTCGAATGGGGAGTGGCACTGGGTTTCGGATGCGGCTTGGGGCAAGGCACCAAGCGAGGCGGCCGTGCAATCCGGGAACCAAACCTTCTCGCTGTCGGTGGATCCCAATCCGACGGTCTTCGGTCGGTCGATGAATTTCAACTTCTCGCACGGCGCACTGAACAAGACTCTGACCGTTGAGCAGGCTGGAGCGCAAGCGACTCTTACTCTTGGGTCCCTCTCGTCATTGATTGGTGGAGAAGGTGGCGGTGCCGACATTGATGTCACTTCCAACACGGCATGGAATTGGTTCACCAACGATTCATGGGTCACCGCAGTCGGTCAGCCTCCCCAGCAAAGTGGTTCCCGCACCTTCTCGTTATCTATTGAGCAGAACTCGAGTAGCACACCCAGAACCGGAACCATTTACTTTCATACTCCGGATTATTCCACATTTGAGAGCCATACTGTCACCCAGGAAGGCTTTGTTTCGGAGCTGACGGTCACCCCGACGCAGCGGAACGTGGATGAATCGGGTGGAGTGTTCGATCTGACGGTCGGCAGCAACACGAGCTGGGACTGGTCATCGAGCGGGGACAGTTGGGTTACCAGTGGCGAACTGCCCTCGCAGGATGGACCCCAGACCTTCACCTATGAGGTGGGTGCGAATACAAGCAGCGCCCCCCGAAGCACCTTGCTGACTTTCCAGGCGGGTGGAATCATACGAACCCACGAGATCCTCCAAGCTGGTTCGGCGGCTGCGGATCCGCCGAAGATCACCAATCTTGAATCCTCCGGTTCCAGCGCGATTATCTCCTTCGAAACCATCGTGGGAAGAAGCTATCGGATCCGCTGGGGACCGAACCTTGATTCGATGCCCAACAAGCTTGAGGGCATACCTGGAAGCGGAGGCGTGGTCACCCGGACGCTCGCCGGCGCGGGTTCCGCGCTCAATGACCGCATGTTCTTCACAGTAGAGGACTACTGAGTCGTTGCTGACTTGAGGAGTTTCCCCGGAAACTTGAGTCTTCTCAGGGCGGACGGGAGAGCCCTAGGCTGCGCGCATGGCCGGAGGAAGTCTGCTGATGCTGTTGGACGACATTGCGTCGATCCTCGACGACGTCGCACTCATGACCAAGAAGGCGGCTTCGAAGACCGCCGGGGTGCTGGGGGATGACCTGGCGCTGAATGCGGAACAGGTGAGCGGGGTGGTGGCGAAGCGTGAGCTTCCGGTGGTGTGGGCGGTGGCCAGGGGATCCTTCGTCAACAAGCTGATCCTGGTGCCGGCGGCGCTGGCCCTGAATCACTTTGCATCGTGGGCAGTCACGCCCTTGCTGATGATCGGCGGTGCCTATCTCTGCTTCGAGGGGGTCGAAAAGCTGATCCACTACATCGTCCGCAAGCGCGAGAGGACGGTCGAGGCGGCGGTGGAAAAGGTGAGGGAACTTCAGCACGGCGAGGTGGACGAGAAAGCGAAGATCAAGGGGGCGGTCCGCACCGACTTCGTGCTCTCGGCGGAGATCATTGTGATCACGCTCGGAGTGGTCGCCGCGCGGCCTTTCGCGACGCAGGCGCTGGTGCTTTCCGCGATCGCCGCGCTGATGACGGTCGGCGTCTATGGCCTGGTGGCCGGCATCGTGAAGCTCGATGACCTCGGCCTCTACCTGAGCCGGAAGGGGATGGCGATCGGGCGGGCGATCCTTTGGGCCGCACCGTTCCTGATGAAGACGCTGTCGGTGGTCGGCACGGCGGCGATGTTTCTGGTCGGAGGGCAGATATTGGTGCACGGCATTCCGCCGGTGCATCACGGGATCGAGCATTTGGTCGAACCTTGGGGCGGCGGGGGAAAGGTGGCGATGACGCTGTTCAACGGGCTGTTCGGGATCGTCGCCGGGGCCTTGGTGCTGCTCGTCCTCAAGCCCTTCCTGAAGCAGGGGCATTGAGGACTACCCCTGCGCCAGTTCCAGTGCCCGCTGCTTCATCTGGGTGGCCATCAGGTTGAGGGCGTTGGCGCGGGTCGGGGCGAGGTGCTCCTTGAGGCCGGTCTTGTCGATGAAGGAAAGGTCGGCGGTGAGGATGTCGTCGGAGCTTTCGCCGTCGAGCACGCGGACGAAGAGGGCGATCATGCCCTTGGTGATCACGCTGTCGGAGTCGGCGGCGTAGCGGATCGTTCCGTCCTCGGTCGACGCATCGAGCCAGACCTGTGACTGGCAGCCCTTGATGAGCTTCTCACTGGTCTTCTGTTCCTCGGGCATGGCGGGAAGCTTCTTTCCGAGTTCGATCACGTACTCGTAGCGTTCCTGCCAGTCCTGGAAGAGGTCGAGTTCGTCGAGGACCTGCTGTTGTTTGTCGGCGATGCTCACGTCGTGGGGATGGGAAGAGGGGATTGCGAAAAATGCAAACTTTGGTTGTGGCGGAATTGGAGTGTTGCGGCGGGCCGCCGCAACCACGGGCTGCCCCGGGCCGGGGCAGCCACGGTGCCGCTACCGCAGCATCATCGCCGCCTTCTCGACGCTGGTGGCGAGGGCTTCGACATCCTCCATCGTGTTGTAGGCGGCGAAGGAGGCGCGGGTGGTGCCGGTGATGCCGAAGCGGGCCATCAGCGGCTGGCAGCAGTGGTGGCCGGTGCGGACGGCCACGCCCATCTGGTCGATCAGGGTGCCGAGGTCGTAGTGATGCACGCCCTCGATGGCGAAGGAGAGCGCTCCGGCGCGTTCCGAGGGGCCGTAGAGGTGGACGCCTTCGATGCCGCCCACGACCTCAGCCGCCTTTTCGAGCAGCCGCTTCTCGTGGAGATGGATGGCCGCCATGCCGAGTTCGTTGGCGAAGTCGATGGCCTCGGCGAGGGCGATGGCCCCTTCGATGTTCGGGGTGCCCGCCTCGTACTTGAACGGCAGGTCGTTGTAGGTGGTTCCCTCGAAGCTCACCTCCTTGATCATCTCGCCACCGCCGCGCCAGGGAGGCAGGGATTCGAGGACCTCGCGCCGGCCCCACAAGACGCCGATCCCGGTGGGGGCGAAGATCTTGTGTCCGGAGAAGACGAGGAAATCGGCGCCGAGTGCCTGGACATCGACCGGCAGGTGCGGCACCGCCTGCGCGGCATCGATCAGCACGCGGGCGCCGGCAGCCTTGGCGGCGGCGATCATTTCGGCGACCGGATTGATCGTGCCGAAGGCATTCGAAATCCAGGTGACGGCAAGCAGCCGGGTTCGTTCCGTGAGCAACTCCCGGAACGCGTCGAGATCGAGCACGCCGTGGTCGTCGCAGGGGATGACCTTCAGTGAGGCGCCGGAGCGCTCGCACAGCATCTGCCACGGGACGATGTTCGAGTGGTGCTCGAGCGTGGAGATCAGGATTTCGTCCCCGGGTTGAAACGAGGCGGTCAGGATGTTCGCGACGAGATTGATGCCATCGGTCGTGCCGGAGGTGAAGATCACCTCGTCGCTGCTGGAGGCGTTGAGGTGGGCGGCGACGGTCTCGCGGGCCTTCTCGTGGGCTTCGGTGGCGGCCCGGGCGAGGTGGTGGGTGCCACGGTGGATGTTCGAATTGAGTTCCTCGTAGTAGCGGCGCGATGCCTCGAGGACGCGCCGCGGCTTCTGGGTCGTGGCCGCATTGTCGAGATACACGAGCGGGCGCCCGTTGATCTCGGTGGCGAGAATCGGGAACTCGCTGCGGATGCTGGCAGGATCGAAGGAACTCATGGCTCAGAGTCGGCCGGGAGGTGTTCGACGCAATACTCGGTTCCGTCGAGCATGGTGCGGAAATCGAGTTCGGGATCGGTCAACTCGGTCCGATCGCACTCGGCACAGCGGTGAAAGGCCTGGTCTTCGGGCAGGGCCTTGGACTGGAACTTGCGTCGGCGCAGGCCCGCCTCGGCCAGGGCCTTGCGGTCCCGGAGGAAGGTCGGCAGCACCCACAGTCCGTAGGGGAGAAGGGTGGGGAGGACGACGGAGATCAGCGGCAAGTGACCCAGCAGCGACAGCACCATGATCCCGAAGCCGATCCACGCGAGCCAGCGCACCTGCACCGGAAGAATCGCGAAGAGCCGGAATTCGTAGCGGGGAAAGTAGGTCGCGAAGGCGAAGAACATCGCGAGGTAGAGGTAGGTCCCGATGAAGGAGGTGTGCGGGTCGAGGATCATCGGCCCGATCATCAGTCCCACCCACACGCTCAAGAGGTAGAGCGTCGTGCGGGTCGGTCCCCAGACCTCCTCCAGCGAGTCGCTCACCAGGAAGGCGATGAAGGTCGCGAACACCAGGAACAGGACGCCGAAGACGCTGAAGCCGAACACGCCCATCGGCGCGAAGCCGAAGCTCAGCAACCTCCAGTATTCGCCGTCGAGGATCTTTGCCCGGTCGAAGGCAATGATCGAGGCGACGTCCGGGTTGATCCATGAGACGGCCGATACCAGGACGCCGAGCATGGCGAGGTATTTGAAAAGTCCGGGGATTGCCACCCAGTGCAGGCGGTCTTCCATCCGTTCGAGCCAGCGCATGCCGGGAGCCTATGGCCCCGAAGTTCCAAGTAGGAAGTGCCAAGTGCCAAAAGAGAGGGAAGGCGCGTCGGTTATGAAACCGGCACGCCTGGTCGTCGCGGTCCGGAGTTCTCGATAGGGAGCCTGGGCTGCCGCCCATGGCATCCGGGGATTGGCGCGGGCGGGAGGCTGTCTATCGCAGGTGGCGCGGGGTGAGGGGATGAGGCGTGCCGATCTCATAATCGGCGCTCCTCTCCTCACATTCCCGGCAGTTCGATGAAGCCTTCCAGCTTCCGGATGCGGGTGGGGTGGCGCATTTTCCGCAGGGCCTTGGCCTCGATCTGACGGATCCGCTCGCGGGTCACCTGGAACTGGCGGCCGACCTCCTCGAGGGTGCGGCTGTAGCCGTCCTTGAGGCCGAAACGCTGCTCGAGCACCTCGCGCTCGCGCTCGGTCAGCGTGCACAGCACGTCGCCGATCTTCTCCTTGAGCATCGCGAAGCCGGCTTCCTCCATCGGGTTCTCGGCCGCCTTGTCCTCGATGAAGTCACCGAAGGAGGTGTCGTCGGAGTCGCCGACGGGTGCCTGCAGCGAGATCGGCTGCTGGGCCATCTTGAGGACGGCGCGCACCCGCTCGACGGGAAGGTGGATTTCCTCGGCGATCTCCTCCGGGGACGGCTCGCGGCCGTATTCCTGGACGAGCTGCTTCTGCACCCGCATCAGCTTGTTGATGGTCTCGATCATGTGCACCGGGATGCGGATGGTCCGGGCCTGGTCGGCGATCGAGCGGGTGATGGCCTGGCGGATCCACCACGTCGCGTAGGTCGAGAACTTGTAGCCGCGACGGTACTCGAATTTCTCGACCGCCTTCATCAGGCCCATGTTGCCCTCCTGGATCAGGTCGAGGAAGGAGAGGCCGCGGTTGGTGTATTTCTTGGCGATGGAAATGACGAGACGCAGGTTCGCCTCGACCATCTCGGTCTTGGCCTTGAGGGCCTCGCGCAGCCAGTGGCGGAGGTTCTTGTTGGTCTCGTTGAAGTCGTCGACCGAGTGCCAGGACCGTTGCTGGAGTTCGCGCAGCTTGGTTTCGAACTCCTTGTTCTTCGGGCTCGACTTCACCTTGCGTTCGTACTTCCAGAACTTCGACTGGTATTCCTCGACCTGCTCGCAGAAGTCCTCGGTGACCTTCTGCTTGAAGTAGAAGCGCGAGTAGACGCGGTGGAGGGTCTGCAGGTTCTTGGCGAAGTTTTCCTGCAGCTTCTTCTTGCCGCGGGGTGCCTTGGCCGAGAGTTGGCGGAAGATCGTCTCGTTCTCCTCGTGGAGCTGGCGCAGTTGGTCGCAGAGCTTCGGCAGGCTCTTCATGTAGCGCTCCCGTGATTCGATCTTCTTGTCGAGGATCACGCGGTCGAATCGCTCCTTGCCGCGCGTCAGCTTGTCGGCGAGTTCCAGATAACTGTCGGCCACGAAGCCGAAGAGGTGGAGCTGCTTGGCGACCTCGATCTCGGCATCCTCGATGCGCTTGGAGATCTCGACCTCCTGCTCGCGGGTGAGCAGGGGCACCTGGCCCATTTGCTTGAGGTACATCCGGACCGGGTCGTCGAGAATGTCGAGCTTCTGATCCTTGGTCTCGGCCGGTTCATCGTCGCCGGACTCGCGCTTCTTGTCCTTGAAGCGGTCGACCTCGGAGGCGTCGATGATGTCGAACTCCATGTCGCGGAGCTGCTGCATGATCGCCTCGACGTCGGAGGGCTCGACGAGATCGTTCGGCAGGATGTCGTTGATGTCGTCGTAGGTGAGATACTCCTGCTCCTTGGCGAGCTTGATGAGTTCGCGGATCTTCTCCTGGATCTCCGGGGTGTCGATGCGGCGCTTTGCGACGCCGTTTTCCTGCTCGGCCTTCGGGTCGGCTTGATCGTTGCCGCCGGCCTTTTGGGAAGCGGCTTTGTCCTTCTCCGTCGCTTCGGGGGGCGCTGCCTTCTCCTTTGGATCGGCTTTGGCGGCGGGTGTGGCCTTTTTCGTCGCCGGCTTCTTCGCGGCGGTTTTCTTCGCAGGCGCCTTTTTTGCGACCTTCTTGACGGCCTTGCCCGGTGCGGCCTTCTTGGCAGCCTTCTTCACGACCTTCTTTTTCGGGGCGGCCTTCTTTTTGGCCGGAGCCTTCTTGGCCGCTTCCTTCTTTTTGGCCGGAGCCTTCTTGGCCGCTTTCTTCGCGGGGGCCTTCGTGGCAGCCTTCTTCGGGGTTGCCGATTTTGCGACCTTCTTGCGGGCCGTCTTGCTTGCTTTCTTGGAGGACATTGGCGGGTCGATGAAGACGCCGGGACAGACCTCCCCCATTATGGGGCGAAACTGCCGTCGGCGGTAGCGCGGGCGGAACATTTCCGGACCCGCTGTCCCGGTCAAGGTTTTCTTTCGTCGCGAAAACCCGCTCTATTCCAAGGTTTTTGTGCTTTCGACCGTCGGCTCCGGGGGGTGAAGCGATCATTGGTGAGCGCCCGGGCGGGCATGCCGGCCAGGAGATCGGCGATCTCCTTGGCGCGTTCGAAGAGTTTCGCGGCCTCTTCGTTTCCCAATTGCGGGTCGTTCAGCGCGGCCTTGATCCGGGCGTCTTCCTTCTCGAGGGCGAGCGCCGAGGCATCGGCAAGGGTCTGCGTGGCGCTGTCGACCGGGTCCTCCGGGGCGGCTTCGCTGAAGGCGGTTTCCTCGCGCAGTGCCAGGCGGTCGGCTTCGTCCAGACCGGCGAGAAAACTGTTCACCGAGGCGGGTGAGGCGGGATCCGGACGCTCGGCGAGGATGGTCTGGAGGATGTGGACTCCGTCGAGTTGCTCCTTGAGTTCGTGGAGGGTTTCGAACTGCTCGCCGAGCCAGTCGCGGGCCTCGTGGGATTGGAGCGCAAGCGCACAAAGCGCCCCGATGCGACGGTCGAGGGGCGTCGGCTCGACGGCGGGGGGGCTCGGTTTGCCGTCGCGGGCCTGATGGCGGTTGGGGCGGGGACGGCGGGCGTTGCGGCGGGCGCGGGTGACGGCCCCCTGCAGGTCGGGCGCGCCCACCCGCAGGCGGGTCGCGAGGTGCTGGATCAGGGACTCGCGTGCGACGTCGTCCTGGATGACCGCGAGTTGGGAGGCGGATTCATCGATGAAGGTCGAGCGCTTGAGGGGGTCGGAAAGGTCGCCGGCGAGGCGCACGCGGAAATCGAAGAAGCTGCCGGCCTGGTCGAGGAGTTGGCGAAAGGCATCCACGCCGTTGGCCTTGATGAACGAATCCGGATCCTCGTCCGGCGGCATCGCCACGACCTTCACCGCGATGCCGTCGGCGGCGAGGGTCATGAAGGCGCTTTCGACCGCCTTGTTGCCGGCGGTGTCGGAGTCATAGCACAGCACCGCGGTCTTGGTGTAGCGCCGCAGCGTGCGGGCGTGCTGGGCGGGAAAGGCGGTGCCGAGCGGGGCGATGGCGTGGGGGATGCCCTGCTCGTGGCAGACGATGGCGTCGATCTGGCCCTCGCAGATCAAAACCGATTTCTGTTCGAGGATCCCCTTGCGCGCCTTGTCGAGGCCGAAGAGGACGTTGGACTTCTTGAACAGCTGCGTTTCCGGCGTGTTGACGTACTTGCCTTCTCGCGGGTTGTCCTCGAGTTGACGGCCCGAGAACCCGATAACGTCGCCGTAGTCGTTGGCGATGGGGAACATCAGGCGGTCGCGGAAGTAGAAGTAGAGGCCGCGCTCGGTCTTCTTGACGATGCCGGCATCCGCCAGGTCGCGGCCGCGCAGGCCTTCCTGCCTGGCCCACTGGATGAACATCGGCTTCGGTGGTGCCCAGCCGATGCGCCATTTCTCAACCGTTTCGCGGGAAAAGCCGCGGCCTTTCAGATACTCGCGGGCGTGCTCGGCTTCGGGGGCCTCGAGCAGCAGCTTCTGGTAGTAGGCGGTGATCTTGCGATGGAGGTCGAGCAACTGGCCGCGGCGGCGGCGCTCGGCTTCCTCGCGCGGGTCGAGTTCCTGCTCGACGATGGTGATCCCGGCACGCTCGCCGAGTTTCCGCACCGCATCGGCGAAGGGCAGGCCCTCGTATTCGCGGACGAAGCTGATCGCATCACCGCTCTTCTTGCAGCCGAAGCAGTGGAAGAACTGGCGGACCGGATCGATGGAGAAGGACGGGGTCTTCTCGTTGTGAAACGGGCACAGGGCCTGGAAGCGCGTGCCCGCCCGCTTGACCGGGAGGTACTGGCCGATCAGGTCCACGATGTCGGTGGCGGCCAGCACCTGTTCGACGGTTTCTCGGGGAATCTGCGGCACGGACTTCTGGTGTAAGCGGTCGGCGGGAAGTTCCAAGTTCCGAATCGGTTGATCGGAGCCGAAATCGCTTGATCGCCCTCCGGGCCGGATATGTTGCAAGTGTTCGGAATTTCCCGGGCATCAACCCCTCCCATCATCATGAAGGTAGCCACAAAGACGAAGAACGGTGAAACCCGCGAACTCCTGCTCAAGGAGTATTTCCTCAACGCCTACCTGATCGCCATGCTCAAGCGGGTGAGCGAGGAGGTGGGCCGTCGGTCCGGCAAACGCGAACGACTCGTCGAGGCCCGCGTGCCGGTCCGCTGACCGGGGTATTGCCCCGGCGGCACGACGAGTGCTAGCGTCCTGCCGATGGAACTGGCTCCCGTGCTTCAAATCGCGCTTGGATGGCTCGAACTCGGGCTTCCGGAGGAGGCTCTACAGGAGCTGGAGTCGCTGAGTGCCCGCGACCGGATGCGGCGCCAGGCGCTGGAGCTGAAGCTGGCGGCCCAGATGAAGGCCGAGCGGTGGAATGCCGGGGCCGACACCGGCCGCCTGCTTTGCCTGCGCGAACCCAAGGAGCCGCAGTTTTTCATTCAGGCAGCCTACTGCCTGCATGAAACGGGCGACACGGCGGCCGCCCGCAATTGGCTCATGACCGGGCCGTCCAGCCTGATCGAGGATCCGCTCTTCCACTACAACATTGCCTGCTACCACGCGGTGCTCGGGGAGTCCAAGCAGGCCCGCTCCCACCTCAAACGGGCGATTTCAATGGATGAGTCGCTGCGGTGGCGCGCCTGCCACGACGACGATCTGGCGACTCTCGGGGAAGTCTGGAAGCCGCAGTGATTCGCGGTTGGCAAGCGCATCGCGACGGTGGAGGGTCCGCGCATGGGAGTATCGCCGGCGGCACTGGGGGACGTGCTGGAGCAGTTTCACGAAAATTTCCGGGACAACGGCGAGCTCGGAGCCTCGGTCAGCGTGTGGTGGCGTGGGACCGAGTTGCTCAACGAAGGCCGCGGCTGGTGCGAGCGCGACCATCGCCGGCCGTGGATCGCGGACACCCTGGTGCCGGTTTACTCGGCGACCAAGGGGCCCTCGGCGGCGGCGCTGCTGCTGGCGCTCGACGAGCACGGGCTGGGGGTCGAGACCCCGGTCCGAGAAGTCTGGGCGGAGTTCCCGGTGAAGGCGAACTTCGGCGAGCTGCTCTCGCACCAGTGTGGTCTGGCCGCGTTGGACCGCCCGGCGGATGCGTGGGATCACGCGGCGATCGTCGGGGCGATCGAGGCGCAGCAACCGGCATGGTTGCCGGGTGAAGGACACGGCTATCATCCACGGACTTTCGGGACGCTGGTCGATGAGCCGGTGCGTCGCCTGACCGGCATGCCGCTGGGTCGATTCTGGAATGAACGGGTCGCCGCGCCCCTCGGGCTGGAGTTCTGGATCGGGCTGCCCAAGAGCGAGTATTTCCGCGTGGCGGAACTGCATCCGGGACGGGCCAAGGTGGGCGGAACGGAGTCGGTTTTCTACAAGGAGTTCGCCCGCGAAGGCAGCCTGTCGTTCCGGGCCTTCCGGTCGCCGACGGGGTTTCGCTCGGTCCGCGAGATGAACGACCCGAAGGCGTGGCAGGCGGGGTTTCCGGCGAAGGGAGGCGTGGGCACCGCCAGTGCGCTGGCGAAGTTCTATCAGGTCGCGATCGGTGCGCTGCCGGGGCCGTTCAGTGAGCGGGTGATCACGGCGCTCGGCACGCGTCGAATCCAGGGTGAGGACCGGGTGCTGATGCAGCCAACCGCCTTTTCCGCCGGCTGCCAGATGGACCCGCTGGATGATGGCGGGCGGAAAGTCCGCGGCCTCTACGGTCCTGAACTGGGAGCCTTCGGTCACCCGGGGGCCGGCGGCAGCCATGCTTTCGGGGATCCGGAGAACGGCATCAGCTTCGCCTACACCATGAACCAGATGGAGCTGAGCGTCCTGCCGGGCCGCAAGAGCACGGCGATGGTCGATCGGCTCTACGGGGAGTGACGGAAGATCGCGAGGTGCCGGTCGACGGATTTGCCAGGGGCGTCGTTGAGTCGCCGGGACGCGGGGTGGGGGAGGTCGGCCACCGGAGTGGCGCCGAGTTGCCGGAGGCAGGCGCCCGCCAGTTCGTGCTCGCGGTCGAAGTAGGAAGTGATCGCGAGACAACCGTCCGGCTTCAGCGCGCCGAGGGCGTGGCGGTACAGCCGGGTCCAGACCTCGGGATCGTGCCAGAAGTTCTGGTGGCGGATGAAGACGAAGTCGAAGCGGGGAAGTTGCCGCATTCGATCGACCCGCGAGGCGTCGCCGCTGCGGAAAGCGAGATCCTGTCCCGGGCCGCGGGCCGGCACCCAGCGGGCGCGGGCTTCCTCGATCTCGGCCGCCCGCAGGTCGATCCCCAGCAGGAAAAGCGGAGCGCCGCGGGGGGCGAGGGTCTCGACCAGCACCCCGGTTTCGTCGGCCCTGCCGCAGGCGAGGTTGAGCACGGCCGGTGGTGCCGTCGGTGCCCAGGCGGCGGCCTTCAGGCCGAGGTTCAGCAGCCGGCCGAGCCGGGCGACATCCTGATCGATGCCCGGAAAACTGAAGGGACGCGCCGGCCGCATGCCCCCGGGTCTCGCGGGTGCGCGGGTCCGGATCAAGAACGAACCCGGGCCTGGAGTGGGACGCGGGTGCCGGCAGACCATCAGGGGCGATCAAGTCAGGGAGAGAATCAGGCGGATTGCTGGGAATTGGGGAGCATGATGGACCTGATGGAGAGGATGAATGAGATGATTATCCGGGTGCCGGCGTCTCGTCGGAGGATCTGCGCGCCGTCGGAGCTTCAGATTTTTCCATCTCATCATGTTCATCCTTTGCATCCTCTTCATCAAGCAACCCATTCCTCCCGAGCTTGATCAACCCTGGGCAGGCCAAGCGAAATTCGGATTTGTCGCCGGGCGACCGGTCTGGTAGGCCACCCGCTTTCCCCGACGCCCATGTCTCCTTCTCCGTCTCCCGTCAGCCAGGTCGATGCCGAGGTGCTCGACCTGATCACCCGGATTTCGAACCAGTTCGCCATCGAGGGCGAGTTCGTCGCCGGCGAGGAGATCCAGAGCGGGCACATCAATTCGACCTACCGCGCGACCTTCGAAGCGGCGGACGGCTCCCGGCACCGCTACATCCTCCAGCGGATCAACGAAAAGGTCTTCAAGGATCCGCTGGCGGTGATGCGCAACGTCGAGTGCGTGACCCGCCACATCAACTGGAAGGTGCTGCGGGTGAAGAAGGATCTCGGGGGACAGACCTTGAACCTGTATCCGGGCCGGGGCGGGCGTTTCTGGGTGAGCGGGCCGGGCGGCGGGGTCTGGCGCTGCTACAACTGCATCGAGGGCTGCCACACCTACGACATCGTCGAGAACACCCGGCAGGCCTTTCAGGCGGCGCGGGCCTTCGGTTCGTTTCAGGATCTGGTGAGCGACCTGCCGCCGGACGAACTCGAGGAGACCATCCCGGCCTTCCACGACACCCGGAGACGCTACCAGCGGCTGATGGAGGTGGCCGAGGCCGACCCATCCGGCCGGGCCGGTTCGGTGGCCGCGGAACTTGAGTTCGTGAGGTCCCACGAGGCGGATGTGGGCCGGGTCCTCGACGGGCTGGCGTCGGGCGAGATTCCCCAGCGGATCACCCACAACGACACGAAGATCAACAACGTGATGATCGACGAGGAGACCGACGAGGCGGTCTGTGTGATCGATCTCGACACGGTGATGCCGGGTTCGGTCCTCTACGATTTCGGCGACCTGGTGCGCACGGCGGTGAGTCCGGCGGCCGAGGACGAGCGGGATCTTTCCAAGGTGGCGCTGCGCATGCCGATGTTCGAGGCGCTGGTGGAGGGCTACCTGGAAAGCGCGAAGGATTTCCTGCGCGAGGAAGAGGCGGCCCTGCTGGCCTTCTCGGCCAAGCTGATCACCCTGGAGATCGGCATCCGCTTCCTGACCGATCACCTCGAAGGGGACGTCTATTTCAAGACCAGGCGCCCGGACCACAACCTCGACCGCTGCCGAACCCAGTTCCGGTTGGTGGAGGAGATCGACGCTCATCTTCCCGCGATGGAGAAGTTCGTCGGCAAGGTGTGGCGGGGGAGGTGAGGCCGCGTCAGGTCATCGGGACAAAGCGCACCGGCGCAACCTCTTCGGATCGAATCGTGCCATCGGCATCCCGCGTGACGAGGGTGAGTTGCTGAATGGTGTTTTCCCCACCGATCGGCACCACCATCCGTCCCCCGGGTCTCAGCGATTCGACCGGTCGTTGCGGCAGGTGGTCGGGAGCGCAGGAGACCAGGATACCGTCGAAGCGGACGTCCGGTTCCGGCCAGCCGTCGAAGCCGTCGCCCTCACGCAGGTCGATTCGGGTGAAACCGAGCTGTTCCAGTGTTTTCCCGGCTCTTTCAACCAGTTCCGCGTCCCGTTCGAGGGCGCAGACGTGTTTTGCGATGCGGCCGAGGACCGCGGCCTGGTAACCGCTGCCGGCGCCGATCTCCAGCACGGTGGCATCGGGCGGCAGCCGCAGCAGTTGGGTCATGTAGGCGACGATGTAGGGCTGCGAGATGGTCTGTCCGTTGCCGATGGGAAGCGGATGGTCCTCGTAGGCGAGGGCGCGGCTTTCCTCGGGCACGAAGCACTCGCGGGGAATGGTGCGCATCGCATCGATCACCCGCTCGTCGTGGATCCCGCGCGCCTGGATCTGGTCGCGGATCATCGCATCGCGCTTGATCTCGTAAGTCATCCAGCGGGAAGCATGGCCCCTTGCACCGGAGATTTCCAGCGATGAGTCGAGGGCGGCTTGCGTGGCCGGGTCCCGCTGATACGGTCGCGCCGTGAAGTACTGGTTGATCAAGTCGGAGCCCGATGTGTTTGGAATCTCCGACCTCAGGAAAGCGAAGCGGGAACCGTGGGACGGCATCCGCAACTATCAGGCGCGGAATTTCATGCGCGATGGCATGGAGATCGGCGACCTGGCGATCTTCTACCACTCGAATGCCAAACCGCCCGGGGCGGTGGGCCTGGCCAGGGTGTGCAGCGACGCCTATCCCGACCCGACCCAGTTCGATGCGCAGTCGAAGTACTTCGATCCGAAGTCGAATCCCGACGAGCCACGCTGGCTGCTGCGCGACTTCGAGTTCGTGCTGGAGTTTCCTGAAATGGTGACCCTGGAGGCACTCAAGGCCGAGAAGGCGCTCGAGGGAATGATGGTGACCCAGCGCGGCACGCGGCTCTCGATCACGCCGGTCGAGTCCAAGCACTTCCGCAAGGTTTGCTCGATGGCCGGAGTGAAAGTGCCGAAGTAGCGGGTTTTCCGGGCAGGTGACGAAGGTGGGGCTTTGCTCCCGGGCAGGGGTCTGCTTGACTGTCCACTGATGAAAATCTGGATCCTTGTCCTGGCCTTGACCGGGGTGCTCGCGGCCGGGCCGACGGAGTCGCGCGAGTGGACGGCGACGAACGGCAAGACCGTGGAAGGCAGCGTGCTGCGAATCGAGGGCGACAAGGCCGTGCTCAAGCGCGCCGACGGTCCGGAGGTCAAGGTGCCGCTCTCCCTTTTCGTTGAAGGCGACCGGAAGTTGCTGCACGAGCACTTCGGGATCGAGGCGGGAGGAAATGCCACGGCAAGCGGGGCCGCCGCCGCCGAGGGCCTCCCCTTCGAACAGGGCGAGGTGGTCGGGCCGGTCGATGCCGGCGACGGGGCGACCTACTACCTCTACCTGCCCAAGTCGCTGAAGGCGGAGCGCAAGGCCCCGCTGCTCTTCTACACCGATGCGGGAGGCGGCAGCCCGCGCCAGCTCCAGGGGATCCGGGAGGGAGCGGAGGTCTGCGGATGGGTGACGGCGATCAGCGTCGAGTCGAAGAACGGCGAGTCGGTGGAGCACAACAAGCGGGTCAGCAAGGCCTGCGTGGATCACATCCTCGAGACCCTGCCGGTGGACGGGGACCGGCTCTATTTCACCGGAAATTCGGGTGGGGGTGCGATGTCGATGTTCAATGTCGACGAACTGAAGGGGGCCGGCGGTATGCCGAACATCGGCTACATCCCGCAGGGCTGCGATCCACCGAAGGGACACTACTACGTCCTTAGTGGTGGGAGCGACTTCAACCGCTACCTCTCGGCCCACATCGGGAAGAAATTCGGCAAGGACGCGGTGCACCGGATGCACCCGGGCGGGCATGACGGAGGTCCCCAGTCGATGCGGGTGGACGGGATGATCTGGCTCAACGCCCGCTTTCTCGAGGAGGAGCGGCGCGACCACGCGGAGGAGGCGCTGGATTTCGAGGCGGCGGTGATCGCCATGATCCGCGACCTCGCGGGGAAGGAGCCGCACCGGGCCTATTCGATGGCGCGTGTGCTCAAGGACGACTATGCGATTTCAGGAGCCAATCTCGGTGTCGTGGATGCCCTGCTGGGCGAACTGGGTGCCGAACCGGACAACGTCCGCTACCATGAGGGTCTGCTGGCGATCGACGAGTTCTCGGAGGATGAGTTCGCCGAGTTCGGCGAAGGTGGGGGATCGAAGATGGGGCACGCCGATCCCAAGGTGACCCGCAAGGCCGAAGCACTTGCGGAAAAGTATCAGGGCGTGCCGATGATCGAGGACACCTTCAAGGCCATGGCCAAGCCCACCGTCGGAGGCTGACTCAGTCGCGTTTCTCGTCCTCTTCTTCTTCCTCGCTGTCGTCGCCGTCCTGCGGTCCGGCATCCGTCTCCTCCTCGGGTGAATCCGCTTCTCCGGGGTCTTCTTCTTCCCCTTCGGCCTCCGCCTCGGGTTCCGGGATTCTGCCGCCGTGCTCCAGCAGGAGGATGACTTCCTCCTGAACACTTTCGACCTCATCGAGCGGAATGTTCGGATCGCGGATGAGGAAGGCGTCGCCGGTCTTCCGGTGTTCGTACACGCGAAGGGTTCCGGTCGGAATCGTCTGGGCATCGGTCTCGCGGAGAAGCTTCTTCCGCTCGAGCATCACCGCGAGGATGTAGCGGACGTTCTCGGTGTGTTCCTCGTCTTCATCGACCAGGCGGCGGAGCAGGGTTTCCGGGTCCTCCTTTTCCATCGGATCCACTTTTTCGTCCTGCGCGGGTGGCTCGTAGGTGCTGCGCCAAAAGGAGAACGCGGATTCGTCCTCTTCGCCGCGGGCCTCCCAGGCCTCGAGCGAAAAGTCCCTCCTCAGGTAGCCACTCGATTCCGGGTCGGGAAACAGGGCCGTGACGATCTGTTGTCCTTCCTCGAAGGGCTTCTCGGTGATCGCGCACTGGCGGGCGCGTGAACGGATGTGCCAGGATTCTTGTAGGGCCATGGGGTGTAAAAGCTGAAACTCTGAAAAGCTGAAAAGCTGAAAAGCTGAAACGCTGAAATGCTGAACTCTGAACTCTGAACTCTGAACTTGGATCACGCCTCGTTGGGGATCATGCGGCGGATGACCTGATAGATCGGGCGTCCGGTGAGCCGCCGCCGGAACAGGTAGAGGGCGAGGACGCCGAAGATCAGGTTCGGCAGCCAGGCGGCGAGCATGGGCCGCAGGTGTCCCGAGTCGCCGAGGCTGAGGCAGATGGTGGTGACGAAGAGCAGGCCGGCGCAGAGGAAGACCGCGAGCGCCAGGCCGCCCGAGGTGCCGCGGCGGGAAAAGAAGATGCCGAGCGGGGTGGCCAGCAGGACCACGATCACGCAGTTGAAGGGCTGGGCAAAACGATGGTGCCACTGGGTCAGGTGGGCCGCCTCGCCCCGCGGGTCGTTGGCGCGCGGGCTGCGCAGCCAGCCGACGAGTTCCGGGACGCCGAGCTGGTTGGTCGGAAGACCCGGGCGGATGATCTCGGCGGGGGTTTCCCGCCAGGTGCGGACGATGTAGGGGTTGGGCAGGTCGGGTTCGTAGAGTGGGGGTTCGCCGGCCTTGATGTGGCGCAGGGTGGCATCCTCGAAACGCCACGAGCCGTCTTTCGGCGACCATGAGGCGGAGCGGGCGACGAGGACGGATTTCAGCTTGCCCTGACCGGTCTCGCCAATGATCCGCACGCGCTGCAGTGGGGCGCCCTTCTGGTAGTTCGGGGGGAAGCTCCCGACCATCCACAGCCGTCGTTCCCGCGGGTTGCGGAACTGGACGAATTCGGCAGCCACCTCATCCAGCCCCCGGGCGGCATCGAGGATCTTCTTTTCCCGGGCATTCGACTGCGGCGCCCAGTGGAAGTTGAGTCCGGCACTGAGGGCTCCGGCCAGCAGCCCGGCGATCAGGAAGGGCTGGGTGATGCGCCCGATGCCGCGGCCCGTCTGCAGCATCGCGACGATTTCACGCGAACCCGAGAGACGGCCGAGGCAGAACAGCAGCGACAGCATCAGGGCGTAGGGCAGCAGGGTGACGGTGAGTTCCGGCAGGCGCGCGATGTAGAGCTGCAGGGCGGTGCCTGCGAGGTCGCCGCTGGCCTTCAGCTCCTGGAGGTTGTCCTCGACATCCATGAGCAGCCAGACGACCGCCAGGGCTCCGAAGGTGATCGCAAACAGGGCCAGGAACTGGCGCGAGACGTAGCGGGCGATCGTCCCGCCGAAGCAGTAGAGCAAGGCTCCGAGGGCGGGCAGCAGGCAGAGCCCGCCGACGACCAGCGGGCGCAGGCGCTCGGTGGCGATGTCGGCATTGGGGAAGCTGGCGATGCGCTCGGCGACCTTGGCCTGCTCGATGGGCATCAGACGGGAGGCAATCGCCAGTCCGAGACCGCAAAGCAGGAGGGGAATCAGGAACCGCCGCATGTTGACCGCCGGAGAATGGGTGCGCGGGGCCGCGGGTGCCAAGTGCCGAATGGGGATTGCGGGCACCAAAACGACGACCCGCCACTTCGCGCTTGGAAGTCGGGCGGGGGATGCGCGAAATGCGGCGAGCATGATCGGTCTGGCGGGAGAGCAGGGGGTTCCGGAGGGTTTCGCCCGTGAAATCGGCGAGGCCTTTTCGCCGGGCGGCCTGCTGGCGCGATCAAAGGACTTCGAATTCCGTCCGGAGCAGACCGAGATGGCGGTTGCGGTCGCCGAGGCGCTGCAGGAGCGCCGGTCGCTGGTCGTCGAGGCCGGCACCGGCGTCGGCAAGTCGCTCGCCTACCTGCTGCCCGCCGCCCGCTACTCCCTGGAAAGCGGGCGCAAGGCGATCGTCTCGACCCACACGATCAATCTCCAGGAGCAGCTCGTCCACAAGGACATCCCCATCGTCCGCCGCCTGCTCGGCGAGGACCTGCCGGCGGTGCTGCTCAAGGGGCGCCACAACTACCTGTGTCCGGCCCGGCTGAGCCGCGCCCGCCAGCAGACCGGCGACCTCTTCACCTCCAGCGAGAACGAGGAGCTCGAGGCGATCGCGAAATGGGCGGAGGGCACCCGCGACGGCACGCTGAGCGATCTCGACTTCCAGCCGTCGATGAAGGTCTGGTCGCAGGTCTGCTCGGAGGCCCACATCTGCACCGCCCGCCACTGCGGCCCCCGCGGCAACTGCTTCTTCCAGGAGACCCGCAAGCGGGCGGCGGAAGCCCGGGTGCTGGTGGTCAACCACACGCTTTTCTTCGCGCTGATCGACACCGGTGAGTGGTCGGAGGACGGCCGGGCCGAGGGATTTCTTTTCCCCGACGACTTTGTGGTGCTCGACGAGGCCCACACCGTCGAGCAGGTCGCCGCGGTGCAGCTCGGCCTCAGGGTCAGCCAGGCCGGCCTGCGCTTCGACCTCCAGCGATTGTACGATGGTCGTCGTAGAAAAGGGATCCTCAAGAGTCATGGCAGGGCCTCGGTGCTGCGGGCGGTGGAGGAGGCCCGGGTGGCGAGCGAGCGTTTTTTCGAGGCGATCGGGGGGGCGGCGTCGTTCGGCGACTGGTCGAAGGAATGGCGGGTGCGCGAACCCGACCTGGTCCCGAACACCGCGGGCGGGCCGCTGCGGCGGCTGTGGCAGGAGATCGACGCGATCGCCGAGGACGTGGATCACGAGACCAGCCGCGCCGAGCTGCAGGATGCCTCGCGGCGCCTGCGCGAGTTCCACGGCGGCATCCAGGCCTTCCTCGAGCAGAGCTCGGAGGACAGCGTCCACTGGGTGCAGAAGGCGGGCCGCGACGAGACGCAGTTCTCGCTGCATGCGGCGCCGGTGCGGGTGGCCGACAAGCTGCGTCCGCTGCTTTTCGGCGAGGACAAGACCTGCGTGATGGCCAGCGCCACGCTCGGCGTGGGCGATCCCGACCTGAGCTGGTTCCGCGGCCGGATCGGCGGCGAGGAGGTCGAAGCCCGGGTGATCGGCAGTCCCTTCGACTACCGCCGGCAGATGGTGGTGAAGATCTGGAAGTCGATGCCCGAGCCGAATGCCGCCGGCTACGACCGGGCGCTGGTGAAATGCATCGGCGAGGCGGTGGAGGCCAGCAGGGGGCGGGCCTTCGTGCTCTTCACGAGCTACCGGGTGATGCGCGAGGCGGCGCGGGAACTCCGGGATTCCTTCGAACGGAACGGCTGGAGGCTTCTGGTCCAGGGTGAGGGCATGCCACGCCACCGGATGATCGAGGAATTCCGCGGCGACGTGGACAGCGTGCTCTTCGGCACCGACAGCTTCTGGACCGGGGTGGATGTGCCCGGCGAGGCGCTGTCGAACGTGGTGGTGACCCGCCTGCCCTTCGCGGTGCCGGACCATCCGCTCACCCAGTCGCGGCTCGAGGCGATCGAGGAGGGGGGCGGCAATCCCTTCATGGAATACTCGGTGCCCGAGGCGATCCTCAAGCTGCGCCAGGGTGTCGGTCGCCTGATTCGTACCGCATCGGACTCGGGCATGATCTGCCTGCTCGACAAGCGCGTCCTGAGCAAGCGCTACGGCGGGCTCTTCCTCCAGGCCCTGCCCGAGGCGAAGCGCGAGGTCATCGGATGAAGGAAGAGGACCGCCGATTTCCGAATCGGCACCCGGCAACTCGGGAAGATTGCCGATTCGGAGATCGGCGGTCCTATCGCTCCTTTTCGACCGACTCGATCGCCTGACGAAGCTGGAAGGCGCTCCACTGGCCGGGGGCGGTCGGGGTGTCGCCGAGGTAGCCGTAGTTGAGCACCGATCCCAACTGGGCGAAGAGCAGTCGCGAGGCGGGGGCCAGCGGTCCCATCCCCATGAGGGAGACCGGGAAGCCGTCGCCGTGGCCGAGGAACAGGGCCAGGGGTCCGAGTCGACCGGGTTCCCAGCCGAGATCGACGGCGGCCTTGAAGCCGGAAGCGCCGAGCTGGCGGGCCGCCTGACGGCGCGCCTCGAGTTCATCGATGGCGGGGGTGCCGCTGAAGTCGTGGCAGGAGGCCAGCCACGGGATGTCGCGCTCCGCCAGTTCGCCGATCAGCGCCCGCATGGCGTCGGCCGAGGCGAGCTCGACGTCCACGATGGCCGCATCGTCAAGGCTCGTTCGCAGCCGGCGCAGGCGTTCGTCGGCATCCAGCCCCGGGGCTCCTCCCTCCGCCTCGCATCGCGCCGTGAAGAGCAGCGGCAGGTCGCCGAAGCGGCGCCAGGGCTTTGCCTCGACGGTGTCATCATCCAGCAGGTCGAGCCGGATTTCCACGATGTGGCAGGCCTTCCGGATCTCCGCCTCATCGACCCCGGCGAGCACTGCGGCGGTGCCGATGCTGCCGACAACCTTCGGCTGGCCCGGATCGAGGAGGGGATGTGCCATTGGCGCAAGCGAAAGCGCGAGCCCTCGTGCATGTCAATCGCAGCGTCTTGATCGAGGGGTTTCTTTGTAAATACGAAGCGCGTTTTTTGTGACAATTACGAGCTTTTCTCTCGCCAATGCCCGGGCGTGGCGACTAGTTCTCGGGGAGCAAAACCCCTATGAAAACGAGATCTTCTTTCCTGCGAAGCGTCGTCCCGGCGCTGGGTGTCGCGCTGGCCTTCTCGCTCTCACCCCAGTTGATGGCCCAAGGCCGCGTGGATATCGGCTCGCTTGAGTTCGACGAGCTGCCCTCGCCGGACCTCGGCGGAACCAAGAACAAGAGCTTCAAGCCCAAGGACTGGCTTGAGGTCGAGGCGGGTCTCACCGTCCCGGCGATGAACCGCGAGCAGGAGGCCACCGGCTTCGTCGACAAGATCGTGGTGAAGTGGTACGTGGCGGTGAAGGAGAAGGCTTCCGGCCGGGTGATGCTGCTGACCAAGGACATCACGCACCTGAACATTCCGGTCGACGAGGAGGTCTTCACCTCGGTCTATCTCTCGCCGAACACCCTCAAGCGGCTGACCGGCAACGACCGCGCCGGCAAGAGCTCGGTGGAGGTCGTGGCGCTCGAGGTGCTCGTCAATGGCGTGAAGGTCGGCGAGGAAACCTCGAAGATGAAAAGCGGCTGGTGGAACTCGCCGAACCTCGGTCGCGGCGACCGCTTCCCGCTGCTCAGCAAGGCGGAGACCCCTTTCAAGATGTACTGGTGGGATCGCTACGCCGAGATTGAGGAGGAGCGCTGAAGATTCCCTGCTGATCGTTTCCCCGCATCTCTGACCTTCCTCTCATGGCTGACCAATCGTCCACCATCACCCTCAACATCGGAACCCAGCGGGTCGCAGCCGCCGTTTTCGAGACATCGAAGTCCGGCGAACTCGTGCTGAAGGCCTACGACGACGAGAAAATTCTCGCCGATCCGGCCACCGACGCCGCGCGTCCGGCCCAGATCCGCGCGGCGATTTCCGAGCTGGTCGGTCGTCTCGGGCTCAAGGGCAAGGCCCGCTACGCGATTTCCGGACAGTCGGTCTTCATCCGCTTCGTCAAGCTTCCGCCGCTCGACGATGACAACATCGAGCAGCTCGTCACCTTCGAGGCGCAGCAGCACGTGCCCTTCCCGCTGGAAGAAGTGGTCTGGGACTATGAGATTCTCGAATCCGGTGGCGAGAAGGAGGTCGTGATCGTCGCGATCAAGGGGGAGGCGCTCGAGGAAATCAACGAAGGGGTCGATGATGCCGGGCTCGGCACCGCCGAGGTGGATGTCTCGCCGATGGCCCTCTACAACGCCTTCCGGGCCGCCTATCCCGACATCGACGAGCCCGTGCTGCTGATCGATGTGGGAGCCAAGACCAGCGACCTGCTCTACATCGAAGGAAACCGTTTCTTCACCCGCAGCGCGAATGTCGGCGGGGCGGCGGTCTCCACGGCGATTGCCAAGGAGTTCGACGTGCCCTTCGTCGAGGCGGAGGCCCACAAGACCCACGGTGGCCTGGTGGCGCTGGGTGGTGGCCACACCGAGCAACTCGATGAGGCGACGGCCGCCCTGGCCATGTGCATCCGCAATGCGATGACCCGGCTGGCGACGGAGATCCCGCGCACCACCAACTACTACCGCAGCCAGCACGGCGGCAGCGCGCCCAAGCGTGTCTTCCTTGCCGGTGGCGGGGCCAATCTTCCCTACGCCAAGGAGTTCTTCGAAGAGAAGCTGCGCCTTCCGGTCGACTACTTCAATCCGCTGCCGGCGATCACGGTCGGGTCGGAGGTCGACACCGAACGCCTTTCCAAGGAGGCCCACACGATGGGCGAGCTGATCGGTCTCGGTCTCCGCGGCAGCGGTCGCTCCCGGCTCAACATCGACCTCGTGCCGGCGAAGGTCGGCGAGGCCCGCGCCGCCGAGAAACGCAAGCCCCTGTTCATCGCGGCGGCCGCGCTGCTCATGCTCGGTGCGCTGGTTGGAGGCGTCTTCAAGTGGCAGGCGGCGAACAAGGCACGCGAGGAGGCCGACAAGCTCGCCCGCATCGCCGATGAACTGCAGCAACCCGCGCAGGCGATCGACCGCCAGGTCAAGAAGCAGCAGAAGCTCGAGAACGTGGCCTCGATCTACGTCGGTGCCGAGCGCTCGCGGACCTTCTGGCTGGATGCCTTTGACGAGCTGTCGAATGCCTTCGCCAGCGAGTTCGTCTGGATCACCGACATGGATCCGGTGGCCGCCTATCAGCCCTTTGCCGAGAAGCCGCTCGAGACGCCGAAGTCGGTGGTCAAGAAGGACTTCGGCCGCACCGCCTACGGGGGTGAGGGCCTGGAGAACGTGACCATCACGATCAAGGGCACGCGTCCGCGCGATCCGGACCGCAAGGTCGCCGCGTCGGTCAATGCCCTGCGCCTCAAGGGCTTCTGGCTCAACAGCAAGAGCAACACCAAGGGGCAGAACGTCGTTTACGACCTGCTGGCCCGGCTGCAGGAGAACGCCAAGGAGGGCGGCAGCCACTTCAAGTTCAGCGTCAAGCGCGACGGCAAGGATGTCGAACTGGAGAACAGCCAGTTGGTTCCCAAGATCGACGCGGCGCCGAAGGAGGGGGAGTATGCCGCCTATTTCGAGTTGATCCTGCCCCTCAGCCGGGAGGTCCGCCCCCGCTAAACCCCAGCAAAGAATGAGTTTTCAGGAAAACAAGTTTCCCATCCTGCTCGGAGCCGTGACCGCCGTGGTCACCGGTGGCCTGATCTTCTGGAGCATGAAGAGCGGGGGCAAGTACGAGGAGGCCAAGTCGGACTACGACAACGCCGACCGCAAGATCGGCCAGCTCATGCGCGTCGATCCGAAGCCGACCGAGGGCAACCAGGTTGCCAAGAAACAGGCGGTGGATGCCTATGCCGAATCGGTGGCCAAGCTGCAGGAGGCCTTCGATCCACGCCGCGCCACGAAGCTGCAGAACATCGAGCCGAGCGCCTTCACCGACTCGCTCCTTTCGGCCCGCAAGCGGGTGCTCGCCGAGTTCGAGAAATCCGGCACCACCGTGCCGGAGCAGTTCTTTCTCGGCCACGGCCGGTTTTCCGACACGCTGCCCCAGAAGAAGGACACCGGCGTGCTCAGCTACCAGCTCGGGGCCTTCGAGGATCTCCTCACCAAGCTGGCGCAGGCGGCGCCTACGGCCCTGACAAACATCTACTGGGCCGGAGTCCCCGAGGTTCCGGAAGGGGCGGCAGTCGTGCCCCATCCGATCGAGATCACCTTCCGCGGCCCGGAGTCGAGCCTGCGGGAATTCCTCTCCTCGCTCGATGATACCGGGAAATACTATTACGTTGTAAGGACGATGCGGGTCATGAACGAGCGCGACAGTGCCCCGAATGCCCAGGACGCCCGTTTTGAAAGGGTCGTGACCCCCACACCGGATCTGGGTGGGCCGGGCAGCATTTTCGGAGACCCCGGCGGCTTTGTCTTTCCCGAGGAGGATGGTCTCGAGGATCTCGACTCAACGGAGGATCCCGCGGATGGCGGGGCCGAGGGCGAGGGTGAGGGAGAGGGCCTGCCCGTCGAGGAGGTCCCGGCTCCCCCGGCACCCGCACCCGAACCGGCGGCTCCCACCGACAGCGGCGAGATCCTGAAGCAGGTCCTCGGCGACGAGAAGATCCAGGTCTTCCTGCGGATCGACGTGCTCCAATTCCTCGAACCCCGCGAGCTTCCCCAATAAGTTTCCCATGTCGAAAGCACCCAAGAACATCGAGAAGATCCTGCTGGGCGTGGGCCTGCTGGCCGGGGCCGGTCTGGCCTATCTCGGGTATTCGCAGTTCGCCGCAGATGCGTTCAACAAGTCGGCGCCGAATCCGCGCGATGGCGACGTCTCCGTCGCCGGTGCCGAGCAGATTCCCGGGACGATCAACTCCCTCCAGAGCGACCGCACCATCCGGGCCGCCACCGTGCCCTCGACCCGCTTGGATTCCGGCCAGCGCGAGGTCAACCTCTTTGTCGGCGTGCCGCTGTTCGCCGAGCGGGACAATCCGAACGATCCCATCGACCTGCTCCAGAGCCCCGACGTGCATCCGCCGATTCCGAACGAATGGTGGCTGAAGTACGAGATTTCTCCGGTGTACGCCGATTCCCCCCAGCGCGATGCGGATGAGGACGGCTTCAGCAACCTCGAGGAGTTCACGGCCAAGACCCTGCCGAATGATTCTGGGAGCCATCCGGAACTCGCCGACAAGCTGGCCTACGTGAAGGATGAAACGGTGACCTGGTTCCTCGAGTTCGGGTTCCAGGCGGGAGGCAAGTGGATTCCGAAATTCGAGAACCTCACCACCGGGGAGAAAAACCGCGTGCCTTTCGCCAATGGCCTTGAGCCGGGAGATGTCTTCTTCGGGGAGGAGCCGTTCAAGGGGCGCTTCAAGTTCATCGAGATCGAGGAGCGCGAAGTCTTCAACGAGCGGCTGAACATCAACGAGAAAAAGCAGTTCGGGAAGTACGAGGACCTCAAGGAGAACAAGAAGGGGACGCGGTATGAAGTTCCCAACCGCATTCCCAACGCCGTGAAGCCGCAGTATTACAACTACGACCGCACCGCCGTGCTGGAACTCCGCGCGCTCGGCATGGGAGGGAAGGAATTCAAGGTCGAGGAAAACACCCGCTTCGCCCTGCCGCCGGACGGCGATGACAAGAAATACCTCCTCAAAAACGTCACTCCCGAACAGATCGAGATCGAATGGGAGGTCGACGGCGAGACCCGGTCGCGGGTGATTCCGAAAGGATGAAGTTATCCTGTAAATACAATCCCAAGGCTTTGTGACAGCTTCGAAGAATTCGCTTTCCAAAGGCCGGTCAGACCGGCAGAACCACCCAGCAAATATGCATAAAAAGCCAACGCTTCCGACCCACACGACCGTGGCCACCTTGCTGGCCGCCGCGACGGTGATGCCGGTCATCATGACCTCGGCCCACGCCCAGAGTGGCCTCGCCCAGCGCGAGATGGTCCGCCGCCAGCAGGCCGTCAATGAATCCGACCGTCTTCGCGACGAGGCCCGCCTCGCCTATTCCAAGCAGGAATACAAGGAGGCCTACGATCTTTACACCCAGGCCCTCGACCTGCTCCCGGACGCCCCGCTGCTGAGGGAGCGTCGCAATTTTCTCAAGGCGTCGCGTGGTGATGCCGCAATCGCGGTGGCGGATCAGTATCGGCGCTTCGGCAAGTACGACGAAGCGCGGACGATGCTCGAAGATGTCCTAGAAGAGGATCCAAATAACCATCTGGTCAAGCAGCGGCTCAACTGGCTCGACGATCCGATCCGCACCAACCCGGCCCTGACCGTCGAACACTCGAAGGACATCGAGGAGGTCCGGCAGGGGCTCTACATGGCCCAAGGCTACTACGATCTCGGCCAGTTCGACGAGGCTCGCGAGGCCTACCAGGACGTGTTGCGCATCGACCGCTACAACTCCGCCGCACGCCGCGGCATGGAGCGTGTCGATGCCGCGCGCAGCGACTACTACAAGGCCGCCTACGATTCCACACGTGCCGAGCTGCTGGCCCAGGTCGATGCCGCATGGGAAATGTCCATTCCGCCGGAAGCGCCGGCCGGAAGTGGCATCATCGATTCCCAGGTTCGCGAGAGCGCCGGGGCCACCTACATCCTCCAGAAGCTTCGCAATATCGTGGTTCCGGTCATCGACTTCGAGGACACCTCGGTCGAAGAGGCCATCGACTACCTTCGTGTGCGCTCGATCGAACTTGATACCTTCGAGCTCGACCCCGACAAGAAGGGGATCAACTTCTTCATCCGCAAGCCGTCGAATGCCGGCGGCGGAGCCGACAACGGCCTCGATATCGGCGGTGGCGGTGGTGCCGCCCCGGGAACCGAGCGGATTTCCGAACTCCGCCTGCGCAACGTGCCGCTGGCCGAGGCTCTCGACTACATTTGCGAGGCGACCCGCCTGCGCTGGTCGGTCGACGACTTCGCCGTGACCATCAAGCCGGCCGGCGACGTCGACGAGGATCTCTTCACCCGCACCTTCAACGTGCCGCCGGACTTCGTGAACCGGATCGGGGGCGGAGGTGAGGAGGCCGGGGGCGGTGGTGACTTCGATCCCTTTGCCCCGGCGGCCGACAGTGGCCCCAGCTCGCTGAAGCCGAAGCAGAACATCACCGAGGCCCTCAAGTCGAACGGTGTCAAGTTCCCGGAGGGCGCTTCCGCCCAGTTCTTCGCCGCGAATTCCACGCTTCTCGTCCGCAACACGCCGACCAACCTCGACCTCGTCGAGACGATCGTGAACAACACCGTGGGCGACGCGCCGAAGCAGGTGAAGATCTCGACCAAGTTTGTCGAGGTATCCCAGGAAAACACCGACGAGCTCGGCTTCGACTGGATCATCTCGCCCTTTGGTCTTTCGGCCAACAGTGTCTTCCTCGGAGGCGGCACCATTGGCAACGGGGTTCCCCGCACCAATGCCGACTTCATCAGCCCGGTGAACTTCACCGCCATCCCCGGGGTGCCGATCGCTTCGGGCCAGAACGTCGAGAACATCGCCACCGGCGGCAACCGGTCCGGTGACGCCGCCCTCGCGCGGAACTCGATCGATGCGGTTCTGAACAACCCCACCCGTGCCGCTCAGAATTCGAGCGTGGCCCCGGGCATCCTGTCGCTGACCGGATTGTTTACGGACGGACAGGTTCAGATGATCATGCGGGGTCTCGCCCAGAAGAAGGGCACCGACCTGATGACCGCTCCGAGCGTGACCGCACGCTCGGGTGAAAAGGCCACCATCGAGATCATCCGCGAGTTCATCTACCCGACCGAATACGAGCCGCCGGAACTCCCGAACAGCGTCGGCAACAACGGTGGCAACGCCGGTGGTATCGGTGGTCTCGGCCAGGGACCTGCGATCTTCCCGGTCACGCCCGCCACGCCGACCGCCTTCGAGACCCGGAACACCGGTGTCACGCTGGAGATCGCTCCCAACATCGGGGCCAACGACTTCGTGATCGACCTCAACTTCGCGCCGGAAATCGTCGAGTTCGAGGGCTTCATCAACTACGGAAGCCCGATCCAGTCGCCGTCTTCGGATGCGCTTGGCAACCCGACCACCGTCACGATCACCGACAACCGGATCGAGATGCCCGTCTTCTCGACCCGCCGGGTGAATACCGCGCTGACCATCTTCGATGGCTACACCGTGGCCGTCGGCGGCCTCATGCGTGAGGACGTCCAGAACGTCGAGGACAAGGTGCCGATTCTCGGTGACATCCCGATCCTCGGCCGTCTGTTCCAGACCAAGGCCGAGAACCGGATCAAGAGCAACCTGATCATCTTCGTGACCGCGGAGATCATCGATGCCACCGGACGTCCGTTGAATCGTGGAGGGGCCACCGCTCCGATTGGAGACCCGGGCCTGCCCGATACGGTCGGCGTGCTTCCGACGCGCTGATATCCGGCCTGCCAGATCATGACCCAAGCGGGCGGGGGACCAGGTCCTCCGCCCGTTTTCGTCGAATGGGGAGCGCCGGCGTCCCGCCGGCACCTTTCGGCATTCTGCCGAAAGGTGCGGAGCCTGGCTTCCGAGAGCGACCGGACCGGTTGAGCCGGAGTGGCGCTTTCCGGAGCGCCGTACCGGGGCGGGGCGACCTCCCGGTCGCGGGGAAAGGCCATACTTCGCTTGCGGTCACCCCACCAATGCCGGCTGCACCAAGCGGCTGCAAGCCGCCCCGCCCCGGAATGGCTCCTTCAAGGAGCCACTCCACCGCCGGACTTCCCTCGCGACGCCGGATCGGTTTCACTCCGTGGCATGAGTATGAGGGTCATGGCCCTGACTGGTGGCGTCGCGAGTGGGAAATCCACGGCGTGCGCGATCTTCCGGGAGCTGTGTTCCGACCTCGTGCTGTTCGAGGCCGACGCCTCAGTACACCGGCTGCTGGCCTCCGACCCGGGGGTCGAAGCGGCGGTGGTCGGGCGCTTCGGCGCGGAATGCCGGGCACCTGGAGGCGGGATCGACCGCCCGGTGTTGCGCGAGCGGGTTTTCGGTGATGAGGCCGCTCGCCGCGACCTCGAGGGGATCCTCCATCCGCGAGTGAGGGAGGAATGTCTTGAATCCCTGGCCCGCGCGCGCAAGATCGGCGCGTCGCTGTTCCTTGCGGACATTCCGCTCCTGTTCGAAAACGATTTCGATTTCGGCCAGGAAACCAGTCTTCTGATCGCTGTCGGCCGGGATACCCAGCTCAAGCGCCTCAGGGATCGGAACGGCTTCGACGACGACCTCGCCCGGTCCATTCTGGATGCCCAGATGCCGACGGCGGACAAGATGCGCCGGGCGGACGTCGTTTTCTGGAACGAGGGCTCCCCGGAACTCCTGCGAGCGCAGGTCCGGCGATTTCTCCATACCCACTCGAACATGAGCGAACCAACACCCGATACTCCGGCTGCGGAAGCCCCTCCGACTTCGGTCATCGACATCAACGAATTCCGGGCCAGGTCGCTGGCAGAACTTCAGGCCATGGCGGAAGCCGTGCCCGGCCGGATGACTGCCTCCCCGACCAAGGCCCAGCTGATCTTCGAACTCCTCAGCTTCCACGCCCGCGAGGGGGCCGAGCTGATCGGCGAAGGGGTGGTCGAGCAGGCCAAGGAGAACTACGCGATGCTGCGCGATCCCGCCCGCAGCTTCCGGACTTCGCCCGACGACCTCCACATCAACGGCAACCTGCTGCGCGATTACGGGATCAAGCCCGGCCACCGGGTCAAGGTGCTGGTGCGCTCGCCCCGGGAGCGGGACAAGTTTCTCAGCGCGGTCGAGGTCCTCGAGATCGAGGGAGTTCCGGCGTCGGAGTTCGAACCCGGCAAGGATTTCGACAAGCTGACGCCGCTTTTTCCCGACGAACGGTTGATCCTGGAAGGGGAGGGACCCGCCGGGCTCAGTCCCCGGGCGATCGATTTGATCGCTCCGCTGGGCAAGGGTCAGAGGGGGCTGATCGTCGCTCCTCCGCGGGGCGGCAAGACCATCCTCCTCAAGCAGATTGCCAAGGCGATCCACGAGAATCACAAGGAGGTCGAACTCATTGTGGTGCTGCTGGACGAGCGCCCGGAGGAGGTCACGGACTTCGAGGAGACCGTCGGCGCGACGGTCTATGCTTCGACCTTCGACGAGGCACCGAAGCGTCATGCTCAGGTGGCGGACCTCGTCATCGAGCGCGCCCAACGGCTCGTGGAGCAGGGGCGTGACGTGGTGTTGCTGCTCGACAGCCTCACCCGTCTGGCCCGCGGCCACAATTCGGCCAACAAGGGTGGTCCGATCGGTTCCGGCGGCATCAGTCCCGCAGCCCTGCAGAAGTCCCGGAAATTCTTCGGCAATGCCCGGAATGTCGAGGACGGCGGAAGCCTGACGATCCTTGCAACGGCCCTGGTCGAGACCGAGAGCCGCATGGACGATGTGATTTTCGAGGAGTTCAAGGGTACCGGCAACATGGAGGTGCGGCTCGACCGCGAACTGGCCGAGCGGCGGATCTACCCCGCCATCCACATTCCCCAGAGTGGAACCCGCAACGACGACCGCCTCTACCATGCCGACGAGTTCCCGAAGGTGCTGGATTTGAGGCGCCAGCTGGCGGGATTGCCGGTCGGAGAGGCGATCGAGACCCTGATGAAGAATCTGGGCACCACCCAGAACAATACCGAATTGCTGCTCAGGGGGTTACGCTGATTTGGGTGTCCATGGAGCCGGACAGAGTTTGCCCTTGCCGGAGGGCTTGCGCTAAGGTGTAGTCCCTCTACGCATGAACGGAAGGACATCGACGGTTTCCGCCAAATTTCTCAAGTCTTCGATTGTCGGGGTGATTCTCGCTTCGGCATCGATTCCGAGCAACACGGCGCAAGCCCAGTTGACGGATCCTGAAGAGATTACCGATCTGTTCTTGCGATGGGCTGTGAGCCAGGGATCCACGGGTCCGCGTGGCTTCATCCGGACCCAGCGTGTCATCCGCCAGACCGGTCCCCAGACCGCGGCTTTCGTTTCGGGAGAGGTTGAGTTCGTGGTGGCCGATGGCGCGATCGGCGGCATCTGGCGCGACCAGATCATCCCCTTCTTTGAGGAGTGGGACACCGACCAGGACGGCTGGCGTGACGTGGTGGAGCAGGAGTACCAGGGCCAGGTGGGTCTGACTCCCGCTGGCACGGATTGGGCCCTCGATCCGTTCTACAACCCGCCCCGTGACCAGTTTCCTCCGGACGTCTTCTGGACGGTCCTGGCCAACGGTTCCCGTCTTCCCGTGCGGCCCGAGGGTTCCGCTCCGGCCACTCTGGTCCTTCCGTTCGCAGGCAACTCCGTGATTCTCGCATCCGGACCCCCGAGTCCGCTGCCGAAACCTCAGGTGCTGTTCAATTACTCGACATCGTTCTTTGTCACGACCCAGGCAGGATCCGGATTCCTGAACGGACTTTCGGTCTACCACTGGTCGAAGAAGTACACCAGCAACCTTGGCGGAGCGATCATGGAAAAGGAGATCCTCCCCTCCGATGCGTATCGCCTTCAGTTTCCGGTCACCACCAACCCCGCGCAGACCACGACCGTTTCACTGAACCACCTGCCCGTACCCAACGGCGCGCTTACTCTCGGTCTGCGGCGCCCTGACTGGTTGATTCGCAAAGTCGAAACCTTCGTCGGGACCAACCAGCAGTTCGCCGAGCAAAAGTGGTCCAATGGCCGGCTGGTCCTCGATCCTGTGTTGGTGAACTATTTCACCATGGACAATCTTACCGGGCTGTTTGCCAATCCCTTCAATGACCGGCTTGCAATCAGTGTTCTGGACGAGGCCGGGGAGGTGATCTGGCCCCCGCTCTCGGGATCCGGTTTCGTTCTCAACCTGCAGCAACCGACCTTCCCTTTGGTCTTCGGGCAGCTTTATGGGACGCCCGGGCTTGGAGGGAATCCCACCTCGAAGCTTTCGGTAAACGGCGAGATCGCCATCTTCTACCAGCGCAACGTCTCCACTCCTCCGAGTGGCGGGGATGTCTCGTCGGTGGAGTTGCGTATTCCGGTCAAGTTTGAGCAGAGCTACCAGTCATGGCGTCAGCTCTTTTTCGGAGCCAATGCCTTCAATGATGTGATTTCCGGGAAAAACGCGGATCCGGACGGTGACGGAATCGTGAACATCGATGAATTCGAGGGTGGAACGAATCCGAACGTGATCGACCTCGGCCCGCTCTTCATCACTTTCGCGCCACCTCCGATTGCCGCTGCGCCTGGTGCCGGGGCCCTCATGGCCGATGGCGACGACGTGCCGCAGATCCGGTACGACAAGCCTGGTGGTATTGAGTCGCAATCAACCCGCACGGTCGAGTATTCCTTCGAGACATCGACGAACGGAACGGATTGGGATACGATCGATGAGACCCGCTGGGACGTCGACGAGGACGATGTGAGCATGTCCGCCACCTACACCGGCAGCGACCCGCTTCCGCCGACCATGCTGTTCCGGGTGCGATACACCACCCCGGCCGAGTAGGCAGGTGGGTGGAGCCAGCAGTGGGTCGGCGGTGAAATCTGCGTTCGAATACTCTTGCTCCCGTCATCGGGCTTCCTGACGCCGGGCTCGGAGCCATAACTTGATGGAAGCGATTGGGAATGATTTCATGATTGAGACGCCGGAGGCCCTTGGAGAGTTGCTGAGTCGGGCGAAGGGGGCATCGGTTTGTGCGGTGGATACCGAGGCGGACAGTCTTCACCGCTACCGGGAATCGCTGTGTCTGATTCAGTTTGCGTGGGGCGACGAGTCCACTCTGATCGACCCCCTGGCCATCGACGACCTCGGGGCGTTCTACGACTATCTCGGCAGCCGCATCGTCTGGATGCACGGGGCGGACTACGACATGACCATGCTCCGCCGCGAGTGCGGCGTGATTCCCGAGAAGGTCTACGACACCCAGATCGGAGCCCGCCTGCTGGGCATCCGGAAGTTCGGCCTGGGCAACCTGGTCGAGCACTACTTCGACATCAAGCTGTCGAAGTCTTCGCAGAAGGCCGATTGGGGCAAGCGCCCGCTTTCGCCGAAGATGGAAGAGTATGCGATCAACGATGTCCGCTACCTTCTGCCGATGGCCGAGATGATCGTGACGGGCCTGAAGGACAAGGGGCGCTACGATTGGTTCATCGAGAGCTGCGAGCAGGCGCGGGCGAAGGTGCTGGATCGTGACGAGTCGAAAGACGAACCCTGGCGCATCCAGGGTGCCGGGAGGCTGGATCGACCGGGACTCAACCTCCTGAAGCATCTCTGGTACTGGCGCGACCGGGAGGCCGAGCGCTGGGATCGGCCTTCGTTCATGGTGGCATCCAACAAGCAGCTGCTTCAGTGGGTGCAGGAGATTTCCGCGGGCGACCGCGTCGAGTTGCCGCGGCATTTCCGGCCCGACCGGCGGAGGCGTTTCCAAGCGGCACTCAAGGAGGCGGCGGCAACCGACGCCTCGGAACATCCGAAACGCCAGAGGGGTGTGAGGCGGCGTCGCGACCGGGACTTCGATCAACGGGTGGCCGAAATGATCAAACACCGCAACAAGGTGGGCGAGGAGCTCGATATCGATGGCTCCGTGATCGCGTCGAGGGCGATGATCGAGGCCTATGTGGCGGAAGATGACGACCACGAGGAGCAGTGGATGGGATGGCAGAAGAGCTGCCTGGGCCTTGACGATTAGACGGCTTGGCCCGGACGGGTGGGCGACTCTTCGCCGGGAGTCGTAATTTTTTGAAAATCAGGCGTTTGGAGTGAGGAAAAATGTCCTGCTGAGGGCATAATCGGCCTTGTCTCAACCCCGCGATTTTCGGATCTTTTCGGGGTTCATGTCCGAAGAGTCGAAAGAGCCCGAAGGGGAGCATACCAAGGTCAGCGGGGAGCAGAAGTACGGGGCCGAACAGATCGACAAGCTCGAGGGTTTGGAAGCGGTCAGGAAGCGCCCCGGGATGTACATCGGGGACCCGGATGTCAGGGGCCTGCACCATTGTGTGTTCGAGGTGCTCGACAACTCGATCGACGAGCATCTCGCGGGTTACTGCGACATGATTCGTGTCGCGCTGCACGTGGATGGCTCCGCAAGCATCAGCGACAACGGGCGCGGCATTCCGGTCGACACCCACCAGAAGTTCGGAATGCCGGCTGTGGAACTGGTGCTGACGAGCCTGCACGCCGGCGGCAAGTTCGGTCAGGGAGCCTACAAGTATTCCGGTGGTCTGCACGGGGTGGGTGCCAAGTGCGTCAATGCGCTTTCCGACTGGTTCAAGGCGGAGGTCATGCGCGACGGAAAGGTCCACTCGATCACCTTTGAGCGGGGCAAGACCACCAAGCCGCTGGAGGTGATCGGCAATGCCCCCGACGGCCACACCGGCACGACAATCACCTTCTTTCCGGACGCCACGATTTTCACCGACACCATCCAGTTCGAGTTCGACCGGCTGGCGAAGCGTCTGAGGGAACTCGCCTTCCTGAATCCCGGATTGACGATCGTGCTGGAGGACGAGCGACCCGAATCGCAGCAGAAGGAGTCGTTTTTTTATGCGAGGGGGATCGAGGAGTTCGTCGAGCAGCTGGGTGAAAGCAAGACCCTGGTCCATCCCGATCCGGTGATCCTCAAGGGCAAGCGCCAGATCGAGGTGGACTACGATGGAAAGATCACCCAGGACGACGTCTACGCCGACGTGGTCTTCCAGTACAACGACGGTTACCAGGACCAGATTCTCTGCTTTGCCAACTCGATCCCGAATGCCGACGGCGGGACCCACCTGAGCGGCTTCCGGGGTGCCCTGACGCGGGCGATCAACCAGTACGCCAAGGCCAACAAGATCCTCAAGGACAAGGATCCCGCGTTGAGCGGAGACGATGTGCGCGAGGGCATTGTCTGCGTGATCAGCGTCAAGATGCCGAATCCGCGCTTCAGTTCGCAGACCAAGGACAAGCTCGTCAACACGGAGATCGAAGGGGTCGTCGGGTCGATCGTTTACGAAGGCCTGCAGACCTACTTCGACGAGAATCCGAACCTCGCGAAGATCATCATCGACAAGGCGGTGAATGCCGCACGAGCCCGCGAGGCGGCACGCAAGGCCCGCGAGACCGTCCGGAAGTCGGTGCTTTCGGGAGGCGGGCTTCCCGGCAAGCTGGCCGACTGCTCGGAGCGCGATCCGGCGAAGTCCGAGATCTACATCGTCGAGGGCGACTCGGCGGGTGGCTCGGCGAAGTCGGGCCGCAACCGGCAGACCCAGGCGATCCTTCCGCTGCGGGGCAAGGTGATCAACGTCGAGAAGGCACGCCTTCACAAGGCCCTCCAGAACAAGGAGATCCAGGCGATGATCACCGCCATCGGTGCCGGGATCGGGGAGGGCGACCAGGAGGGGGCGTTCGATCTTTCCAAGGTCCGCTACCACAAGGTGATCATCATGACGGATGCCGACGTGGACGGCTCCCACATCCGCACCCTGCTGCTGACCTTTTTCTGCCGCCACATGTCGGAACTGGTGAAGGCGGGATACCTCTACATCGCGCAGCCGCCCCTGTACAAGGTGTCCCGCAAGAAGCGGGAGGAGTATGTGCAGGACGATGCCGCGCTGAGCCGGATCCTGATATCCCTCGGCTCCGAGGACGTCATCCTGCGGCGGCCCGACGGCTCGGACGCGGTCGATGCCGACCTGCTGAAGAGCATCCTTGAGGTGCTCGTCCAGCTCGGCCGCTACAAGCAGACCGTCGAAGGACACGGGGGCAGCCTGCGCTCGCTGCTTGATGCGCGTCATGACGGCAAGTTGCCCGAGTTCATGGTCCGGGTTCGCGAGGGCAACGAGGAGGAGGTCCACTATTTTCCCACGGAAAGGGAGTTGCTGGACTTCGCCGCCGGGAACCGTGATCTTCGACTGTTCGATGAGGACCTCAGCGAAGAGGAACTCGCCGAGTTCAAGGAGAGGTGGGGATCGATGCCCCGGCGGGCGGTGAAGTACGAGCTGCACGAGTCGTCGGCGATCACCCGGTTGCTGGCGAGGCTGGAAGAGTTCGGGGTGAAGACCGATCCGTTCTATTCCGACGACGAGCCGCTCTACGAAATGATCGAAGGGGATGGCGACGAGCCACCGGTTGCGGTTCACAACCTCTTCGAGATCCTCGACCGGGTCTTCGAGATCGGCCGGCGCGGCATGCGCATCCAGCGCTTCAAGGGTCTCGGGGAAATGAACGCCAAGGAACTCTATTCAACCACCATGGATCCGGCGACCCGCAAGCTGCTGCGGGTGAGGCTGGATGAGGAGAACCTGCTGGAGGCGGACAAGATGTTCGACGTCCTGATGGGTGACATCGTGGAACCGCGGAAGCGCTTCATCGAGGACAACGCACTCAACGTGCAGAACCTCGATGTCTGAGACCTGCCCCCAACCTTTCTAACGAATTTGCAAGATGTCTGAAGAATCGATCAGTTCGATCAACGTTGCCGATGAGATGTCGAAGTCCTTCCTGGACTACTCGATGTCGGTGATCATCTCCCGGGCGCTTCCCGACGCCCGGGACGGCCTGAAACCCTCGCAGCGCCGCATTCTCTATGCGATGCATCACGACCTCTCGCTGACGCCGGCCAAGCCCCACCTGAAGTGCGCGCGCATCGTCGGTGAAACGATGGGTAAGTACCACCCCCACGGCGACTCGGCGATCTACACGACGCTCGTGAACATGGCCCAGCCGTGGACGATGAGGGAGCGGCTCATCGACGGGCAGGGGAACTTCGGTTCGGTGGAAGGCGATGCGGCCGCGGCAATGCGGTACACCGAGGCGCGGATGGCCGCGCTCGGGTCGGCGATGATGACCGACATCGAGAAGGAGACCGTGGATCACCACGTCACCTACGACGAGAATTCCGTCGAACCCGACGTGCTCCCGGCGGCCTTTCCCAACCTGCTGGTCAACGGCGGAACGGGCATTGCGGTGGGCATGGCGACGAACATCCCCGCCCACAACCTCGGCGAGGTGATCGACGGCGTGTGCGCGCGCATCGACAGGCCTTCGATCTCCATCGAGGAGATGAAGGAGCACATCAAGGGTCCGGATTTCGCCACCGCCTGCGAGATCCGCGGCTTCAAGGGGATCGACAGCTATTTCCGCACTGGACGCGGCAGCGTGAAGATGCGGGGCACGATGGAGGTCGAGGAGAATGCCTCGGGCACCTCGACGATCACCATCCGCCAGGTGCCCCACGGGGTGAACCGCGCGGTGCTGCAGCAGCGCATCGCCGAGCTCGTGCGCGAGAAGGTGCTCACCGACATCTCCGGCATGCGGGATCTCTCGGACGAGGAAACGCGCATCGAGATCACGCTCAAGCGCGACGCGCGGCCCCAGGTCGTGGTCAACCAGCTCTACAAGCTGACCGCCATGGAGACCTCGTTCGGGGTCAACATGCTGGCAATCCACGAGCGGCGGCCGAAGCAGCTCTCGTTGATGGATGCCATCGACGCGTTCATCGAGCACCGGCGGGACGTGGTGGTCCGGCGCACCCGTTTCCTTCTCAAGAAGGCGGAGGACCGCGCCGAGAACCTCGAGGCCTTCCTGCTGGCACTCGGACACCTCGACGATTTCATCAAGATCATCCGCGAGTCCAGGAACCGCGACGAGGCTCGCGAGAAGCTCAAGGCCTACACTTTCGAAGTGGCGACCGCCGAGCGTCTCGGGGTGCTGATCCGCAGCCAGCCGAGCATCGAGGGCGATCGCTACGTCTTCACCGACCGCCAGGTCAACGCCATCCTCGAACTCCGCCTCTATCAGCTGACCGCGATGGAGCAGGACAAGATCAAGGGCGAGTACGACGCCGTGATCGAGGAGATCAAGGATCTCATGGACATCCTGGAGAAGGAGTCCCGGGTCCTGGAGATCATCAAGACCGAGCTGCTCGAGGTGAAGGAAAAGCACGCGACCCCGCGGCGCTGCCCGATCCTCCCGGACGAGGGCGAGATCGCCATCGAGGACCTGATCGCCAACGAGGGCATGATCGTGACGCTCAGCCACCGGGGCTACGTGAAGCGCACCCCGGCCAGCGAGTACCGCGTGCAGGGCCGGGGCGGCAAGGGAGTCCGGGGCATGGAAACCCGCAACGCGGCGGATCCCGACGAAAACGACTTCGTCGAGCAACTCTTCTCGGTGCAGGCCCATGATTACCTGATGTTCTTCACCAACACCGGGCGGGTTTATGTCGAGCGGGTTTATGAAATCCCGGAGGCATCCCGTGCCTCGAAAGGGCGGAGCATCAAGAACGTGCTGAACCTCCAGCCCGAGGAGACCATCGCCTCGATGCTTCGCCTGGAGCGCCGGACGGATGACGACGGCAATGACATCACCTTCTCCGAGGACCAGGGCTATGTGCTTTTCGCCACCCGCAGCGGGAAGGTGAAGAAGACCTCGCTTCACGATTTCCGGAACTATCGCAAGGATGGAATCATCGCGATCAAGCTCGAGGAAGGCAACGAGTTGATCGGCGTGCGCCTGACCACCGGCAAGGACGAGGTTATCCTCGTCACCCGTCAGGGGATGAGCCTGCGCTTCCCGGAGGAACAGTCGAGATCGATGGGCCGCGCCACTGCAGGGGTCGCGGGCATCAAGCCGGTGGAAGGCGACTACGTGGTCAGCCTCTCGCTGGTGAGCGAGGATGCCACGCTGCTGGTCGCCTCCGAGAATGGCATCGGTAAGCGCACGGCGTTCGAGGAGTACCGCTCCCAGAGCCGCGGAGGCAAGGGCATCATCACGATGAAGGTCGGTGAGAAGACCGGCGAAGTTGTCGGGGCGGTTTCGGTGGCCGAGGAGGATGAACTGATGCTGATGACCTCCGGAGGCCAGAGCATCCGGATCCGTGTCTCCGAGGTACGGACCGCCGGCCGGAACACCATGGGTGTGAAGCTGCTGACCCTGAAGAAGGGCGAGCGGCTTCAGGACATCGCTCGCGTGATTCCCGACGAGGATTCGGAGGATGCGGGCGAGGTCGATGAAGCCGGGGCGGCGGAGCCACCGGAACCTGAAGCGGAAAGCAGCGAAGAGTAAGCCGCCCGGACGGCGGGACCGCCGCGTTGGGGGAATTCAGGGACGTCCGTCGACCCGTTCCACCACGTAGGTCATCCCGTCTTCCAGCACCCGCACGGACTCACCCTTGGGGATCAAGCCCTGACGTGAGATGGCATCGTGCTGGATGCCCTCGACGAGGATCGTGCCGGAAGGCCGGAGGTCGGTGACGGCCTTGCCGGTGGCTCCGATCAGCGAGCGACCGAGGTCCTGCTCGGCGGGACTGCCCGAGGGCAGCTCTTTCTTCACGATCAGCGAGCGCAGGAGCGGGATGTTCGGCAGATAACGGGCGAAGACGAAGAGGGCGAGCATGCCGCCCGCCAGGCCCAGTCCGAGCATCATGGCCGGTCGAAGAAGCAGGTCATCGAGCGAGGAGATCATCTCGCCGGATTCGCGCGCGCGGTCGAATTCGATCTTGTCGGCCATCGCGAACCAGAGCGAGCCGAGGACCATGAGCACGCCGATGATCCCGGCAATGCCGCTCGGCAGGACGAAGAGTTCGAGGATGATGAGCACCACCCCGAGAAGGAAGACCGCCATCAACTCGTAGCCGGCCAGGTTTCCGGCCACGCTGTTGCCGAAGAAGAAAATCGCGAAGGCGCCGAGGGAGATGAAGCCGAAGACGCCGAATCCCGGGGCCTTGAGCTCGATCCACGCCGCGCCGATGCCGACGGCGATGAGAAGCGGCGAGAGGGCCGCGATCCACCAGGCGATGGCCTCGAAACCGGTCGGCTTGGCCGGAACGACCTCGGCGCCGGTGATGCCCTCGGCCTCGAGGACCTTGTCGACGCTGTCGGCGATGCCGGCGGCGAGCAGGGGTGCCCCGTCGATCTGCTGGGTTGCCTCCTGGGCGGTCAGGCTGAGCAACTCGTCCTTCGGAACGGTCACGCTGCCGAAGGTCCGTTCGTTTTCGTCGTCGATGAACATCATCGCCCGCAGGACATCGATGCGGTGGCCCTTCTTCTTCACGATGCCGCGAAGCGAGGCGTCGAAGACGCTTTCCAGCTTGGCCCGCATGACCGGATCAATCTCCTGGCCGGTTCCGCTGACGAGCCCGGCCGCGCCGATGATGGTGCCGGGCGCCATGTAGATCCTGTCGGTTGCGAAGGCGATGATGGCCCCGGCACTGAGGGCCTCGCGCTCGACCCAGGCGATGGTGGGGACCTCGAGCTTGCCCAGTTGGTCGAAGATCAGGTCCCGGGTGTTGAAGGCAAAGCCGCCGGGGGTGTCGATTTTGAGAACGAGCGCCCGTGCCTTCTCGTTCTCGGCGCGCTCGAGCGTCCGCTGGAAGAACTTGAAGGCCTGGTTGTTCATCAGGTCCTTCTGCCCGATGGAGAGGACCACCACCTTGTCGGTGTAGGATTCCTCCTCGGACTTGCCGATGAGCTTGCGCTCCGGCGTCTCCCCGTCTTCCGCGAAGGCCGGGAGAAGGACGAGCAACAGGGCTGCGAGGAATCGGAGGGCGGATTTCATGGGTGGCGTTCGCCGCTTTGGCGAAGGGAGACGGGAGGCCCCAGAACTTCGGCGAGAATGATGGCGCGGCGGGTGGCATCCGCTGAACGCAGGCTGTCACCGATCGGAGTGCGGCGGCCCGGTGCCCTCCGTCGCCCCCCGGTTTTTCGCTCGAAGGCCTCGGCGAGGCGCGCCTCGCGCTCCGAGACTTCGGGCACCGGAGCCTGGACGGCAGCGGGCGTGGCGGGAATGGGTGGCGGCTCCGGCAGGGGGGGCGGCGCGACCTTCTCGGGGTGCCAGACCGTGGGATCCGTTTCCCACGGGGCGCGGTCCTCCTGCTCGCCCATCTGGCGGCGCCAGACGATCTCGCGCATCCGTTCCTCCTCCTCGGAGATCGGCTCCTCCTCGATCTCGCGCTGGCCGAAGCGGTTCTTCAGCCACCCGAGAAACGAGATGATCATCAGCAACAGCAGGCCGATGGCATCGCCCGGCAGGTCGCTGAAATCGAAGGCGAGGATCATTGCTGGGTGTCCCCCTTGGGCGAGTCACCGTCGGTGGCGATCGAAGAACGCATGTCGGTGTCGGCGACGACGTTGCGGTAGCGGGCGTAATCCATGATGCCGAGGTTGCCGGAGCGGAAGGCCTCGGCCATGGCCTGCGGCACCTGGGCCTCGGCCTCGACGACCTTGGCGCGCATTTCCTGGGTGCGGGCAGACATTTCCTGCTCGGCGGCGACGGCGGCCGCGCGGCGCATCTCGGCCTTGGCCTGGGCGACCCGCTTGTCGGCCTCGGCCTGCTCGGTTTGCAGCCGGGCACCGATGTTGTCGGCCACATCCACGTCGGCGATGTCGATGGAAAGGATCTCGAAGGCGGTCGAGGCATCGACGCCCTTCTCGAGAACGAGCTTCGAGATGTTGTCGGGGTTCTCGAGGACGTGCTTGTAGGTCTCGGCCGAACCGACGGACGTGACGATGCCCTCGCCGACGCGGGCGATCACGGTTTCCTCGGTGGCCCCGCCGATGAACGAGTCGAGGGCGGTGCGGACCGTGACCCGGGCGCGCACGTTCACCGCGATGCCGTCGCGGGCGACGGCGGTGATCTTGTTCGGGCCACCGGCTTCGGGATTCGGGCACTCGATGACCTTCGGGTTGATCGAGGTGCGGACCGCCTCGAGGACGGTCTTGGCGGTGCCCTTGACCGCGAGGTCGATGGCGCAGGCGCGGTCGAAGGGGAGCTTGATCCCGGCCTTGTCGGCGGCGATCAGGGCCAGCACGGTGTTTTCCACGTCGCCCCCGGCGAGGTAGTGGGCCTCGAGTTCCTCGGAAGTGTAGGGCAGCCCCGCCTTCACGGCGGTGATCCGGGCATTGACGATGCGGTTGAACGGCACCTTCCGCAGGAACATTCCGATCAGGTTGCCCCAGGAGACCGGGGCGTTGGAAAGCTTGGCCCGCAGCCAAGTCTTGAAGAACATCGAGATGATCAGCACCCCGATGGCAAGGATGATGAGCGCGACGGCGATCCCGATGAGGGAACCCAGGGAGTCGGAAGCGAGGAGGGTCATGCCCGGATCCTAGCCGATCCGCGGCATCGCGCCAGCACTGAGCGGAAGAAATCTGAAGACGGCCGGGAAGGACCGTCCGCAATCACGCAAGCCCGGCGGCTTTATCGCCGGTGGCGGTCTTTGGCCGGCGGGGTTCTTCCTTCCAGCTCAGGGCTCCCTTGCGGAAGGCATAAACGTAGGCGAAGGCGAGAATGCCCGCGAAACCCGCCATGCTGAGCAAGGCCACCGGGCTGTGGGCCACGAGGTCGCGGAATTGGACGGCCCACGGATACATGAACACCACCTCGATGTCGAAAACGACGAACAGCATCGCCACCAGGTAGAACTTGACCGAGAACCGGGAAGCTCCATCCCCCACGGCGAGCATCCCGCATTCGTAGGCCGAATCCTTGGTCGCGTTGCGGTGGGCGGACTTGCCGAGCACCACCGAGAGAGTCAGCGCGACGGCGGCAAAGCCGATCGCCACCAGAATCTGGACGAAGACGGGAAGGAACTGCGAGTGCATGATCGGTGGGCGATGGATATTCGCGGAGTGGGCGGGTGCCAAGAATGGAATGCCGTCTGCTGGAAAAGAAGAACCCGCACCGGTGGGCCGGTGCGGGTTGCAAGGGAAAGCACTTGTTCAGGCGCAGGGAATCAATCCTCCTGCTGTTGTTGGGCGAGCCACTCGCTGGACGCTTCGTGGACCCGCGGGGTTCCTTTGTATTCCTTACCGATTTTTTCGACCAGACCGCGGGTGACGAGATTCTGAAGCTTCTCATAGGCACGCAGGCGGAGCATTTCCTCGCCGCCGCTGACTGCGTTGCGTTGCTTCAGGTTCTCAAACACCCGTTCGAACAGGTCGTTGAAACCGAACACCTTATCTTCCTCAAGGACATTGCAGAGTTCGTCCGTAACGTGGTCGGGAAGCCGGCGCGAAAACCGGGTGCGTTTGGTGGTGGTTGACATAGCGGCGGGAGAATAGCAGCAACCTGTAACAAATGCGACCCAAAAAAAGCCCGCCATTAAAAAAGGAACAAATAATTTTACAAGTTAAAAATTACGTTTATCTTAAAGATTATTTCCGTGGGGTCGAATCCGGGGATGGGCATTGACGGCGGCCGTGGTCGATCCAAGCTGCGACTCCATGATCGTCCGGTTGCGAGGGAAGGTGTGGGAGAGTTACCCCAATCGTCTGGTGGTGGAGGCCTCCGGGGTGGGCTACGAGGTGCTGGTCCCGTTTTCGAGCATGGACCGGCTGAATCCGGTGCCGGGGGCGGATATCGAGTTGCGGACCTACCACCACATCCGGGAGAACGGCCAGCAGCTCTATGGTTTTGCGACCGAGGAGGAACGGGATCTGTTCCTCCTCCTGATCGGGAGGGTGAGCGGGATCGGCCCGGCGATTGCTTTGGCGGTGCTCAATGGCATGCCGGCGGCCCGCTTCAAGGCCTGCGTGGCGGAGGGGGACAGCGTCGGTCTCTCCAAGATCAAGGGCCTCGGCAAGAAGACCGCCGAGCGGATCATCCTCGAGCTCAAGGACAAGGTCGGAATGGTGGAGACCTGGCGGGGAGTCGAGAGTGGGGAGGTGGCGCCGAAGGCGGCCGACGCCGAGCTGGCCCTCGTGGCCCTCGGCTACAAGCAGGTGGATGCCCGCAAGGCGGTGCGGAAATTGCTTGAGGAGCAGGCCGAGGCGACGACCGAGGAGTTGATCCGTGGCGCGCTGAAGTCGATGTCATGAGTTTGTCGCTGGAAACGATCCGGGCCGCCCTGCCGGATGGGGGATTGTATGAAGGGGGGTGGCGGTTTTCGCCCGAGCCGCTGCCACTGAGCCGATCGGAAATGCGGTTCGTGCAGGGTCTGGGCCATCCGCTGGCCCGCTTCCAACAGGCATGCGACGAGATTTACCGGCGCAGCGTCGGCACCTCCCTGCCGGGCTGGATCGCCGAACTGCTGGACAGCGGCAAGCCGACCTGGATGGTGGACATCCAGCGCGAGGCGGGCCGCCAGGGCCAGCGACCGCGGGTCATTCGCCCGGACCTGTTGTTGGAAGAGGGCGGGTTCGCCCTGACCGAGCTGGATGCCGTGCCCGGTGGCATGGGCATCACGGCCTGGCTTTCCAGGCTGTATGCAGGGGCCGGCTACCGCGTTGCCGGAGGAGCGGATGGGATGGTCCGGGGCTTCGCGGGTGTTCTCGAAGAGGGAGGAGAGATCGTGATTTCCGAGGAGGCGGCCGATTACCGGACGGAAATGGAGTGGCTCGCCGATGCGGCCGGAGGCGGCCGACGGGTCGTGTCGGCGGAAGCGTTCCAGGGAGTGGGCCACGCGATCTACCGCTTTTTCGAATGGTTCGACTGGGAGAGCCTGCCCTTGTTCCGGAGCCTGGCCGAGCGCTCGGTCGCCGGAGGTCTGCGGATGAACCCTCCGTGCCTGCCGCATCTCGAGGACAAGCTGTGGCTGGCCTTGTTGTGGACGCCGGCACTGCAGCCCCTGTGGCGGGAAGTGCTGCGGGGAAGTCATCTCGAACGCATCCGGGAACTGGTGCCCTTCAGCTGGGTGGTCGATCCCTCACCGCTGCCGCCCCAGGCGGCGATCCCGCGGATGGAAGTGCACTCGTGGGACGAGGTGGCGCGCTTCAGCCAGAAGGACCGGCAACTGGTGCTGAAGATCAGTGGCTTCCACGAAACTGCCTGGGGCTCGCGCGGCGTCTTCATCGGCCACGACCTGTCCGGGCCGGAATGGAAGCGGCAGGTCCGTCACGCACTCGACGATTTCAGCCAGCAGCCCTGGATCATGCAGGAGTTCCGGGAAACCCGGGTGGTCCGGCATCCGGTCTACCGCGACGACGGCAGCATCGAGGAATTCGAGGGCCGCGTGAGGCTTTGCCCGTACTATTTCATCGACGACGAGGGGAAGACCTCTCTCGGCGGTTGCCTGGCGACGCTGGTGCCGGTCGACAAGAAAAAGATCCACGGCATGCGCGACGCCGTGCTGCTGCCGGTTGTCGAGGCCTGATACCAAAGAAAAAGGCCCGGAGCGGAACTCCGGGCCTTCTTGAAAGTTGTGGGCGGATCCAGCCTCAGATCAGGCCGGCCTTCTTGAGGGTCACGTAGGCACCGTTCTTGTTGACGGTCTTGAGCGCGCGGCACGAAAGTTTCACCCGCACCCAGCGATTCAGCTCGGGCACCCAGATGCGCTTGCTCTGCAGGTTGGGCGAGACCTTGCGCTTCACCACCTTGGTGACGTGACGGCCGATGCCGCCTTTTTTCTTGGCGAGACCGGAGCGGTTGATTCTACCGCCGGAACGAACTCGGCTTCCTCGGATACTGCAGACGCGTGCCATGATTGGAAAGGGGTCGGTTGAAGGGGCGCGAAGGATGCATGCGGCCTCCGGGGGGTCAAGGGAAATCGGAAGGTCTGTGCAGCAGGGCGATCAATGCCAAGGAAAGAATGAAGCGGAGCGCAGGGAATCAGGTGGCTTGATGAACCTGATCGGCAGGGTGAAGAGGATCTTTCGTGGTTTGCGGTGCTTGAGTCGTCGCATTCCGGAAACGACATGTTCTCGCCGTGAAACGGGTCGAATCGGTTTCGCAACGAGTCGATTCGCCACGCAAAGGAGTCGTTTGGGCATCGAAATGAGTCGAGTTTCTCGCGGAACCCATCGTTCTCCTCCGTCCACAGCCCGTTCTCCCGGCGAAACGGCCCGTGCGGGTGCCGGACCGACTCGACCGGCCCCGCGCCGGGTCCGGAATCCTGCGCGGATCGCCCCTTCCGCCGGCTTGCCGGCCGTGCTAAGGATAAGGCCCGCCCCGCCTTGCGGCGGGACGGGCCTGCTGGTGCAGCGGGTGCTGCCTGATGCTCAGTCTTCGCGGATCGACATCAGGCGGCTTCCCCCGCCGCGGGGCTTTCTGCTTCCGTGGGTTCGTCACCCTCCTGCGCTCCCTGGCGGACGAGTCCGCTGCGGCGTTCGCTCAGGGTCACGTAGCCCATGGCGCGGTAGAGTTCGCTGTCCTCCCCGTAGGAAAGATGCGCCCTCACGGCATTGGCGACCTTGCGAAGCACCTTGCGGGCCTCGGTGTCCAATGTCTTGCGCCGCTTCACCGCCGCCGATTTCTGGGCGGCCAGTGCCTTCATCTCCAGCTCGTGCGCCCTCACGGGCGCCACCGCTGTGTCGAACTCCGCCAGGGTCATCCCGGCGAAGGTTTCCTCCGGAGCAAGCTCCTGCCATGCGGCTTGGAACTGCTCGACCCGATCCGCCACCGGCGGATACTTCCGTTGTGTATGGCTATTGTTGGCCATTGTTTCGTCATTTTGGTTTGCAGCTGTGTGCTCCCGCCGCGCGGAGTGCGGGACCACCGAGGCCCCGCGAGAACGATATTTAACGTAGATTAATGAAAATCGGGCGACGGGGTCAATCAGGGCATCCGGTGAACTTCTGTGGATAACTCGGAAAAAACTCCGAAAACCCCGGAAACCCCGGAAACAAGGACGAAGGGAAGGGGGCGGATGCCGCCACCGGCCGGCGGCGCGGTGCGGATCGTGCCGCCACCGGCCGGCGGCGCGGTGCGGATCGAGTTCCCTGTGGATGTCGATCGGCAAGGTTCACTCCCCCGATCGTCCCGCCCGGCCCGCGAAAGGCAAACCGATCGATGGGGGCCCCGGTGTCGGATGGTGCTCCTGTGGCAGTCATGCCGCCATCCTGGCATGGGTTCTCAAGGGCAAATCCGGGCCGCCGGGCAGCGGGAAGCCCTTTCGGCGGGTCCTTCGTTGCAAGACCCTTGCAGGGGTCTTGCAAAACCCTTGCAGGACTTTGCAGGACTTTGCAGGGATTGCAGGGATTGCAGGACCGCCGAAATTTCCTGATTTTCCGCTCGACGGGGTTTCGGCAGACCGGGGTTTCGGCAGACCGGGGTTTCGGCATCAATTCTTGGGTTGGCGGTCGTGATGGAGCGCCGGTTTGAAACCGGCACCGCCGAAGGGAAAGCCCGCGAACCGGCCCGGCGGAGACGACTCCTCGGCTGCCTTCGGGTTGCCTTCGAGCCGCCGTCGAGAAGCGGTCGTGGAAGGCGGTGGGGGAGGGGGAGCCGTTGGCGCGGGGGAATCGCGGGGGACTTGAAGATGGAAGCGGGCGTGCGGGAGGCGGGTTCGCGCGGTCACCTTGCCCGCATGGGAGCAGCGGTTCGTCTTGGACGGCGGGGTCCTGATGGCGACCGGTGCGTCGCGGCACCGGCCGGGTCATCGTGCTCGACGCATCCCGCCGGACCGACGAAAACCCCACCGTGACCCTCGACCCCGCCGCTCGACCGGCGAAAGGGAACTCCATCATCCCGCCGGTCAGTCCGTCCTCCTGCCGAAGGATCCGGCCTTCCATCCCGATGGCGAGGGCCTGGCCTGGAGGTGCCGGAGATTGAGCGCGTCGTTCCCAACGGCCTGAAGGGCCGGATCGTCCCGGCACCTCCCGTTGCAGGATGGGTGGCATCTTGGCTCTTGTTGGATCGAACCGGTTCAGCCGGTTGCGGTGAGTCGCCCAACCAGCTCGTTGTAGGCCTCACGGCCGCCCTCGGCCCGGCACCATCGCTCGACCGCCGCCAGATCGACCCGTTCCGCCTGCCTGCGGCAGATGAGGACCGCCTGGTCGAAATTCGCGCGGGCCTGCCAGTGGATGTAGCCGGCGAGCCGATCCTTCACGCTGTCGGTCGGAGACAGCAGCCGCAGCGTCCGCCCGGCCACCTCGACTTCCTCGGGGGTGATCGGAAACTCTTCGCCGATCTCCACCGGTCCCCGGGGGAACTCGAGGAACAAGTGCGGGCATTCGGGATGCTTGAAGTAGCGCGAGCGGGTCGGAGCGAATCCGATCTCCCTGAGCACCGGCTCCAGGCGGCTGCGACCGAGATCGTCGGGCACCAGATCGAGGTCGCCCGAGCGGTAGAGACCTTCGGTGTAGATGGAAACGACCGCACCGCCGACCAGCACCGAGCGGATGCCGGCTCCTTCGAGGTGCCACGCGACATAGCGCCACAGCTCCTCTTCGGTGCAGGTCGCCCAGTCGGGCGGCGACAACTGACTTGAATCATCGGTCATTCGACCTTAGGATCCGGTCATGATTTCAACGGTCCTGCAAGACCTTTTCGGCGGCAAGGCGGCCGAGGCGGTGCTGCTTTCCCTGTTTCACCAGGGCGAGGCGTATGGTCGTGCGGTGTCGCGGGACTTCGGGGTGTCGCTCGATTCGGTGCAGCGGCAACTGGACCGTTTCGAGCGCTCCGGGGCCTTGGTTTGCAAGCAACTGGGGCGGACGCTGGTCTACAGCTGGAACCCTAAGTCACGGGTGGCGGCACGGTTGAGGGAACTGGTCGGAGTGGCCTATGATGGTCTCGGCCCCGAGGTGAAGGAGGTGGTTTTCCAGGCGCGGCGGCAGCCCCGGGCGAAGGACAAACCGGTGATCCGGCGGTGACCGGGTTGGAGTGGGGCCGGCTCACCTCATCCCCTTTTCGGAAAGCCACAACGACCACCCGACCAACGGCCTCGCGCTGTGCAAGAACCACCACTGGGCGATGGACCGCGACCTCATCGCCCCGTGCCCCGATCACCGCTGGCGGGTTTCGGCGGTTCTTGATCCCCGCCGCTCGACCGGCGAAAGGGAACTTCATCATCCCGCCGGCCAGTCCGTCCTCCTGCCGAAAGATCCGGCCTTCCACCCCGATGGCGAGGGACTCGCCTGGAGGTGCGGGAGATTGAGCGCGTAGGGCGGGGAAAGGGCGCCGGGACTTTTCGCCGTCCAAAATCCTAACCGCCACGGCATCCTGACGCCCCAATCGCCGCCTGCGACCCTCGAACGACCTCCCATCCGCCACCCCTCCACTCCACCTGCAACCCGGAATCTGAGCACCAGGCGTGTTGCCACCGCCACAATTCACGGACCCCTTCGATAGGGTAGGTGGGCTACCAAACAGGAAACCCCGGGTCCTGAACTTCCTCGGGGAAGAAGTCCCCAACCACAAGGCTCTCGGGGGCCTCCTTGAGGGCGACATTGACGTGTAGGTACTTGCTCCGCCAGTGGCTGATCGAGTCCCTGCTGGTCCAGTCCTCACCGAATGTGAGGCCGTGCATGATGCGGGAAAGCGTCATCGATAAGTAGTGTTGTAGGTGATTGGCAAGCTGCGGAACAAATCTCGACTCGATGCCATGATGGACCAGGAGATTCCTGGCTCGATAGATTCTGGAAAGATGCCACCTCAACGCCTCCTCGGACTTCGCCTGGCGTTTCTGCATTTCACGCGGATTACTCGCGAATTTCCAGCAACTGCAAACTCGGTAAAGTAGGAGCGGATGATCCGTGGTCAGTGCCATGAGGCTGTTGAGATTGTGATCCCCTTCGAGCTTTGAAACGATCGTCAGTATTCGTTCCGGTTCCACCGCGTCATTTGGGCCGAGAGGGAAAGGAATCGAAGAACGCTCGATCTTCGGGTTCTCCTTCAGCCAGAAGTGTAGGTTAATCGCCAGATACCTCAGAATTTTGTCGATTCTTCGCCACGTCACAATGGGGCAAATCAGCCGCTCAACCCGCTCGATGATTGAGCCTCCGTCGACTAGGGAGGCCAAGCATTCTACAGCCGACCAGAGATTTACCAGACGAAGTGCGTCTTCCTCAGCACGGAGAGCTTGGCCATGGAGGTCCAGTGCCGAAGCCAGAGCAGCTTCGCCGCGAAGCCCTGAAATAGCTTTAGTGGCCCTGCCCGCAAGGGTCACCGCGTTCCTTCTCGGATGGAGGTTGTCAAAGCGGCGAGGTCGAGCGTCAACCTCTCGAGCACTGTCACCGTTGTAGATCCACCCTCGATCTCGCACTCTTGGTGTTCTAGACTGCTGGTAGAACCCCAACAGATTCAAGGCGTCTTGGATCTCCACTCGGAGAGCGTTCAGCGCTTGATTGTCTTTTAGGGCCTTGACTGTCTTCTTAAAGAAAAACCATCGCCCGTTGCATGATAGGCCTGGAATTTTTGGGCTCGCGAGCGTTATCCCCCGGTGTTGAAGTACTGACCTGATGCCAGCCTGCTCCTCAGGTTCGCCCATCTCAACAGCTACGATGCAACTGAAGCTCCTCTCTCCCTGTGGAATACTCTCGAGGATCCACTCCACCACTTTTTGTGGAGCACAGCCGGGCATCGAATCATAGTCAGAGTAGTCAGTCGCATCGCACCCCCTCCGAAACGCCTGCGACCCGATCAAGGTGAGAATGAGATCAGTATCCTCCTTCTTCTTCTCTACACCGGCATCAGCAAGGTCCGACAGACGATTCCGGGCAGTTTCCGAAAATCGCCGAGTGAACCCTTCCAAGAGCAGTAAGCGGCTCAAATCACCGACCTCGGCGGTGCTCTTGGACGTGGAGATCTCACAAACAACATTGCACTCCTGAGCCGTCAGCAGGCTCTTCTCCACACCTCCATAGAGCCGACCAGAGATCTCCTGCTGAACGGCACACAGATGTTTTTTCCATCGGTCGTCTCGATTAGACAAGGACGCGACCTCAACGGCTTCCTCAATGAGGCAAGGAATCGTCAAGAGCTGGGGCTGGAAGGTATCTGGGGTGTATTGGTCGAAGAGTTCGTGCCACCGCATCGCCAGAAACGTGCTCCCCTTGTCGTGCAATCGAAGATCCTCTGCCGCGGCCATCCACATGAGCAACAAAATGGCGTGCCCCATAAGGACACGCCATTCTGAAATTTTGGGCCGCGGGTTGGATTTTCTCTGGCTCTCGCCTTTGATGACCAACCGGCTGGCCCGATAGGCCGTGGCTCGGGGATTACTCCTCCGTTGAATGCCGGAGAGATTCTCACCCAATGCTCCGACATTTTCAAGCCAAATTTCCTTCCATGCAGGAAGATCGAAGGATGGCTGAGGTAAAAAAGAGGGCCAAGAACCGCCATAATACTATGAAGCTGCGGGGCCTAGATCTCAGCGGCTCAATCTGAATCCCAAATCACGGGAAAATGGCCCGACCAAGCCACCACTCCCCCATGATTCGGCGTAATCTCGTGGGCCTGCTCTACCATGAGGCCAAGGCTAGGCATCCCCATGACCAAGCTCGTGGACGACCTCCTCCGTCCGGCTCTCGAGGCCGTCGAGACCACCCGACTCCGGGAAGCACCCTGTCGAAGGGGTCCCGAAATCCAAAGGTTCGTTCCCGCGGTGGCGGGCCAACGGTCCTGATTTGAGGACACAGCCTGAATGCCCCGCGATGGCGTAGGGTGACGGCGGGATGGTGGATGGGTAGAGTGAGGGATGCCTTTGGGAGTTGCTCTGGGGAGCTTGCTGGTGCTGACGGCACTGGTAGCGGTGTTGGTCGGAACCAAGCGGATGCTGTCGGCCGAGCGGGCCAAGAGTCGGTCGCCGTTCACCGAGAAGATGTTGAGGCCGCCGGGCGAGAGCTTGAGACTGAGGCTGGATGATCTTCGACTCGACCTGATCGAGGCGATGATGGCTGCGGGTATCTTTGGATTGGCTCCGGGCGTGGTAGCCATGCCAATGGATCTGTCGAGAATCGGAGTTCTGGTCGGGTGGGTGGTGCCGACGGCGGCATCGTATGCCGCGGCTGCGTTCTACTGGCGCAAAGTCCGTCGCTTGCGGGAATCCGTCAGAAATTGCCGGCTGGGCTTCGAGGGCGAACGCTACATGGGAGCCGAACTGAACAGGCTGATGAGCCAGGGCTACCGAGTGTTCCACGATTTCCTTATCGACTGGGATCCGGGCGAAGCCTCGAACCGGAACATCGATCATGTGGTGGTCGGCCCGGCCGGGGTTTTCGCGATCGAAACGAAGGCACGGAGAAAGTCGCTGACCCTGGACGACGGCAAGAATGCCTATCGAGTGGAGTTCACCGGCGAAGCGCTGCAGTTTCCCGAGGGCGACGATTGCAAGATGCTTCGGCAGGCGGCCCGGAATGCTGCCGATCTCTCAAAGTGGCTCACCGGATCGGCGAGTCGGAAGGTGGTGGTCACGCCGGTGTTGGTGCTGCCGGGGTGGTTTGTGGAGCGGCGGGGTCAGGGTGAAGTGTTCGTCTGGAGCGGAAAGGAAGTGGTGCCGAACCTTCCGGGAGTCCGGGGCCGTGAAGGGCTGAACGCGGAGCAGATCCAGCAGATCGGTGATCGGATCGAGGCACATTGCCGGAATGTGGATCTTTGAGGAGCCGGGTCGGAGTAATCCGCCGCCCCGCAAAGCAGGTTGTATGGCGTTGTCGTCGTTTCCAATGACAGGGTGAACGCCGAATGGGAGGGAGAGCCTCAGGCGGCGATGAACCTCTTCCGATGCTTCGCCAGAAATCCCGCATCCGGCGGGATCGCATCGTCGGGCAGGTCGAGGGCTAGGCCTTCGTATTCGGCGAAGGAGGCCTTCAGCGCCTTGTGGGGCAGGGCGTCGCGGAGGCGTTTGGAAAGGAGGAGGCGCAGATTGTCATCGAAGGCGATCAGGGCCTGATCGAAGGCGGCGTCGTGGAGGCGGTTGAGGGCGATGCCATTGCGGACGTTGAGGCGCTCGGTTTCGTGGCCGGCCCACGGAAGGATGTGGGAGGCGATGAGGAGTTCGCGGACGGGCAGGCCGGTGAGGGCGCAGCGGTTGTCGTAGTTGTTGAGCACGGCATCGCGGAAGTAGCCTTGGCCGCGCCGTTGTTTGGTCGGGCGGATGGCTTCGGTGTCGCCCGTGGGTGGCTTGGCTGCGGGGCGGATGCCGGTGCCGGGGATGACTTCGGTGGTTTCCGTCTCGGGATCGACGAACAGGGCGTCGAAGTTTTGCTGGCTGAGCGGCACCAGCTCCGCTGGGTCCGCGTGGAATTCCTCCCAGACCTCGCGGTCGAGGTTGCTCGCTCCTTCCAGCCCCCGGATCCCGCGCAGCCTAAGGGCAGGATCGAGCGAGGCGAGGTTGCTGAGTTTCATGGCCACCGCGCTCGGAGTGCGGCCAAGTCTTCCGGCGAGGGCGATAATGACCGGCTGGCGTTGGTCGAACTGCCCGAAGCGGAGCTTGTGGTAGAGATTGAGGACGATGAGGAGTTCATCGCGGGTCCAGCGGGTGCGGGTGGCCATGCGAAGATGAAAGCGGAAATGCGCGGCCGGGGAATGCTGGAATCCGAAAATCGGGTTGTCATCCACCGTGCACCTGGCCAGGTGTTTCTGCCGTGAAGAGTTCCGAAACGGCATTCACGTCTCGCAAGGGCTACGCGATCTTCATCGACACCGTCTGCGATGGCTCAACGCCCGTCCTCCGCAGCGGCGACGGGGAGATCGTGATTTTCGAGACCGAGATCGAGGCGCAGCGGGAGGTGGCGGATCACCAGATGACCCGGCTGCAGGAATTCCTCGATGGCGAGCGGGAGTTCGACGACGCGATGAGCGTGGATGAGTACGTGCTTCCGGTGATGGTCCGTCCGGGCGGGGTCTGATGGCTCCGGATTCCGGGTTGCCGGTGGGAGTGGAGGGATCGCGGATGAGAGGCCGTCCGAGGGCCGCAGGCGAGGATTTGCGGTGGTGCTAAGGATTATATGCCAGGCCGAGAAGAGGCGACTGGCGCGTTGATTCGCACCGCCCCGGAAGTCCGGCACGGCTGCGATCCCTGCCGGGATCGATACCCTTTTTTCACCTCCATCCCGGGGTGCATCCGCCGGGCGGATGACCCCGGGCCAATGGCTTCGATCCCTCCGGGATCCAAGGCAGGCGAGGTGGACGAGGTGGACGTCGTATTTCACCCAGCCATCCGGGATGTCGCCGGACTCGATGAAGTCGATGACCGTCAGCAGCATCAGCGGCTTGTGCGGCGCGATGCCGCGGGCCGCGGTGCGGGCGGCGTTGAGGTTGGCCGGCCTGTTGAGCCAGTCGGTGCGGGTCATCGCGGGTCTGGGGGCCGGATTCGGGCATTACGTTGATCGAACCGCTACACCTCGGTGGCCTTCGGGTCACGCGGACGAAAGTAAGCGATGATGCTCCTCTTGGGATCTCGAACGCACCATTGGACGTGACACTTGTCCATCAGCTTCGAGCCCGGAAACAGAGAGTCGCCTTCGATGAACGGAGCCCGAACCGTGTCGAAGGGAGGCTGTTTTTTCGTCTCTCTGAATTCGTGGAGGAAGTTCACCACCGCGCAATCCAGATGGCGTTTGACGAGATCGGCGTCGCCTTTGAAGCCTGCCTCATTCTCAGGAAGTGAGATGTCAAGGCTCCCATAGAAATCATCCAACACGTCATAGGCAGCCCTCAGCAGCTCCAGGCTCGATTCCTCGGCCAGGTCAAGGCAGTTGCCCGGATTCAGAACCGCCCCGACGACCGCAGGGCTCTTGATCTGTTTCGGGCCTGATCGATGGTTTTCCGCGAGCATCTTTGCCCACGAAAGGGCTCGGGAGGGATTGTTCTCCCAGAAGTAGGCCCCGGAACCCAGCCAATCGAAAGAGTTCCTGCTCTCCCTGACCTCGGTCTTGCCTCCGAGAATCTTTTCCGCCACTTCCCGGTCGCAGCCGTGGTAGCCGAGTACCAACCCGGGGATCCTCATCCTCCGTATCGCTTGGGCAATCGCCCGGTCGGCGTCAGAAATCCATGTTCTACCAGGAACTCCCTGGCCTTCCCTTCCTCGATCAGGCGGGCCGCAAAGAGGCGGATCGCCTCGGCCTCGGCCTTGCGATCATTCTCAGGACGCTTCCGTTCCTTGTTCTCGGCCACCGACGAAATACAGCACGGCTGCGCTTCCGTCGCGAGTAAAAACCCAAGCGATGAGGCACCGGCTCCCCGAGGGTCCATCGCCCGCGGAGGCCGCGCCTGCCATCTGCGATCTCCCATCCCCAAGGCACTCGGCGTGAATTTCCGGGAGGCGGCGGCTTGCCGCCGGGGAACGAACGTTCATGATGACATCATCCGGCAGGTGGAGGGCTTGAGGCGGCCCAGGCAGCCCGCCGCGCGCCGGGTCCGGCCTTTTGACGGGCGGAAAGGCGGCGACTGGATCGTTGATTCGCATCGCCCCGGAAGTTCGGTACGGCTGCGATCCCTGCCGGGATCGATGCCCATTTTTCCCCTCCATCCCGGGGTGCATCCGCCGGGCGGATGACCCCGGGCCAATGGCTCCGATCCCTCCGGGATCCAAGGTGGACGAGGCGGACGAGGCGGACGTCGGATTTCGTGGTGTGCATCCCATGGATCCAATCCATCTTGGTCCGACGCTTCCCCGGCTTGATCACCCTGGCCGGATCAGCGGATCCGGTTGCCGGAGGCGGGATCGATGACGATGGGCCAGCCGGGGTAGGGTTGGTTGTCGGGCGCCGCTTTTTCCGGGGCCGCCCAGTAGGGCCAGTTCTCCAAGGTCACCTGACCGGAGGAAGGCTCGAAGGTGATCACCGCGTAGCCCACGGCCCGGTCGAAGAGGCGGCCGGGTTCGCGGTCGATGTCGTGGGGGTTGGCGACCGCGTGGAGGGTGAAGGCGTTGCCGAAGCCGTCCTTGAAGTCTCCGAGCCACTTCGGGTCGCCACTGCGGCGGTTCTTGCCCTCTTCCCGGGGCATCCAGCGGCGGGGCCAGACGTTGGCGATGGCGGGGGTGGAGATCCACCACGGGCCGTCTTTCCAGGTCTTGGTGCCGTATTGGCCGGTGGTTCCGAGATGCTGGTCGCCGGTGATGTGGAGAGCTCCGGCCTCGGCGAGCAGCTCGAGGGCCAGGTTGCGCTTCGCGCGCGGCCAGCCATTGGTGTCGAAGTCGGCCTTGGGTTCGTCGTCCGGAGCGTATTCGCCGGGCTTGTACACCGGCAGCGAGGGGACGTGCTTGTCGTGATGGATGTCCTTGGGAAGCGTCTGCGGCGCGCACCACGGCGACTGCGAGACCGCGACCCGGAAGCGGGCGCCCTTGGCCGGGTTGCGGGCCCAGCGGCGGAGGAAGGCTTCCTGCCGCGGGCCGAGAAGTTCGGCTTCGGGATGGTCGGAGGACTCGACCGGATCCCAGCGAAGATTGGCGGGCCATCCGTTTTCGATCTCGGCTTCCGGCAGCAGGTCGCGCGGGGCGGACTTGAACTGGCGGTCGGCCAGCACCGCGATGTCGAGGGGCCCGAACTCGTAGGTGGTGAAGTAAACACTCATGCCGCTGCGGCAGGGCGCCGGGTCGGCGGGCTCGGGCAGGTTTCCGGTCTGGCTCCGGTGGACGACGTTGACGAACTCGGTGGACATCTTGTAGCCGCCGGAGTCCTGCGAGGGATTGCCGAAGCCTTGGGTGGTGTCGGAAGGCTCGCCGCCTTCGCCCCAGAGGTTTCCGTGGAACACGTCGTGGTCGTCCGGAATCGTGATCGACGGACGGTCGCGCAGCAGTTCGCGCCAGGTCCAACCGTGCATGGCGTATTTCCGGAGGTAGGAAATCAGAGAGCGGTCATTCGGTTTCTGGTCGTAGATCAGCCCGTAGCCACCGATGCCCTCGTAGATCTGGTCGCCGTGGAACGTGAGCAGATCGGGTTCATGCGCGGCGACGTTGGCGACGAGTTCGGGGTGGGGGAAGCCGGTCGCGTCGTTGCAGGAGAGCGCCGCCACCTTGATCGGCCCGGACTTCGGGAGGGCCCGGATGGTGCCTTCCCAGGTGTCGCCGGCCAGCAACACCTTGAAGGGGGTATCGGCATTTGTCGGCACGCTGCGGACGCGGAAAAGAGCCGTGCGGGAATTGCCATCGAGGTCGGCCAGGATGGGCTCGCGTCCGGGAAGTTCGAGGGTCGCCTGCATGTCGGCCCTGCGGTCGAAGGGAGCGGCCTGAACCAGCAGTCGCAGCACGCCGGCATTGTCGAGCGTGTAGGTGCTCCAGAGAATGGGTCCGAAGGCGCGCTCGGGATGGGCATCGACCCGGCCGCCACTGATGTCGACGGAGGAAAAGGCGAAACGTCCTTCATCGCCGCGCTTCTGCGCGATCGGCTTCTGGCGAGGGGGGCGCGGCTTGGCGGCGTCCATGTTTGCGGGAAGCTGGGTGGTCGCCATCAGGGCGACCAGCCCGCGCAGGCGGGTTTCGTGAACGCTGCGCGAGAATTTCGCGAGCAGTCGGCCGGTGCCATCCGAGGCGCGCAGGGTGCATTGAAACAAACCGCCCTCGATCGGCTCGGCCTTGAACTCGAGCCGGATGTTGCGCAGGGGCATCTCGACGGTCTCGTCGCTATCGGCGTCCGAGCCGATGATGAGCCGACCATCGAAGCGGATCCCGACGGGCAGGCCCGCGCCGTTGACGGCCGCGTCGCGGTAGTCATCGACGAGGCCCTGCCGGCCCAGTTCGAATCCCACGTAGCCTTCGCCCCGGGTTTCAAAGGAGATCTGGTCGATGGTGGTCCGGACGTTGAAGGCCTCCCGGGCATCTCCCAGCTCGGCGGTCAGGATGACGACATTCCGCCCGCCGCCCGAAAAGCGGTTTTCAAGGCGTCCGTTGTTGAGTTCCCAGTCCTCGGCGGGATTGGCCCAGAAGTCGGCGCCCGGCCAGGGCCGCTCGATCTGGGGCGGGATCGCCGGCACCACTGAATCGGCAAGGATGGCGGCACTCGTGAACAGCAGGAGAAGAAGGGGTCTCACAACGGGAGCTTGAAAGCGACAACCGGGCTTGGCAACCCCACGGATCCATCACCCGGGCATTGTTGGTAATCTGTGAATGCAAATATTTAAGACATCAAAAGTATCTAAATATCAGCGATTTACGACTTGCCATGATATGTGGATAAGTTCTTAATCAACGCCGTTCACCTAACACCCGCATGGCAACCGTGCCCGTACCCCCCAGGGAGCGCGCCGGACGGGAGTCGAGGTTCTCACCCAACCCCAACTTCCCAGAACCATGAGCCGAGAGGCTGTCAAGAAAGTTGCCTTCCTCGGGAAGGCCCCCAGCAACCGCACCGACCTGCACCGGATTCTCCAGCTGGCCGGTCGCCTGATCGATCACCGGCCCGGCGAATCCCGGCTGATGCCTTCGAACGTGATTCCCTTTCCAGGGACTCATCGACCCGGAAAGAAATATTCTTGGGAATAGCATGCGGCCGGAGCATCTCCGACCGTGTGCAGATGAGTGAGTTCCAGGATCTGGTCGACGCGCACTACGAGGCGCTCTACCGCTTTGCGCTCTCGTTGTCGAAGAATCGCGAGACCGCCGCGGATCTGGTGCAGCAGACCTTCTGCATCTGGGCCCGCAAGGGTGGCCAGCTCCGCGACCGATCCAAGGCCAAGACCTGGCTCTTCACCACGCTGCACCGGGAATTTCTGGCCCACGCCCGCAAGGCCCGGCGGTTCTCGGACGAGGAACTGACCGAGGCGGTCGCGGGACGGGTCGAGGCGACCGAGGACGAGTCGGATCGCCATCTCGACGGCCAGCGGGCGCTCGAACTGCTCGGGGAACTCGACGAGACCTTCCGCGCCCCCATCGTCCTTTTTTACCTCCAGCAGCACAGCTACAAGGAGATCGCCGAGATCCTCGACGTGCCGATCGGCACCGTGATGTCGAGGATATCCCGTGCCAAAGCGATGCTGCGGCGCCGGATGACCAGCGAGCCGTCGAGCGCGCCGAAAAACATCCTGCGCCTGCAGCGCGAAGCCTGACCCTCCACCATGGACAGAGACCAAGCCAAGTTCATCCTGAGCAGTTTCCGCCCCGACGGTGCGGATGCGGACGCGCCGGAATTCGCCGAAGCCCTGCATCTCGCGATTGCCGATCGTGAACTGGGCGACTGGCTGGCGAAGGAACGTGCCGATGATGCCCTTTTCGCGGGCGCCCTGGCGAAGCTGAATCTGCCGGAGGATCTCAGGGACGGCATTCTTGCCGCCATGGCGGCGGAGCGCGGCCTCGAACCGCCCCGCGACGACCAGGACCTCGCTTTCGCCGAGGCCTTGGCGGCGGTCCGGCCTCCCGCCGGGCTGCGCGAGGAGGTGTTGATCGCCATGAAGCAATCGGCGCCCCGCAAGTCCGGCTGGCGATGGGCCGTGCCGCTGGCGGCTGCGGCGGGGATCATGCTGGCGCTGAAACTAACCTCGGACGAATCCTCGTTGCCGGATGCTCCGGTGGTGTCGGGCGCGGTTCCGGTTTCGCACGTCGAGGCGGCGGCGATCGAAGCCCTGACGTCGCCCGGATTCTCGCTGGAGCAGAAGTCCGCCGATCACGAAGAGCTCTTTCGCTTCATCCGGGCCAGCAACCGGGCGTGTCCGGCCGGCTGCATTCCAAAGGGGCTGCAAAAGGTGCCCGGCCTCGGATGCCGGACCATCGAGGTCGATGGCAAACCCGGCGCGATCGTCTGCTTCCTTCGGGGCGAGAATGACGTCGTGCATCTCGTGGTCTTCCGCATCGAGGACGTCGAGGTTTCCAGCGGCGATGGCGCCGGGCCGGAACTGGAACAGCATGGCGAATGGGCGGTCGCCAAGTGGGCCGAGAAGGGACGGGCCTTCCTGTTGCTGGGGCATTCGGATGTCGAGGAACTCGGCGAGCTTTTCTGACCCGCGCCGCCCGCCCGTGCCAGACCCGCGTTGACCGTGCCACACGAGCTCGGGATTGACCCTGCGGGGGAAATCTGGCGTTATTGCTTAAGCAGGCTTAAGCATATGGCGATTCCCGAAAGAATTCTCATGGGTCCGGGTCCGAGTACGGTGCCGGACCGGGTGCGGCGGGCGATGGCGGCACCGACGATCGGTCACCTCGATCCGCGTTTCATTGAGATCCTCGAGGAGACCAGCGGCATGCTGCGCGAACTCTTCGGCACGGAGAATCCCCTGACCTTTCCGGTCTCGGCGACCGGCATGGGCGGGATGGAGTGCGTCGTGGCCAATCTGCTGGAGCCCGGCGACCAGGCCATCGTCTGCGTCAACGGCCTCTTCGGCGAGCGCATGGTCGACCTGATGGAACGCTACGGCGTCAGGGTGCACCGGCTCGACAAGGAATGGGGCGGGGTTTTCAGCGTCGAGGAAATCGAGGCGGAAGTGCACCGGCACCCGAAGGCGAAGGCCCTGGGGATCGTTCACGCCGAAACGTCGACCGGGGCGCATCAGCCGCTCGAAGGCGTCGCCAGGATGCTCCACGAGGAGGGCATGCTTCTCATCGCCGACGTCGTGACCTCGCTCGGAGGTCATGAGGTGAAGATCGACGAGTGGCATGTGGACGCCGCCTACTCGGCAACCCAGAAATGCCTTTCCTGCCCTCCGGGCTTGTCTCCGGTGACCTTTTCCCCGGCCGCGGTGGAGGTGATGGAACGCCGCAAGACCCGCCCGGTTAGCTGGTATTTCGATGTCGCGATGCTTCGCGAATACTACGAAGGCAGTAGCCGGAGGGCGTATCACCACACTCCCCCGGTGAATCTCATCTACGCCCTGCGCGAGGCGCTCGCGATCATCCTCGAGGAGGGGCTCGACGCGCGGATCGCGCGCCACGCCGCCGCCCACCGCCGGCTGCGGGCGGGCCTGGAGGAGATCGGGCTCGACTACCTCCCGGAGCATTCGCTGCACACGCTCAATTGCGTCCGGATTCCGGAAGGGGCCGACGATGCCGGCGTGCGGGCGGCGATGCTCGACAGCTATGGCATCGAAATCGGTGGCGGGCTCGGCCCGCTGTCCGGCAAGGTCTGGCGCATCGGCTTGATGGGCCACTCGGCGACCCAGGCCAACGTCGATCTGGTCCTGGCGGCGCTGGTGGATTGCCTCGAGTAAGCCACTCAACCCCGGCCCGGGATCGCCGCAGGCTCCTCCAGCAGGCCCTTGGCCCGGTTCCAGGCTCCGAGCGCTTCGACGACGATCCAGGCTTCCAGCCCGAGGGTCGCGATGCCGAAGGCTCCGAGCAGGAAATTCGGGTTCTCTCCGGTGAGCCACGCGCCGTTGCCGACGAAGAGCTGCATCACCATCGCGATCGCGGGCAGGGCCAGCATGAAGAACGCGGGCAGGGCGACGAACCACAGCGGCAGGTTCCGCCGGTGGAGCCAGAAGAGGATGACGAGGAAGGCCAGCCCGCCGAGCAGTTGGTTGGTGGCTCCGAAAAGCGGCCACAGGATCATGCCGCCCTTGCCGAGGTTCTGCAGTTCCCAGGCGGCGCCGGGGGCGGGCAGGGCGGCGAGCGCGCCGGCGATCACGACTGCGAAGAGGGTGGCGGCGTGCTTTCCGCGCAGCGGGCGAACGCCGGTGGCCGCGGCAAGCTCCTGCGTCACGTAGCGCTGCAGGCGGCAGGCGGAGTCGAGCGTGGTGGCGGCGAAGGAGGCGACGAAAACCCCCATCAGGGCGACGGCGAACTCCGGTTTCAGGTTCAGGGCCTTGAGGAAGTTCGCACTGCCGTCGACAAAGGCCCCGACCTTCGCGGCAAGGCCTCCGGCCGACTGCCAGGTCGCGTAGCGGGCGTGATAGGCGGCTTCGCCGGTGAGGATGGCCCCGGTCTTTTCGCCATCGATGATCTCCGGGATGCCGAGACCCAGCCCGGCGACGCAGGCGAGGATGACGAGCACCGCGAGAAAGCCCTCGGTGAGCATCGAGCCGTAGCCGACGAACTGGGCGTCGGTCTCCGACTTGAGTTGCTTGGAGGAGGTGCCGGAGGAAACCAGGCAGTGGAAGCCGGAGATCGCGCCGCAGGCGATGGTGATGAAGAGGAAGGGAAACATCAGCGGGGCGCCCGGTGGCGCGTCCGTGCCGGTGCGGATCGGCTCGGCCACGATCTCGAGGGCCAGGTGGTCCGGTCCGAAGCCGAACAGCGCGGCGACCACCAAGCCCACCATCACCAGGCCGAGGGCCGAGAGGAGTTGCAGCGAGTTGATGTAGTCGCGCGGCTGGAGCAGCACCCAGACCGGCAGCACCGATGCCACGTAGGAGTAGGCCAGCAGGATGCCGACCCAGGCGATGACCGGCAGCTCCGACAGCGCTTCGTTGAAAGCGTGCAGGGGACCCCAGTCGCCAAACCAGACCGTGAGGTACATCACCCCCAGGGCGAGCAGCGAGGGGACGAAGAGGGAGAAGCCCTTGCGGTGGAGCCAGAGGCCGATGGCGACCGCGATCGGGATCTGGATGAGGCAGGGGAAGATCGACGACGGGAACATCCGGAACACCGCCGCGATCACCAGGCCGAAGATCGCCAGCACGATGGTCAGCGCGAGGAAGAGGATCGAGAGGAACAGGATCCGGGCCCTCGGTGCGAGCATCCGGCCGGAGATGTCGCCGACGGTCTGCCCGCGGTTGCGCATCGAGACGACCAGCGAGCCGAAATCGTGGACGGCCCCGATCAGGATCGAGCCGAAGAGCACCCACAGCAGCGCCGGGACCCAGCCCCAGATGACCGCCAGGGCCGGACCGACGATGGGGCCGGTGCCGGCGATGGAAGTGAAATGGTGGCCGAAGACCACGCCCTTGGAGGTCGGCACGTAGTCGGTGCCGTCCTCGTGCTCGATCGAGGGCGGCACGCGGTCGGGATCGAGCTTGAAGATCCGGCGGGCGAGCCAGCGGCCGTAGGTGTGGTAGGCGATCAGGTAGAGCACCAGCGCACCGATCGCAATGACGAGCGTCTGCATGAGTGGATCGAGAAGTGCCCCACCACGGCGGCCGTGTCACGCCCGGAGTCGGCGGTCGGGGTCAGGAGTTCCTCACGGCGTCGCGCGGGCCTCGACGCCGACATCCTCGGAACGTTCGGCGCTCTGGATGATGTTCAGGGCATGGTTGCCGATGGCTTCGAGATGGTTGTTGAACTCGGTGTAGAGCATCTCGGTCTGGACGACGGAGCCCGACTGCATCCGGCGGACCGCTCCCTTGTTGTGGACCTTGCGCAGCTTGTCGATGCGGTTTTCGATCCGGGTGGCATTCTCGAGCAGCTCGCCGCTGACCCCCGAGATCGAGTTGGCGCAGAGATCGAGGCTGGCCCGGACCTGGGAGCAGATCGCGGTCAGTTCACGGTGTTGCTCCTCGGTGAAGGTCCGCCCCTTCTCATACTTCCGCTGGACCAGCTTCACCAGCCGGTAGATCCGGTCGGAGGCCTCCTCGTACTCGGACACGATCCGCAGAATCGAGGAGATCCGGGTGGCGTTTTCCGAGCCGATCTCGTGGGACGAGCAGTGGATGAGGTAGGTGGTGATGTCGTGCAGCATCTCGTCGCACTGGTCCTCCATCTTCTTCAGTTCGGCGACTTCCGCGGAGAGATCCTTGGAGGGGTTGTTGAGCACCCGGACGAAGCCGTCGTACATGTTGGAGGTCAGGTCGTTCATGCGGCGCGTGGCGGTCTCGGCCTCGGCGAGGTTGAGTTCGCCCATGTCGACGAGTCCCTGGGAGATGTAGCGGAGCCGGTTGCTGTTCGGATCGGGCCGGGTCTCGCGGACCCACCATTTCACCAGGCGGTTGATCTGCGGGACGAACCAGACGAGAAGGAGGATGTTCGCCAGGTTGAAGGCGGAGTGGAAGATGGCCGTCGCGAAGGCGATCTCGGAGGTCTGGAAGTCCGACTTCGCCGAGCGCATGCTGTCCGGCAGGGCTTGCGTCAGGTTCCACGCCAGGTGGGTGAAGGGAACGAAGACGACGAGCATCCAGACCACCCCGATGACGTTGAAGGTGAAGTGCGCCCGGGCCGCCCGCTTGGCGTTCACGTTGGCTCCGAGGGAGGCGAGCCACGCGGTGACGGTGGTGCCGATGTTCTCGCCGAGCACGATGGCGGCGGAGTTCCGGAACACCAGCATCGGGTCGGAGACATCACCCAGCCAGCCATTCAGGGCGCAGGTGATGGTGATGGCCATCGCGGCCGACGACGACTGCACCATCAGGGTGAGGATGATCCCGCCGATCAGGTAGAGGAGCGTCGAGGCGAAGCCGCGGCCCCCCATCCAGGTGACGATCTCGCGGATGGTGTCGGCGGTTCCCGGATCGGTCTTGATCAGCTCCCGCAGGTCGGGGACGGAATCCTTGAGCAGTCCGAGCCCGAAGAAGACGAGGCCGAACCCGAGCAGCGTCTCACCCCAGCTCTTGCCCTTGTCCTTGCCGATGAAGACGAAAGGCAGGCCGATCCCGATCAGGGGCAGGGCGACGGTCGAGACGCTGAATTTTCCGATGAGGGCGACGATCCAGGCGGTGATGGTGGTTCCGAGGTTGGCCCCCATGATCACACCGATCGACTGAACGAGGGTGAGCAGGCCGGCATTGACGAAGGAAACGACCAGCACCGTGGTGGCGGAGGACGACTGGACCAGCGTCGTGGTGAAGAAACCGGTGAGGATGCCGCTGACCCGGTTGCTCGTGACGCCGGCGAGGGCCTGGCGCATCCGCTTGCCCGCCACCCGCTGCACGGCCTCGGACATGATTTTCATGCCGAAAAGGAAAACCCCAAGGGCTCCGAGGACCTCAAGCAGACCGAAAATGACCGAGGACGGGGAGATCGTGGACAGGAGCGCCATGGATTGTGACGAATCCGTCACAATCGCCCGCAAACTGCGAGGAAAAACGTAGGTTCTTCGGGTTTCGCGGGCTTTTCGACCCGTAACCCGGCGATCCTTGCAGAATGGGGCGGATCGCGGTCGGGCTCGAGGCCATCCGTGACCGGTTGGCCGCTTGTCATCCGGAACCGCAACTCACTCCCCGAGCTTCTCCTCCAGCGCGTCGAAAACCGGCGGCGGGACGTAGCGGTGGACGGTGTCCCGCCAGCCTTCGGGGCCGATGAGGTTCTTGACCATGCTCGAGGAGACCTCGGCGATGTCGCGGGGCGGCATCAGGAACACCGTGGTGATGTCCGGTGCCATGTCGTAGTTCACATGCCGCATCATGCGCTCGTATTCGTAGTCCGCCTGGCTGCGGATGCCGCGGAGGATGAAGCGGGCGTCGTGCTCGACCGCGTAGTCGACCAGATAGCGGTTGTCGAAGTGGGTGACGGTCAGCCGCTCGCAGGCAGGAAAGGAGCGCTTCAAGAGGTCGAGACGCTCGGGAATCGAGAAGGTGTAGCTCTTGTTCGGGTTGTCGCCGATGGCGACCACCAGGCGGTCGAACATTTCGAGGCCGCGTTCGACCATCCACAGATGGCCATTGGTCGGGGGGTCGAAGGAACCGGCATAGACCGCGGTGCGCATGGCGCAGCCTACGGCTGCGAAGTTCCAAGTGAGAAGTTCCAAGTTCCGGAAGCTCCACTCGGAGGAACGGGCTCGCTGCCTATCGGGTAATCGGAGGATGATGTGATCGGCACTGGTGATGCCGCCCGCATAAGGGCTCTCGTGATCGTCGGCGCGTTGGAGGTTTCATCCCCAAGGTTCGAAGCCTGCCTCCCGGCTTGGCGAGGATCTCGAGGTTCCGCAGGAGGGCGGCTTTCGCTCAGCAGTTCCATCGCAAGATCCGCTGGAACGATGGGATGATCTGCAAGGGTTTCCGTCGTGACAGGAGTCCCAGGAAATTCTACGTAGGGAGGGAGATGCATGCGTCTCACGATGATCGCTCGAAGACGTCCGGCAGCGTTCGCCGTCGGCCGAGGCTGCCAGTGCCAACTCCAACCGCAGGAAGGAGAAATGGCCTTCGGAGGGTGATTCGGTTCAAGGCAGCTTTGCTGCTGCTCCTCGGAGCAGGGCTTTCAGCAGGATGCGGAGATGACCCTGCACTTATGCGAAAGAAGGAGGAGCAGAAGGCGGAGATCCGGAACCTTGAAGGAGAGCTTGTGTTGCTCAGGGAACGAACCGACCGAGCCCCGAAGGATCGGAGCTCCGAGCTCAAGGAGGTTCGGGCGGAGATTGTGCGAGAAGAAGCTGAGATCGGGAGGCTGGAGGTTGAGCTAAGCAATTCTGCCATAGAGCATCGGAAGATCGAGGAGGAATTCGACCGATACAAACGGGACTATCCGATTCGCTGAAAAGTCATGTCTGGAACCGATCTTTTCACCAGTGTTCGAGGCCCCGGCCTCATCGGAACGCTCTTGGCCCTTATTGTCGTTGGAGGGTTCAGCTTGCTTGCTGTGCTTGTATTCGACGAGAGCTTGCAGGGGGGCGGGCAGGAGATTGAATCGGTTATCGAAGCCGATGCGAAGCACATTGAGGAGTTGGAAGGCCGAGTTGCTGTGATGCGCGAAGAGGTCGAACGCACGACAAAGTTCAGAGAGATCGAGGCTAGTATCGCGTCGGAAGGGATCCGCAGAGATTTACTGGTCAGGCGCCGGGAACAGCTCGAGGAAGAAGTTGCAGCAGCAAGGGGCAGACTTTGTGACCTTGAGGATTCGTTCTCAGACTACAGGCAATCTTATCGTGAGTCAGCGCGGGCATCGATGGTTGGTCGAAAAATGGACCAGCTGACGACGTCAGACGGAAAGACCTACACGCACGTCGAAATCACTAAAGTTGACCCAGTGAGGATGCAGATTCGCCACGAGGATGGCATTACCGGGGTGCCACTAGAGTTGCTTTCGGACGATTTCAGGGATTACCTCCAGCTTGATGGGGCGGAAAAAGAAGAAAGGCTTGCCCGGGAGGCCGATGCCCGTGCTGCTCGATCACAGCGAGCAGACCAGAGGGACGCTCTGAAGCGAATCAAGGATCTCAAGGATGGCCTAGCTCAGCTCAAGCGGGATCGGGATGAGGCTCGACGGGTGGCAGCGAGGGCCGAGGATGCCATCCCACAGCTCCAGTTGGCGATTCGAGAGAAGAAGCAAGAACTGGCTGCGGAGGAAGCTAAGAAAAAGACAGGAGGCATTAGCAACGCGCCCCAAGTCCGCTCGCAGCTTCAGCAACTCGAGGAAAAGCTCCGCCTTGCCGGGCTACGGGGCCCTGAATATCACCAAAAGATCGCTGAGCTGGAGAAGCAAATCGGAGCCCTTGAATTGCAACTTCAATCCGAAGAGGATGCAGCACGCGAGAAGGAGTTCGAAGGATGAGTGAAAGAGAAGCGAGCAACGAAAATCCGATGGATTCACAAGAAAAACGAAAAATTCTCCGGGGTTTTAGAGCGCTTCTTTTGGCCGTGTGGAGCATCACTTTGTGCAATGGTGACGAGATATCGCGCCTAAGTGATGTCTTTGATGAGAAATTAGCGGAGTGCCAATCGGAGGAAGAAGTTGTCACCTTGGCAAACCAATTTGGGCGGCATTTGGTCAAGCTTGATGAGTCTGCCGAGCGAGACGCTCTCCTGGAAAAGGCAAAGGGAGCCGTCAAGAGTCCTGCTGACTACCTGCCAAAGCCGGAGCCAAAGGAGCTTCAACTCCGGTTCGGGTGGGACAAATACGATGGTTCCCAAGAGGCTCTTGACGAGTTCTCGGCCCAGCTTGGATATGGTTCTTCGGAGGTGGATAAGAGTCGTCATGACAATATTAGGTTTCCTACTGGTGGGCACTACCTGATGTCCCGAATGGAGATGGTTCCACTTATTGGTGGCTTGGCGTCGGCACAGAATACGCGGTCTGCCACCAAGGATGTTCGCCATCCGGGATGGCCCTGCCGCGCGTTCACGTCGACCACCTATGTGGGCAAGTTCAGGTATGGAGGATACCAGTTTAACTCTCTTCAACTCGTGATGGATCAGGCAACTCAGGTTGTTGCGGTTCAGGTCAAGAACGACGGTGGAGTGAAGGCAGTAAGCCTCGGTGGCAGGGTTGTCCCTGGTTACTACAATTTTGTGTCGTCTCGGAGGAAAGGGAATCCTGATTGCAGGGTGCTGGCCCGATGTGAGTCAGATGGCAAACTTCGTAAAATTTACACAACGCTGTATTCCGATGGAGGGGAGGTGCTTGAGACATGCATCCTGTTCATTCCCGAGCCCGTTGCCGCCATCTGCCGAAAGATCTGCAACCAATCGTGAGTCGATGACCGATTCTTTCTCCGGAGCCCCGTGCTATGGTGAGGTCTTCATAAAGTAAGGAATGAAGGCCTCGCTTTGTGTCATTTGGGCTTTTCTGATTGTAGCGGGTTTTGTGAGCCCTGTTTGTCATGGCCAAGGCGTCTGTCTTTAGTCAAAGTCGCCGGGTGCCCGCGCTCGGTGCCCAGTTCGGCCGGGTAGCTGGTTGAGTGACATACCTTCCGCATCCAGGTGTCATTTGAAGCTTGAGAGGCTTCTGCCGAGTTCATGATGTTTGTCGAACGCACCGGCGAGCTCTCGAAAGTCGGCGACGGACTCTTCGTAGAGAGGGCGCAAATCCGCGAGTTTTTTTCGGTGGAAGGAGGAGACCAGCGTCTTGTCCGCTTCAGAAAACTGGTCTTCGGCAAGATCTGCGCAAAATCTGAAGAAGCGTAGGAACGAACGGACTCCTTCCAGCTCTGACTCGCCGGAGGAGAGAGCTGTCAGCACGGAGCCATTGGTTTCAAATAGCCCCTTCACCATCGGATGATCTTCCGCCTCGGCAAAGACTTGGTCGAGCAGCATTCGCCCATCGATGGTGACATCGTCAGACCAACTGAGGCCGTCGTCGTCCGGGGTGACGTGGCTAATGGCAATGAGGACCAAGTGACTTTCCCAGAGGCCTTCGATGGTAGCGGGTTCGCGGGCAAGCTTATCGAGCTCGACGGGAACCCATTCCAAGTTGTCGGCGGGAATCCACGCGAAGCGGCGGACCTCATGTTGAGTGTTCTTGGCCCAGATTGAAGAGTTGGAGGTTGCGTAAGAGACTACGCCCACGACTTTCGCCTCTTTGGTGACAATCGGGCCGCCGCTGTTTCCCGGGATGAACTCGCAATCGACTTCGATCTTGTGCGGGCCAACGCCTTGAATGCGTCCAGGCAGCGTAGACAGGATGTCTTCTGCGCCACTGTCGCCCAAGGCGAAGACTTCCGGCTTCTCTTCAATCTTCTCCCGCGATGCGAACTCGAGAAAGGTTTGAGCCGAATCCCTGAAGGGAAACCGGATTAAATCATGTCCCGCCTCCCCGGTAACCACTTCCGGATTTGAGTGAACCGGCAGCTCGTCGCCCCGAAAAGAGAGAAGCGAAAAATCGGTGGATGTGATCGAATGAGCCGCGGTGTAGATGTAGGTCCGGCCTGCCGAGCGGCCTAGAAATGCTGTTGAGCGGCTGTCACCGGAGTTGAGCATCAGGACTGCACGCTCCGCTTCTGCTGTCGTGGTCGCGATTCGGACGTCTCCGTCAGGCGGTCTTACCGGGATGGGCTCCGGAGATGGTGGAGCGGGTGTGCTGGGTGTGCTGGGTGCGAATGGATCGGTAACAGGCGCCTCCGTAGAGGCGGTCTCCGTGGCGTCGTCCGGCTTGAGAAGCGCCACGGCCACTAGCAGGCCGACGACCAGCACCGGCACCCCGATCAAGGCCGGCAGCTTGGATGGTGGCTTGCTTTCTTTGCTGGGCCCGGTTGGAGGCACTCCCTGAATCGGGGAGTTGGCCGGAGCCGGATTTATCTGGAGTATGGGCGGGGCTTCAGGATTGGCCGCAAGGACTTCCGAGAGGGGTCTGTAACCGGGGAACCGTGGGGAACTAACCGGCGTGTCAGGAGAGAGTGAACCGGTGCGATGGGCGGCTCTCAGCGCGAAAATCGAGTAAGGGCCTTCCTCGCGACCCTCCCTGAAGACGAAAAAATCTGCGCCCTTCGACACGGTCTAGAGTCCTAACAATCGAGAGGTTGCGATGCAAGACGAATAGTCGGATTGACAAGTTGCTGGCGTCTTCTGAGTATTGAAAGCGATGGCTGAGAGTCTCTGGATCGTTGACTGCGTCGGAGGTGCTTCACAGGAGGTGAATGGGGGTCCGTTTCTCATCGGATCCTCGCCCGCGTGCGACCTCAGAGTCGCCGGCGGCTCGACAGGGCTTGGCACTGCGAGGATCCAAAAACGAGGGGATCGTTACGTGATTGAAGATGCCCAGTCAGCCGGCACCGTGATTCTCGATGGCCAGAAAGTCGCTGCCGAGGCTCTGGATGGAGCTGGCGAACACAGCCTCGTTGTCGATGGACACCCATTCGCTCTTCTGGTGGCAGGGGTGAATGGGAGGCAGTGGCTCGGTGGCGTGAATCCCAAGGAGTGGTGGATTTATCGTCAGGAGGAACAGGCTTGGGATGGGCCGGTGCAGCCGTGGGAGGTCAGCATGATCATCGGCGGCACTACGGGAATCATCACCATGTGCAGCGGCATGTCCGCCATGGGGTTCTACGCCGAGCATATCGTTGGGAAGTTGGGTGACGTCGGTGCCGGCGATGGACCTCCGCCGCTGAAGCCCGACGATGTGGTGACCGAGCCTGAAGTCAGTGAAATCGACACCGAATACGGTGAGTTCACCTGTCCGGTTTGCTGGCTCAAGTTTGATCGGGGCGATTTGATGAACATCGCAGTCCATGCCTCTCTTCGAGGAGATCCAGTGCTTGGCGAGGAGCACATGCAGCGATTCCTCGCGAGTCGTTTCAACGACCGAGGACAGGCAATCGATGCAATGGGCGTGGCGGCTCCCGAAAACGCTTGTCCGCACTGTCGCAGGAAGCTGCCCCAAGGTTTCATCGATGAGCCACATTACATTTTTTCCATTGTTGGCGCACCCACTTCGGGGAAGTCCTACTACCTCAGCGTCTTGATCAAGATGATGCAGAACCGTCTGTTTCAGGATTTTAACGTACGCTTCCGGGATTCTTCGCCGTCGGAAAACGCGGTTTTGAACGACATGAAGCGCCACCTTTTCGGCTCGTCGAGTCCCCAAGACGCTTATCTGGCGAAGACCGATCTCGAAGGTGCTCTCTACGAACGGCTTCCACGGCAGGGAAGGCAGGTCATGCTGCCAAAGCCATTCGTCTTCCGGGTGTCCGACGACGACCGCCCCGAGAACGGCTTCTCCCTCGTCTTCTACGACAATGCCGGGGAGCATTTCGAACCGGGCAGGAACAGCGCTGACTCCCCGGGGGCCCAGCATATCGCGGTTGCCTCGGGCGTGATCTTCCTCTTTGACCCGCTTTTCAATAGCGAATTCCGGGACCGACTGGCCGGAGTCGAGGACCCCCAGCTCAAGAAGCAGCAGGCGGATCAGCAGGATGTCATCCTGTCGGAGGCGGAGGTGCGGATCAAGGAACTGCTCGGCATGGCCTCGCATGAGAAAATCTCCACGCCCATTTCGGTCATCGTCGGCAAGAGTGATGCCTGGAAGCACTTGCTGGGAGATGAACCGCTCGAGGAAGTGGTGGTGGATGGAGGCGATACGAAGGCGCTCGATTCCGATGCCCTCAACCGCAATTCGCTACGGATCCGGAAGCTGCTGGTCGAGGTTTGCCCAGCAATCGTTTCCAATGTGGAGGCGATCTCAAACGAAGTGCGCTTCTTTGCCGTGTCTTCCCTCGGACATGCGCCGGTGCAGTTTGTCGATCCGGATGGGGCGGAACGCATCGGTCCCGATCCGACCCGACTGAAGCCCGAACGGGTTGAGGATCCGATCCTGTGGATGCTGTCGAAATTGACGCCGGAGACCATTCCCTCGAAGACCTGATCCCCCATGGCCCAGCAACTTGTTTACACTAGCGCGCCCAAACTCCTTGACGCCGGGCGTTCAGGATTTGGTGTCATCGCCCGGTCGCGGAGCCTGCCGCCCCTCGCAGCCAATGCGATTGAGCGCTTTTCGAAGTTTGAGAACCTTCGTGGCACCAATCGAGCACGCGTGATCATGGCGCACCGCAAGGTCATGATCGGCAGCGCCAGATTGCATGTGCTCAGCCGGATCAAGGATTCGGGTTCGGACCACACCGGAAGGACGAACCACATCGCGCACCACCTGATCTTCGCGCAAATGGAGGTGAGGGAACTGGAGCGCAATGGTGTGACTCCGGCAGACGTGTTTGCCCAGTATCAGTGGCTGGACGCGTGGCAGGGAGCACCCCGGACATTTGAGTCGAGCGACGACGTGCCTCCTCGGACCTTTCAGCCGAATTTTGGGCAGCATGGAGGGAGGACCTGGGAAGCGGTTACCGGCGATGGACGGCGGAGCCGCCTGATTGCATGGGAGGAGACCCCGCGCACGGGTGCCTGGATCGTTCCTGACCAAGCCAATTTGCTCGGTCTGATCGGCGAAGCACTCGCCGAATGCGAGCACGCCTGGGGGCCCACCTTCACGACTTTCCTCGAAGGCACCGATGAGCTGTCCGAGCTCGATTGGATTGTTTTGCGTGCTTCCGAGTCCGCCGTGTTGGGTCGCGTCTCGTCTCGGAAGGTGTTTGATCTGACCAAACCGGAGACCCTCCCGGTGCCGTCTCCGAAGCGTGTGGCCCAGCCCGCACAAACGGTTGAGGTGGAACCTGCCTATCAGCACCCTGTTCAAGCCGTTGAGGCGCAAGCCCCGGCACATAGCACTGTAGCTCAACCAAGCCATGATCGGACGGTTGAGCGGGCACAGGATGCGGCCAAACATCGTGCACCCAGTCGGGCGAGCAGGCCGAAGCCATCGCGTGCAGGGCGTCTGTGGCTGTATGTCGCAGTGCCGTTGGGCGCGATGTTGGTTGTCCTCGGGATCGGTGCATTATTTGTAGGTGGTCGCGGTGGTGGTGGAGGAGGAGAAGGCGGAAGCGCTGCCCAGCCGCAGAAAGATTCGGGAGAAGAAACAGATAACAAACAAGATTTGGTTGATAGCCTCATCAGGGCTGGTGAGGGTCGTGGGGAGGCACAAGAGATTGCCGGCCTCGACTTCGATGGAGACGGACTGAACGATCTCTCGACTCAAATCGGCACTACGATCAGTGAATTTCAAAAGCTATCTGATCTTTGGAAAGGAGAAGTAAAAGTAGGTGACTTGCGAAATGCTTGCAAAAATCTTGCAAAGAATAATGGCCTTGTTCCTCATTTGGAGAAGATTCTTCCAGAAAGCAGTCTTAGTATGAAACTCGCATCCGCTGTTTCTGCTTTCAAGGTGGTGCAGAAGCGTCACGGTTCTGAGGTCAAAAGAGGTGAGGATCCACTCGAATTAATCGAGGAATTCAGGTCGGCGATTGAAGAAGTTTCTCCAGAAAGAATCAGTGAAGCCCAAGTCGAGGATCTCTTAAAGATTTTCTGGTCCATTGAACTTGAACGTCTGACCAGAGGTTTGGGTGCAAAATCAATACCGGAAGATATCGGCGATGTAAGCCGTTTCATAGAGTCGCGGGAAAAATTTGGACTTTCTGATGATGATGTCAGGGAAATTTACCCGATGATGGGAGACACGAACACCGCCCGTCGATTGAAGCGTTTTGTCGAAGAGCGTGGGCAGCCTGTATTGGTTCAAAAATGGCTTCTTGAAAATCCAAAAGATGATGTCGTCATAGCTAGAGAGGATGGGTCGGAAGCCAATGATCAGAGTGAAAGCCCCGGTCCGAAGCTGCCAATTACTAAAGAAAAACCGCTGCGTAGCGAAGAGTGGTGTGTCATGGATCCATTCCAAGCAGGCAAGTTGAGTCTTGGGATTCCGTATTCGGAATCTGATCTCTTTAAGGCGATGAAGGAGAGATCTTCCAAGCAAGAGATTGAGTGGTCTTTGGACGGAGAGTATTGGAAGACATTAAACAGCTCTTTTGGTATCGGGACGCTGCTTTTGGATGAGAATGGATTGTCCTCAGAAGATAAGGCAACGCAACTTCTGGACCGTCAATTTATCAAGCTTCGCTTACAGGGTTCTCAGGAGTCGGTGCTCACTATTTTCTTTTCTAAATGGCCGAAGATTCCGCCCCTGCCTAAGCAAGTTGAAGGGAGGTTGGAAACCGATTCATCACAGTTAGGGACATACCGTATGCTTATTGAAGGAGAGTTTATCCATGCCTTAGAAAGGCTGGCAGAACATACGGTCGGTGGCGTTTCGACAAAATGGATTGTCGTTGGTGATGGTTGGGTTAGTGAGGGCAAAGTGTTAGAGAATGGGAATGTAGATTTTCGGGACATTCCCAGTGGAGAAGGTTTTGTTAGCCCGCCTGGTGATAAGGTTGTGAATTTTCTTCGTTCTGTTGCGGATTCGATCCGAGAGCAGTCGGAGTTGAAGCTGAAGGAAGAGCAGAAGAAGGAGTTGGAGAAATTGATTCGAAGTTTCGAGCGGAAGCATGAGAAGAAGCCGGGGAAAGACGAGCTAGGGGGTCTGAAGAACAAGGCTGAAAAAAAGATGCCTGAGATTTCGAGCCTTGGTCGAGCAGAGCTCAAGAAAATTTGGCATGATTTCGGATACCTTGCAATCAAGTCCAATGCGGAAGCAGTAGATTGGCTTAAAGAGCGCCTTGTTGTTTTAGATAAAGGATGGAGTTTGAATGATCCGATCGCACTTTTGTCCGGAGAAGACGAAGGATTAGAGTCCGAATTGTGGGAGATTCTTAAAGATCCTAAAGGTGTTGATTCGAAGCCGGAAGATCTGAGGTTGATTTTCAGGATTATGAATGGAGATCATCCAGTCCACGAAGGGCTGGCTGATATCAAAGTGGCCTCAAAGTAGATTCTGCGATGGGCGTCTCAGATACGATTGATCAGATTGTGAACCTGCTCTCCGGCCGTTCTGCCGGGGTTCCTGCGGAGGTTGTTGCCGAGCGCTATGCTAGTGCGTGTGAGGCGGCCAACAATCGACTTTCCCGTGTGGAGGCCATGCTTGAGAATGGTAGCGAGATCGAAGCCTTGCAAGTGGCAGAGGAGCCACCTCGGTTGATGCCACAGATCGAGTTGCTATCCTTCGGGGATGAGGTCGAGTGGCAGCGGTTCTGCGAGGAACGGGGGAACGTGGTCGCTCCCCTGGTCGACTTCCGTCGGGTCGAGACCTTGGCGGCCCTCTACGAGAAGGGCCTGTCGCCCAATCATCCCATGTATCGGGAGTATCGGTCAGCCGTGCTTTCGCGGGATGACGACAAAGCTTTCGAATTGATCCAGATCATTGCCCGCCTGAATCCCTCCGACGTCAACGCCGGCAAGGAGAAGCATCGCCTGGGTCGTAAGGCCGCCATGAAGGGCCTGGAGAGGGTGAGCGAATTGCTTGAGCGGGGGGAGGACGATGAGCTGGTGAGATGCATGGATGCCATCGAAGCCAGCGCGCCGGATGAGGACTTCAAGGCAAGGCCGGTGTGGGGTGAGGCGTGTGTGCGGCGAGATGCCTTCCTTCGTCGGCAGGCTCGGGATCGGGCCGGCGAGTTGCTGGAAGCGGCGGAAGAGAGCCTCGCCAGCGGTAATTGGCGGGAAGCTGCGGCAGCGGATGCCGAGATCGAGAGCATCCAACTCCGATACGGATCTTCTGAAGTCGAGAGGTTTGAAGAGCGTCTGTCACGAGTGCGGGAGGAAAACGCCCGGCACCGGGCCGAGGCGGAAAGGCAGGGGTCCATTGCGGAACTGAGGCGCAATCTGGCCGGAGTTGCCGAAGATGTGGAGGCACTGGGGCTGACCCCGGAGGGCATCGGACCGATCCAGGCGTCGTCGAAGCTGGAAATGATGCGCCGTTTTGAGCGCGAGCTGCAACGCCTTGATCCCGCTGCGGTCGAGTCGCTGGATCCACGCATCGTATCGGCCCGCAAGCGGCTGCAACAAGTCATTGACCGGTCGCGTTCAGGGAAGCGGCTTCGTCACACCCTGATTGGGGCCGTAGGCGCGGTGCTGCTCGTGGTCGGCGGTGGCTTCGGGTATTTTTTCCTCAGTGCGGCCTCGTTCACGGGGGATCTGAACGACGCGATGAGGGATGGCTCCTTCACTCGCACCCAGTCGATTGTCAGCGGTGCCGACCGATCATCGTGGATTTTCAGGTTTCCTTCAGCGTCCTCCAGCATGGCTGGTGCCGAGCAGTGGCTTTCGAATCGTCGAGATGAAGAGAAGGTCGCTGAGCGGATGCTGAGAACGCTGGAAGAAAAGCGGGCCGAAGGCTTCGCGGGGATGGCTGCCTCCGAACTCCAGAATGAATTGGAACGGTGCCAGGTCGTCATCGAGGAGGTTGCTCAAGATCTCCGGGTGCCGCTGGAGGGAAGATTGACCGAGATCAGGAACGCCGCGGAACAGCGACTGTTTGCCCTACAGGGGGAAGCCGGCGTGAAGGCCGTCGAACTCGCACAGGAATGTGAGCGAATGGTGGACTCGGTGGACTACAGTGGATTCGCCGAGGACGCGGCCACCCTCATCGAGCCTTTGAGGAAGCGTCTGGTTGCGCTGAAGCCGATGCTAGAGGAGGAGGATCCTGCGCTGGGTCTGCCTGCCGAGGCGGCGGCACAACTCGTGGCGGCGACGAAGTCGCTTGAGGGGTTGGAGGCGAAGATCGAGGAGGTTCGAGCCGCAGGAAGGGCGCTGGCGGATACCGAAGATCTCATCGATTTCAAGAGGAGCTTGGAGCAGCTCGCGCAGACTCGGTTTGCTGAAGCCGGGATGGCTCGTGCCGTGATTGAAACCATTCCGGGCGAGGAGAAGCTGAAAGCCATGCTTTTAACCGACGGCAATATCCTCAATCTACGCCTCGCCGCGGAGCGAATCGGGGAAGATCTTTGGGCACCGGAGCAGGCCAGCGAGGAGGCTCGCTCTTGGGTGAGCGAACTCCGTGATCATCCCTGTTTTGCAGATGTTTACTTGGTGATTCTCGGGTCTGAGAAGGGATTCAGCTTTGGAGAGCCGGACGGGAAGGAGTTGGAGTTCGCGGAGCGCCCGAAAGAACGGGAGGAGCCGCCGGAATTCCGAAAGGCCGAAGTCGAATCAAGAAAGGTCCAAGCCAAAGAATCGCCGGCTTCCAAGCTACTGGGTTCACTAGGGCTATTCAGCTTCCTTGACGACACCGGGACGGAATACGAGCGCTCTGCATTGGAATTGGTCGATAAGATCATGGATGCGGACAACTGTCCGGCCCTTGCGCGTGCCTATCTTCTTGGGGAGGTCTTCGAGCTGATTCGTGGGCATGAGGTCGATTGGGGCGCTTCTTTCTCGCCTTCGTTGCTTAAGAATATCGAGGACTTCAGGCAGGTAGAGGGAGCGGTCGGAATTTACGCCTCGGACTGGATGCTCGCCGACGGAGCTGAGAACGCAGAAAAGGCATGGGAAGACTATTTTGCAAAGCGTTCGCCCAAATCTTCCGTCAACGAGTTCAAGAAGAACGTCAGGCTATTCAGGCCCGTAGTCCGGGCTGAGCTTTCGGTTTGCGGGAGAGTCGATGCCTCGGGAGAACCCGTGTTCAGACCGGGAGTCCGTGGTGGTGTCGTTCTTGGAGTCTCCGCCAATCGTGACGGAGGGACGTCAATGTGCGTGTTGGGTGAAATCGGTCCCGGAAAGGAATTGGACCCCGGTATTCCACTCGCCAGGAACAGCCCGTTGATTCTGTTGCCAGTAGGAGGTGAAGCCGCCGAATTCATCCTGGCAAAGAACCCACCCGGTGAGCCCTTGGGTGACGAATCCTGAAGCACCCCGATGGACGAGCGATACTACCTGAGTTGGCAAGGCAAGATGCAGGGGCCTCATACGGTCGAGGAGATCCGTGATCTCCTGCGCGACCGCAAGATTCACTCGCTCTTTAAGGTTCAAAGGGAGGGACGGGAACTCCTGGTTCGGGATTTTCTGTCGGAGGTCAGTTCAGCGGCGAAGGAAGCAGAGAAGTCGGCAAAGCTGCCATCTCCTGGTCCAGTTGCGGCGGCGCAGGTCATCCCGAGAGCCATTCCAGTGCCGGAGGAGGAGCTGGCGTCTTCACCGCCTGCGCTCCCTGTCACCGACGAGGGATATGGCGGCACCGCACAACTTCAAGGAGGTGATCGATTCGGCTTCGCGGTGACCTCATTTGTCCTTTCGATGCTCTTCGCCGTCCCCTTCGTGAACCTGATGGCCTGGGTGCTGTCTTTGATCTTCGGGCATCTGTTTCTCGCTTCAACGCGGGATCAGCAAGATGTGAGGGGGCGAATGCTCGCGTGGTGTGGCGTGTGGTTCAGCTACATCTTCGGCGGATTTTCCCTAGTAGCCGTGATCATGGCCGCCATCTGGGGGGATCGGGTCCCTTCCTATCTGGCCGATGATCTTTTCTGGGAGCTGGTATTGATCATGCACGGATCAATGATCGTTGGGGCGATCAATGGGATCATCATCGCGGGCCTGCTCGTCGCGGGTGTGAAGATGTTCACCCAGCGAACACCCAAATTTCCGGTGGCATTGGTGGCCGGAACTCTCGCCGCCATGAGCGACATGGTGCTGAGGATGACCGTATTCACCGCCTTCCCCTCTGCCATGGAGGGTGGCAATTCTACTCTTGTCGTCGGATTGTGCATTACCATTGCCGTATTTGCGATCCAGGCGCTGGTGTGGGCCGACCTCGTCCATTTGCGAAGCGGCGAAAGACTGGGTTTTGCGGGTGCGGCACTTGTGGGTCTCTTCTGTAGTGTTTGCCTTCTCTTCATCAGCTTCGCCCTGCTCGGGCTCGTCAACGCTTACACCTAATCGCCGAAGCCTCATCATGACCGAAGAAGTCAACAAGTCCGCTACCGAGGGTTCCGAAGACCGGATCATCCTCGATTGGCACCGCAACGACCCGGAGCAACGCCTGGGCTTCAATGGTGGTCGTTACACGAACCCGCACAAGGGTCTTTGCTTTGGTATCGCGTTGCTCCTCACGCTGCTTTTTTTCGCCGTATTGATTTTCACAGCGCCGAGGCTTTCCTGGCTGGAAGGATTCGCTGATATTTTCGTCAATCGAGGTCCTACCCAGTATTTTGCGGTGCTGTTTTTCTTTTGGGTCCTGGCGATGCTGGCGATGAAGAAGCGCAAGCTTGGGTTCCAGATGAAGGCCTTCGAGCTACCGGTTTTCCCCGCCGATGCTCACTTTGTCCTGACACCGGATACCGCGCAGGATGTGACTCGGAGGATGCACGACATGGTGGATTCGCCGGCGCACTTTGCTGTTCTGAGTCGGGTCGAACGTGCGCTTTCGAATCTTGAGAATATCGGACACACCGCCGACGTGACCGCAATTTTGAAAGATCAGTCCGAGAACGATGAATCCCAGGTAGCTGCGAGCTATGTTCTGGTGAACGGGCTCATGTGGGCGGTGCCGGTCCTCGGTTTTATCGGGACGGTTCTCGGCTTGAGCACCGCCATCGGCGAATTTGGCAACACCCTGAAGCAGGAGGGGGATTTCTCGGGGATTAAGGAGTCACTAACCGGTGTTACCGGGGGGCTTGCGACGGCCTTCGACACAACACTCGTTGCACTCGTCTTGGCATTGGTCCTGCAACTGGTGATCTCGTTCGTCCAGAGTCGGGAATCCGCGTGGCTTGATGCTTGCAACGAATATTGCAGTCGGCAGTTGGCCAGTCGGTTGCGTTTGCGTCAAATTGATTGAGCATGCGTTCCATTCGGGCAGCTCTGGGGAGTCGACCGGCATCCGCTTTCCTCTCGTTCCAAGACATCATCATGTCGGTGACGGGGGTTGTCATCGTGATCGCTCTTCTACTCGCCATTGAGATCGACCGCCTTCCGGAACGTGCCTCGCCACCAGGGGAAATTTCTACTGACTCGGACGTGGTCGAGGTCACCCAAGAAATGCTCACCAAGGTGCTCGACGAATTGGTGAAGGCGGAAACCCGACTCCAAGCGCTTCTCCTCGCTCGCAGTGAGTCGGAAAGTGCCGATGAGATTCAGGCAGAAATCGAACGGTTGGAGCGGGAGATCGAAAGGCTCGCCGGAGAAGAAGTAGTCGGAGCGCCCGATGAAGACGTGGACAAGTTGGCTCTTCGCTCAAAAGGTGTCGAGATCCTCAGGTTGCGAAATGAAATGGAGGATTGCCGTCGTCGGCTTCGCGAGGCACAGGAGCAAATCACCGCACAAGGGCCGGATCTCAGGACCCTTGAGGAACAGGTGAAGGCGGCGGAAGCTGCCGTGGCGGCGGCAAGGTTGAAGGGAAGCAGAATTCGTCTGATGCCTGCCAAGTCGGACACGACCAAGGAGCCTGTGATTGTCGTTTTGTCCCGCACAGAGGTGGTGCTGATGCGATTCGATCATCCTGAGCCCATTCGCGTTCAAAGCCTTACTGGCCTCAATCGGATCCTGGCAGACATGCGTTCGACCGAACAGTACTTCGTCCTTTTTGTGAAACCGTCTGGTACTGGTCGGTTCGAGCAGGTGCGACAAGCGGTGATCGGACTTGGTTTCGAGGTGGGATACGATGCCGTTGACGAGGATGTTGAGATTGTTCTGGAAAGGGGGGAGGAGTGAAGCGCCGCCTCCATCTGAAGGGCAACGAATCTCTCGATCTGATGCTCGACACACTGTCGAACGTATTCGGGGGGATTATCCTGATTGCGTGCCTGCTGGCCCTCATTCCGCGGCACGACAGCCTGACGCCCATTTTGGAGATTCAGCAAACCAAGGGGGAGATGCTGGAGCGACGCCTTGCCGCGGCGAAGGGTCAGCTCGAGAAAGTGCTGAAGATGATCGCCGATCAGGAGGACGCAGAGGGACTGGAAAATCCGGAGCTCGCCATGCGGCGGCAGCAACTGAGGGAACTCGCCGAGCAGCTTCGGGAAGAGAAGAAGATCCGTGAAGACGCCGAGTATTCGGATGCCGAATTCGAGTTGTTGGCGAGATCTGGTGATCCGGAAGAGATGGAGCGCGAGGTTCAGCGGCTCAAGCGACTGGTCGCCGAGGCGGAGGGCAAAGCCAAGTCCATCGAGGAGAAATCAGAATTCCTCACCGCGAGACTGGAGGCTCTGAAGTCTGAGGTCGAAGACCTAAAGGACGGCATTCGGGAGGAGTTGCGCTTCCCGCGAGAGCGTCGAACGGCCAAAGGCCCGTTCCCGGTGATTGTCTGGAGTAATTCGATTTACCCGCTGCACACTGGGGCCGACTTTGCCGCCAATCCTGCAGTAAGGCGACTGGAGCTTCCGGAGTCAGAGGGGTTTCTGGCACGGCCCATTATGGGTTCGGGCATCGAAGAACCGTCAGATTCGGGGCCATTTATGGCAGCACTGCGGAAGGCGAAGGAAGAAAACCTCTACGTGACGATCTACCTTTACCCCGATTCCCACAAAATCTTCAGGAAGCTGAAATCGGCGCTGTTTGAAGCGGGGATTGCCTACGGGATCGAGTTCGTCGAGCGAGACCAAAACTTGGCGTTTGGTCCGGATGGCACGAAACCTCCGGAGCTATAGCGGGGAAGCTTCGATTCAGGTCGGAGGCTCAGGCGCGACTGGTCCGCCTGAACCACCCTGCGGCCTGCAAGCGTTCCTGCCTGAAATTTCGCTTGGCCGGTGGGCCAGGGTGGGGAGATTGCCGGCGTGGATTTGATCACACAGGCCGCCCTCGGGGCGACGGTGGGAGCCGCGGTGCTGGGGCCGAAGCTCGGACGCCCGGCGATCGGCTGGGGGGCGATGCTGGGGCTCGTGCCGGATCTCGACGGCTTGCTGATGCCCTTCATCGATACCGCATGGGACCTCTGGATCCACCGGGGCTTCAGCCATTCGATGCTGCTCGTCATCGTCGCCAGCGTCGGCCTGGCCAAGCCCCTGTCAAAGCGCTGGAAGCGCCAGAAGGTCACGCCCCAGCGGGCGGGCTGGTTCGTTTTCCTCGTCCTTGCAACGCACGTGCTGATCGATTGCTTCACGGTCTACGGAACCCAGGTGTTGTGGCCCTTTTCCAGCCGGCCGGTCGCGTTCAACAACCTCTTCATCATCGACCCGCTGTTCACCCTGCCGCTGCTGGTCGCGATCGTCGGGGGCCTGCGCATCGATGGCAAACGCTGGAAGAAGGGCGTCGGCCTGCGGATGACGGCGGTGTGTCTGGCGGTCAGCAGCGCCTATGTCGGGCTCAGCTACTGGGCGAAGCATGCCGCCTCGACCGCGGTGGCGGAAGATCTGGAACGCCGGGGGATCGACTGGCAGAGGCGGATGGAGTCGCCGGCGCCGTTCTCGATTCTGTTGTGGCGGGCGGTGATCGAGCGCGACGAGGAGTTCTGGGTCGGGTACCGCTCGATTTTCGACGGCGACTCGCCGGTGGTGTGGACGATCTATCCGAAGCAGGCGGGGGTGCCGGCGGACTTGGCGGATGATTTCGAAGTGCGGGCGGTGAGGCGTTTCTCGGACGAGTGGTGGCTGGCGCGGAAAACCAAGCGTGGGGTGTGGCTGGTGGACATGCGGTTCGGCACCTACCGCGAGTGGGACAAGCGGGGTCTGGCGCTGCGCCCGATCTTCGCCTGGGAGTATCAGGTCGATGGCCGGGGCGACCCCTTGAAGAGGACGCTCAAGGAGGACCGGGAGATGGGCCCGATGCTGAGCCGCTTGTGGGAACGCATGCTCGGCTTCGAGGAGGGCTTCGACACCGCGCCCCGGCTGATCGGCAATCCGGCCACCACCAGCGAGGCGCTGCCGACGGTGAGGTGACCGGCCTTCCGGGTTGGCGATTGCGCGGCGACCCGGCAGGAGTCAAGTCGAGCCGCTCGCAAAGCGGAGCTTTGCGCCACAAGGTGTCAAATCATCCCGAGCTTCATCTTGCCCTCCTCGGAGATCATGTCCTGATTCCAGGCCGGGTCCCAGACGAGTTCCACCTTGGCGTCGTCGACCCCCTCGATGGTCATGATCTTCGACTGGGCGTCGGCGGCGATGACCGGGCCCATGCCGCAGCCAGGGGCGGTGAGGGTCATTTTCACCCCGACCACCGTCTGGCCATCCTCCTCCTCGACCGAGCAGTCGTAGACCAGGCCGAGGTTGACGATGTCGACAGGGATTTCCGGGTCGAAGACCTGCTTGAGCTGGCCCCACACCTGTTCCTCGATCGGAGCATCCTTGAGGGCGTCGGCCTCGGCGGATTTTTCCTTTTCGGCATCGAGGTCGATGTTCAGGGCATCGGCGTCGCTGGAGGAGATCCGGGCGAGGCCGGCGGACGTGGCGACGGTGAAGGTGCCGCCTAGTCGCTGGGTGATGAAGACCGACGTTCCGGCGGGCAGGTTGATGGCATCGCCACTGGGGATCTGGACGGCATCGACGTCGCGGCTGAGTTGGATTTCCTCTTGCATGGGCGGGAGTGTAGGCGGGGCGGGGGCGGGTGCAAGCGGCTTGCGGCTGGGGGGAATCGGCGGCATGCTGACCGGGATGAGTCGCAGAGCGAGACGTCGCCGGGGCAAGCGTGTGGGCCGCGGCTCCTGGTGGATCCGGGGGCTGGTGGGCCTGATGGTGCTCGTGGCCGTCTTGATGGGTGGTGGCTACCTGTGGCTGAAATCGTGGCTCCACAGCGAGGACTTCCGCCGGATGCTCTCCGCCGAGGTGGGCGAAGCACTGGGAGCGAAGGCCGAGTTCGGCACCTTTCGGTGGGACGGGACGGTGGTCGACTGCCAATCGGTGACGGCCTCGGGTGGCCGCGTGGTGGGGTCCATCGACGCGCGGGGGCTGTCGATGGACATCGGGCTCGGCCAGTTGAGCGAGCAGGTCGTGCTGCTGCGCGACGCGAGGATCAACCAGATCGAGGCCCGTTTCGATCTCACGGGAGGAGGAAAAACGGACGTCGAACCCACGCCTCCGGCACCCGACCCCGACCCGGTGGCGAAACGGGCGTGGTATGAGCGGTGGATCCCGAACGACTTTCGCCTCGTCCAACTTGAGGTGCCCCACTCGTCGGTGAGCCTCGGTCTCAAGGACGGGGACATCGCGTTCGACGACACCCGCTGGACGGTGACGCCTGGCCAGGCGCGGGGCAGCTACGAAGCGGTCGGCCGGGGCGGGCAGATCAATTTCCCGTGGCCGATTGTTCCGGAACTGCGGCTGGGTGAGGCGAAGATGCGCTACCAGGATGGCGCGATGTTCCTGATCCATTCGGACTTCCGTCTCTACGAACGCGGTTACGCCAACCTGACCGGCGAGGCTTCCTCCTCAGGCTATTCCTTCGACGGCCGCATCATCGACGTCCGTGCCAACGAAATCCTTCCCGAAGACTGGCGGCAGCGGGTCGAGGGCGGGGTCGAAACGGACTTCTCGGTGATCGAAGGCCGCGACGGGCCGTCGGTGAGCGGCACGCTGCAGCTCAAGGACGGGGTGCTGACCGGACTCCCGGTGCTCGATGCGCTCGGAGCCTACGGGGGGAATCCGCGATTCCGCCGGCTTGCCTTGAGCGAGGCCTCGACGGACTTCCGCTGGGAGGCGGGGGCGACGACCCTGTCGAACCTCCGCATCGGCAGCGAGGGATTGATGAGGGTCGAGGGACGGTTGCGGGTGGAGGCGGACGACCGCATCGACGGACGGTTTCGCATCGGACTGACGCCCGGGACGCTGGCCCGCATTCCGGGGGCCGAGACGAAGGTCTTCCTGCCCGGGGAGCGGGGGCTCTTGTGGACGTCGCTGCACGTCACGGGAACCCTCGACGACCCGAAGGAGGACCTGACCGAGAGGCTGATCATGGCGGCCGGCATGAGGATGTTCGAAGTGCTGCCGGAGACCGGGGAGCGGGTCCTGAAATTCACTCAGCGTGCGGTCGATCCCGATGTGATCGAGCAGCTGACCGGCGAGAACGGTCTCATCGACCAGGGTCGCGGACTGATCGACTCCGGCCGGGCGCTGATCGATGGCGAGGGCAGTGTGATCGACAATGCCACCGAGACCCTGCGCAGGGGCGAGGAGGTGGTGCGGGGCGTCGAGGGAATCTTCGGCTTTTTCGACGACGACGACAAGGACGCCCCGGAGCCGGTGCCCGCACCCGAGCCGCGCCAGCCGCAGTAAGCGGGTTACTGGATGGTGATCTTGCGTCCCTTGCCGCTTTCCCACGCCTTGCGCAGGCTGTTGTAGAGGGCATCGAGGTCGCGGATGTCGAGGATGCGGTACTCGATGGTGCCGGCGTGGGTGGTCTCGGGGTATTTCTTTTGGGCCATGTTGTGGACGTCGGATCCGACCCGCTGGCCGGCCCGTTCCAGAAGCTGGCGTCCCTTGTCCACGACGCGGGTGACTTCGTTGCCGCCCATCGTGTCGGTGACCGGCTGGATGTAGTAGAACCGGGCGAGGGCGCGGCCGGTGGTGTCGATCGTGACCTCGTTGACCACGAGGGAGCCATCGAGCACATATTCGTGCATGCTGATGTTGGAGATCCGGTCGAGGGCGACCATGTAGTGTCCGCCGGCCAGGCTGGCTTCCCAGAAGCGCCGGTTGTCGTTGGTGGCGTCGCGGACGTTCTCGTTTTCGTCCTGGTTGTTGCCGTTGTTGTTGCCCTGCTGGGCGAGACCGGCCGGTGCGAGAAGCAGGGTGAGGCAAATGATCCCGGGAAGCATTTTCATGACGTCCCAATGGACACCCGATGCCCTCAAAATGCCAGTCCGGGTTTTTGCTTAGGAAAACTTAAGGATTGTCGGAATCGGTGTCCCGGGTGATCATTCGCCGCGTGGTTCGTTTCCGACCCAATGTGGCGGCGTTGATGACGCGCCGCGACGGCTCGCTGTTGATCTGCGAGCGTTGGCAGGTGCCCGGCGCGTGGCAGTTTCCGCAGGGCGGGGTGGACCCCGGCGAGAGCGAGACCGAGGCCCTTTACCGGGAGGTGCGCGAGGAGATCGGACTGCGTCCCAGGGACTACGAGGTGATCGAGTCGAAGTCGGGCTACCGCTACCTCTATCCCGAGGAGGTGCGGCGGAAGAAGGTCCGCAAGCACGGATGCCAGGGGCAGGAACAGGTTTATTTCCTCTGCAAGCTGCGCAAGAAGGCGGCGGAGATTGATACCAACCAGCGTCCCCGGGAATTTGCGGCGCATCGCTGGATCCAGCCCGGGGAGTTCGACTTGAAATGGCTGCCGTCCTTCAAGCGCGAGGTGTACCGGCAGGTGATGCGCGACTTCTTCCGGGTGAAGCTTTGAGACTTCCGGGGCGGCGGACTTGTGCCGGACGTGCCGGGCCGTTAGGACAGTGCGGCATGGATGCCATCTGGAAGCTCCGCCGCGAGGCACTGGCGGTGGTCGGCATCGTCTGGCTGGCGGGCTTTCATTTCTTCTACGACGGTTTCTATCACATGGCGGCATTCTGGCTGGTGTTGGCGCCGCTGGCGCTTGCCAACATCGACCTGCTCGGGGGGCGGGAAGGACTGCGCTGGAAACAGTTGCTGGCACTGCTTTTGGCGTGGCAGCTCGGCTGCGGAGTGATCCGGGCGGGTGCCGGGGTTCCCGTGGCGGGAGGGTTTCGGGACTTGCTGGCGGTCGTGCTGCTGGTGGTGGCGGTGCTGGCGGTGGCTCGCGTTTCCTGGGGATGGAAGGCCTGTCGGGCGGCGATCTTCGTCTCGGCGGTCGCCACTTCCGCCTGGGCGCTCGTGGAGTTCTACCTGCTCTCGGATCTCGGCCTCGACGAAGGCCGGCTGCGGAACGTGCTGATCTACCCGATCGGCCTGAACGCGGTGTTGACCGGGTTGCTGGCCGGCTTCTCGATGGTGGCGGGCTTCGATCTCGTGCGGGATGGCTCCCGCTGGCGGTGGTGGATCCGTGGGGGGCTGGCTCTGCTCGCCTTTGCCCTGATGGCGACCCAGTCGAGGGGCGCGATGCTGGCCACCCTCGCCGGACTGGGGGTGATGATCGTCGTGCGGCGGCGGCAGGTGCTGCCCGAGGTGGTTGCGGCGCTGGCCGGAGTCGCCGCATTTCTCGTGACCTTCGTCCTCGGAAGCGGGGGTGGCACGGGTCCCGATCTGGTGGAGCGGGGAGCGACGGGGCGTTTCGAGATCTGGCGGGTGTATCTCGACGGGCTCGAGGCAGCGGATTGGTGGATCGGCACGGGCAGGGTTCCGGCGCTGGAGGAATCGGTGCTCGGCTGGTTCGTCCATCACCCGCATGCCGGATGGGTCAGCCAGATCGTCTGGTGCGGCATTCCCGGGTTGCTGCTGCTGGGGGCGTTTCTCGGCCTCGCCGGGGCATCGGGATGGAAGCGAGCGAACCTCGATGCCACCCCACTCGCCTTGCTGGCGTTCGGAGTGGTCGGGCTGACTTTCGACGGGGGCCAGATCGTGTCCCTGGCCTCGTCGCCCCGCATCGAACCGCTGCTGGTGCTGGTGCCGGCCGTGGTGGCCCTCGTCTTGGGTGGGCGGCGGGAGACCGCTTCAGATGAGGTGGGCGCCTTGTGAGGGCCGCGAGGCAAAAATCTCCGGGACGATGCCCGTCGCCTTCTCGTACTCGCCGGCAAGGGTGGAGGCGATCGCCTCGGCCTGGCTGCTTTCACACAGCGTGACGGTCGATCCGCCGAATCCACCGCCGGTCATCCGTGCTCCGATGACGCCGCCCGACCGTCCGATCGCCCGGGCGATCCCGACCATGATGTCGAGTTCCTTGCAGGAGACCTCGAAATCGTCGCGAAGGGAGTCGTGGCTCGCCGACATGAGCGGTCCGAGGGCCTCGAAGTCGTTGCCCTCAAGGGCCTTTGCGGCTGCCACGGTGCGGGCGATTTCCCCGACCACGTGGCGGGAACGGCGGTTCACCGGGTCGCCGAGGCGGTCCCACGCCTGCTCGACATCCGCCAGAGTGACGTCGCGCCACGAGTCCTTGCCGAGCATCGCCAGCCCGTCTTCGGTCGCCTTGCGCCGCGCCGCGTAGCCGCCGTCGGACAACTCGTGGTGGACCTTGGTGTTGGCGATCAGCACGGTGAGATCCGGGTTTTCAAAAGGAACGAGGTCCGGCTCGCCCGACTGGCAGTCGATGAGGACCAGCTTGTTGGTTTGGCCGAAGGCGGAGGCGAACTGGTCCATGATCCCGCACGGGACACCGGCGAAGTCGTGCTCCGCCTTCTGGCACAGGAGCGCCTTTTCCCGGGTGTCGAGGACGGTGTCGAGCAGTCCCTCGAGCAGGGTGGCGATGGCGCACTCCAGCGCGGCCGACGAGGAAAGCCCGGCACCGAGGGGTACCGAGGAAACCACCGTGGCGTCGAAGCCCGGGATGGTGTGACCCCGGTCCTGGAAGCCGCGGATCACACCGCGGAAATAGTTCGCCCACTTCGGCTCCCCCGGTGTCGCCGGTTCGCGGAGCGGGATGCTCACGGGCGGCTCGTCGCCGGAGCTGACCCGCGCCACGGAGAGGTCGTTGGTGGTCGCGGCGATCACGATGTAGCGATCGATCGCGAAGGGCATCACGAAGCCGTCGCAGTAGTCGATGTGCTCGCCGATCAGGTTGACCCGTCCCGGCGCGGCGGCCGTGACGGTCGCGTCCTGGTCGAAGGTCGACTTCAGCGCCGCCACGGCGTCGTCGGCGAGATCGGCGAGCGGAGGATTGATCTGAAGGGGCATGTCGAGGCGTCGGGCGTCGGGGTTCGGGTCACCAGAATGCGATGTAGAGTCCGATGGTGGCAATCACGATGGCCACGCCCACGATCTTGGCGCCGGGGGAGGTGGTCAGTTCCATCTGCTCGTTGACCGGCAGTTCGACCGGCTTGTGCATCGGCTTGGCGAGGGTAATGACGAGGCCGGTGAGCAGGACGATGAAGAAGCAGATCGCCATGCGGTCGAGGAAGGCCATCTCGGGCGAATACCAGAGACCGCTGCTGGTGAGCCACGGGCCGACGAGCCACTTGAGTCCGGCGTAGCAGATGATGTTGGTGACGATGCCGACGACGCCGAACCAGCGCGGGGTGCGCGGCGAGAAGAAGCCGAAGATGAAGACCGCGAGGATGCCGGGCGAGATGAAGCCCTGGAATTCCTGGATGTATTTGAAGATGCTCTCGAAGTTGTCGAGCTTGGGCGCGACCAGCGCGGCGAGCAGGACGAAGAGCACGACGAAGAAGCGCCCGACCTTGACCAGCAGGGCCTGGTCGGTGGTGTGGGTGAACTTGGCGAAGAGGTCCATGGTGGCAATGGTCGAGGCCGAGTTGAGCATCGAGGCCAGCGAGCTGATGACCGCACCGCAGAGCGCGGCGAGCACGAACCAGGAGATCCAGGGCAGGGGCTTGATCAGGTTGCGCACCAGCACCGGGAAGGCGGCGTCGTAGTCATGGCCGACGAGACTGCCGGCCGACTTGCCACCGGCATCGATGACCTTGGCCGCGAGTTCGTTGATGCGGGCGGTAAGCGCCCCCGGGCCTTCCGGACTGCCGGCCTCGGTCCCGGCCGCGCCGGCGTTGTGGGCCAGCACCTTGAGGGCGAGGTCGGGGTTGTTTTCGGCGAAGGTTTCGTTGACCTGGAGGACCTGTCCGGCCTCGGCCTTCTCGAAGATCACGAGGTTCTTGTCACTCGCGCTGGACTGGAGGTCGTCGGAGAACAGGTTGAAGGCGAGGATGCCGGGGATGACGACGACGAAGGGGACGATGAGCTTGAGGAAGGCGGCGAAGACGATGCCCTTCTGGCCCTCGGCGAGGGATTTCGATCCGAGCGTGCGCTGGACGATGTACTGGTTGAGGCCCCAGTAGAAGAAGTTGGGGATCCACAGGCCGATGAGCAGCGCGGTCCACGGGATGTCGGAGTCCTCCTTGGGGCGGACCATGTGCATCTTGCCGCCCGAGCCGTTGGGGCCGTTGACGGCGACGGCCTCGCCGTCGACGCCGTCATTGAGAAGCTTGAGGCGCTCCCAAGCGCCGGCCTTCTCGAGGTCGGCCACGGTGGCGTCGGAGTTGGCGACCTTGGTCTGGATCAGCTCCTCGGCGGGTGTTTCGGCGAGGGTGCTCATGGCGAAGAAAAGGACCACGGCGCCGCCGAGGATGAGCGCGGAACCCCAGACCAGGTCGGTCCACGCGCAGGCCTTGAGACCGCCGACGAAGACGTAGATGGCGGCGACGGCGGCGATGAGCCAGCACATCGCGGTGAGGTTGTTGATGACCGGGACGTCGTTGTAGTATTCCGAGACGAACTTGGCGCCGGAGAAGATGACCGAGGAGGTGGTGACGAAGACCAGCGTGACGATCGCCGGGATGGCCATCGCGAGGCGGGCGACGCCGTCGAAGCGGTACTGGAGGAACTCGGGAATCGTGTAGAGGCCGGCCTTGAGGAAGCGCGGCAGGAACCAGAAGGCAACGAAGACGAGGGTGACGGCGGCCATCCATTCGTAGGAGGCGATGGCCATGCCGAGCCAGTTGGCCGACGACCCGGACATCCCGACGAACTGCTCGGTCGAAATGTTGGCGGCGATGAGAGAGAAGCCGACCAGCCACCAGGTCAGGCCACGGCCGGCGAGGAAGTATCCGGTGGCGCCGGCTTCCTCGGCGTGGACCTCGTCGCGGCTTTTCCAGATGCCGAGACCGACGACGCCGACGACGGCGACAATGAAGAGGATGACTTCGATGCTGTTCATGGGTTGGGAATGAGTTCCGGGCGGGAGGATCTAATGAAGCCGCCCGAGTTCCGGCAAGGTCCGAGTGTGCCCCATCGGCTGACCGGGCCGGGGGCGGATTTCTGCTTTGCCAGCGCGCCCGGGCGAATCGAGACTGCGGCCATGAGCGCAGAGATCGGTTCGGAGGAATGGTTGGGAAGCGTGATGGCGGAGTTCGGTTGCCAGACCGGCACGATTCACCGGTCGGCGGATGGCGAGTGGCTGGAGCTTCAGGCTTCGATCGGGGTGCCCGAGGCCCTGATGCCGGTGATTTCCCGGATCCCCTTCGGCAAAGGGATTGCCGGCGCCGCGGCGGCCAGTCGGGAGCCGGTGGAGCTTTGCAACCTGCAGCAGGATCTCGGCGGGGTGGCCAAGGAGGGCGCCCGCCAGACCAAGGTCTCGGGATCGCTTGCCGTGCCGGTGTTTTCGGCCGACGGCGGCCGGGTGCTGGGGACCCTCGGGATCGGGAAAGTGGAGCCCTACGAATTCAGCGGCGCGGAAAAGGGCGTTTTGGCGAGCCATGCGGTCGAACTGGGGTCTCATTGGGAGTCCGGCCATTGACCCGGGCGGAGCGACTGTTAGCGTGTGGCCATGAAAGCGGAGGAAGCGGCGAAGAAGATCCTCGACACCATGCTCGGGCATCTCGATTTCCCGGTGAAGATCGAGATCCAGGAAACCGACGACGGTCCGTGCCTGCAGATCCTCACCAGCGAGAGCCGGCACCTGATCGGCAAGGACGGGGAGCGGCTCGACGATCTGCAATACCTGGTGAACCGGATCCTGAAGAAGCATTTCCCGAAGGCCAGGCGGGTGAGGATCGACTGCGAACACTACCGGGCGATCCAGGAGGACCACCTGATCGAGGAGGTCCGGGGGCTGGCGGAAAGGGTCAAGGCCTCGGGCAAGCCCTTCCGTGTCCGGCCGCTCAATGCCTACTACCGGCGCATCGTCCACAATGCGCTGGTCGACGTTGAGGAGGTTCACAGCGTCTCGCCGGCGGGTGATGACCGGCTCAAGCGGATCACGATCAAACCCGGCAAGAAGACATGAAGAAATTCCTTTTCGACTGTGGAACGCGCGACTCGGTGGCGTCGGCGGGCCTGTTGTTCCTGAGGCTGGGCTTCGGCCTGATGATGGCGATCGGGCACGGCTGGCCGAAGGTCGTGGCCTTCGAAAAGCTCAAGGACGACTGGGCCGTGCCGGCCGTGTGGCCGCTTTCCTACATGTCGAGTCCGGTGAGCCTGATCGCGACGATCGGCGCCGAGTTGGGCTGCGCCGCCCTGTTGGTGCTGGGTTTGGCGACCCGTCCGGCGGCCTTCATCCTCGGCTTTGCGATGGTGGTGGCGGCGTTCCAGGTGCTGGGTGACAATCCGCTCTTCCTGCCGGCGCAGGGGGCGAAGGAACCGGCCTTGCTGTATCTTTTCGCCTGCGTGGCACTGATTGTGGCCGGTGCCGGAAAGGCCTCGCTCGATGCGAGGGTCTACAAGGAGAAGAGGCGCAAGTTTTTCTGAAATGGAGACGCAACGCCTGGTCCTGCCCGAGGATCTGAACCACCTCGGATTCCTTTTCGGCGGACGGCTGCTGGCCTGGGTCGACGAGGCCAGCTGGATCGCGGCCTCGCTGGATTATCCGCACTGCCAGTTCGTCACCGTGGGCATGGACAAGGTCGAGTTCCACCACTCGGTGCGGCAGGGGACGATCCTTTCGATCCGCTGCGAGCGGGAGCGGGAGGGAACCACATCCGTCAGCTACCGGGTCGAGGTGTTCGATCGTCGCAACCCCGGTGCCTCGCCGATCTTCGGCACGCTGGTCAGCTACGTCAGCGTGGACGACACGGGCCGGAAGCGGGCGCTGCGCTGAGGCGGGCCGCCCGGGGTCAGCGCGGCCCCGCGGTTTCGACGGTGAAATCCCGGATCGCCTCGACCACTTCCGGTCCGGCTTCCTGGAACAGGGTGTTGTGACCGGCTCCGAAGATCTCGATGAAGTTCTTGGTTTCGGCAGCGCTGGCATCGACCAGAGCCCGGCCGTGGGAGGTGGGAATCACGCCGTCGAACTTGCCGTGGATGACCAGCAGCGGCGTCTGCGAATCCTTGAGGCGTTTCTTGTTGGGGAAGCGGTCTCCGGGAAAGATCAAATGGGCCGGAGCCATCACGGCAAAGGCGGACTTGAAGGGCGAGAGAAGCACCAAGGCCCTGGGCTCGGTGCGGGCGTCGAGCCAGACGGAGGGACCGCTGCCGACCGAGCGGCCGACGATCACGACGTCTCTTGGCTGGACGCCGAGGTCCGAGGTGAGGTGATTCCAGGCCGCTTCGATCGCCCGCTCGCAGGCGGCCTCGCCGGGACGTCCTTCCGAGTGGCCGTAGCCGGGGTAGTCGTAGGCGAACACCCCCAGGCCCGCCTGCTCGAAGGCCCGGTAGATGGGCAGCGAATGGCCGATGTCCTCGGCGTTGCCGTGCGAGTAGAGCAGGGTGGGGCGCCCGTGCGGGGCGGGGAAATGGAGGGCGGCAATCGATTCCCCGGCGCTGGTTTCGAACCGGATCAGGGCGTCGGCATCGGCGGCGTAGCTGGGCGGCGGTGGCTGGAAGATCACGTGATCCGCCACCGTGCAGGCAAAGAGGCTCATGGCTCCGTAGAGGATGACCGGCACCTTGATCCAGCGCCAGAGCTTGCGGATGCCCGATGATGAAGGGTGGCTGGCCATGGTTCGGGGCGGGAGATCATTCGACCACGATGGAGGCGTCGGCCGGTCGCTGGTCGAGGAAGGATTTGCGGCAGAGCTCGGCGTATTTCCCCTCCCGGGCGAGGAGATCGTCGTGGGTGCCTTGTTCGATCACGCGGCCGTGTTCCAGCACGTAGATGCGGTCGGCGTTCTGGATGGTCGAGAGGCGGTGGGCGATGACGAAGGCGGTGCGGTTGGCCATCAGGGCATCGAGGGCGTCTTGGATCTGGCGTTCGGTCTCGGAATCAACCGAGGCAGTGGCCTCGTCGAGCAGCAGGATGGGCGCGTTCTTGAGCAAGGCGCGGGCGATGGAGAGCCGCTGTTTTTCTCCTCCGGAGAGCTTCACCCCGCGCTCGCCGACATTGGTGTCGAGCTGCTTGGGAAGATTCCGCACGAACTCGGCCGCATGGGCCGCCTCGAGTGCCCGCCACATGTCGTCCTCGCTCGCCCCACGCCGGGCCAGGTGCAGGTTTTCGCGCACCGTGCCGTTGAAGAGGAAGGGCTCCTGGGTGACGTAGCCCAGCTTCTCCCTCAGCGAGCCCTTGGAGAGCGTGGCGATGTCGGTGCCGTCGATGGTGATCCTTCCGCCGTCGACCTCGTAGAAGCGGTTGAGCAGGGAGAGCACCGTGGACTTGCCGGCACCGGTCGAGCCGACCAGGGCGATGGTCTTGCCCGGCGACGCGTCGATGTCCACCTCGTGGAGGGTCGGCTGGTCGCCGTAGGAAAAGCTCACTTTTTCGAAGCGGACGTGCGCCTCGATTTGGTCGGGAAGGCGTTCGCCGGAGGACGCGTTGGGTTCGTCCGGCGAGTCCATGATCTCGAAGACGCGGTCGCCGGCGGCGCGCGACGAGAAGATCATCTGGTTGAGCTGGCGGAGCTTGGTGACGGGTTCGTAGAAGAGCCCGAGGAGGAGGAAGAAGGTCACCAGTTCGCCGGCCTCCATCCGGCCGTCGATGACCGCCTTGCCGCCGAATCCGAGGACCAGCGCATAGCCGAGCATGCTCGCGAATGACATGCTCGGGTTGTAGATCGCCCACCACTTCATGAGGTGGAGGGTGGCCTTGCGGACCTTGTCGGAGAGGCGGTTGAAGTTCGCGTGCTCCTCGCCCTCCGCGGCGTAGGACTTGATCTGCCGGATGCCGGCGATGTTGTCGTGGAGCAGCGAGTTGAGAGCCGAAGTTGCGTTGCGCTCGGCCTTGTGGCGGTGGCGCGCGTCCTTCGAGTAAACCCAGGCCCCGGTGATCAGGATGGGGATGGGCAGCGTCGCCCAGAGCGCGACCTCCCAATCCGTCAGATACATCACCAGTCCCACGGCAAGCAGCTGGATGCCCGCGACGAGACCCAGCTCGATGCCGTCGATGAGCACCCGCTCCATCGCGGTCACGTCCTCGACGACCCGGGTCATGATGTCGCCGGTGCGGCGGGAGTCGAACCACGGCAGCGGCAGGCGCTGGATCTTGCGGTAGAGGTCCGAGCGGATGTCGTAGATGACGTTCTGCTCGAAGTGGTTGTTGATGAAGATCCGGGCGCAGTTCAGCCCGTCCTTGAGGAAGAAGCTGCCGAGGCCGACCAGCACCCAGAACATCAGCTCCGCGTGGCGGGCCGGATCGGGGATGATCTTGTCGATGACGAAGCCCGTGACCGACGGGAAAACGATGACCGACACCGCCATCAGGGTGGCGCAGAAAAACTGGGCCGTCGCCAGCCCGGGGTAGCGGCGAAGGTAGGAGAAAACGCGGAGGACGGAGTTCATCGGCCGGCGCACCGATGGGGCGGTGTCCATTCTTTGTAAAGTCAGGGTTTGTGATGATTCATTTAAGGGTTGCCCGGGCGGGGCTGAAATTCCTAGTTTTCCTCAACCGAAGGAGCAAATCCCTCAGAAAAACCTCATGGCCAATATTTTCGCTGCCATCACCGCCGTCCTGCTGCTGGCTTCCGCCTACGTCGCCTTCAAGAACCAGCAGGCTTACGAGAAAGAAATCGAGGACAGCCAGACTGCCCAGAAAGATCTCGACGTGAGCCGCGACCGCCTCGCGCAACTCCGCAAGGATCGCGACAACACCAAACAAGAGCGCATCGGCGTCGAGGAGGACACCGTGGCCAAGCAGGAGGTCGAGTCCGAGCGCAAGTCGGGCAATGAGAAGCTCCAGGGCGACATCACAGCCAAGCGTCAGGATGCTGCCGACAAAGCAGAGAGGATTGCGGAAATTGAAGATCAAACCAAGGAACTCGGCCCGATCAGGGAGCTTGAACCCAAGATTCGCCGGATGCGGACGGAGATCACGGGGCTCGAAGATGACAAGGCCGGCAAGGAGGCGAAGCTCGCCAACCTGATTTCCAACAAGAACTCGACGGAGTCGACCATCGAGAGCTACCGCAAGCAGAACGACGCCTTCGCCAACCAGCGCTCCTTTTTCGACAGCGCACGAATCAGCGCGATCTACGGTCCCTGGGGTTTCGTAACCCTGAGTGCGGGCAACAACTCCGGCGTGGTGACCAACTCGACGCTCGATGTGGTCCGTGGCGGGGAGGTGATCGCCAAGCTTCGGGTCCGCTCGGTCGAGTCGAGCCGCTCCTCGGCGGACATCATTCCGGATTCGATGGCGGACGACGTCACGCTGATGGCAGGCGACCGGGTCGTGCCGGCCGCTGTTGAGGAGGAAAAGGCACCGGATCCCGCGGCCGCGGAGCCGCCGGACCAGCCCCTTCTCGATCCCGATCCCGCGCCGGCGGCCCCTGATGCCGGGGAACCGGACTCCCCCCTCGAGGAAGACCTCGATTTCGATTTCTGAAGCGTCTGCCGATCTATTTTTTAGTCTAAGCTAATGAAAATCCTTTTTTACATTCTGTCGCTGATCGTGATCGTGACTGCTGCTGTTTTCTCAGTCCAAAATCGCGGAAAACTTGAGGACCAGGTGGCCTTCAAGAAGGACCGGATTGAGAAAAACCGTTCCGTCAACGCTCAGATCAGCAAGACGGAGAAGGAACTGAGTGACGAGGAGGACCGGTTGACCGAGGCTCAAAAGGCCCGGGCCGAAGTCGAGCAGAGCATCGCCAGCCTCGAATCCAAGGAGCGCGAGCTTCGACGCGAACTGAGCGAAATCGAGGCGGATCTTGAGGTGAAGGACGAGAAGATCAAGCAGACCGAAGCGGCGCTGGCGGAGTTGAAAAAGGTGTTTGTGGAGCTGGGCTTCGACGGGGATGTCGATATGGATTCGATTGAGCGGAACATGAAGACTCTCGAAGACCGGAAGAAGGTGCTGACCGCCGAGATTGCGGAGCTTGAGACCAATATCGAGGGCGCCGAGAGCACCATCGCCAAGAACCGTGCGGAGATCGCCCGCCTCGGCGAGCGCAAGGCGGAGCGTGACGCGCGGATCCGCAGCAATGCCCGCGAGTCGGTGATCACCGCCGTCGATTCCGACTGGGGCTTCGTCGTGATCGGTGCCGGTCGCAGCACCGGTTTCGAGCCCCAGACCAACCTGATCGTCAAGCGTGCCGGCCGGGTGATTGCCGAGGTCAAGCCTTCCAGCATCGAGCAAAGCCAGACGATCGCCGAAATCGATTTCGACACGGTGGCACCCGGAGTCGTGCTCCAGCCCGGCGACCGCGTGATGCTGGTCAAGCCGCTGGCGAACTGAGGATCGCGACGAGCGAATATTTTTGGCCTCCGTGCGCTTGATTGCCGCGGAGGTCTTTCTATGTTTCCTCCATGCGTTTACTCGTCGCCCTCGCCATCGCCTCGCTCGGCATGCCCTTCGTTTCGTGCACGACGGATCCGGATCTCGATCCCCAGCCGACGAAGCCGCCGTCCGCTTCCAGCCAGTTGCCCCACAATCGTCCGGTTGCCGGACAGGGTGCCGGACAGTTCGGTGCCTTGCCGAACCAGCAGCTGCGGCGCTAGGAGGCGGGACGCCCTCGTCCCGCATTGGAGCGGGTCGGATGGGCACAAGGTATCGTTTCCGATCCGGCGACGCTCGGGGAGTTGTGGCGCGCCAGCTCCAATGTCATCGATGATACGGTTCGCCGCGTCTGAAGCTAGCGACCCGGTAGAGTTGCTCAAGCAGCACGACCAGGGCGAGCTCGTGCTGCAGGGTCAGCCGGGAGAGCTGCCAGACGGCGTCCGCCTCTTGGCGGAGGCCTTCCGTGTGACCGTCGGCCGCGCCGATGAGGAATGAGACCCGCTTGATCTCGCCCCGCATCTCAAGCGCTTCAAGGCGCTCACTCCATTGTCGGGTGGTCAGGGCTTCGCCGCGTTCGTCGAGCGCGATCCGGAGATCCCCTTCGGACCGGGCGAGAAGGGCCTTGGAAACGCTCTCGGAATCGCCGGCCTTCAGCTCGACCAACTCGCAGCCGCCATAGCGCTTGAGACGCTTGAGATACTCGGCGATGCCGGCGGCGGCATAGGAAAGCGCGGGCTTTCCAGCCGCAAGGATTCGGAGGCGCATGCCCGGAATCCAAGCCGAACCCTGCCGGGCGACCAAGGTCCGATTGAGGGCAGGGCGATCAAGCTAGGAATGGAGTCGAAAATTGAGGGGAGAAATCAGGACCATGATGAATGGGATGGATATGATTTTGGGCCTCTGAACCAAGAAAGCCACTTTGAGAGTGCATCCATTCGAATGGGAAAGGACTTTTCATGAAGTTATCCTATTGATCCGATCCATCCTGGTCCCCAAACAGCGTCATGGTCCTGATCTTCTCCCTAGCTTGATCGCCCTCCGATTGAGGGCGTGTTTCGGAGCTTGTCCGCAGACGCTCCGGCGGCAATACTTCAGCAAGATGAAGTATCTGCTGACCCTGCTTCCGCTGATGGCAGCCTGCGCCGGACCCGATCCCAATTCGGAGGTGGCGCAGAATCGCAAAGTGATGGCGCTTCAGGAGAAGTTCGACCGCTTCGACTACAATGCCGACGGCAAGCTCACCAAGGAGGAGATCAGCCAGGGCATTCGGGAATCCGGGATCGGCGGAATCGACGAGGCGGAAATCGATGCCGCGATCAAGGCGTATGATGTCAATGGAGACGGGGCCATTTCCCGCTGGGAGTCCCAGCGAGCCATCGACACGCCACTCCCGGAGCATTTCCGCGGCTCCGACGAAGGTTGAGCGGTGAAGCTCAGCGAATCCGTTCGAGTAGCCACGCCAGCAGTCCATCGATGGGCAGGCGTTCCTGCTCCATCGAGTCGCGGTGGCGAACGGTCACGGTGCCCTCGAGATCCGGGCCATTCTCACCGATCGTGTCGAAGTCGACCGTGATGCAGAACGGCGTCCCGACCTCGTCCTGGCGGCGGTAGCGGCGACCGACGGCTCCGCCGTCGTCGTAGTAGACCGTCATCCACGGCTGGAGGGTCTTCTGGATCTCTCGGCAGAGGCGGACCTGGTCGTCGTTCTTCTTGAGCAGGGGGAAGATGCCGACCTTGATCGGTGCCATCCGGGGAGCGAAACGCATCACCGTGCGGGTCTCGGTCTTGCCCTTCTCATTGGTGATCTCCTCCTCGTCGAAGGCCTCGCAGATCATCGCCAGCACGGTCCGGTCGCAGCCGGCGGACGGCTCGACCACGTGGGGCAGGAATTTCTCCTTCGATTCCTCGTCGAAGTATTCGAGTGGGCGGCCGGAACCCTTCTGGTGGACGCCGAGATCGTAGTCGGTGCGGTAGGCGACGCCTTCCAGCTCCTGGATGCCGAAGGGGAACTCGTATTCGATGTCGTAGGTCTTCTCCGAGTAGAACGCACGCTCGCCATCCGGAACGTCGAGGATGTGGAGCTTCTCGCGGGGGATCCCGATCTCCTCGTAGAAGGTGAGGCGGGCTTCGAGCCACTCGTCGGTGAGACGCAGGCCGTCCTCGGGGCGGCAGAAATACTCGATCTCCATCTGCTCGAACTCGCGGCTGCGGAAGGTGTAGTTGCGCGGGTTGATCTCGTTGCGGAAGGACTTGCCGACCTGGGCGATGCCGAAGGGCAGCTTCACGCGGTTGGAGTCGAGGATGTTCTTGTACTGGACGAAGATCGACTGCGCGGTTTCCGGGCGGAGGTAGGCGGTCGCGTTGGGGTCGTTCTCGTCGGCCGAGGCCCCCATGGTCGTCTTGAACATCAGGTTGAAGTCGCGGGGCTCGGTGAGAAGCGAGCCGTTCTCCGGGTTGAAGGAGGTGCTGCCGGTCACTTCCTCGCGGCGGTCCTCGGTGATCTCGAGTTCCTTGGGCGATACCTTCTTGTCGGGCATGAATTGCGCGTAGAACTGGCGGGCCACCTTTTTCGCGGAGGCGGGATCCTTGTCGGGAGCGACCAGAACGGCGAAGGGACGGTCGATGGTGAGATCGGCCGATTCGAGACGGGCACCGGAGAACCAGACCACGGTGCCGTCCTGGGCGGGAATCTGGTCGGCGCGCAGGCGCGACTTGGAGAGCAGGCAGTCGCACATCGGGTCGTTGAAGCCGTCGAGGTGGCCGGACGATTTCAGGACCTGCTGCATGGTCAGGATAGAGCCGTCCATGCCGACGACGTCATCGCGCTCCTGAACCGTTTTCCGCCACCAGTAGTCCTTGAGGTTGCGCTTGAGTTCGGTGCCCAGCGGGCCGTAGTCCCAGCAGCCGTTGAGGCCGCCGTAGAGTTCGCCGGATTGGAAGATGAAGCTGCGGCGTTTGCACAGGGAGACGATCTTCTCCATGCGCTCGGGGTCGGTGTGGTCCTTGTTGGCCATGATTTTCTCGGGCAAAGCCGGGCCGGAGAAAACCAGCGCGCACCCTGCGGGGCAAGGCGCGAATGCAGCCACTTCGAGGTGACCGCGACGGACCCCTCCCGTCAGGGCTCCGGGAATTCCTGGATGAAGAACATCCGGGGGTTCGCGACCGGATCGAGCAGCAGTTCCAGGGTGACCACGACCCGGCCCCCGGCGGTTTGGCTGGAGATGATGTCGTAGTCGATCCCGGGCTGCATGGTGGTCCATCCGCCGAGCGTGGAGGACTTCTTGTAGACCGGATCCACGTCTTCCGCGTCGGCCCGGTGGCCGAAGGTCAGGGTGCCGGGAACGATCGAGGGCATGACATCTGGATCATGCGGGGCGGTTGGATTGGCTCCGAGAGCGTAGTCGAGGAAGTTGGACAGTCCGTTGTGGTTGTCGTCGTCGGCCGGGTCGAGATTCGGGAAGAGGCTGACGAAGGTGGTTCCGGTCGGTTCTTCGAAGGTTTCGTAGGCTCCGATGTCCACCGCGCTGCCCGAGAGTCGCGGCTGCCCGGCGAGGTCTTCGGCGACCGTGGCGATGGTGTCGCTGCCACCGCCGGCACCGTCCAGATCGGCGGTGTCGAGACCCGCGTTGATCGCGGGGCTGGCGGCGCCCAAAGTGAAATCGCCCGCCGTGGACGGCGCGGTGAGCGGGTCGAGTGGAGTGGTGAAGCCGGGGTCGAGATCAAGGTTCCCGCCGCCGTTGCTCCCGGTATTGGGGTTCCAGATGAGGCTGCCTCCGGAGTGCTGGACGATGCAGTGCGAAAACGAGGGACTGCCCCCGCCTTTGGCAATCGAGGCGACCAGCGGCGTGGGGGAGCCGGCTGAGTTGTTCCAAATGATGCAGTTGGTGAACGACGGCGCCGCAGCACTGAGGCCCATGCAGACCCCGCCGCCCAGGTCCGAGGCGTGGTTGCCCGAGATGGTGACGTTGGTCAGGACCGGACTGGAGGTCAGGATGTAGAGTGCTCCGCCGACGACGGCGCGGTTTCCGGAGAACTCGCAATTGTGGATGATGTGGATCTCCGAACCCCGGATGTGCAGGGCTCCGCCGTTGCCGCTGGCAAAAAAGTCGACCGGAATCACCCGGTTGCCCCGGAACGAGCAATGCGAGAACACGTTCGTCGAGTCCGCGCTGTTCACAGCCCCGCCGAGTGAACCGGAGAGGTTGCCCTCGAAAATGCAGCCGACGAAGCGGGAATCGGAGGTGTCCGCATCGACAGCTCCTCCGTCGGAGCCGGCCTCGTTGTCGATGAACTGGCAATCGACGAATGCCGCCGCGCTGCCCGGGAGCAGGGCCACGGCTCCTCCCCGGTTTCCGGCCCGGTTGTCGTGGAAACGGCAACCTGTGACGGTGGGGGAGCCATTGCCCCCGAAGCCTCCCCCCGAGGCAGGGGCTTCGCCTCCCCGAATCGTGAAGCCATCGAGAATGGCGGTGGTGTCGACCGCCGTGCCATCGACGACACGGGCGCTGTTGTCGCTCCGGTTGGCGAAGTTTGCTCCGTCATCGCCTTGGAGGTCGCCGCTGAGCACGGTTCCGTTGGTGGCCGGGTCGGGATTGCGATCGCCGAGGGTCGACTCTGTTCCGGCAAATCCTCCGTAGATCGCGACGCCGCTGGCGAGTTGGAACTTCTTGCCTTGGTCGGTCCCGCCGGGGTCCGGGGTGTAGGTTCCGGCGGCAACCCAGATTTCATCGTCACCGGCGGAGGACGCCAAAAAAGCGTGACCGTTCATGACGGTCACGCTTGGGAAACAGAGGGTCGGCTTGGATCAGCCGATGAAGGGTGCGATCACCAGGGCGACCACGGACATCAGCTTGAGCAGGATGTTCAGTGAGGGGCCGGAGGTGTCCTTGAAGGGGTCGCCGACGGTGTCGCCGACCACGGCGGCCTTGTGCGGATCCGATCCCTTGCCGTAGTCCTTGCCGTCGATGGTGACGCCTTCCTCGATCATCTTCTTGGCATTGTCCCAGGCGCCGCCGGCATTGGATTGGAACAGGGCCATGAGCACGCCGCAGACGGTGACACCTGCGAGCAGGCCGCCGAGCATGGCGGCACCGCCGACGAAGCCGACGGCGACCGGCGCAAGCACCGCGAGCAGGCCGGGCCGGACCATCTGCTTGATCGCGGAGGTGGTCGAGATCTCGACGCACTTGGCATACTCGGCCTTGCCGTCGGCGGCTTCGAAGACCTTCTGGTCCTCGGAGCTCCATTCCTTCACTTCCTTGCCGTCGTTGCGCTTCATCGCTTCAAGCGCGGCCCCGAGTTCGGGGATGGTGCGGAACTGGCGGCGGACCTCCTGGATCATCGCCATGGCGGCGCGGCCCACGGCACCCATCGAGAGGGCGGAGAAGAGGAAGGGCAGCATGCCGCCGACCAGCAGCGCGGCCATGACCTTGGGGTCGGTGATCTCGATCAGCAGCTTGGCGTTCTCGCCGGTGACGGCGTCCTTGTTGGCGACCTCCCAGGTGGTCTTGAAGGCGGCGAAGAGCGCGAGCGCGGTGAGCGCGGCGGAGCCGATCGCGAAGCCCTTGCCGATCGCGGCGGTGGTGTTGCCGACGGCGTCGAGTTTGTCGGTGCGCTCTCGGACCTCCTTGGGCAACTCGCCCATTTCGGCGATGCCGCCGGCGTTGTCGGAGATCGGCCCGTAGGCGTCGACTGCGAGCTGGATGCCGGTGTTGGAAAGCATGCCGACGGCGGCGATGGCGATCCCGTAGAGTCCGGCGAAGTGATAGGCGCCGAGGATGCCGGCGGCCAGCACGAGGATGGGCAGGGCGGTCGAGACCATGCCGACCCCGAGTCCGGCAATGATGTTGGTGGCCGAGCCGGTGACCGACTGGTCGACGATTGAGCGGACCGGCTTGGTGCCGGTGCCGGTGTAGTGCTCGGTGATCTTGCCGATCGCCAGACCGGCAACCAGACCGAAGATGATCGCGAAGAAGGTGCCGTTGGCGGTGTAGGTCATTTCGCCGACCGTCCAGCTGTCAGGCAGCATCGCCTGGATCACGAACCAGGTGATGATGACCATGGCAATGGACGAACCGAACTCGCCGATGTTGAGGGCGGTTTGCGGACTGCCACCTTCCCGCACCTTGACGAAGAAGGTGCCGGCGATCGAGGTGATGATGCCCAGTCCGGCGAGGACCAGGGGCAGCAGGACCGGGGCGAGGCCGCCGAAGCTGTCGGCCATTTCCGGCACACCGATGAAGACCGCGCCGAGCACCATGGTGCCGATGATCGACCCGACGTAGGACTCGAAAAGGTCGGCTCCCATGCCGGCGACGTCGCCAACGTTGTCACCAACGTTGTCGGCGATGGTGGCGGGATTGAGCGGGTGGTCCTCGGGAATGCCGGCCTCGACCTTGCCGACCAGGTCGGCGCCGACGTCGGCGGCCTTGGTGTAGATGCCGCCGCCGACACGGGCGAAGAGGGCGATGGAGGAGGCGCCGAAGGAGAAGCCGGTGACGATGGTCATCACCTGGGTGACGTTGTCAGCGGTGTCGGTGCCGAAGACCGACGAGAAGATGGCGAACAGCCCGCCGAGGCCGAGCACGCCAAGACCGACGACGCCGAGGCCCATGACCGCGCCTCCCGAGAAGGCGATCTCCAGTGCCGGGCCGAGCCCGGTGCGGGCGGCGTGGGTGGTGCGGACGTTGGCTTTGGTGGCCACCTTCATGCCGATGAAGCCGGCGAGTGCCGAACAGAAGGCCCCGACCACGAAGGAGAGAGCGACCAGCGGATGCGACTGCTCGCTGCGGAAGCCGCCGATCATCAGCAGGATGGCGACACAGATCACGAAGATCGCCAGCACCTTGTATTCGGCCCGGAGGAAGGCCATGGCACCCTCCTGCACTGCGGCGGCGATTTTTTTCATCCGGTCGGTGCCGGCGTCTTGTTTTCCAACCCAGGAGGACTTCCAGAACGTGAAGGCGAGGGCGAGGACGCCGAACACGGGAACCGAATAGATCAATGCTTCTTTGGTCATGGGGTAGGTGCTTGAATCAACCCTTACAGAGGCAGGATCGGCGTATTTTGCAAAGCGGGAAATCCGTTAGGATGCGCATTCCTTGATAGGCGGAAAATTCCCCGCGAACGATGCTCGTGAATCGCGGAGATTTTGGCTCGTGAAATTCTTTGGATTTGTTAAGGAATGCCAAGCGATGGCTTCCCGACCACATCCAGCCTCCTCCAAGATTTCCCGTCTGCGTGCGCAGACAAAGGCGATTCATGGGCTCAACGGGCTGGTCTTGTGCCTGTTCGGCCTGTCGGTGGGCGCGCTGGCGGTGGCCTCGGCCCTGCCGCAGAAGCGGCAGCTCGATGAAAAGCGCCTGGAACTCGCCCGCATCGAGGAGAGGGAACGCGCTGTCATTGCCGTGAAGGAGGATGCGCAGGCAAGCTACGAGGCGCTCCGGGATGATCCCGAGTATCTTGAACTCCACGCCCGCGACCGCTTGAACCTCCACGATCCGCGCGAGAAGATCTATCGCATCGAAAGGGAACGTTGATGGAGGCGGATGTCGAGCGGGTGCTGATCGCCGAGGACGTGATTGAGAAGCGCCTGGATGCGATGGCGAAGGAAGTGCGCCAGGATTTCCCGGGCGAGGTCATCGTGGTGATCGTGCTGCTCAAGGGGGCGCTGGTGTTCGCGGCCGACCTGCTCCGGAGGCTGCCCCGGATGCTGGAGATCGAGTGCCTGAACGTGGCGAGCTATCACGGTGGCACCGAGAGTGCCGGCAAGGTGGATTTTCTCGATCGCAAGCTGCCCGAGGTGAAGGGACGCCGGGTGCTCGTGCTCGACGACATCCTCGACACCGGCCGCACGCTGCGCGCGGTGGCCGACAAGTTGACCGAAGCGGGCGCGGCGGAAGTGAAGACCGGCGTGCTGCTTGCCAAGGACCGCGAGAGGGCGGTGGATGTGGAGGCGGACTACGTCGGCTTCGAGATCGGCGACGAGTTCGTGATCGGCTACGGGCTCGACTACCAGGGCCGCTACCGGAACCTGCCCTACGTCGGCACGCTCAAGCGCGAGGCGATGTAGGATTTCATCAGGCGCGGCGTAGCGGGAAGACCGAAACGTCGACCGGTTCGGCAACCAGGGCGGAGTCGGGTGGGGCCTCCGGAGACTTGAGGCCGTCCCAGCGGGCGGGGGCCGCGGACCACTCCGGGCAGTCGGCGGTGGTCAGCCGGTAGGGAGTGTGGTGGACCCGGCCGTGGTGGATGCCACCCTCGCGATCCGCTGAGTAGAGGAGGTAGCGCTCCGCCAGGAAGAAGTCGAGGATGGGCATGGGAGTGGCTCCTTGCAGGAGCCATGGCGGGGCGGGGCGGCTTTCAGCCGCAGGGTGAAGCAGGGCTCCCCGAGAAACCTGCGGCAGGCCTTCGATCCTGCAAGCGTCCATCCGCGGGAGGACCGCCTGCAGATGCGATCGGGAGATCGCCGCGCCCCGTAATGGCGCTTGTCAAGCGCCACTCCACAGCGCCTCGAAGCGCTTGCCGTATTCGACGTAGGAGTCGTAGCACTGCTGCCAGTCGACGGCGGCGGGGTCGGGGGCGTGGAAGACGGTGGCGACGTGCGGTTCGATGGCGATCCAGCCGTCGTAGCCGCGCGACTTGGCGTCGGCGAGGATTTCGCGGAGCTTGGCCTGTCCGTCACCGGGCATGGTGTACTCCGGTTCGACGTCGTCGGAGACCGGGTTGTGGCAGTCCTTGATGTGAATGTGGACGACGTGGTCGCGGACCTTTTCCCAGAACTCGAAGGTATCCTGCCACGGGAAGGGTTCGGGCTTCGAGCGGTCGCGCTGGAAGACCGGGTTGCCGGTGTCGAAGACGAGCTTGAGGCCGGGGACCTCCTCGACCAGGCGCAGCGTGTGCTCGGCGGAGAAGCCGCCCCAGTTCATGCAGTTCTCGTGGATCGCCGTCAGGCCGGCGTCGGAGAAGCGGGCGACGATCTCGCGCAGGCGGCGGAAGCGCTCCTGCTCCTGCTGGTCCTCGCCCCAGGGGTTCTGGGCGTAGGACATGATGCGCACCAACTGAGTGCCGAGACGCTTCATCCGCGGGATGGCACGCTCGACCTCGGCGAGGGTGATGTCGAAGTCCGAATCGATCTTCTTGGCCCAGTTTCCGATCAGCGAGCCGAACTCGGGGATCTGGATGCCCGCGGCGTCGAGTTGGTCGGCGGCGGCCTCGAAGTCCGCCTCGGGCATCTCGTGGATGTTGTGGTCCCCGATCATGCGGGCGGAAATCGCACTCCAGCCGATCTCCTGGGTGGCGGCGATTTGTTTCGAAAGATCGCGGGAGGCTTCGTCGGCGAATCCGGTGAGTTTGGGAGCTTGGAGCATGGAGCGAAGAGCTTGGAGTTCGATAGGGAAGGGGCGGCTGGAAGCCGCAGCGACCTTAGAGTTCGACTTTTTCGCCGCCGTTCTGGGCGGACTTGTAGATAGCCTGGATGAGTTCGACGGGCTTGCGGGCCTCGGCGGCGGAGGTGCTGGGTTCGCGGCCCTCGGCGATGGCATTGACCACCTCCTCGAAGTTGCGCTGGTGCTGGTAGAAGTTGATCGCCTTCGGGTCGTTGGCGCCGAGGCCGGCTTCCTGGCCCTTCATCAGGGTGCTGCGGATCTCGGCGTCCTCGGGCTTCTCGTTCATGAAGTCCCAGATCTCGAAGGATTCGTCGGCGAGGAAAACCGAGCCTTCGGTGCCGCTGAGCTGGACCCGGGCCGGGTGGCCGTCCTTCGACCAGGTGCAGGTCGAGCATTCGATCACGCCCCGTGCGCCGTTGTGGAACTCGACGATGGCGACGACGATGTCCTCGACCTCGATGCGTTCGTGGGCGAGGCAGGCGGTGTTGGCCTGGACCGATTTCACGGGCCCGGCGAGGTAGAGCAGGGCATCGACCGTGTGGATCGACTGGTTCATCAGCGCCCCGCCGCCGTCGAGCGCCCAGGTGCCGCGCCAGCCGGCCGAGTCGTAGTAGGCCTGGTCGCGATACCATTTCACGTAGCACGAGGCATTGGTGAGGATGCCGAAGCGGCCCTCGTCGGCGGCCTTCTTGAACGCATCCATGCCGGGGTGGAAGCGGCGGTTGAGCACCGCGGCGAGCGTCTTGCCGTTTTTCGCGGCCGCGTCCATCAACTGGTCGATGCGCTCGGTGGTAACCTCGAGAGGCTTCTCGCAGATCACGTGCTTGCCGGCATTAAGGGCGGCCAGCGAGGGCTCGAGGTGGGCGCCGCTGGGGGTGCCGACCGTGACGATCTCCAGCTCGGGATCGGCGTAGAAGGCCTCCATGTCCGAGTAGGCCCTGATGCCATACTCGGCGGCCAGTTTCTCGGCCGCCTCGGCGCGCAGGTCGAAGACCGAGTGGAGTTCGCCGCCGGTCATGGCGGTGATGGCCTTGGCGTGGAACTGGCCGATCATGCCGGCTCCGATGATTCCGAATTTCATGGGGAGTGGTATGGATGGACGGGTTTGACGGTGGCGGTCGGAGGGGTCAGTTGATCACCGGGGCCGGGGCCGGCGTGACCTTCTTGCGGGTGGTGATCACCACCACGATGAAGAGGGCGAACAAGACCAGTCCGATCCAGCCCAGCTTCGACCACAGCGACCAGAGACTGCCGATGGCGGCAAAGGTGCAGGCGCCGGCCATGAGCACGTTCCAGACGATGCGCTTGCGACCGCCGGGCATGTCTTTGCCGAGAATGGTCTTGTTGTTCATCATCAGCGCGAAGACGACGTAGGCGATGGGCAGCAGGACCATGGCGAAGACCGAGGTCGGCACGGCCAGCCACATCTGGGCATCCCCCTTCCAGAAGAAGGGCCCGAGCACGCCGACGCAGACCATCAACGAGCCGAATCGCTGGGTCCAGCCCTTGGGCGCACGGTTGCGCAGTTCGCAGAAGCAGAGACCGTTGATGAGCATCAGCATGGTGGCGGCGTTGAGTGCCATGCCGAGCACACCGAAGCCGAAGACGTAGTTGGCAACCTTCTTGCCGACCAGCGGCTCAAGGGTCTGAGCGAGGTTGAAGGCGTCGCGCTTGACCAGCATCGCGGCCATGGTGCGCTCTTCGAGGGGCAGGGCTTCAGTGCCCGTTTCCCCCATTTCCTTGAGTTTGGCCTTCTGGTCGTCCTTCGACAGCTCCTCGAAGGCCGCGCGATCCGCGGAATCCATATTGGCCAGCATCCGCTTGGCGAGGAGCCCCTTGTAGGGGCCGACCAGATTGGCGGCGGGTTCGACCTTTTCGCCCTGTGCGTTGAATTCGCTGACGAGGCCGGGGGCGGGCTGGGCATGGAACTGGGAGGCGGCGGAAATGACCACGCAACCGGTGGCCAGCATGAAGGGGATGAACAGGCCGGTGGAGAGGTCGAAGATCGCCATGCCGCGGAAGTCGCGGTTCCAGCCCTTCCGGAGCATGGAATAGGGCAGCAGGAAGGTCATGTTGATGCCGACCGCGGTCGCCGCCGCGCCGATCATCACGTCGCGCTGCTGGCCGACGATCAGGTCCGACCAGAACTGGCGCCCGCCCTCGCTGAGCTGATCGAGGTAGGGGGCGAAGGTCGGGGCCGGAGTGAACAGGCTCTCGAAGCTGGGAATGAGCCCGGCGCCGATGGCGCCCCAGTCGATCTGGCCGGCGACCGAGAGCTGGATGACGACGCCGAAGAAGCAGATCACGATCGTTCCGACCATGACCTTCATGATGATCTCGAAGACCTTGGTGCCCTTGCCGCCGGAGATGTAGATCATCACGTTGGTGATCACCAGGGCGAGGACGATCACCGCGGCGATCAGCATCCCCGAGAACTCGGAGAGTCCCGATTCGGCTCCGAGCACCCCGGGCAGCAGGTTCTGGCGCAGCGCCGCCACGGCGAGCGCGAACTGCGGAAGCGACCAGACGATGTTGGCCATCATCGAGGCGGCGAGCCAGCCCCAGCCCAGGATGGGGCTGATGTGCTGATTGATCGAGCGCAGCGGGCGCTTGCCGGTGGAAAGCGTGATGTAGGCGATGGCGCTCATCATCACGATGCCGAACATCATCGCCATGGGCTGCAGCCACATGAAGGCGACGCCGCCGAGGACGCCGAGGTAGAGCGCGTTGGCGAGCGAGCCGCCGCCGAGAGTGATCGCACTTTGCAACCAGCCGGGACCCGAGAGACGGGCGTAGGCCAGGAATTTGCTGGCTCCCCCCTTGGCTTCGCCATCCAGAATGATCTGGCGGTGTTCCTCGATCTGCGAGTTCACCGACATGTCGGCGGGTTCTTTGGAAGTGGGGTCGCTCATGCAGCTGTGGGTTGGGAGATGGGATTGGTGGCGGACTGAAAGATCGGTAGCGTGGACCCCTCACCGGCTGGAAACCGTGGGGAGGGTGATGGGAAGGGGTGGATTTGTCGGACAGGTTTCTGACCGGAGGCCATACGGCATGCAAGCTTCAAGCTTTCAGCGCCGGGTCGGATAGCGGGCCGGTCCGGGGGCGGAGCGAGTCACGCACCAAAGAAGCGGCGGAGGTTCTCCCGGCTGGTGCGCGCGATGTGTTCCGGCGACGGATCGTATTTGAAGACCTCGACCGAGACCCAGCCGTCGTAGCGGGTTTCCTCGAGCGCCTCGACGATGGGAGGGTAGTCGACCTCGCCCATGCCGGGGCCGTAGAGGTTCGGGTCGTTGGCATGAAAGTGGACGGTCCAGTCCCTCGAGGCGCGGATCACGTCGGCAATCGCCTCGTCCTCGTAGCTCATCGCCTTGACGTCGAGGTGAAGCTTGCAGGCCGGGTGATCGACGAGCTGGCAGAGCCGGATGGTCTCCGCCGCCGTGGTGAGAAAGTTCGTTTCCACCGCGCCGAGGGGCTCCATGGCGAGGGTCACCCCGAGCTGGCCGCAATGCTCGGCCGCGGAGCGCAGCAGGTCGGCCGCACGCTGGAAGGCATCGTCGTAAGGCCAATCCGCCTCGAGGCTCCGTTGTTGGGGGCTGCCCCAGACCATGATCGAGCCGCCGAGTCCGTGGCACAGGTCGGCCAGACGGCGCGCGTGGTCGAGCGTGGCCCGCGCGACGCCAGCATCGGGGTGGGTCAGGTGGAAGCCCTCGGTCCTGGCCAGCAGCCAGTGGAGGCCGACGACCTCAAGGCCGGCGTCGCGGACCTGATCGCCGAGCGAGGTGGTCGTCCCGGCTGAAAGCGAGGCAATGTCGGAGGCCAGCGTGAAGGGGGCGATCTCCAGCCCGGTGTAGCCATGTTCCGCCGCGAGGCGGGCCGATTCGGCAAGCGGGACTTCGCCGTAGGTCTCGTTGCAGATTGCGAAGCGCATGGACGTCATCCAAGGGGGCGGCTTCGGGTCCGGCAAGCGGGAACGGGAATGTTGCAGTCGGTCAGGCCGGTTCCGGAGCGAAGCGGATATCGCGATCCTGGGGAAGTGGGGGCAGGATGAATGAGATCGGGAAGGATGGATGGGATGACGGGGGAAGATGGGCGAGCCATTCCGGGTATTCGATCATTCCACTCATCCCACTCTCATGCTGGACATCCTGCTCGTCGTCCTCCGACGATGCTTTGCCTACAGCCGAGGGATCGTGAGGCCGCCGTCGACCATGATCACCTGGCCGGTGGAGTAGGGGAATCGTCCGCCGGCGAGCACGGCCACCGCCTGGCCGATGTCGTCGGGCGTGCCCCAGCGTTTGGTGACGCAGAGGCCTTCGTCGATCAGGCGGTCGTATTTCTCGGTAACTCCCGCCGTCATGTCGGTGCGGGTGACTCCGGGGCGGACCTCGTAAACCGGGATCCCGAATTCGCCGAGCCGCGCGGCGAAGAGCTGGGTCACCATGGCGAGGCCGGCCTTTGAGACGCAGTACTCGCCGCGGTTGGTCGAGACGACGGTCGCCGAGATCGAGTTGATGTTGATGATCGAGGCTTCGAATGCCGGATCCACTTCCTTCGACGTGACCATCTGGTTGGCGATGGCCTGCGAGAGGAAGAACGGTCCCTCGAGGTTGATGCGCATCAGGCGCTCGTAGGACTCGGGCGTGGTGTCGAGCAGGTCGAGTCGTTCGAGGGGCGCGACACCGGCGTTGTTCACGAGAACGTTGAGGCGGGGGAAACGACCACGAAGGCCGGCAAGGATGCCCTCCCGTCCTTCCGCGCTGCCGACGTCTCCCTGGCAGTAGAGCACTTCCGGGGCGCCGGCTTCGGTGATTTCGTCGAGGGCTTCGGTGACTTGTTCCATCGGGCGAACGCCGTTGATGGCGATGGCGAAGCCCTCCTTGGCGAGGTGTTTGGCGCAGCCGAGGCCGATGCCCCGGGAGCCTCCGGTGATGAGCGCGGTTTTCATGGTTGGATGGAATGATCAACACCCAGCAAGGAATCTCCAATGTCCAAGGCGCAGATCCAGGTGCTGCCGCTGGTTATTGGGTGTTTCTTGTTGGCTATTGGGAGTTGCTGTTGTCGGTCCAGAAGGTCAGGTAGGGTTTGTCCTCGATCAGGCGCTGGAGATAGACGGCGAGTTCCATGGCATGGTAGTCGCCCCACATGCTGGATTCACCGTAGGCCGCCTTGCCGGGGTCGGGCTGGTGGTCCCAGCCGTTCGGCTGGTGGTAGATCGAGTGGAGGATGAGCCCGTGGTGCCCCGGGTCGGTCGAGAGGTAGGGCTCGGAGTAGATCGAGCGGGCGGTCACGAGGCCGGCCTTCTCGTAGCGCTGGGCCGCGTCGCTGTCGCCCTTGGCGCGCAGGTATCGGCCGAGCCGCAGCAGGCCCTGGGCGGTGATCGCCGAGGCGGAGCTGTCGACCGGCTCGTGGGCGTTGAAGGGGTCGGCCGGGCGGTCGAGGTAGTCGCCGAGCAGGTGCAGCTTCGGACCACCCTGGTCCCAGTAGGAAATGCCGTCGGTCGGCGTGTTCTCGATGAAGTTGTCGGCCACGGCGGTGGCACCCCTGAGCATGATCGCCTCCCATTTCGCCTTGCCGCCGAAGTCCGCGAAGTCGGCCTCGTCCATGGCCTCGAGCAGCTCGAGTTCCTCGGCGAAACCGAGACAGGCCCAGGCCTGACCGCGGGTCCAGGTCGTGAAGCCGGTGTAGCCCTGCTGCGAGTTCGGGCAGCGGTAGGCGCCATCGGTGGTGTTGAAGACGCATTCGTGGGCGGTGCGTCCGCGGACGTCGTAGCGGTCGCGACCCTCGCCGTAGAAGACCGAGTAGCGCGCGGTCGATTCGATGTGCCGCAGGGCGCGTTCCAGCAGGGAGATGGGCTTGTCGCCCTCGGCCATCAGCACGTGACCGAGGCGGTGGGCCTCCATCAGGATCCGGCACGAGCGGATCGTATCGACGAAGAGCGAGTGGGGTCCGTTGAAGGAGTGGATGAAGCCGCCTTGCTGGTGGGTGGTCCAGCGCGACGCCTGGACGGCGCCGGAAACCTTGATGGCGAGTTCGTAGAAATGCCGCTGCCACTCGTCGGCCGGCAGGCGTCCTTCCAGCATCAGCCGGCGCAGGTTGCCGTAGGTCGAGAGGTTGTTGAATCCGTGGTCGTGAACACCGATGTGCGAGACGTGCGAGGCCATTTTGCCGACGGTCCGCGAGCGGCCGCTCTCGAGCGAGGCCTCGTCGCCCGTCGCATCGAAGTGAAGGATGGCGATGCCGTAGCGGAAGCCCTCGGTCCACTCGGTCCAGCCGCGGGTGGTGTACTTCCCCTCGACGGTGAAGACCGGACTGCCCTTCGACTCGTCATATTCGGAGTCGAGGTTGGCGATCTTGTCCTTGGTCAGCTCGAAGAACCGATCGAGGGCGGGTTTGAGGTCGGCGGTGGACGGGGCGTTCCGGGTGTCGATCATGGCTGGTATTGTCGGGGTCTGGAAACGGTGGGTTGGGAGATGGCCTCTTCAACGTCGTGAGGATCTCGGAGGAGCGCTATTTGACTTGCAAGAAAAACCGCTCGTGATGGTGTGGCGGTGCCGTCCGGAGGGCGGCGCAAACCCGATTGCGACACGACGATGCTTGAAAAACGACTGCTGCCGATAGTGGTTCTCGACGATGAGGAACATGCGGAACCTCTTGCGGAAGCCCTGCTGGCCGCCGGTCTCGATGTGATCGAACTGACCCTGCGCACCCCGGCCGCGATGGGCGGCATCCGCCGGATCCGTGAGAAGTTTCCGCAGATGCATGTGGGTGCCGGCACGGTGCTCGATCCGGAGGTGGTTCCGCAGCTCGCCGATCTCGGCGTCGAGTTCGCCGTGGCACCCGGGCTGAATGCCGCCGTGATCCAGGCGGCCCAGCGGGTCGGCATGCAGATTTTCCCCGGGGTGACGAGTCCGACCGAGATCGAGATGGCGCGGGCCCTCGGCGTCGAGACGCTCAAGTTTTTTCCGGCCGAGCCGCTCGGGGGCGTGACGATGCTCAAGGCCCTGATCGGCCCGTATGGCCACACCGGGATCCGCTTCGTGCCGACCGGTGGCATCGATGCCGAAAAGGCCTCGGAGTATGCCAAGCTCGATGCGGTGGCGGCAATCGGGGGATCGTGGTTCGTCAAGGGTTCGCTGATGAAGGAGGGGCGTTTCGACACGATCACGGAGATGACCCGCGAGGCCATCGCGCGCATTGCCACCGCCTGACGGCATGAAGTATCCCGAACTGGCGCTGCACACCTTCACCAACCGGCCATGGTCGATGGGTGAGTGCATCGAGCACTACGCGCGCCGGGGCATCGGCGGCATCTCGGTGTGGCGGGAAACGATCGAGGGTCTGGATCTCGCCAAGGTGAAGCGCCAGATGGACGACGCCGGTCTGAAGCCGGTCGCCCACGTGCGCGGCGGGTTCTTCACGGGCAGGACCACGGAGGACCGGGCCAGGGCGATGGAGACCAACCGTGAGTGCGTGAGGGAGGCCGAGGCGCTCGGGCTGCCGATGATCGTACTGGTTTGCGGGGCGACGCCCGGGCAGACGCCGCGGGAAAACTACGAGCAGATCCGCGACGGCATTGCCGAGATGGCGGGTTGGGCTGCGGAGGCTGGCAGCACGCTCGCGATCGAGCCGCTGCACCCGGTGTATGCCGGCGATCGCTCGGCGATCAACACGATGAAGACGGCCAACGACCTCTGCGACGAGATCGGAGCGGCCAATGTGGGCGTGGCGCTCGACGTTTACCACACCTGGTGGGACCAGGACCTCGAAACCGAGACGCGTCGCTGCGCGGATGCCGGCCGCCTGCTTGGCTATCACATCTGCGACTACAAGCCGGACCAGGTCGACATGCTCTTCGACCGCGGCGTCATGGGCGAGGGCTGCGCGCCGCTGCGAGAAATCGACGCACTGGTGAAGGACACGGGCTTCAGCGGCTTCACCGAGATCGAAATTTTCTCCCGCAAGTGGTGGTCGGAGAACCAACACGACTACCTCGACTTCATTCTCAAGCAGTACGACGCGATCTACCGCGACCAACCCTCAGACTTATGAGCGACAAGACCATCGGCATCATCATGAACGGCGTCACCGGACGCATGGGAACCAACCAGCACCTGGTGCGCTCGATCCTCGCGATCCGCGAGCAGGGCGGCGTGGTGCTCTCGGATGGCAGCCGGCTCATCCCCGAACCGGTCCTGACCGGTCGCAACGCGGACAAGGTCCGTCGCCTGGCGGAGGCTCACGGGGTCGCGAAGCACACCACCGACCTCGATGCGGTGCTGGCGGACCCGGCTTACCCGATCTTCTTCGACGCCTCCGGCACGCCCTATCGCAAGGCCTTCCTCGAGCGGGCCATCGCGGCCGGCAAGCATGTTTACTGCGAGAAGCCGACCGCCACCGTGGTCGCCGACGCCCTTTCGATCGCCGAAACCGCCGAGGCCGCGGGCGTCAAGAACGGCACCGTGCAGGACAAGCTGTGGCTGCCGGGGATCCGCAAGTTTCAGTTGCTCAAGGAGCAGGGCTTTTTCGGTCGGATCCTCAGCGTGCGGGGCGAGTTCGGCTACTGGGTCTTCACCGGCGAATACGACGGCCAGCCGATCCAGCGTCCGAGCTGGAACTACCGCAAGGAGGACGGCGGCGGGCTGGTGGTCGACATGCACTGCCACTGGCGCTACGTGATCGACAACTGCTTCGGCAACGTGACCCGCGTCTTCTGCAAGGCCGCCAGGCACATCCCCGAGCGGCGCGACGAAGCGGGCAACATGTATCCCTGCACGACGGATGACTCGGCCTACGCGGTCTTCGAGACCGACAGCGGGGTGGTCTGCCAGTTCAACTCGTCATGGAACGTTCGCGTGCGGCGCGATGATCTCTTCACCATGCAGGTCGACGGCACCAAGGGCTCGGCCATCGTCGGTCTGCGCAAGTGCTGGGTGCAGCACGAGTCGATGACTCCCCGGCCGGTGTGGAACCCCGACATCGACAGTCCGATCGACTACTACGCCGACTGGAACGAGGTGCCGGACCAGCTTCCCTTCGACAATGCCTTCAAGGTCCAGTGGGAGATGTTCCTCAAGCACGTCGCCGAGGACGCCCCGTTCCCGTGGACCCTCAGAGAAGGTGCCAAGGGAGTGCAACTCGCCGAGCTCAGCCTGCAGTCCGACGCCGAGGGGCGCTGGATCGACGTGCCGGCGCTGGGGTGAGTCGATGGGGAGCGCGGCTTTTCAAGCCGCTTCACCGGTCGAGGAAGATGCGAGCGGCTTGCAAAGCCGCGCTCCCGATCAGCGGGGGGATTCGAGGGCCCAGCGGAGGAGTTTTTCGGAGTCGTCCCAGATGTAACGTGGGGTGCTGTTCAGGACCACGGCAATGACCGAGCGCCCGTTGTGGGTGCCGGTGGCCACGAGGCAGCGCCCGGCGCGGTCGGTGGTGCCTGTCTTCATGCCGTCGCAGTAGGGCACCGAGTCGAGGAGCTGGTTGGTGTTCTCCAGCACCTTGGTGCGGCCGCTGGCATACTGGAAGGGGTAGCTCCGGGTGCTGCTCCAGGAGCGGATGGTGTCGCTGCGGTAGGCGTGGCGGGCGGCGATGGCGATGTCGCGGGCGGTCGAATACTGGCCGGGTGCCGGGAGGCCGTTGGAATTGACGAAGCGGGAGTTGCGCATGCCGAGCGAGGCGGCCTTGCGGTTCATCAGGGCGGAGAATCTTTCCCGGGAGCCGCCGATGTCGCGGGCGAGCGCGCGGGCGGCGTCGTTGCCGCTCCGGACGATCAGGGCCTTGGCCAGGGTTCCCCGCGTGTAGACCTCGCCCGGCATCAGATCGAGCCGGGTGGGCTCGCAGTCCGTGTCGCTTTCCTCGATCGTCACCTGCTTCTCCAGCAGATCGGAGTCGAGAGCGACGAGGGCGGTGACGATCTTCTGGGTCGAGGCGACCGGGCGGGTCGAGTCGGCATTTTTGGCGTAGAGGACCTCGCCGCTTCCGGCATCGATCACGATGGCGTTTTCCGCGTAGATTTGCGGCGGGGCGTTGAGGATGGCAAGCGACGCGGCGAGCAGCAGAGAGAACGCCGCGGCGCTCCACGCGATCACACGACCCCGGTTGCTTCGGTTCCTGGTCATGGAGTGGTGCGCCCTTCAGGGGCCCGGATGAAGCCCATGCCAGGCCGTGCTCCTCATCGCCTTCAGGAATCCAGTTCCTTGATCCGCAGGTTGCGCCAGCGGACGTTGCAAGATTTGCCGCCGTGGACCTGCAGGCCGAAGAATCCTTCCGGGGTGAACTCCTTGCCTTCGTCGGTGAAGTCGACCCGTTGCTCGCCGTTGAGCCAGATTTGGATCCGCTTGCCTTCGCAGAGGATGCGGATGTCGTTCCAGTCGTCCCACTTGATCAGCTTCTTGCCCTGCTCGGTGAAGGCCGCGCATTGTTCCTTGTTGCCCTTGTTCGGGAACAGCCAGCCGCGGCGGGCCTCGTCGAAGATGCCGGCGGTCCAGGCGCGCTCGGGGCGGTTGCCGTGTTCGCACTGGTAGCCGAAGACGCGGCCGTTCTCGCCGGGCTTCTGCTCGGCGCGGAACATCATGCCCGAGTTGCCGGAGAGGTCGTCCATCTTCATCTCGAAGCGGAAGTCGAAGTCGCCGTAGGTCTTCTCGGTGATGAGGAAGGTGTTGCCCTTGATGTTCTTGCCGAAGCCGACAATGCAGCCGTCCTCGACCTTGTATTCGCCGGTGCCGTTGACCTTCTTCCAACCCGACAGGTCCTTGCCGTTGAAGATCGGGGTGAAGCCTTCCTCGAGCGCGAAGGCGGGAACGATGAGGGCGAGGGAGAGAAGGATGGTTTTCATGGAATGGAGTGACGGAGTGATTCCAGCGCTACCCGGGGCGGTGCTGCAAGCTTTCAGCGAAAGCGGGAGAGTAGTCGGGCGAGTCCCTCCACGGCGTGGGTCGGGTGGGCGGCGGAAACGGAAATCCGAAGTCTCGCGCTTCCACGCGGGACGGTGGGATAGCGGATGGCGGGCACCATGAAGCCATGGTCCGCCAGGAGCTCGGAATCGGACAAGGCCGCTTCATTGTCGCCTGCGATCCGGGCGATGATGGGGGTCGGCGGCCCATCGGGGCGGAGGATTGCGACCTTCTCGGCGAGCTTCGTCCGCAATGCCCCACCTTCATCCGACCGAATCAGGGTCACCGCGGCCGAGGCGGCGTGGGCGAGCGCCGGCGGCGGGGCGGTCGAGTAGATGAAGGAGCGGGCACGGTTGACGAGGAGGTCGCGCCAGATGGTGGAGGTCGCCAGGTAGGCGCCGGAGAGTCCGGCGGCCTTGCTCAGGGTGCCCATGTGGAAATCGATGCGATCCTGGACCCCGAGTTGCTCGGCCAGGCCCATGCCGGTCGGTCCGAGGACGCCGAAGCCGTGGGCCTCGTCGAGGAGCAGGAGCGCGTCGTGGCGTTCCTTGAGGTCGAGGATTCCCTCGAGCGGGGAAAGATCGCCGTCCATCGAGAAGACCGACTCGGTGAGGATCAGGACCCGTGCTTCGGCGTTCTTGCTCCGGATGCCCTGGAGAAGACTCTCGAGCTTCCCGAGGTCGTTGTGGGGGAACACCCGGAGCGTCGCGCCGGACAGCCGGGCGCCATCGATCAGGCAGGCGTGGCAGAGCTTGTCGAGGATGACGAAGTCGCCTTTTCCCACGAGGGCGGGAACGACTCCGACGGCGGTGGCGAAGCCGGAGGAGAAGAGGAGTGCGGCCTCCGTTCCCTTGGCCTCGGCGAGTTGCTCTTCGAAACGGATGTGCGGCGGCTGGCTGCCGGTGATCAGCCGGGAGGCGGCGGCACCGTGGCCGAAGCGGTCGAGGCCCTCGTGGAAGGCGTCGCGGATCAGCGGGTGGGCGGCGAGGCCGAGGTAGTCGTTGCTGGCGAAGTTCCAGAAACCGTATCCGTCCCGGCCGACGTAAGTCCCTCCAAGAGGCGTTGTTTCGCGCAGCTGGCGCAGCAGACCCGCCTCGGCGAGGTCGGCCAGCTCTCGCTCGGGATGGGCGGGGCGCATGGTGATGGGAAACGGTCCGGAGGTCGCCCGGCAGGATGCCCGACGGTGCCGGCAGGACGCCGGCGCTCCCCCTCAGCGGCGGGGCGACTCGAGAGCCCAGCGGAGGAGCTTTTCGGAATCGTCCCAGACGTGACGGGAGTTGCTCTTGAGAACGACGGTGATCGCGGAGCGTCCGTTGTAGGTGCCGGTGGCGACCAGACAGCGTCCGGCGCGGTTGGTGGTGCCGGTCTTCATGCCGTCGCAGTAGGGCACGGACTTGAGGAGCTTGTTGGTGTTTTCCAGCACCTTGGTGCGGCCGCTGGCATATTGGAACGTGTATTTCTGGGTGTTGGTCCAGGAGCGGATGGTGCCGCTCCGGTAGGCGTGGCGGGCGGCGATGGCGATGTCGCGGGCGGTGGAGTACTGGCCGGGTGCCGGGAGGCCGTTGGGATTGATGAAGTTCGAATTGCGCATGCCGAGAGACGCCGCCTTGCGGTTCATCAGCGCCGAAAAGCCCTCCTGGGAACCCCCGATGTCACGGGCGAGCGCACGGGCGACGTCGTTGCCGCTCTTGACCATCAGCGCCTTGGTCAGCGCACCGCGGGTGTAAACCTCGCCGGGCCTCAAGTAGAGCTTGGTGGGCTCGCAGGCGGTGTCGCTGTTCTCGATGGTGATCCTCTTGTCCAGCGATCCGGCGTCGAGAACCACCAGAGCGGTGATGATTTTCTGGGTCGAGGCGACCGGGCGGATCGAGTCGGCGTTCTTGGCGTAGAACACCTTGCCGCTGCGGGCGTCGATCACGATCGCGCTTTCGCCGTAGATCTGGGGTGGCGCGATCGCCGGAACGCCGTCGCTGGCCGGCGGGGCGGGCTGGGTGGGGTAGTTCTGGACGTGGTGGCGGGTCTGCGGCTCTCCGCCGCATGAGCCGAGGGCTGCGAGCGCGAGAAGGGCGAGCGGGCGGAAGCGCCGGAACATGGCGGGGGATGAAAGCGGCATCCGAGCGGGTTCTCAAGGGGGAATACGTCCGGAGAAAAGTTGCGGGGAGTGGGAAAAATTGCTGGATTTGGCTTGCAATGGCGGGGTGATGGGCTATCTCCCGCGCCCCGAATTATGGCTAAGAAGAGCTGGACAGCCCGCAACGAACGCAAGAAGCGCACCGTCGCCAAGTATGCCGACCTCCGTCACAAGCTGAAGGCCGAGAAGGACTACATTGGTCTCTCGATGCTGCCGCGTGACGCCAGCCCGACCCGTGTGGTCAACCGCTGCGAGCACTCCGGTCGCCGCCGCGCCTTCATTCGCCGCTTCCGGCTTTCCCGGATCAGCTTCCGGGAACTTGCGTCGCACGGGATGATTCCCGGCGTGACGAAGTCGAGCTGGTAGGGCAGTCTCTCCTGCCTTCGACGGGAGGCGGAAACTGCTCGTCCTCCCGTCCAGCAATGCCGATTTACGAATACGTTTCCGAGCACCCCGACGATCCCGAGCGATCTTGTCGGATCTGCCGCGAGGGCTTCGACCTGCGTCGCCCCGTCGATCGCGCCCCCTTGGAGAAATGCCTCGCCTGCCGGAACCCGGTGAGGAAGGTCATCTCGAAGGTCAACACGCCCCGGATCACCAAGCCGCTCTCGGTGAGCGACGCCAAGAAGGCGGGCTTCACCATTCTCGAGAAGCGCGACCAGGGGACCTACGAAAAATTGTGAGACGGTGATCGAGGCCTTGTCAGACATGCCGTCGCTGCTCGCGGCCGCCGGGGGAGAGATTTCCAAGGACTTCCCGAGCTTTCCACGGACCCTGCTGTATCTGGCGGGGATCGCGTTTTTCCTGCTCCTCAACGCCTTCTTCGTCGCTTCGGAGTTTGCGATCGTCAAGGTGCGGCCGAGCCAGCTCGAAACGGTCGAGAAGGAGAAGCCGGGCAGCACCGAGACGGCGATGCGGGTGGTCGGCAAGCTCGACGGCTACCTTTCCGCAAACCAGTTGGGAATCACGATCGCCTCGCTGGCGCTCGGTTTCCTCGGTGAGCCGTTTGTCGAGGCGTTCGTGTCGCCGGCGTTGTGGAAGCTCGGCATGCCCGAGGAAGTCGCGCTCTTCAGTCTTTCGATTCCGATCATCCACTGGCTGTCCTTCGGGCTCGCGATCATTTCCTTCACCTTCCTGCACGTCGTCATCGGCGAGTTGCTGCCGAAGTCGATCGCCATCCGCAAGGCGCTGGCGACGACGCTCCGGCTGGCGAAGCCGCTGCATGTCTTCTACAAGTCCTTCCACTGGGCGATCCGGGTGCTCAACGGCACGGCGAACCTGTTGCTGAAGAATGTCTTCCGCATCGACCCGATCTCGGAGGGCGAACACATCCACTCCGCCGAGGAGCTGGCGCTGCTGGTCACCCAGAGTGGCGCGGCGATGGAGGTCACCGACACCGAAAGGGAGATCGCGGTGAACGCGCTGGAACTCAATGAACTCTGGGTGCGCGACGTGATGACGCCGCGGCAGGATGTGGTGGTGCTGGATGCCGACCAGCCTTTCGAAGAAGCGCTGGAGGTGGCGCGCCGGACCAAGCACACGCGCTTTCCCTTGGTGAAGGGCGGTCACCTCGACAACCACATCGGGCTGATCCACATCAAGGACGTGCTCAAGCTGGTGGGCGGACCCGATCCGGACCTCATGCGCATCCGGCGGGACCTGAAGGTCGTGCCGGACACGATGCCGCTGGACATCCTGCTGAAGTTCTTTCTCAAGGAGCGGGCGCACCTGGCGCTGGTGGTCGATGAGTTCGGCACACCCGTGGGGATCGTCTTCCTCGACAACGTGATCGAGGAGATCGTCGGCGACATCCAGGACGAGTTCGACAACGAGCGTCCGGAATTCGTGAGGGTCAATGATGACGAGTTCGTCGTCGATGGCACCCTGACCCTCAACGACCTCTCCGACATCGAGGAGGGACTGGAACTCGAGAGCGGCGAGGTGACCACCGTCGGTGGCTACATCACCCAGAGACTCGGTCGTTTCCCGGAAGTGGGGGAAAGCATGGAGATCCTCGGTTGGGAGGCCCGGGTCACCAGCACCGATGGCCGACGTGTCGGCCAGGTGCATCTGCGCCGGCTCGAACCGGCGGTCGAGGAAGCGGTGGCCGAAGCGGGTGCCGACGAGTCGGAGTAGCCCGGATTTCAGATTTCAGATCTCGGACTTCAGATTTTGAATCTTCCGGATCAAGGGTGGACGCGGGGTCGTGCGACGACCGTGATGATCTGGGCGTCCTCGGTGACGGGGATCGTTTCGTCGAAGTCGGCAAGGGCCCGGTCGATCCCGAAACCGGCGTCATCCAGCATCCGCGCGAGTTGCTTTGGCTCGAACCAGCGGATGGTTTGTTCGCTATGGTGTTCACGGACCTCGCCATCCTGCTCGACGCGATAGTGATGTCGGCGGTGGAGGATCCGGCCTTGGCGGTCGATTTGATGGAGGGTTCTCAGCGAGGCATTTCCACCCCCGGGCAGTTCCGTCTGGTGATCGTCATACCACTCATTCTCGGGCAGTTCGCCGTCGAGTTCGGCGAAGGGGCGGAAGACGGTGAGGTAAAGGATGCCGTCGGCGGTGAGTCGATCCCGCAGGCGCTTGAGGTCGTCGGCGGGCTGCGGGGAGAGCTGGAGGGTGAAGGCCGGAATGAGGATCGAGCGATAGAGTTTGTCGCTACTGAAAGTCGTCATGTCACCGGAGTGGAGCACGGGGTTGAGTTCCGCCGATCGTTCGCGGCAGAGCTTGAGCATCGCTGCCGAGGGTTCGAGCCCTTCGATTGGATGGCCCTTTCGGAGCAGGGGCAGGAGCAGGCGTCCCGAACCGCATCCCACCTCCAGCGAGGGGCCGGGGAATTCCCGAAGCAGGGCGTCGAGCCACTCGAGTTCCGGCGTGTCCTCGCCTTCCCAGAACAGGTCGTGGAGCTCGGCTTCGAGGGAGGTGTAGGAAGATGTCATCGCCGGAGACGAAGCTGGCCTGTCCGCCGTAGCCTTGGCGTAGGAGGGAGCATCGTCCGCCTCGCGCAAAGCATTGCTTTGCGCCAACTCAGCTCTGGGTCACGCTGCTCTTGAAGAAGTTCTCCATGCGGCGGTGGAGGTCCTCGTAGAAGCTGGCCTTCATCTTTTCGAGCATGGCGAGCTTCTCCGGCCCCGAGTGCTCGTGGGCTTCCTGCTCGAGCCGCATCTGCTCGGCGAAGGAGCGTTCCATCGCGATCATCGAGTCGAGAAATTCGCGCGCCGCCCGGGAATGCTCGACGCCATCGACCAGCGCGTGCTCGAGCCGTTTGTTGCGGGTGACGGCAATCAGGTTGCCGTCGGCGAGCTTCTCCATGTAGCGGCCGTGGCTGGTCTTGAAGGCCTCGTGCTCGGAGTCGAAGGAGATTTCGTCACGGTCGAGGAGGGTGTCGTAGGGGCCCGGCTTGGTGAAGAACTTCACGACCAGCGGAATCGTGTCCACCAGCATGAACAGGGCGGTGAGGATGAAATACGTGTAGAGCGCGAACTTGCCGCCCTCGGAACCCTGCTGGAAGAGGTTATGCAGGGCCAGCGTCTGGGTGAGGATGTCGCGGCGGGGCTCGGCCTGGATCGCGGCGATGCGGTTTCTCTCCTCGGTGCCGACCGCGGCCAGCTCTTGTTTGGCGAGTTCCTGCTCGGCAAGCAGCGAGTCGATCTGCTGCTTGATGGTGTCGCGGAGGGAGTTCTGCTGGGTGACGAAGGCCTGTGCCTGGTCTTCCTCGACCTGGCGCTTGAGCGCGGCGACACGCTGCTCCTCGGCGCGGTTGGCGGCCTCGATTTCGGCGAGGCGCCCCTCGAAGGCGGCGATGGCACCCGCTTCGGCGGTGCGGATCTGCGTCTGCAGCATCGCCTTTTCGGCGCTGAGGTGTTCCAGCAGTCCGGCGATGCGCTGGGATTCGGCGCGGCGGGGTTCGAGCTGGTCGGCCTTGATGGATTTGGCCCGCGGACCTTCGCCCACCAGGCCGGAGCGCTGGCCGTTCAACTCGCGTTCATACTCGGTCTGCCAATAGGAAAGCTCGGTCTGCAGCTTGGTGTAGAGGGGCGTCAGTTCGTCGTGCTGGGCCTGGACCGTTTCGAGGCGTTCGCTGAAGGGGGCCACGGCCTCGGCGACGGCGGCGTCGAGTTCCTTCTGCTGGTTCTGCGTGAGCCCCGGAATGGCGTCCTCGGCGGAATCCCGGTCCTGGATGATGAAGCGGGCCTGGAAGCTCTCGGTCCACTTCTCGCGCTGCTGGCCGACCGCGTCGTCGAGGCGGGCGATCTCGGCCCGCACGCCGGCCTTCGTTTCCGCGAACTCGCCGCGGACCTCTTCGATTTCGGCGGCGCGTTCCTCCTCGACGACCGAGGTGATGGTGTCGCGGAAAAGCAGCAGGACCAGCGGGTGGGCGATGGTGATGCCCATGAGGATGGCGACGCCGAGGCGCAGCGAGAACTGCGAGAGCTTGCGCCGCCAGGAGAGGAACGGCCGGTATCCGGCCAGCAGGGCGCGGTCGATCGTGAGAATGATGAAGGCCCAGACTGCGGCGACGGGGTAGATGACCGCCGCCCTGTCGGTGATGGTCGAAAGCGCGTAGGAGCAGGCGATGAAGGCGAAGGCGCAGGGCACCAGCACGGTGGCGCCGAAGGCGACGTACTTCCGCTGCTCCCAGTTCGGGCACTGCTCGAGGGTTTCGGAGCCGGCGCCGGAGAGCCAGAAGAAGATGTGTTTGAAGGTGTGCATCATGATGACGACAGTCTGGGTTTCAGCACTTACTGGCCCTCCGAAGTCGGTTTATCACCGGGTGTCTCCTGTTTTGGCAGCAGCACGTAAAGCGTCGTCCCGCGGGAGACTCGTTCAAGTTCGACCGGGGCCGGCCGAAGTCCCTTGGATTCGTCCGAAAGGAACAGGATGTGGTAGGGCTGCCCCTCGTAGGTGAGGGCGAAATCCTCGAAGGTGAAGATGTCCGTGATCTGCGATTTCTTCACGACTCCGCCCTTGTCGACGAATTCCTGAAGGTCGGCATGTTCGGGGGCGCGGGTGAAGCAGACCTGCGAGCGGACGTCCGAGGCGGCGGAGGTGCGATTGCGGGTCTCGTGGTCGTGCGGCGCGATCTGCCAGACGCCGGCACGGCCGAATTGGTGGATGAACCTCTGGGTGGCCATCGAGTTGACCTCGTCGTTCGGCGTTCCGGCGATCAGCGAGCCGAGACCGTTGAAGTCGAGTTCCTCCTCGGCGAACTCGGAGAGGATGTTGGCGCGGTGGGCCTCCAAGCCGAGCATCCTGGCGGCGGACACGTTGCTGAAGTTGGTGTCGAGCAGCATCACCTGGTGGCCGTCGTCGGCCAGGGCCTTTGCGGCCACCCGCGCCCACTCGTCGGCACCGGCGAAGAGAATGCCGGTCGGATTCCTGGAAGACAGGCCGAGCATCCGTGCCAGCGGGGAGGCCCCCAGGCCGTAGACGGCGACGGTGCCGATGATGATGAGGAAGATCAGGGCTGAGATTTCGGCGGACTGGGTGGCGATGAGGGAGGCCCGGTCGTCGAACATCCCGTTGTTTGCCGCGATCTCGAACTCGAGCGCGAAGATCGAGGCAACGGCGGCGGCGACGATCCCGCGCGGCGCGAGGAAGGCGAGGAAGATCCGCTCGTTGCGGGTGGTCTTGGGAGATCCCATCAGGGACCCGAAGACCGAGAGAGGGCGTCCGATCAGGATGAGGAAGAGAAGCAGCGCCACGCCCTTCCACAAGGTCCCCGTGAGGTCGTCGACGGCGATCCGGCCCGACAGCACGATGAAGAGCGACGAGATGATCAGCGTGCGGAGGTTCTCCTTGAACTCGAGGATGTGCTTCACCGAGACGGACCGCTGGTTGGCCAGCACGATGCCGAGCACAGTGACGGTCAGGAGTCCGGCCTCCTTCTCGAACTGGTTGGAAGCCGTGAAGGCCACCGCGACCACCGCCAGCAGGAAGACCGGTTGGAGATAGTCGGGAATGAGGTGCTTGCGCAGCAGGACCTCGACGAGCTTGCCGAGGGCGTAGCCGCCGATGACGCCGATGCCGAGCAGCTTGCCCATCGAAACCAATACCGCCAGCCATGCGGAATCCGCATCCGAGGCCAGGGCCGCCTTGAACACGAGGACCGCGAGGATGGCGCCGATCGGATCGACCACGATGCCTTCCCACTTGAAGATCGAGCCCATCTTGCGCGTCGGATTCACGTGGCGCAGCAGCGGGGCGATCACGGTGGGGCCGGTCACCGTGAGGATGGCACCGGTCAGCAGTGCCAGCCACAGGTCGTAGCCGAGACCCTGCCACATGAAGAGGGCGGTCGCCGCCATCGAGATCACCACGGCGATGGTGCACAGCCGCAGCACGGGCAATCCGGACTCGCGCAGTTCGCTGAATTTCAGCGTCAGCCCTCCCTCGAAGAGGATGATCGCCACAAACAGCCCAACGGCTGATAGCAGCGGGTTGAACTGGGCGTCGGCCGTCGCCAGGTAGTCGTCGATCTTGACCCCGGTCCATTGCCCGAGCGCGAAGCCGAAGGCCAGGAGCAGCAGGATCGAGGGCAGCTTGAAACGCCACGCCAGCCACTGCGCGAGCACGCCGATCGCCAGAACCAACGTCAGGTAAACGAGAGGAGACATGCCGTCTCCGGAAGCGAGCGCAAGTAGGCCGGGCATCTGCGGTTGATGTCAGCGGATTGCGGACCAAACGACGAATGAAAAAGCGGCAGGGCTCGGTCGGAATGCAAGACCGGCACGGCTCCGGGGCAGCCGATGGAGCGAGAGCAAAGCGTCGAATTTCAAGCAGGATCCCATGGGCGCGGGACAAGTTCTCCGCATTTTATGCGCTTACGCGATTACGGAGTTCAGAATCCCACATATTCAGGATACCTAAAACGTCATGCCTTCCCAACAACCATTCCTGACCCAGTCGGATCGCATCAAAGCACTGTGCGATGAAGCCATCAAGAAGCCGGACATCACGGCGACCGAGAAGACCTTGGAGACGACCTCCAGGCGTCCTGCCAGCGAGACCTCCCGCTTGAAGGTCTCGGCCATGCAGGCCGCCGTCGAAGCCGCCGAGCAGGCGGTGGATGCCCCGTCCGGGCAAGCAGCTGCTGCTGAACAGCCGAAACCCGTCGGGGCGGCACCCAAGGAGGAAGCCAGGGTCGAGCAGCACCACACCGAGCAGGATCAGGAACTCGCGGCGATGCTCGAGGAGCGCGACGCGCGCCTGACGAAGAAGAAGGGACGCGTGAAGTTGATCGCGAACGTGGCGCTGCTGGCGCTTTTCGTGACTCCCGTGACCGCGGTCGCCGTCAACCCGAACCTGCGTGCCAAGTTCGAAAAGACGATCCATCACCTGGGTGAGGGCGTGAACGACGTGAAGACCATGGCCAATACCAAGGAGAGCTTTGACGAAGCCCTCGGGGAGGTGGCGGTTCGCGGCGATCACATCAATGCCGCGACCGAGATGCTCGGCGTCGATCCCGACAGCGTGTCGGAGGACGATGACCTCAACATGACCGCCGAGCTGCGCCAGATGATGGGCGACGAGGCCGATGGCTTCGCGGTCCGCAAGGGCAAGCTGGCGGCCATGGGTACCGTGGCCAAGGGCCTGAGCGGCATGGAAGAGACCACCCTTCAGGATATCCAGGCTGCCAAGGCCGCGGTGGGACAGCAGTGATTTCCCTCCGGACGGTTTTCCTTTGCCCGCCGGGACGCCGGCGGGCTAAGGACGGCCCATGCGGAATCGATTCTATGGAGCCTTCGATCTCGAGCGGCGCTCGGGGCGCGACGACGGAGGCGACTTTCGAACGGCCTTCCAGATCGATCGCGACCGGGTGCTGCACACGCCGGCCTTCCGGCGCTTGCAGAACAAGACGCAGGTATTCTGGAGCGGCGAGTATGACTTCTACCGCACGCGGCTGACCCACTCCCTGGAGGTGGCGCAGATCGGGCGCTCGATCTGCCACTGGTTGAAATCCCGGGGAGCGCCGCTGGAGGAGGATTTCTTCATCGACCCCGATCTGGTAGAGGCGGCGTGCCTGTCGCACGATCTCGGGCATCCGCCCTTCGGCCACGCGGGTGAGCGGACGCTCAACCACCTGATGGCGGGCTGGGGCGGGTTCGAGGGCAACGCCCAGACGCTGCGGCTTTTGTGCGAGCGGATCTTTTCGGCCAAGCGCACCGGGATGGATCCGAGCCGCGCCTTCGTCGATGCGGTCCTGAAATACAAGTCGCTGTGGAGCGAGCGGAAGTATCTGGAAAAAGAGGTGCCGGAGAACCATTTCCTCTACGATTTCCAGCAAGACGAGGTCGACCGCGTGCTCGGCGGCAATGACTTCCCTGCGGAGCTGCCGCCGGGTGCGGTGCGCGACGGCTTCAAGTCCATCGAGTGCCAGGTCATGGACTGGGCCGACGACACCGCCTACTCGCTGAACGACCTTTCCGACAGCGTCCGCGCGGGCTTTCTCAATCTCGAGCGGATCGAGCGCTGGGCCGAACGGGTGGGCGAGCCCAGAGGGGAAGGGACGCCGCTCGGTGAGCTGATGACCGCGATCCGGCGCGGCCGGGTGGATCCCTTCGTCGGCAAGCGGATCGGCCGCTACATCCGGGCGACCTCGCTGGAAGAGGATGTCAATTTCATGAGCGGCACGACCAACCGCTACCGCTTCCGCCTGGTGATCGACCCCGGCGTGAAGGCGGAATCGGAGGTCTTCAAGAAGCTCGCCTTCGAGGTGGTGTTCCTTTCCCCACAGCTCAAGCAACTCGAGCACAAGGGCAGCCACATGCTGCGCCAGTTGTGGGAGTTGCTCGAGACGCGCTACGTGAAGGACCAGCCGATCGACGGCCAGAAGTTCCAGCTTCTGCCGGAGGACGCCGCCGGGGAGATCGCCGCCGCCGGCAGCGAGTGGGAACGGGCGCGGCTGGTGTGCGACTTCCTGGCAGGGATGACCGATGGCTACGCCGCGCGGATGTACCAGCGGCTGTTCACCCCGGACTTCGGCTCGATCGGGGATCTGGTGGGGTGATCAGTCGCCGATCTGGTCGTAAAGCTCGGCCAACGGGAGTTCGGCCTCGATTTCCGGCAGCGGGACGACGGCGTCGAGGCCGGAGTGGACCTCCGAACCGAAACCTCCCTCCGCCCGGCGGCGATGGATGACCACGCGGGGCGAGTCGGGCTCGACGAAGATCAGCGCCTTGAGCGAGGGCATCGTCAGGTAGGCCTCGCGCTTTTCCTCCAGATCGGTGCGGCGCGTCGAGTCGCTGAGGACCTCGACGACGACCACCGGACTTTCCTGGAAATGGTCGCCCGCGGGATTCGAGCGGCAGACAACCATCGCGTCCGGATAGTAGAAGCGGGTGTGATCGGGAAAATCGATGCGCACCTTGGTGTCGCTGTTGAACGGCCGGCAGGACTTGCCGCGAAGCTGCGCCCCGAGCGAGACCATCGCATTGACGGCGATCGCGTTGTGGCGGTTGGTCGCGCCCGCCATGGCGTGGACAGAGCCGCCGACGTACTCGTGCTTCACCTCGGCGAGTTCCTCGCCGGCGAGGTATTCGGCGATCGAGATGGCTTCCGGCTTTTCCAAGGCGGTCATGGGAGAGACTTAGCAGAAGTTTCCGGGGCTGGCAACGTGGAGGGAATTGTTGGAAGGCGGTGCAAAATGGGAAGGATTCGGAATGGCCATTGATCCCGGATCGGGCAATGTCGGGTTGACCGCACGGCGGTGAAAGTATTCACTTGAACAGCTTTCGAATGTCCGGGATTTCCCAGAAAACACTGATCCAGCAACCACTTGAGGCGCTCAAGCGGCACTTCGGGCATGAGGGGTTTCTGGATGGCCAGGACCGCGTGATTTCCGAGATCGTGGCGGGCAAGGATGGGCTGGTGGTGATGCCAACCGGGGGCGGCAAGTCGCTCTGCTACCAGCTTCCGGCGCTGTGTTTCGAGGGCGTGACGCTGGTGGTGTCGCCGCTGATCGCGCTGATGAAGGATCAGGTGGACGCGCTGGTGGCCAAGGGCATCCCCGCGACCCTGATCAATTCGACCGTGCCGTGGGACGAGCAGCGGCGGCGGCTCGACGGGATGCGCACGGGCGGGTTCAAGCTCGTCTATGTGGCTCCCGAACGCTTCCGCGCCGAGTCCTTCGTGCGGGCGCTCGACGGGGTGGAGGTCTCGCTTTTCGCCGTCGACGAGGCGCACTGCCTGAGCCAGTGGGGGCACGATTTCCGCCCCGACTACATGAAGCTCGGCCGGGCGCTGAAAAGGATCGGCCAGCCGCAGTGCGTGGCGCTCACCGCGACGGCGACGCCGATGGTGCGCGAGGACATCCTGAAGGTGCTCGGGCTGCGCGAGCCCTTCGAGGTGGTCAGCGGCTTCTCGCGGCCGAACCTTTCACTGGGCATCACCGCGGTGGACAAGAAGGCCCAGAAGCTCGCGCGGCTGCGCGAGGTGGTGACGGCGAACAAGACCGGCATCGTCTACTGCGCGACGCGGAAAAAGGTCGATGAGGTGAGTGAGACCCTGGCCTCATGGGGGATGAAGGTCATCGCCTACCATGGCGGGATGAACGACAAGGAGCGCGAGCAGGCGCAGGAGGTGTTTCTGAAGCGGCAGGCCGACGTGGCGGTGGCGACCAACGCCTTCGGGATGGGCATCGACCGGGCCGACGTGCGCTTCGTGATCCACTACGAGGTGCCGGGCAGCATCGAGGCCTACTACCAGGAGGCGGGCCGGGCGGGTCGTGATGGCGAGGCGGCGGTGTGCGAGCTGCTCTTCAACTACGCCGACACCCGTACCCAGGAATTCTTCATCGAGGGCGCGAATCCGGGCGCGCAGGCGATCCGCGACATCTACCGCTACCTGCTCGACGCGTCGGACGGCGATCACGAGGTGCATCGGAGCATCGAGGACATCACCGACGGGGCCGGCCTGAAGAACGGGATGGCGGTGAGCAGTGCGCTGGCCGCTTTGGCCCGCGCGGGCTACATCGAGCGCTTCGATATTCCCGGCAAGCGGATGCGGGGGACGAGGCTCAAGCGCCCGGATGTCTTTCCCGAGGCCCTCGAACTCGACGAGCGGGCCCTCGAGGAAAAGGAGCGGCGGGATCGCGACAAGCTCAAGGCGATGGTCGAGATGTGCTACGCCCGGGCCTGCCGCCAGCAGTGGATCCTCGAGTACTTCGGCGAGGAGGATGCGGAGACCTGCGGGACCTGCGACATTTGCCGCGACGACGGCGGGGATGAGCGCGAGCCGACCGATGAGGAGCACGTGATCGTCCGCAAGGCGCTCAGCGGCGTGGCGCGGATGTCGCGCAAGGGGCCGGCGGGCTGGGAGGGGCGCTACGGGCGCGGCAAGATCGTGCTCATGCTCACCGGCAGCCGCTCGCAGGAGGTGGTGGCGGCGGGCCTCGACCGCTTGTCGACCTACGGCATTCTCAAGGAGCAGGGGAGCGGGTATCTGAACGCGCTGTTCCGGGCGATGACGGATGCCGGACTGGTCCGGGTCGAAGCCGGCGAGTATCCGCTGCTGACCTTGAGCGAGCGGGGCGAGCGGGTGATGAAGGGCAGTGGGAATTTCCGCCTGGCGTGGCCACCGCAGGGACGGGGCGGCGAGAGCGCCGTCGAGCTGGAGGACAGGGGCTTTGATCCTGGCCTCTACAGCGCGCTGCGGGACCTGCGGATGAGACTGTCGAAGGCACAGGGTGTGCCGCCTTACGTGATTTTCGGCAATCGCACGCTGGAGGCGCTGGCCCGCTATCAGCCGGGCAATCTGGAAGAAGGGCTGGCGGTGCCGGGGGTCGGCGAGGTGAAGGCCCAGCGCTACCTGCGCGGATTCCTCGACGTGATCCGCGACTGGAAGGCAGTGCGGTAGTGGCGCAAAGCTCCGCTTTGCGAGCGGTCGACGAAGCTCCTGCTTCGGTGTGGTCGGGCACGGTGATCGGTCGGGAACGGCACCGGGCCGCAGGGCGGTACGCCCCACGCCGGAGGCGGTGTGGATCGTCTCGCAAAGCGGGAGCTTCGCGCCACTTGACCGCCATGCCCTCCGTACTCAGGGTGGCCGCCATGGCAGAAAAGAAGTCAGTCCTTTTCGTCTGCACGGGCAACACATGCCGCAGTCCGATGGCGGAGGGATTGTTCCGGGCGGCAGTGGCCGGGCGGGACGATTTCGAGGTGGCCTCCGCCGGGGTCTCGGCGGGTCCCGGCGGGCGGATCAGCCCCGACACCGATGCCATCCTTCGCGCCCGCGGTGCCGGCATCGATGGCTTCGCCAGCCAGGCCGTGAGCGAGGAGCTGATCAAGAAAGCGTCCCACGTCTTCGCCATGACCGGCCAGCACCTCGCGGTGCTCCACCGGATGTTCCCCGAGCACGAGGACAAGTTCTACCTGACCTGCGAGTTCGTCGACCTGCCGGGCCGCGGCGTCGGCTGCGACGTGCCGGACCCGATCGGCAGCGGACCCGCCGCCTACCGGGAGGTCGCCGAGACGCTCGATCAGGCCATCCCGACGCTGATCGCCTTCATCGATCAGACTTCCGGCTGAGTCCGGGGTTGCATTTCGGCAGGCCGCGGGTCATTTCCCTGCGGCGGCCAAGCCCGACCCCATTCATGAGCGAGAAGACCCTGCGAATTGCGATCGGCGCCGATCACGGCGGAGTGGAATTGAAGGATGCCATTGCGGCGCACCTGAAGGCCGCCGGCCATGAGGTGACGGACTTCGGGACCCATGGAACGGAGTCGGTGGACTATTCCGACTATGCGAATCTGGTGGCGATCAACGTCGGCGACAGCACCCACGACTTCGGCATCCTCTGCTGCACCTCGGGCGTGGGGGTGTGCCTCGCGGCGAACCGCCACCGCCACGTGCGGGCGGCGAACATCCGCACGGTGGAAGAGGCGGTGCTCACGCGTGACCACAACGACGCGAACGTCCTTTGCCTCGGAGGCAGGAATGTCGACACCGAGACCGGCCTAGCGATGGTTGATGCCTTCCTTGCGACCGAGTTCCAGGGCGGTCGCCACGAGCGGCGACTGGGCAAGGCCTCGGGTTCGCGCATCCAAGTCACCGACCCCGATGTGTATGCCGCCATCGTCGAGGAAGAGCACCGTCAGCGTTTCAACATCGAGCTGATCGCCTCGGAAAACTTCGCCTCGCCAGCGGTCATGGAGGCCCAGGGCTCGGTGCTGACGAACAAGTACGCGGAAGGCTACCCCGGACGCCGCTGGTATGGCGGCTGTGAGAATGTGGATGTCGTCGAGACGCTGGCGATCGAGCGGGCGAAGGAGCTTTTCGGGGCCGAGCACGCGAACGTCCAGCCCCACTCCGGCTCGCAGGCGAACACGGCGGTGTATTTCTCCGTGCTCAAGCCGGGTGACAAGATCCTGACCATGGACCTCGCCCACGGCGGTCACCTGACGCACGGCCACAAGGCGAATTTCTCCGGCAAGTTCTACGAGGTCACCCACTACGGCGTGAGCGAGGAGGATGAGCGGATCGACTACGATCATCTTGCCGAGCTCGCCCGCGAGACGAAGCCCGCCCTGATCACCTGCGGCGCCAGCGCCTACTCGCGGGTGATCGATTTCGAACGCATGGCCGGGATCGCCCGTGAGGTGGGGGCCTATCTTTTCGTCGACATGGCGCATATCGCCGGCCTCGTCGCCGCCGGGGTTCATCCGAGCCCGGTGCCGCATGCCGACTTCGTGACCTCGACCACCCACAAGTCGCTGCGCGGTCCGCGGGGCGGGATCATCCTGTGCAAGGAGGAGTTCGCGAAGAAGATCGACTCGCAGGTCTTTCCCGGCATCCAGGGGGGACCGCTGATGCACGTGATCGCCGCCAAGGCGATCTGCTTCGGCGAGGCCCTGAAGCCTGATTTCAAGTCCTATCAGGAGCAGGTGGTCCGCAATGCCCAAACCATGGCCTCGCGCCTCACCGGGCACGGCTACCGGGTCGTTTCCGGGGGCACTGACAACCACGTGCTGATGGTCGACCTCCGCGGCAAGAAACTGAACGGAGCCGAGGCGTCCACCGCCCTCGACGAGGCGGCGATCACGGTGAACAAGAACTCGATTCCCTTCGACACCGGCACCCCGATGAAGCCCAGCGGCATCCGCATCGGCACCCCGGCCGTGACGACCCGCGGGATGAAGGAGAAGGACATCGAGCAGGTCGCCGACTTCATCGCCGAAGCCCTGTCGAACATCGGCGACGAGACGGCCCTCCACGCCATCCGCGACCGCGTGCATGAGTTCATGCGGGCGTTCCCGATGCCTTGGTGATTGCGGCTCGCACCGCCCGGGATTGCGGGGGGTACTGAAAGTGGTGGGCAGAGCGGTTGGGGTGACCGCGATGCCGCGGTCCGCGGCCGGACTTTTCAGGCTCGGATGACGAGCCGCCGGGAAATCTAGACTGCGGCGATTCATCGCCGCTTTGATGGAGGCGATTCATCGCCGATGGCCCGGCTCGCATTGCAATGCTTCGCCAAAGCGGCGATGAATCGCCGCAGTCTAGAGGGGGATCCCTGCCTGCCGAAGTCGGCCCGGGAGAAAACCACGCCGTAAGAGCGGATTGACGTCCTCATATGGCTTCGCTGGCGAATCCGATATCCTGGCGCCGGGAAGGGTGTCTGGCCGACAAGTCCCGGCCATGGCCACCACTTTCAGTGACACCCGGATTGGGGATTGTGACGAGGCGTGGACTCTGGCAGGATCCGCGCCCCATGAGATTCATCCGTCCGTTTGCCGTGGTCCTCGGGGCTGCCGGCCTGCTCGCGTCCTGCGGGACGGGGGGCGATGCGGAGGCGGGTGCCGATCCGGCCCCTCAGGAGGGCTTCGAGATGAAGAGCGGCGAGCTTTTCAACGATGACTCGCAGAAGATCATCGACCGCTTCGGGGCGACCAACCCGAACTTCGACAAGTCCGGCCAGCGCAAGGGGGCGGCGGAGAATTCGATGGTGAGCCGGCACTTCGACAAGGGCTACGCCGCCAACGCCTATCAGGGCAATCTCGACCGTTACGAGAAGCGATCCTTCTGGGGGCGCAAGGATTACACCGGCAAGGTTTACGACGGTGCCACCGACGGTGACCGCTTCCTGCAGAGCGCGCGCGAAGGTTCGAAGGGGGCGAGTGAGGGGACCCGGGTGAGTCGCGAGAACTCGAAGGTTCTCAATCCCGGTTCGGTGGATCGATCCGCCGCCCGCGAGAGCGGCCGGGCCTCGCTGGCGAGACCCTCGGATGCGGAGACGGATTTTCGCAGGAGGGTCTATCAGGAACCCGAGGTGAAGGACTGGCGCGCCCAGCGGGCGCTCAATGTCGAGGACACCCGGGCCATGCTCGGCCGCTGAGATTTCAGCGGAGGTCGGCGAGCGAATCGATCACCGCCTTCTTGACCGAGGTCCACGGCAGGGGCTTGCCTTCGAGGAAGCTCGATTGAATCGCGACGAGCTTGAGTGAGAACACTCCGGGGTGGCGTTCGCGGAGCCAAGCGGCCAGGCCCCGGGTCGGCGAGGCGTCGACCCGGATCGAGATTTCGGGAAGCCTCGACTTGAGGGCGGCCTCGACCTTCCGGGCGAAGTCGGCTTCCTCGGAAAGCCGGGGATCGCACTCGATGACGATCGAGGCCCCGCCGAGGTCGCGGCGGGTGTCGAAGGAGACGTGGACCGGTTGGTTCTGCTGGCGGATCGCCCCGGTGATGCGGTTCTCGATCGCGTCGAGGAAGTTCTTCTGGTCGCGTTCGTCGAGCTTGCGGCGCTGATCGTCGGTGAGTGACATCGAGCGGTCGCTCCAGCGTGCGGGATCGTCCGGCGCGCAGGCCAGGTCGATGAGCAGGCGGCTCACCGCATTGTGGATGAGTTGTTCGTGGACCTTGCTGGCGACTCCCTGGGCGAGGTTGAGCGCGCCCGGCGACCAGCCCTCGGCGGAAGTCACGCGGTCCTCGCAGTCCTTGAAGGCGGCGCGATGCCATTCGGGAAGGGTGGAGACGGCGGTTTCACAAGTGGGGATGATGCGGTTCATGGGGCGGGGTCAGAATGCGGTGCCGATGGCGAAATGCCAAGTTCCGCTCGGGTCGCGGCCATCCTGGGTCAGGTTGTGGCCATACTCGAGCCGGACCGGGCCGATCGGAAGATCCAGCCGCAGACCGAGACCGGCGGCGACCTCGGGATCGTTCATGCCGAGATCCTCCCAGTCTCTCGACAGCCCGCCGGCGTCGACAAAGGCGACCGCCTTCAGCGGGCCCGCGATCGAGCGGATGTATTCGACGTTGGCGACCCAGTAGGCCTGACCGCCGACGGGGTTGCCGGTGCGCGACCACGGGCCGAGTTCCCTCTCCCGGAAGCTCCGGACGCTGCGCGGTCCGCCATTGAAGTAACGGAGGTCGATCGGCAGCCGCGTGCTGTCGCCGGGAATCAGAACCCCCCCGCGGGCGCCGAAAGAAAGCTGCGACTGTTTGTTCAGGGAGTAATGGTAGGAGCCCCCGATGCCACCCTTGAAGTAGGGGGTGCTGCCACCTCCGATCGCCGCGCCGATTTCCAATGGCATCTCAAGATGCCAGCCCGAGGTGGGCAGGACCGGGTTGTCGCGGTAGTCGAGTCGTTGGGTCACCCGGATGAACGGGTTCTGGTAGTCCTGCGTGCCGAGCGCGGCAAGCGGCAGCCCGTCGGGATTGGTGACAACGTAACTCAGGCTCAGCAGCGCATCGATGCTGTAGTGCTCGGTGACCGGCCAGACGGCGCTGGCTTCGAGTCCGCTACGCCAGACATCGTAGCCCTCGTAGTCCCTCGTCACCGAGAAGAGCCGGAGTTTCCCGGAGATGTCGGAGCCAGCGATCCACGGGTCGGTGAGTGCGACCTCGCCGAGGAGTGATCGCTGGGTCAGCTCGAAGCCGGCGGTCAGATTGCGGACCTGCCCGAGGAAGTTCCGGTCGTAGTAGCCGCCCCCAATGATCCCGCCTTCGAAGGAGTCGAAGCCGAGCGTTCCCGAAAGGCCGCGCGCGTCGGCCTCGGTGACCCTGAGCGTGACGTCCACCTCCTCGCCCCGGACCGGAGTGATGTCGGTCTGGATGTTCGAAAACGCGCCGGTGGCCACCATCTGCCGGATGCGCCTGGAGGACTCTTCGCCGTCGAGGTAGGTGCCCTTCAGTCCATTCAGGCGCGTCCGGATCCGCTCGGGATCGGTCTTCTCCAGACCGGTGATGTCGATGTTGCGCAGCTTGAACCGCTGGCCGCGCTCGATGGTGAAAACGGGCGTCATGCCGAGGCCTTCGCGCTGGATGGTCATCCGGATCCTGGCGCGCAGGAAGCCGGCCTCCTCGTAGGCCCCGACCACCCGCGACCGCATCGCGTTGAGGTTCTCGGTGTTGGCGATGCGGCCGACGAAGGGGGTCATCTGATCCCGGATGCCGGGCAGGGTCTCGCCCTCGAAGACCGGCATCGCGATTTTCGAGACCTTGCCCCGGTCGAGTTTCAGGACGAAATCCACCTTGCCGGTTTCGGGGTTGTCGCGGCGTTTCTCGAGGGTGACGACCGCATCGTGCCAACCGGCCGACTTCATCTGGTCCTCCATCAGCCGCATGCCGTCCTCCACCGCGCTGTCCTCGAATGGCAGCCCCTGGATTCCACGCGCAGCCTTGGAAGGCCCGAGCTTGAAGAGCTCGACCAGTCCCTTTTCGAGCTTCGGATTTGAAACTCCCTCGACCACGACCTCGCCGAGCAGGTCGCGCTTGCCCTCGTCGACCCGCAGCTGGATGGCGCGGGGGTTCACGATCTTCCAGTAAACGGTGACCTGGTTGAATCCGGCATCCTCGAAGATGCTCTCGACCATGAAGGCCGCGTCGGCCGCGCGGGCGCGACTCGCCGGACGCATTCGGATGTGATCCAGCCGGCCGCCGATCGCGGTCAGCAGTTCCTGCTCGGAGATCGAGCTGGAGCCGATGATGCGGATCTCGGTCTGTGCCCCGGCGACGGCCGGCAGCAGGGCGAGAACGAAGGCGATGAGGAGGGGAAGGCGCATCACCGGAATCGGAAAAGGTAGGTGACCTTGGTGCGGGTGTTTCCCTGCTCACTGATTCCCGCGGTGAGCACCCAGTTGTCATCGATGTCGAAGCTGACCGAGTTGAACTTCTTGCTGGAGTAGGGGTCCGCCTCGCCAACCTGGAATTCGACCTTGTCGAGCACGCGGAAGACGGGTCGCAGCACCTTCACCGCCCCGATGCGGCCGCGCCGCGCCTCCTCGATGAGCAACTGGGTGGCGCGCGCGGTGGCGGCGCCCGGGTCTTCCAGGCCCTCGGTCGTGGTTCCCGTCGCGATCAGGGTCATGATCTCGGTTTCCGGCAGGGGTGGGCTCGAGGTCGGCTGGATTCTGGGATCCGAGATCGGCCCGGAAATGTAGACGGTGATGTCGTAGGGCCGGATGCGCGAAGTGCCACGGATGTCGAGGACGGGATTGAACGGCTTGTCGGGCCGGAGGATCACCTTGCCCTCCTTGATCTCCAGCTTGCTGAAGGGCAGCTGAGCGACGATTTCCCGCAGCTTCGCCTCGCCGGTCGGGCGGGGTTTGCCGACCGTGCCACGGACGCGGGCGTCGAGGTAGACTTCCCCGTTGGCCAGATTTCCCCGGATCAGGAAGGGGGATCTGGTCTTGAGGGTGACATCGAGCGGCCAGTTGACGAAGGGCTCCGGCACCCGGGCGCTCAGTTTTTCCGGAGGTGGGGCGTCGATGGCCGGCAGCTTCGGCTCGGCCACGTTGGTCATCGGCTTGCCGATGGGCAGCAGCTCGATGTCCTTGAAGAACAGGCTGTCAACCACCTCGACCGTGCCGGAGAGACCGGCGGTTTCCCAGGGTCCCTTGAGCGCCAGATCGGCATCGAGGCGGACAATCATCGACTCGTTGCGGATCGCGGGGGCCGAGTCGGCTTTGAGCGTGAGATCGAGAACGCCCGGCTTCCATTGCTCCAGTCCCACCGTGCCGCTCAGGGAGACGGTGCCGGCGGAAACTTCGGCGGAAATCGTGTCGATGGTGACCTCCTCGGGGGTCGCGGAAACCTTCACCGTGCCCTTCCCGATCCGTGGGACTTCGGGGTCCTGCATTCGCAGGGTGCCGCCCTCGAGGGTCACGGTTGCCCGGGGTTCGGGCGTTCCGACGGTGCCGCCCACCTGCAACTCGGCGTCGAGGCTGCCATCGAGCTGCCTCGCTTTCGGGAGAAGCACCGCAAGCGAGGACAGATTGAGGTCGGCGATGGCCAGGTCGCCGTCGAGTTTCGCGGCTTTCACCGTTTCCGGATCCTCGGCCCACAGCGCGGGATCCCAGTTGGTCACCAGGCTGATCTTGGCGGGCGGGTAGTCGGCGGTGATGACAGCCCCATCCACCTTCAGGTCATGGCCCTTTCCGACAGCATCGAGTTCGAGGGATGCCGGAGGAACCTTGGGCTGGGAAACGAGTCCCAGGGACTTGGCCTGCACCTTGGCGACGAGTTCCGGGGCGGCGGGGGTGCCCGTCAGGTCGATCTCGACCTTGGCGCGGCTGGCTTCCGGAAAACGGACGTCCTTCGGCAGGAAGGGATGGAGCTTGGAGAGCGGGAGTTCGGGAGTCTGGAAGTCGACGGTGATCGGCCGCGTTTCGCGCAGCAGGGCCTTCCAGTCTACAAGGTCTTCCGGCACGGGGATGCTGGCGGTTCCGCTGGCGAGGGTGTCGCCGCCGTCGTTCCACTCGAGTTCCTCAAGGGCGAGCACGCGGTCCGCCAGTTTGAGGCGGGATCGGATCGTCTGCGTGTCCTGACGCACCGTCAGCGAGTCGAGCGCGACCGATCGGGGCCAGTCGTAGCTTCCTTCCGCCATCGCCACCAACGGGCTGGTTTCTTCCTCCCGCTCCCAGGTGACTTCTGCGATCTTGAAATCACCCTCGTGGCTCGCCTCCTTGATGCCGCCTCCGCCCTTCCAGGTCAGGGTGGCGGCAATGCCATCCGGGATCGCGATGCCCCAAGGAGCGAGCCAGGGCCTGAGAGAAGCCGGGGAGAATGCCTCGAGCGTGGTGTCTCCGTGGTAGGTGAGCGCCTGCGGGGAGAAGTCGCCTGAAAGCCGGAGTCCCCGGGTGGTCAATTCATCGACAATGATCAGCGCTTCCTTCCAGCGGGCCTTGAGTTGGAGGGGAGGGGTGCCCTCTCCACCCGGGAGGTCGAGGGTGGCGCGGGCGATGGCCGGCACTCCATCCGTGAAGGTGGACTCGGCGGTGAGTTCGAGTGACGACGCCGGCGGGGGCGGCGCGTTCTCGTCCGCGGCGAAACGATCGCGAAGGTAGGTGTGCGCCGGCTGGAAATCCGGGCTGGTCAGTGTCGCGTCCGCACGGGTGGGAAGCAGGGATGCGGAACGGTCGAGGGCGGCATTCAACTCGAGCTTCACAAGCGAACCGAGGACCTTGCCATCAAGGGTGGCGGTGGCATCGGAATCCGCCGCGAGGCCCGCGCTCAGGGTGAGCGATTCGGAAGACCATCCGTCGAAGTCGACGCCCTCCAGCCCCAGGGAGAGATCGGCAATCAGGGTATCGAGTCCGCCGTCGATCTTGTCCGCCCGAAGGTCCAGCGAGCGGAGACTGGCTTCGAGCGGCAGGTCCAACTTGCCGACCCGGGCGACATCGGCGGCGGAGAGACTGCCTTCCACGAGCTGGAGCCGGGCTTCGACCAGATCCGTGTCGATCTTGAAGCGGGCATCCGCGACTTCGATAAAGGTCCCGAACCGGAACGGATCGCCCAATTCGGCCTCGAGCGACGCGATGGCGACCTCCTCCAGCGGCTCGAGCCGGTCGAGGACGAGCCGCTCGCTCTCCCAGTCGAGCCGGGTGCGCTGCGCGGCTACGCTGCGCTCACCGGGGAGGCTCATGGCACCCAGGTCGAGTTCAAACACCCCGCTACCGGGTTCGTGCAGGATCGACGTCGGTTCGATCGAGAAAACCAGCTCGTCGCCGCTCCGGATCGTCGTGCTCACGTCGCGGAGCTGCAGATTCATCGGCACCAGTCGCTGGCGCAGGTCCGTCAGCAACCGGACCGGGTCGAGCGGCTCTTTCTCTTTGGCCTCTTCCGGTTCATCCGGCTTCGGTGGGACGGCGGCGAGATCGACCTCGACGTGGAGCCCGTCGAGCTCGAGGGACTTGACCTCGCCTCGGACGACGCGGGAAAGGGCATACCGCAACTGCAAGCGGTCGAGTCCCGCCACCTGCACAACGGCGTCGCTGCCGAGGCGGACATTGGTCAGCCGGATGCTTCCCGAACTCAGTCGGCCTTCGAGTTCGAACTCCACCTCGTATCCGAGATCGGGGAGGTAGTGGTCGGCCGCGGTCCGGGCGATCCACCTCCATCCGGGGCCGTCGAGCCAGACCAGGCCGGCGGTGAGCACGGCGAGCAACCACCAGCGCTTCTTCCTCCAGAAGCGACGGCGTGGCTTCTTGGAGCTGTCGGATCCGGAGTCGCTCATCGGGGATAGAGTGAACCCCCTTCGGGGTATCGGCAACCATCGCCTTGGGACGCGGGGGCTTGCCGGGGAGGGAGGGGCTTGTCAGCGTGGGCGCATGACGGAGGAGTTGGGCGTCAGGGAACGTTGGCGGAGGATCATCTTCGAGGCGGAGACCCCCTGGGGGCGACGCTTCGACGTGGCCTTGCTGGTGATCATCGTGCTCAGCGTCGTGGCGGTGATGGTGGAGAGCATTCCCGGGATCGGGAAGACCCTGCGCATGGAGCTCTACGTCGCCGAGTGGATCTTCACCGGAATCTTCACGATCGAGTACGGCCTCCGGCTGTGGACGTCGCAGGCGGCGCTGCGGTATGCCCGCAGCTTCTTCGGGGTGGTCGACCTGCTTTCCATCCTGCCGAGTTTCATCGGCCTGCTGATTCCTGGCGGGCAGGCACTGATGGTGATCCGTGTCCTGCGGCTGCTCCGGGTCTTCCGGGTGCTGAAAATGGTCCGCCATGTCCGGGGTGCCGTTCAGTTGAAGCGGGCGCTGCAGGCGAGCGGGGCGAAGGTGACCGTCTTTTTCCTCACCCTGGCGACGATCGCCCTGATCGCCGGTTCACTGATGTATCTCATCGAGGGCGAGGCGGGCGGCTACACGAGCATCCCGGTGGGGGTTTACTGGGCGGTGGTCACCATCACCACGCTGGGATTCGGCGACATCACGCCGACGACGCCGATGGGTCAGCTCCTGACTTCATTGCTGGCATTGACCGGCTACGCGATCATCGCGGTCCCCACGGGGATCGTCTCCGCCGAAATTTACCGCCAGGAGGAGAACCACACCACCGAGGCGTGCCCGTCGTGCGGGGTGCACGGACACCTTCCGGATGCCCGGTTTTGCCGCCGCTGCGGCGCCCGGATGATCGAAAAGGCGGAGCGCCCGGGCGCGGAAGCCGGGGGCGTGGAGGCAGGGCGCTGACTCATTGACCCGCCGACTTGTTTGACAAGGGGCAAGCGGGTCGGCCAAGCTCCCCCAAGGTTGATTGAGCGGGAAGAAAATCCCGGGAGATCGAATCGAGCCGGACCAACTAGAGAATCGTGTTTTCCAACGAAGATTACCTCGCCGACCTTCTGGTTGAGGCGGGCGCCGTGACTGCGGAACAGGTCGAGCAGGCCCGTGGGGCCGGCGACTCGGTGGTGGCCGCACTCCTCGATCAGACCGCGCTGACCGAAACCACCATCTCCCAGGTGCTGGCGTCCAATGCGGGAATCGACCCCATCGACCTCAAGGAGACTTCCGTCGGTCCCGAGGTCGCCGACGCGATTCCGGACGACATCGCGCGGCGCTATCGCGTGGTCCCGGTTTCCGACGACGGCGTCTATCTCACCGTCGCGGTGGCCGATCCCTTCAACTTCGAGGCGATGGACAGCCTGCCCACGGTCCTGGGCAGGGAGCTGATCTTCGTCTGCGCGACCCATTCCGCGATCAGCGAGTTCCTGCAGCAGTTCTTCGGCGCCGACGATTCGCTGGAAGGGGGCATCGGTGTCACGGGAGGTGCCGAGGGCGCCGAGACCGAAGAAAGCGACGCCCCGATCATCAAGCTCGTCCAGCACATGCTCGCCGAGGCGATGAAGCAGGGTGTTTCGGACATCCACATCGAGCCCCTCGAGACTTCGGTGAGGATCCGCTACCGCATCGACGGGCGTCTGATGGAGGTGGACAACCATCCGAAGAAGCTGCTGCCCGCGATCATCGCCCGCCTCAAGGTGATGAGCGGCTCCATGTCGATCGCCGAGAAGCGGTTGCCGCAGGACGGCCGCATCCAGCTCAAGGCCGGCGACAAGGAGGTCGACCTGCGGGTTTCATCGGTGCCCTCCAACCACGGCGAATCGATCGTGATGCGGATTCTGGACAAGTCCGCGCTGGTGCTCGGCCTGCCGGAACTCGGTTTCTTTTCGGACGACCAGACCACCTTCGAGGAACTCATCGGCCTGCCCGACGGCATCATCCTGGTCACCGGGCCGACCGGTTCGGGAAAGACGACCACCCTTTACGCCTGCCTCAACGTCATCAACCGGCCCGACCGCAAGATCATCACGGTCGAGGACCCGGTGGAATACGAGCTGCCGGGGATCAACCAGGTGATGGTGAAGTCCGACGTCGGGATGACCTTCGCCGCGGCCCTGCGCTCGATGCTCCGCCAGGCGCCCAACATCATCATGATCGGTGAGATTCGTGACGCGGAGACCGCCAACATCGCGATCAACGCCGCGCTCACCGGCCACCTCGTGCTTTCCACGCTCCACACCAACGACGCCCCGTCCGCGGTGGCGCGCCTTGCGGATATCGGGATCAAGCGCTTCCTCATCGCCTCGGCGGTGCGCGCCATCCTGGCCCAGCGGCTGGTCCGCAAGCTGTGCCCGATCTGCAAGGAGCCGGCGACGCTCACCGAAAAACAGATCCGTTCGCTCAACATCGACGAGGCGACCCTCGCCGACGACAACATCATGGGTCCGGTCGGCTGCGAGAAGTGCCGTGAAACCGGCTTCAAGGGCCGGATGGGGATCTTCGAGCTTTTCCGCATCGATGACGAGGTGCGGCACATGGTGAACGAGAATTTGACCACTTCGCAGCTCCGCCGGCGCGCCCGGGAGCTCGGGATGCGATCGATGCGGGAGGACGGGATCCGCAAGGTGCAGGCGGGTCTGACCTCGGCCGAAGAGGTGCTTCACGTCACCATGTCCGACCTCGATTGACCTCCGAAACGCCCACGATTTCCATGGACAGCAATCAACTGCTCGAACTTTTCATCAGCCGCGGCCTCATCGACCGCTCGCTGGCGCAGGAAGTGCTCAACGAGGTCGAGAACAGCGGCAAGGAGGCCAGCGAGGTGCTGACCGACTTCCAGGTCATCCACAGCAAGGAGGATGTCTGGCCCATCGTCGCTTCCGAGATGGGGGCGGAGCAATTCGATCTCCGCGACTGGACCCCGCCCGATGAGTTGCTGGCGCTGATCCCGAGTGGCACGGCCCGGCTCCATGGAGCCTTGCCGGTGAACCTCACCGACGAGGGCCTGCACGTGGTGCTGGTGGACCCGATGAATCCACAGACGCTCGAGGACCTGCGCTTCGCCCTCGGTCGCGAGTTGGTCCTCGCGATCGCGCCCGATCATCAGGTCGAGGAAAAGATCAGCGAGTGCTACGGCGGCGAGGGCGAGGGGATGGAGGCGATCCTCGAGCAGCTCGAGTTCGGCGGTCCGGACGGCGACCTCAACCCGGCCGACCTCGAGAACGAGGCGAACTCGGCCCCGATCATCCGCTACGTCGACCTGGTGCTCTATCAGGCGATCAAGGAGCGCGCGTCGGACATCCACTTCGAGCCTTTCGAAAAGGACTTCAAGATCCGCTACCGGGTCGATGGTGCACTCTATGAAATGGCGCCGCCGCCGGTGCACCTCGCGTTGCCGATCATTTCGCGGGTGAAGGTGATGGCGAACATGAACATCGCCGAGCGCCGGATTCCGCAGGACGGCCGGATCGTCAAGCAGGTCGGTGACCGCCAGGTGGACATGCGGGTTTCCTCCCTGCCGACCTACCATGGCGAGTCGGTGGTGCTGAGGGTGCTCGACCGTTCGTCGGTGAATCTTTCCCTCGAAGCCCTCGGGCTGCCCGATCCCATCTTCGAATACATCGGCGAGACCATCGAGAAACCCAACGGCATCTTCATCGTCACCGGTCCGACCGGTGCGGGCAAGACGACCACCCTCTACGCCGCACTGCGCCGGATCAATACGATCGACAGCAAGCTGCTGACCGCCGAGGACCCGGTCGAGTACGACATCGACGGCATCATCCAGATTCCGATCAACGATGGCATCGGCCTGACCTTCCCGCGGGTGTTGCGGGCCTTCCTGCGACAGGACCCGGACCGGATCATGGTCGGGGAGATGCGCGACCTCGATACCGCGCAGATCGCCATTCAGGCGTCCCTCACCGGGCACCTGGTCCTTTCCACGCTCCACACCAACGATGCGCCCGGCGCCGTCACCCGTCTGATCGACATGGGGGCCGAGCCCTTCCTCGTGGCGGCCTCGCTCGAGGGCATTCTCGCCCAGCGACTGGTGCGGACGATCTGTGCCGAGTGCAAGACGACCTACGAGCCGAGCGAGGCGATCCTCAACCAGCTCGGCGTTTCGCCGACGGAACTGGGCGACAAGGACTTCTACACCGGCAAGGGCTGCGACGTCTGCGGCCAGACCGGCTACCGGGGTCGTGCCGGCCTCTACGAGTTGCTCGACATCTCGGATCCGATCCGCGACCTGATCACCGAGAGGGCACCGACCGTGGTCATCAAGCAGAAGGCCATGGAACAGGGGATGAACACCCTCCGTGAGGACGGCCTCCGCAACATCTACCTCGGCAAGACCACGATCGAGGAAGTGCTTAAGTACACCTAACCAACCTTCTTCATTTTCGGATCGTCATCCGCCCCTCGGGATTGTCCAATACCTCTCAACGAATCAGCAACGAAAACTCATGCCGAATTTCCAGTTCACCGCCGCCGATGCAAAGGGCGAGCAGCTCTCGGGTTCCGTGGAAGCCAATTCCGAGTCCGAGGCTCTCGAGCAAATCAAGGCCCAAGGCTACTATCCTCTCCAGATCGTCGAGGATGGCAAGGGAACGCTGAAGACGGCATCCAAGAAGAAGGCGGCCCGCAAGAAGGGCAAGGCCGCCGGTCCGAAGGGCGCGGCCCGCACGGGAGGAAGGATCAAGCCGAAGCAGTTGATGATCTTCACCCGCCAGCTGGCGACGCTGATCGACTCGGGCCTGCCGCTGTTGCGGGGCCTCACGGTGCTGGCCAAGCAGGAGCCGAATCCGGTGCTGCGCGGCACACTCAACGCACTCGCCGATTCCGTGCAGTCGGGATCGACCTTCTCCGAGGGCCTCGCCCAGCACCCGAAGATCTTCAACAAGCTCTACGTCAACATGGTCAAGGCGGGTGAGCTCGGCGGTGTGCTCGAAGTCGTGCTGCTGCGCCTGGCCGAGTACCAGGAAAAGGCCCAGAAGCTGAAGAACAAGATCGTTTCGGCGATGGTCTATCCGATCATCGTCATGTTCATCGCGGTCGCCATCCTGATCTTCCTGATGCTCGTCATCGTGCCGAAGTTCGAGGCGATGTTCGCCGAGATGGACAACACCGATCTGCCGATGATCTCGCAGATCGTTTTCGGGACCTCGGCCTTCTTCCTCAGCACGAGTGTCTGGATCATTCCGAACATCGTGTGGTTCATCCTGGTGGTGGTGCTCATCGGCATCGGGATCCAGGCGTGGGGCCGGACCAAGGGAGGGCGGCAGGTGATTGACCGGGCCAAGCTCAAGGCCCCGATCCTCGGCGACATCCAGCGGAAGAGCGCCGTGGCCCGTTTCTCACGAACCCTCGGCACGCTGGTCACCTCGGGTGTTCCCATTCTGCAGGCGCTCAACATCACCCGCGATACCGCCGGGAACGTGGTGATCTCGAATGCGATCGAGAAGGTGCACGGGGCGGTCAAGGAGGGTGAGTCCATCGTCACCCCGCTGCAGGCCTCCGGAGTCTTCCCCGGAATGGTGATCTCGATGGTCGACGTGGGTGAGGAGACCGGCCAGCTGCCGGAGATGCTGCTCAAGGTCGCGGACGTTTATGACGACGAGGTCGACAATGCCGTCACGGCGCTGACGTCCATTCTCGAGCCGATCATGATCGTCATTCTCGCGCTGGTCGTGGGCGCGGTCGTGTTTGCATTGTTCCTGCCGCTGATTAAAGTGATTCAGGAGGTGGGAGAGTAATCCGCCCCGGAAACCCAAGCCAGGCACCATGAAAAGACCCGTTCGCACGCTCCGCTCCGGCTTCACCCTGATGGAGATGCTGGTCGTCATCAGCATCATCGTGATCCTTGCCGGCCTCAGTTTCGGCGGCTTCAACTACGTCAAGGCCAAGCAGGCCCGGGAGCAGGCCAAGCTCCAGGTGAAGCTGCTTTCGCTGGCGCTCGAGGATTACAAGGCGGACAATGGGGTGTTTCCCGAACACGGGGTCACCGACGGAAGCGGAGGCACCGAGAAGATCTACGAGGAGCTGTATCCTCAAAATTCCAATGCCAAGGTTTACCTGCCGGAGCTGAATCCGGAGAACGACCCCCAGGGCTGGCTGGCAGGCGCGACGGGAGCGGGTCCGCACAAGATCTATGATCCCTGGGGCAACGAGTATCGATACCGGACGAATCGCAGCGGAAACCCCCGAATCTTTGCGTCGAACCCGGACTTTGACCTGTGGTCCGTCGGTCCGGACGGCGAGACGCAGGCCAGCGCCAATGGGGGTTACGATCCGACCGATCCCAAGAACCAGGACGACATCGGCTGGTAAGCCGGTCGGGCCCGTCGGCCTGCACGTCATGCCACCCGTTTTCGGAGCATGAGCAAGGTGCCTGAGGTCCCGGAGGAAGTGGGTCCGCCCCGTTCTCGATGGGCGGACGTTAAGGTGCTTCTGATCTGCCTCGCGATTCTGTTTCTGCTCCTGGCTCTCACTTTTGGCGGATTCAATTACGTCAAGGCCAAGCAGGCTCGTGAACAGGCAGCGCTGCAGGTATCGCTGCTGAAGAACGCCCTGGTGGTCTACAAGGCGGCCACTGGAGGAGTGCCCGTGCATGCCGTGACGGATGGCCGGGCGGGCACGGAGAAGATCCATGCCGCCCTTCACCCGGCGCCGGGTGGAGGGAGGGTGTTTCTGCCCGATCTTGATCCGGCGAGGGATCCGCAGGGCTGGCTTGCGGGGGCGACGGGACCGGGGCCGCACAAGATCTACGACCCCTGGGGAAGGGAGTTCCACTACCGGAGCAATCGACCCGGAAGGTCGGCGGTGTTTGCGAAAAACCCCGACTTCGATCTCTGGTCGGCCGGGCCCGACGGGCTGACGACGGCCTCTTCCGGGGGAGTGTATGATCCGACGGCGCCCGAGAATCGGGATGACATCGGCTTCTAGGATTTGCCCCGATGAAAACCCGCGCCAGCGCGGGGAATCCGCTCGACGCCGGGCGGTGGAAGCCTCTTGCTTTCGCCGATGAGTGACGAGAGCACTGAAAAGGATTTCAAGGAAGCGGAACCCGCGAAAAAAGGCGCCCGCAAGCGTCCGAGCGGCAAGAAAACCGCGAAAGAGACGAAGAAGGTGAAGCCGGAGGCGGAGCGCAAGCAGCCGGCTCCGGCGGATGCCGGCCCGCCCGAGAGTGAGCCGCAGGAGCCTGCCGGGCCGCCCGACAACACCTCTGCCAAGCCGGAGGCGAAGGAGCCGTCACCGAGACGGGAAGAGGAGTCGCCGCCGGTGATCCGCGAGCCCCCGGGCGGAGAGGAGCCTTCGTCCGGGAAGCGCCGCCGTCGGCGGCGCCGGAAGTCGGGTGGCGACGAGGGAGAGGGCGGCGAATCCCCCGGAAGACAGGTGTCGCTCGACGCGAAGGCGGTGGCTTCCAAGGCATGGAAAATCTACAAGGCCGAGGTCGCGGAAGAAGGACTCGCACTGATCGACGACAAGGACGCCCGCGAGCTGAGTCGTCGCAGTTTCCGTCTCGCGGAAATCTTCCTCGAGGAAGCGTCGCGGCGTCAGTGACCGGCCAGCCGGTCGCGAAGCTCGTTGGCTTTTGCCGTCTCGCCGCTGGCTTCGGCGAGGCGCAGCCTGAGCTGCAGGACGTCCGGTTCCGCCAGCTGCTCGGGGCCCAACTCGGCGAGCAGGCGGCCCGCGTGGTCGAGATCGCCGATCGCCAGGGCGCCCTCGATCGCGACGCAGATGTCGGGATCCTCCGGGTCCAGGGGCTTGTCCGGGTAGACCGCCCAGCGGGCGGATCGGGGCAGGCTCTCGGCCTCGGGGCCGGTGACCTGCTCCAGATAGACAAACTCGTCTCCTTCGCGGCGTTGACGCCAGGAATTCAGCCCGAGCACGATCATGAAGCCGAGCACCACGAAGCTCGCCTCCATCAGAAAAGGGGTGCTGACGATGCCGGCGACGATGCCGAACCACTCGCCGAAAATCCCGGGCATCGCGCGCCCGAGCCACAGAAAGACGGCGAGCAGACCGACACCACCGATGAGCAGCGCGCCGCCGATCAATTGGCGGCGACGGGAGTCGGGCGGGGAGTGGCGCTCAGCCATGCCTCAAGTCAATCACGGCCCGGAGTTCCCGCCAACGAACTTCAAAACTTTTTAAATAAACTTGATTATTTGTAAAAACTTAGCCTTAGTGGGTCCGTGTCCTGGTTTCAACGACTTGGCCTTGCGGGAGTTTTTGCACTCGCGGTGGCTCTGACTTTTCTGGCCTTCCGGCGCGGGTCCACCGCGGTCGGTTCCGGTCGGGAGGCGGTGGCGGCTCCCATTGCCTTGAGCGTGCCCGTTGAGATCATTCGCGACGGAGAAGCTCCCGCCCTGCGCGAGGTCGAGGTGCGCCCTTGAGGGCATGCGGTGGTTGATTCCCGGCGGCGGGGCCGTTAGTAGAAGGCCAATGCGGCTGCACGACACCCTTGAGCGCGGACTTCGCGACCTCCGCCCGATCGACGGCTCCACGCTGCGTTTCTACTGCTGCGGCCCCACGGTTTACGGCCCGGCGCACATCGGCAACTTCCGGACCTTCGTGATGCAGGATGTCTTCCGGCGGACGCTGGAGACGGGCGGGATGCGGACCTTTCACGTGCGCAACGTGACCGATGTCGACGACAAGACGATCCGCGACTCGCAGGCGGCCGGGGTGCCGCTGGGCGAGTTCACGGCCGGTTGGCTGGAGCGCTTTCACCGCGATTGCCAGGCGCTCAACTGCCTTCCGCCCCATGTCGAGCCGGGGGCGGTGGAGCACCTCCCGCAGCAGATCGCGATGATCGAGGCATTGGTCGAGAAGGGCCATGCCTATGCCGCCGAGGACGGGTCGGTGTACTTCAGGATCGAGTCGTTTCCCGAATACGGAAGCCTGAGTCATCTCGACACCCGGGAGTTGTCGCTGGGGAAAACCCAGCAATCCCGGGCCAACGCCGACGAGTATGAGAAGGACAGCCTTGCCGATTTCGTGCTGTGGAAGGCGCGGCGTCCGGAGGACGGTCCGAATTTCTGGAAGTCGCCATGGGGCGAGGGCCGGCCCGGGTGGCACCTCGAGTGTTCGGCGATGATCCAGGAATACCTGGGCAGCGACTTCGACCTGCACTCGGGCGGGGTGGATCTCGTCTTTCCTCACCACGAGAACGAGATCGCGCAGAGCCGTTGCGCCTGCGGCGGGAATTTCGCGCGGCACTGGTTCCACATCACCCACCTGCTCGTCGATGGCGGCAAGATGTCGAAGTCGGTCGGCAACCTCTACACGCTCGATGATCTGGCAGAGAAGGGTTTCACCGCGCTGGAGGTGCGCTACGTGCTGATCGGCGCGCACTACCGCAAGCCCCTGAACTTCACCCTCGAGTCGCTTTCCGGTGCTCGCGAAGCCTTGGCGAAGCTTGCCAAGGGGGCGAGATCTCTGGCCGAGCGGGCCGGCGAGGGGACGATGCTCGACTCGGTGGAGTTCGGTCCGTTCGAGTCCGCCTGGGAGGCGCTCAATGACGACCTGAACACGCCCGGAGCCCTCGGTGGAATCTTTACCGGCCTGCGCGAGGCGTCGAAGCTGGAAGGTGTCGATGCCGCCAGGGCGCTCGCCGGACTGAACCGCATCCTGCGCGCGCTGGGGATCGAGCTGCCGGAAGAGGAAGCGGCTGCCGACGTTCCGGCGGAGATCCGGGCGCTCGCGGACGAGCGCTGGCAGGCCCGTCTCGGGAAAGACTGGGCCAGGTCGGATGAGATGCGCGACCAACTCGCGGAAATGGGTTGGGCGGTGAAGGATTCCAAGGAAGGATACGAACTCAACCCGATCTGATTCCATGCACCTCCGTCCCCGCCGCAACCGCCGCACGCCTGCGATCCGCGCGCTGGTGCGCGAAACCACGCTCACGCCCGCCGATTTCATCCAGCCGCTCTTTCTCCATGAGGGGGCGGAAGACGTGGCGATCGAGTCGATGCCCGGCTGCACCCGCTGGTCGCTGGAAGGGCTGGTGAAGGAAGCGGGGGAAGTTCATGCGCTGGGCGTTCCGGCGGTGGTCTTGTTTCCGGCAATCGCCGACTCACTCAAGACCTCCGGCGCCGAGGAGGCGTGGAATCCGGAGGGCTTGGTTCCGCGGGCCATCCGCGCCTTGAAGGAGGCGCATCCGGGCCTGTGCGTGATCACCGACATCGCGCTCGATCCCTACAATGCCGACGGCCACGACGGCCTGGTCGAGCGGGAACCGGATGGTTCGCTGGTGATCCTCAATGACGAGACCGTCGAATGCCTGTGCCGGCAGGCGCTGTGCCATGCGGAGGCCGGGGCCGACATCGTGGCTCCGAGCGACATGATGGACGGCCGCGTGGCACTGATCCGTCACTCGCTCGATTCCGAAAGCTTCGAGGATGTCGGAATCCTGAGTTACTCGGCGAAGTATGCTTCAGCCTTCTACGGACCGTTCCGCGGGGCGCTCGATTCGGCACCGAAGGAAGGTGACAAGAAGACTTACCAGATGGACCCCGGCAACGCGCGCGAGGCGATCCGCGAGGCCTCGCTCGACGAGGCCGAGGGGGCCGACATGATCATGGTCAAGCCGGCGGGTCCGTATCTTGACATCATCGCCCGCATCCGCGAAAGTACGGTGCTTCCCGTAGCTGCCTACCAGGTGAGCGGCGAGTACCTGATGATCGAGTCGGCAGCGGCCTCCGGCTGGATCGACGGCAGGGCCGTGGCGCTGGAGTCGCTCATCGGCATCAAGCGTGCCGGAGCCGACATGATCCTGACCTACTACGCGAAGCGGGCGGCGGAGTGGCTGCGCGCCTGACGGCGCGAAGTGCCAAGTTCGAAGTGCAAGAGCCAATGGGAGGCTCCGGGCAGGGACCGGGTTGGTGGGCGGACGGACCGCGAGCTTCAGCTCGCCTCCATTCGAAAGGAGAATGCGAACCGAAGTTCGCGGTCCATCCGGGGTCGGCGCGCCCCGTGTCGGCGGGCATTTCGAACTTGCCTGCCCTCCATAGCCTTGGCGACGGAGGGGCCCTTCGAACTTGCCTGCCCGCCATAGCCCGGAGGGCGACGGCGGGGAACTTACGTCACTCCACGTTCTGCACCTGCTTCCCGTAAATCACCGGTCATCAATGCGCACGATGCCCCGCTGCATGGCGATGGTGGCGGCATGGGTGCGGTCCTTGGCGTCGAGCTTCGCGAAGACCCGCTCGAGGTGGTGCTTGACGGTCGAGGGCGCCATGTTCAGTGCGTCGGCGATCTCCTTGTTGCTGCTGCCGGAGATGAGCTGCCTGAGGACGTCGAGTTCACGTGGGGAGAGCCCGTCGCGGGCCCGCCGATCGGCAAGTTTCCCCTCAAGCCCGTCGGAGAAAAACGGCTCTCCTCGGGCCACGGCGCGAATCCCGTCGATCATCTCGTCGATCTCCGCCGCCTTTGATACGCAGCCAAGCGCGCCGGCTTCCGTGGCGCGGTAGAGACTCTCCTCGGTTTCAAAAATCGATAGCAGCAGGATGCGGGCATCGGGGAATTCGCCGATGATTTTCGCGATCACCTCGTCGCCTTCATGGTCAGGCAGCTTGTAGTCCATGGTGGCGACATCCGGACGGAGTTCGCGGTAAAGCTCGACGGCCCTGGCGCCGTTCTCGGCCTCGCCGACAAGTTCCATGTCGTCTTGTTGCTCGATCGCCCCGGCAAGCGCGAGGCGCACCATGGCGTGGTCGTCGACAATGAGAACGCGGGTAGAGGATGCGGGGTTCATGAGCGTCTGCGGGGGTGGACGACCGGAGAGGTCCAGGGAAGATGAACACGGATGCGGGTGCTCTTTCCGGGAGAGCTCTCGATCGCGAAGTCAGCGTGAATTTTGTCGGCGCGCTCGCGCATCCCAGTCAGCCCGAAATGGCCGGCGGGTGCTGGTCGCGTGGCATCGAAGCCTTTTCCGTCGTCCTTGACCTCGAGCGTCACGCCTTCCGAATCGTACGACAATCGCACCCCGATGTGGCGAGGTTGCGAGTGCCGCGCGGCATTGTTCACCGCCTCGCGGGCGATGCGGAGCAGGTGGTTCTGGGTCGTGGCGCGCAGCGGACGAGGTTTCCCGTCCACTTCAAAGCGGAGGGCCGCTTCTCCGGCAACGACAGGCAGCGATTCGCGCATCGCTTCGGGCAGGCTCCGTTTCAGCAGGTGGGGATTGCGCAGGTCGCCCACCGAAGCGCGTGCCTCGGCCCGACAGTGCTGGAGCATCCGGCGCGCGAGCGACAGCCGCTGGTGTGCGAGTTCCGGGTCGCCGTCGAGCGCGGGAGCGAGGTTGCCGAGCTGCATCGAGAGCCCCGTCAGGTCCTGCTCGAGCGTGTCGTGCAACTCCCGTGCGATCCGGTCGCGCTCGTCTTTGATCGTAGCCTTCTCGATCTGCTCGGTGATGATAACGGCCTGCGCGGCGATCCTCCGGCGCAGAAGCCAGACCCAGACGAGTGCGACGATCAGGACCGCCAGGGCCAGACCGAAGGCCAGCAACACCCGTTCCGGCGTCCACCACGGCGCAGGCCGGAGGACTTCCACCGCGCCCGGCCCGGCGAGATGGATCCGCATGCCGTCCGCCCACTCGATGCGTGGCATCGGCCGCGTGGTCGTGACCTCGAAGATCCCGGTGAGACGGACCTGGTCGCCGGTCTTGAGCGTGCGGCCATGGCGGTTCGGACCCGGCAGCCAAGCCTCGAAGTACCGATCCCCGTCACGACATTGCAGGGCGGTTTCCTTCAGGCCCTCGCGTCGGGCGAGGAAGATGCAGTCGACCACCACGCGTTCGTCGTGCAGGCTCACGTTGATCCCGTTGGCCGGCTGGAATCGGATCGGATCCGGCAATCCGACCTCGCCCAGTGACTCGATTCGGACGGCGCGCAGGACGGGGCGAAAGGGGGCCACCGTCGCGAATCCCTCGACCTCCACCTCGCTGCCAGGTGGATGCTGCTGTCCCTCGGCGGCCTGCACGAAGGTGCTGCCGGTCTCGTCTCGGAGAAACAGGCCGCCGCCTTCCAACTGGGTGACGACCCCTTTGACCCGCACCATTTCATCCGGCCCGTGATCACTGCGCAGCAGCGTGCCGATGGTTCGCAGCGTAGCGATCCTCTGCCGGGAGATTGAATCGATGGGGACAATCTGGTCGAAGGACGGAACGAAAAAGTGCCGGTCCGTCATTTGCAGGGCGTTGTTGGAAATGGTCCCGACAACGCCTCGCAGCCTGACGCGGCGCTGCATGAGTGACGCCACCCGCTGCTCGGCATCCGCCACTTCCGGGATCTCCGCCTTGAAGGTTCGGCCATCGATCTCGACCACCACCGTGAAGGCGAGGCCTCCCGGTTCCAGCCCGACCAACACCGCTTCAACTTCCACCCACTCGGCGTCGATCCAGCGGGTGAACATGTCGCCACCGGTGATCCGTCGAGGCTCGGGAAGATCACCCTGTCCGAGGACTTCCATCTCGGCCCCCATGATGTTGGGGAAATAGGATCGCGGATTGGTGACGCCCTTGACCCGGATTCTCGTTCCCGGTCGGATCTTCTCCCGGTTGGCGAACTGGAGGGGAGACGAGGCATAGCAACCGGCGGTTCCGTCGTGGAGGATCAGGCCTTCGGGATCGCCGATGTTCTCCACCTTGCGGTCGAAGTAGGTCACGATCCCTTCAACTTCCACCGGCAGCTTCTCGGCAGCCTTCTCGCTCGAGAGTGCCCGAACTTCCGCCAAGGTCTTGAGCGGCGTTTCCTGGGCTATCGCGAGCGGCGCATGAATCAGCAGGAGTGCAGCGATGCGGGTCAGCACGCATCGGAGATACCACATCAGGCCATCCCCGAAAAAGGGCCATTTGGCCGGGGTGACAGGCATTGGATGCTGTTGCATCTTCCGATTGCTGAATGCTTCGGAAACCCACCTGCCCACCGGTCCTTCAGCCTCCCATCCGACCAATCAAGCCCATGAAATCCATGATTTTTCGCAAGAAACCCGTCATTGCCGCCCTCCTGGGAATCCTGCCATTCTCCACGATCCGAGCCGATGTTCTCGGCGAATGGACCTTCAACTCGGGCGGCACGAGCTCAGAAGCCCGACGGGCTTCCAGCAACGTGGCACTTGGGGCCTTTGTCTCAGGATTGTTCTTCAACGACTCCTTCGACGATGTCGGAGGAGAAGCCGTGCCCAACTCCGTCCACGACGGCATCGGCTTCGGTGGTAACTCCGGCGACCAGGTTCTCTTCCTCCACCGGGCGAACTACTTCGACGGCTCGGCGGTTCCCGATCCACGGCCAACGGTCAATGACTACACCGCCTGGGGAAACGGAAACAGTCAAGGAACCGGAGCCGACCTCACCATGGACGGCAATGCGCCCATCGCCTTCACGGTTTCGGCGGATGCGATTTCGACCGTCACGGTGGACAGCATCACCATCGACCGCACCGGAGGTACTGACATCATCTTCCAGTTTCAGGAAGCGGGAGCCGCCGCCGGGTCGACGGTGACCATGAATGAGCCCAACCCGAATGTGACGGCCCTGTTGGCAGCCCCGGTGGTCGTCTCCTCGGGTGAAACGAGGACCTTCACCATCAACCTCAACAGCGGGGCCCTGAACTCAGAGCACCTCCTCGACAGCATCACGCTCAACGGCTCCGTGGTGCGCGATACTACGGTTCCCTCGGTCGCTGACTGGACCTTTGACAACCAGTCCAGCGTGGCCACTGCGCTTGAGTCATCCGGCGTGGCCACCGGCCTCACCATCTCGTCGCTCGTCGTGAACGCTTCGCACACTTCCTTCGGGGTGGGCGCGGTGCCGAGTGGCGACGACGATGGATACGGCTTTGGCGGCAATGACGGCGAACTCGTCATGTTCATCCATCGTGCCAACTACTTCAACGGTCAGGGACTGGGGACGACCACGTGGGGGAATCCGAACGCTTCGAGCGGGATCGACACCACGGTGGCCAACTCGTCGCTCTCGTTTTCCGTGACGACCGATGGTAGCACGGCGCTCACCCTGGCCGGTCTTACGGTCGACCGCACACCAAGTGCCCCGACCCTTTACTACTTTCAAGAGGCGGGCACTCCGGCCGGAGTGTCTCCCGCGGCCAACCTGGATCCTTCCTTCCCGGCCCTCAATTCCCCGGTCGTCTTCGGCCCGGGCGAAACCAGGACCTTCACGATCAATCTCAACAGCGGCAACCTCGATACCGCGCACATCCTCAACCAGATTTCACTCAATGGAACCGTCGAGACCATCAGCGCCGATCCCTACCAGGACTGGGCGACGGGCAACGGTCTGACGGCAGGGGTGAACGACGGCTTCGACCAGAATCCCGATCTTGATCCCTTCGAAAACGGCCTTGAGTGGATTCTCGGGGGGACGACACCGCTGGGCTTTGACCAGGTCGGCATCGGAACCACCGGTGAACTGCTCAACATGGAGGTCGATGGCAGCAGGAACCTCATCTTCACCTTCCAACGAATTGATGATTCGGAAGGCGAAGCGACGCTCAAGGTGCAGTTCAGCAACGACCTGTTCGTCGCCGACAACCACGAGGTGATGATCGGGGCGAGCGGTCCGGAAGGTGTGCCACCCTCCGGCGTGACGGTGGATGTCGTCGAGAACGCCGACGCCCCGGATGATGTCACGGTGACCATCCCCGCCTCCTACGGCGATCCGGACGGCAGGCTCTTCGGCCGTCTGGAGGCGACCCAGCCGTAGAGCCCTCCATTTTGAACTGATCGAGCAATTTGAAAGCAGACATGCTGTCAGCAAGCCAAGCCCGGAGTTCAGCGAAAAACGGCTTCACCCTCGTGGAGTTGTTGGTCGTGATCACCATTGTGGTGGTGCTTGCAGCTCTGATCTTCGCGGTGGGGGTGCGTGCCCGTGACACGGCCCAGAACGCGCAATGCGTGTCGAGTCTTCGCCGGTTGGCCATCGCCGGACAGAGCTACGCCGCCACGCACGGATCCTACCCGAATCAGGGACGCCAGCCCGACGGTGGCAGTGCGTTCTGGTTCAAGGCGATGGAAGAGGAACTCGGATTCGAGCCAGGCACAAACGCTGCCGTCATTGAGCGGGCCGAGACGATGCCGACCTGCAAGAAGTGCCTGAATACGCATGGTCCGGGAACGAATCCCAACAATCGCTTCATCCGGACCTACTCGATGAATCACGGCCTGCTCAATCCGACCCAGAACAGCGAAGGTCAGTTCACCTTCCCGGGCCTGCGCGCGATCCGTGTGAAGTATCCGTCCAGAACCGCCTTTTTCATGGACGGCACTCTGGCGCAGGATGGCCCCTACTGGCACTATCTCGCGAGGAGGGGTGAATGGCTCAACCCCAAGAACTTCATCCACGGCGACAAGGCCAATGTCGTCTTCATCGATGGTCACGTGGAGGCCTTCCGGCTGGGAGAAGTCCCGACTGACGGGGATAATCCGTTCTGGAATCCGCTGGCGGACTGAGACGACACCCCGGCCAAATGGCCGGGTTGACGGATGGTGGTCCTCATCGTGACAATTGACGTCGAAAACCTCCTGAATCCGAACACTCTCTCCGAAAGAACACCCATGAAATTTGCGCTTTCTCTATCACTGGCAGGCTTGGGCCTGTCGGCTGGTTTTCCGATCCAAGCCGCTGTGATTGCGGAGTGGACGTTCACGGATCGTTCCAGCGAGGCAACGGCCATGGCCTCCGAGAACAACGCCACGGGCGTCACCGTTTCCCGGCTGTTCATCAACGATTCATTCCGCTTTGCAGGCCTCAACAATCTGCCGCCGACGCCCCACGATGGCTACGGCTTCGGGAACTCCACCAACGACATCTTCATTGATCGGGCAAGCTACTTCGATGGCTCCACGGTTCCCAGCCCAAGGCCAATCGCAAGCGACTACACCTCTTTCGGCACCCCACCCAATCAGGGAACGGGCGATGATATGTCTTCCGATGACAATGCTCCCTTTTCTTTCACGGTCGCTGCGGGTGCGCTGTACAACGTCACGATTGAAAGCCTGACCGTGGATCGAAATGGCGGTATTGGCTCGAACGTTCTCTTCTTCCAAGAGGCGGGCGCATCCAACCCGGACACGGTCGGCACGGGTGTCAACACCAACGGGGAGGTCACCGTGCCCCTGTTTGATGGCCCGCTCCTGATCAACGCAGGCGAAACCAAATCGTTCACCATCAATATCAACAGCTCGGCGCTCGATACGCGTTTGACCCTGGACGACATCATCCTCAACGGTTCGGTTGTCGCGGTCCCCGAGCCGGATGCGATCGCGCTGTTCGGTCTTGCCGCTTTGACGGTTGCCCTGCGTCGTCGCAGGTAGCGGCATTTTCGTGATCTCGCGGGCCCGAGCCAGCGATCGCCCATAAAATTCAGGCCTGCCCTTGCCGCCTCGCCGCAAGGGCTACCTGACGATGGTGATCAAGAATCGCCGTCACCAGTCTGTCCCATGGCTTCGCGCCACAGCTCCCATCTTCCCGGCCTGCTGGCACCGTTCGCGGCGTGATCCGCTCTTGGAAGTGCATAGCGTTTTAATCCCTGTTCCCGAAACCCACCATGAACCTAAGGATTGCTTCTCTGATCTGCTGGCTTGCCGCATTGGCGGTGGTGCCTCTCCAGGCCGACGTCATCGCCGAATGGACGTTTAATGCGGGCACCACTTCCGCTGCGCGTCTCGCTTCCAGCAACGTTTCATCGGGTGCCTCGGTCACGGGACTTGCGTTCAACGGCTCATTCACCGATTTCGGACCAGGGGCGGTGCCGAATGATGTCCATGACGGCTTCGGCTTTGGCGGGGCCACCGAAGGTGGAGCAAGCGAGCAGGTGATTTTCCTTCATCGAGCGAACTATTTCGACGGATCATCCGTGCCCAGTCCTCGTCCGACGTCTGCCGATTACACTTCGTGGGGGCCCGCATCGAGTGCGGGCACGGGAGCGGATCCCAGCTCAAACGGCAATGCTCCGATCTCGTTCACAGTGACGGCAGACGCCCTGTCGAGCATCACGGTGGACAGCCTCACGGTGGATTTCTTCGACCAGGCTGCGATGATCTTCTTCTTTCAGGAGGCAGGTGCCACGGCGGGATCTCCGGTCACTGTCAATACGGCCCTGACCTCGATCGATGTGCCGCTGGACGATCCCGTGGTGATAGGGCCGGGGCAAACCCGGAGCTTCACCATCAACCTCAACAGCGGCGCGCTCGATTCGAGGCACAACCTCGACGGCCTCGCCCTCAACGGCAAGGTGCAGACCGTCATTGTCGACGACAGCTTCGCCAAGGGGAACGGTAGCTTTGAATTTGATGCGGCAGGCGCAGAGCTGGCTGCCGACAACGCAACCCCGGGCAAGTGGACCACTGGAACAGGTGTCGGGACTTTTCCCATCGACCAACTCCTGAGCCGTAACAATACCCCAGTCTCCGATGGCTCCCACGCGCTGGCCATTGGGGCGAACGGCGGCAATACCACCATCCAGGGAGGGCTGCTCAACACGGGCTACATCGTGCAGGCCGACGACAGATTTACTCTGAGCTTCGACTGGGGCACCTTCGCTGGCTGGGTCGCGGGAGACACCCTGGAGGTTCACCTTTTCACGACCAGTGATGACACGCTGTCCGGGTCGAAGACGGTCATTTATTCCGGTGCTGTGACCGGCGATCCCGGAGCCAACTATATAAGCGAGTCGTTTGTATCAATCGGCACAGTTGCCCCCGCCAGCGAAGGCCGGCAGCTGTGGCTGGAATTCAACACGGATGATGTCGGCCAATTCGCCCGGGTGGATCAGGTCATGCTGCAGACAGCAGTCGCGCCGCCTTTCTTCACCGACTGGAGTGACGGCACCCCGATCGTCATGCCGGACAGTGGTGAGTTCGAGGTTCTCGGCGACTGGTCGGCGTGGGACGGGTTGCCCGAGCGGCGCTGGCTCGGCCCCGATCACTGGGCGAACCGGATGCAGGACTGGTCGGTCCGTGACGGTGCTCTGGTTTGCGACAATTCGAAGTTCGTCCAGACCAAGACGGTGCATCAGCTTGGCAACCAGCTTGGGATCGGCACCGAGGACTTTTCACTCAAGACCCGCCTGTCCTTCACCAATGCCGGCACGGCCGGATTTGGCGGATTCCTGATCGGCGGCGGCCAGGGCCACCTGAACTACAAAGGTGCTTCCCTGATCTGCGGCACACCCGGCAAGGGTGCGGGCATCATCGCGGCCGTCGATTACAACGGTGGCAACACCCTGTCTTTCCGTGACATGAATGACTTCGCGCCGATCGTTCATCCCGTCGCCCTATCTGGAGCGGAAACCCGATTCACCATGACGCCGCTCGCTACTGCTGCGGATCTCGTCTTGCTGCTGGAAGGCATCCATGTGGCACCCAGCTCCGACTACACACTGCGCCTGAGTGCCTGGTCTGCGGATGAGTCGACCCTGCTTGGAGCGGTCGAGCTGACCGGTGTCGATCCCCACCTGCTCATCGGCAATATCGCGCTCGCTTCCCAGGGTGGGGCATCCAGCGGGGATGTAACGTTCCAGCGGTGGTACAAGCGTGGCAGCAAATGGTCGGTCGCAAGCGGCCGTGGTTTCGGCCCGGTCGCAGGCACGCTCTACAGCACGGCAGCCGGCAAGCTCAAGGTGGGCGTGCAGGCCATCCCGCTGAGCGTCTATGGCAGCGGCGTCCCCGCCAACGTCACCCTGCGCATCGAGAAGCAGCAACCTGATACCACTTGGCTGGCGCTGACGGCGGACGAAGCCATCACCAGCGAAAGCTACCACCACCTGTTCGAGTTTCCGGGGTGGGATACCACCCAGGGTCATGAAATGCGTGCCGTGCTCTCGGATGCCGACGGCCAGACCTACCTCTACCCCTTCACCGTGAAAGCCGAACCGGCTCCAGGCGACACCGTCGACGCCGCGACCTTTTCCTGCACCGGAACAATGGGCCGGAATGCCAACACCCCCAATGCCGTCCCCCAAGCTGGCGAGGTGCCGATCCCAAAATGGCTACCCGCCAACTGCTGGTTCCCCTTTGACTTCCAGGTCAGCCAGGCCGGGTCGAAGGACATCGACATCCTCTTCTTCACCGGCGACCAAATCTACGAAACCCGTCCGACCCAGACCGATTTCTCCGCGACCCCGGCCGAGGACTACCTCTACAAATTCCTCCTCTGGCACTGGGCCTTCCAGCCGCTCACCTCGCAATACCCGAGCATCCTGCAAACCGACGACCACGACGTCTACCAGCCGGATCTCTTCGGCCAGGACCGGCTCGGCAACACCGAGGGACCGGCCAACGGAGGCTTTCAGCGGTCCTTCGATTTCCTCGAGAACTTCGTCCAGAGAACGATGACCGCGCACAACCCGGACACCCTTGAGCCAACCCCCAGCGCACGCACCGGACTGAGCAACTACTACACCGCCTTCGACTACGGGGATGTCAGCTTCTTCATCCTCGAAGACCGGAAGTTCAAGCGCGGCACCAACACCACCGAGACCGACTACCCGGAAACCTTCCTCGGCGAAATCCAGCTCGAGCACCTGCGCGACTGGGCCTGCACTCCCATGCCCGGCAAACGCAAGTGCGTGGTCGCGCAGACGATCTACTCCTCCATGTCCCTCACCGGAGCCGGCACCTTCAACTACGACATCGACCCCAACGCGATCTACACCGACGAACGCAACGACATCATTCGCATGCTCGGCGCCAACGGCGCGGTGATCCTCTCCGGCGACCAGCACCTTTGCACCTTCTCGCGGCTCGGCTGGACCTACGACTCGAACACGGGCCAGGCGATCCCCGACGGGCACTACCACAACGGCCCCTACCAGTTCTGCGCACCGCCCGGTGGCAACGTCTTCTGGCGCTGGTTCATCCCCGGCAACGGCGTTCGCCAGCTCGCTCCGGCTGATGGCAGCGCGCCGGGCCACGTCGGCGGCTTTCGCGACTTCTTCGGGAACCCCTTCACCATGCTCGCGGTCGCCAATCCCGGAGACGAAGCCTTCTCCACGATCCCCACGCGGATCCGATACGTGCTCACCGATGCCGAGGTCGCCGCCGGAGCGGAGCTGGAGCAGATCGGACAGGGCGACGGTTTCGGCATCCTCCGCTTCAACGGAACAGCCCAGCAACTCACGGCCGAGGCTTGGAAAGTCAGCGAGGACGCGCAGTACGATGGTTTCCCGCAGGTTGTGTCCTACGCGACGCTGGACGACACCACCGCTGCACCGGTTCCGCTGGTCGCGCAGAATCCCGATGCGGATGGAGACGGCATCGCCGATAGCGTCGAGGGCAGCGGCGACCTTGATGGAGACGGCATCCCGAACTTCCTCGACCCGGACTCGGACGGCGACGGCGTGAGCGACGCCGATGAGTCGATCTTCGGGTTCGATCCTTACTCGTCTGCCGACGCGTCGTCCGATCAGGATGGCGACGGCGTCACGGACATCCTCGAAGCCGTCGCGGGCACATCGGCGACCGACCGCTTGGATCTCCCTTTCCTCTCGTTGATCGAGATTGCCGGTCCCTCCGGGAACCGCCTGCAATTCGAGGCCAAGCGGGGCCGGAAATACACCGTCCAACGTTCGGACAACTTGCTCACCTGGCCGGATCCGGTCGTCATCGACCATAAGGCTGCGGACCAGTCGCTCGACTACGATGACGACACTCCGGGCTTCGACGGGCCCCGCGTGTTCTATCGACTTGGCTACGAGTATGCAGGCTACTGATCCACCCGGCCTCTGCGCTCCGTAGTTCATGAAGCTGGCGCTTCTGCCGGTGGCAGGTGCTGTATTCCGTCACTTCCACTTCCCGACCTGTTTACTCATGATTCGACTTCTGTGGTTAGCCATCGCGTCTGGCATCTTCCTGACACCAGCCACCGCCACCTCGTTCCGGAAGGCGATGCCCCATTGGCCAGATACCGGCGGCGACGATTTGAACCGAAGGATCGGCTTCCGGGTGGTGTTGGATGAGGTTCCCGCAGATGCTGTCCTGCGCGTCGCCACCTCAGGACTCTACCGGGCCACCGTCGATGGCAAGTTTCTCGGCCACGGACCGGCCCGCGCCGGGCACGGGCATTTCCGAATCGACGAGTGGCCGATCAAGCCGCTGTCGGAAGGCGGACCGACCGTCATCGGCATCGAGGTGGGGGCCAGCGTTGCTCGCAGCTACTACATGGTCAAACAGCCGCCCTTCCTGCAGGCGGAGGTGGTGAGCGGTGGCAAGGTGCTGGCGACCACCAGGGCGTTCCAAGCCATCGACCTTCACCCTGCGGTGGTGCGCAAGGTGCCGCGCTACAGCTATCAGCGGACCTTCATCGAAGTGTTCCGGCCGGCCCCAGGCTGGCAGGCATGGCGCACGAAGAGGAAGTGGGACAGCGGGGTTCTGGCGCTCAAGGAAACGCCGGTCGTTCCGCTTACCGCACGCGGCGTCCCGTATCCCGAGTTCAAGGTGATCGATTCGAAGGTGGTTGCCGGCGGCCGCTTCGAGCTGCTCGGCAAGGCGCCCAAACGCCGATACTACGGATTCCATCCGTCGGGTTTCGGCGACTTTCCGGACGCCGAGTTGGAGGCCCGGCCCGACCATCTGATGAGTTCGCTGAAGACCACGGAACTGAAGGAGGAAACACCGGACACGGCGATCGAGGCGGGCGGGTTCCATCTGCACGATTTCGGGGTGAACCTGAGCGGGTTCATCGGGCTCCGGCTGCGGGTGGAGAAGCCGACGCGTCTCTTGGCCACCTTCGACGAATTGCGGAGTGGGCCCCTGAAGGACGTCGACCCGCACCGAATGCAGTGTGTGAATGCCGTGCAGATCGACCTTTCCGTCGGTACCCATGAAATCGAGACCTTCGAGCCGTACACGCTTCGATACCTCCAACTGCACGCGCTGGACGCCGCCGTCACCGTCGAGCGCAGCTATCTGCGGGAACTGAGCCATCCGCACGCCGACCGCGCGACCTTCGCCTCTTCCGACCCGCGCTTCGATGCCATCTTCGAGGCCGCCCGCGAGACCTTCCGGCAGAACGCCACCGACATCTACATGGACTGCCCGAGTCGCGAGCGAGCCGGCTGGTTGTGCGACTCGTTTTTCACCGGGCGTGTCGAGGCCGACCTGACCGGGGCATCCGCCGTGGAACGGAACTTCCTCGAGAACTACGCCCAACCGGAGACCTTTCCCGGACTGGTCCCCGGCATGCTGCCGATGTGCTATCCGTCCGACCCCTACCAGGGAAACTACATCCCGAACTGGTCGCTGTGGTTTCTTCTCGAGCTGGAGGAATACCTCGCCCGGACCGGTGATCGTGAGCTGATCGACCTTTTGCGCCCGAAGGTCGATGCGCTGCTGAAGTTCTTCGCCGGCTACGAAAACTCCGATGGCCTGTTGGAGAAACTCGACGAGTGGGTCTTCGTCGAGTGGTCGAAGGCCAACGAACTGGTTCAGGACGTGAACTACCCGACGAACATGCTCTACGCCGCCGCGCTGAATGCGGCATCGCGGGTCTACCGGAACGAGACATGGGCCACCAAGGCGGCTTCGCTCCGCGAAAAGATCAACGAGCAGTCCTTCGACGGCACCTTCTACCGGGACCACGCCAAACGGCTCCCGGACGGCAGCCTCGAAGTTCGGCCGGAACGGACCGAGGTCTGCCAGTACTACGCGTTCTTCTTCGATACCACCACGCCAGAGGCGCGCCCGGAGCTCTGGAAGACCCTGGTCGATGAGTTCGGCCCGTCGCGTCGCGAGTCCAAGGCGCATCCCGAGATCTTTCCCTGCAACCAGCTTCCCGGGAACGTGCTGCGGATCGAGATCCTGTCCCGTTACGGCGAAGCCGCCCGCATCCATGACGAGGCCATCGGCTACTGGCTCATGATGGCGGAGACCACCGGCACCCTGTGGGAGCACGACAAGCCCCAGGCCTCGTGCAACCACGGCTTCGCGTCCCACGCGGCGGTCGTCCTCCGGCGGGACATCCTCGGTCTGCGCCAGATCGACCACCGGGCGAAGACGGTTGCATTCATGATACCGGAGCATCCTCTCGAGAGGTGCCGCGGCTCGTTCCCGACGGCGGATGGCGACATCGTGGTGGAGTGGACGCGGGGGGGCGGGTCGAAACTTTCGCTTCCGAAAGGCTGGAAGGCCGTGGATGTTCCGGTCGCGGCGGCGGACGAACGCTGATTAGCCCGGAGCCTCCCGAGCCTGCCCGGAAACCAACGTGGCAGGCCACTTCATGCCCATGCGCGCATCATCTCTATTCTCCCTGCAAACGATCACGACCTGCCGAGTGTTCCGGTGGGCGGTCGTGCTGGTCGCTTTCCACATCATTTCGGCGAATGCCGCCGAGTTCAAGGTCGCGGACTTCGGCGCGGTTGGCGACGGCAAGACGGATGACGCGCCTGCGGCACGCCGGGCGCTGGCGGCTGCGATCGAGGCCGGGCCAGGATCGAGGGTGGTGTTCGAGAAGAAGAGCTATCGCTTCGCCCGGCAGTCCGGCGACGCGATCCTGGCCCTCGCCGGGGTCTCCGGCATCGCGCTCGAGGGCAACGGCGCGGAGATCATCGGCAACCCGTGGAACGGCTTTCTCCGGATCAGCGATTGCGCCGGCATCACCATGCGCGGCTTCATTCTCGACTGTGATCCGTTGAGTTTCACCCAGGGCGACATCATTGAGGTCGCGCCTGAAGAGGGAACCTTCGTGCTGCGCATTCACGACGGCTACGCCAACCCGGTCGAGCTAAGTGAGCAGCTTGAAAAAAGGGCATGGCAGAAGGTCGGATTCACGCTCGAGGCGGACGCGCGGCGAATCAAGCCGGGACCGATCGATCACATCGAGAACATCGGCGAGATGGATCGCTCCAAGCGGCTGCTTCGGGTCGACCTCCGGGCGGAGAGTTTCACGCATATCGCCCCAGGCGACCACTTCGTCTTCGGTCTGCACCATGGCGGACACGGGGCGCTAATCAAGGTGGAGCGGAGCACCGACATCCGGCTCGTGGATTACACGATCCACGGCGGCAAGTTCGGGATGAACCATTCTTTTTCCGACAACCACGGTCGGGTTCATGTGAAGGGAGCGAAGATCGGCCTCCGCCCCGGCACGACCCATCTGGTGACCAGCATCAAGGACGGCTTCCACGTGAAGCACAACCGGGTCGGCCCGATCATTGAGGACTGCACGCTGGAGGGCATGATGGACGATTCGATCAACATCTCCGTCTGCCCCTACTGGGTGAAGGAGGATCTCGGGGACAACCGCTATCTGATCGCCGAAGTCGCCTTTTCGCCGAGAGTCGGCGACCGCTTGATGGCCTACACGCCGGTTCCCGGCACGGTCGTCCGGGGGCTGAAGGTGCTGTCGGTGGAACCCAGCGGGAAACATGCGAACCGCACGGAGAAGTGGAACATCATCACGCTGGACCGCCCGATCCCCGGTCTCTCCCTGCACCAGGGCGGGAATCTCTTTCCTGGCGGTCCCGACAAGCTGCGTTTCACCGGCCTCTACAATCTCGATGCCTGCGGCCAGGGCTACATCGTCCGCAACAACCGCTTCCTCGCCCAGCGGCGGCACGCCCTGCTGGCGCGGAGCCCTGGCGGCCTGTTCGAGGGAAACACGATCGACGGCGTCGGCGGCTCCGGCGTCTGGCTCGGCAACGAGATCGGCTCCTTCTACGAGGGTCCGTTTCCCGCCAACACCGTGATCCGCAACAACACTTTCCGCGACACCGGCCAGAACCCGATCCGCGTCCGCATCAACGGCCGGAATGCGTGGGCCAGGAACATCCGGATCGAAGGCAACACCTTCAGCGGATGGCCCGCCGCCGCGATGGATCTCTCCGGGATTCAAGGAGGCGTGATCCGCGGCAACTCGATCGAGGCGGGCCGGGAGGACGGGACGGAAGCCGTGCCGGTGGTGATCCGATCCAGCGAGGAACTCCGAATTTCGGGGAACGAGATCCGCGACGAGCGTTCCGGCCTGACCGCCGTCTTCGACCTGTCTGATGAGGTCGATGCCGCCTCTTTGGTGATGTCCGACAATCGGATGACGCTTGCCCCCGATTTCCCGAAGCTGATGCGGATCCTTCCACCGCTCGCGATCCAGATGCGGGGACAGGACATTCGACCGCTGTGGGCGGAGGAGGACACCGGGGCCTTCCTGAGGGCGGGTTCCGGGCAGCCTGAAGAAGGGGAGAAGTCTCGCGTCTGGACCCTCCACCCGGTGTGGAAGAACGGTCTCAGGGGTTCCCTGCTGTTCGAACTGCCGGCGGATCTCACGGGCGCCGACGGCATCAGCTTCTCCACCCGCAGCGCGACCGGGCTCGGCGACGGGGTTGCTCTGACGGTCGAATGGAAGCCGGTTGGTGCGCCCGACGGCGACTACCGTGGCTGCCATGAGGCCACCATCCGCAGCAAGAAGTGGACGGGCCACCAGGTCAGGATCCCGTCCGGCGACGGACCGGTGCTGCTGCGCTTCCGCTTCGACTGCGGACCCGCCGACAATGCCGGCTACGACACCGTTCAGATCGCAGGAATCGATGTCTTCATGGAAGACAAGCCTTGAAGGGAAACTGCGTTTCGGAATCCATCATCGGCAAGCAATGAGGAGGTCCTTCATGATTGGTTTCTTTCTGGCAGCGCTGGCGCACCTGGCTGCCGGTGAGGAGAAGATCGAGTCCCTGGGAGAGTTGAATGAAGCGGCGAGCAAGAGCGGGCAGTCCATCAAGTTGTCCCCGGGGAAATACGACATCGGTGATTTGCCCGCAAAAGCGCGTCGGATTGTGATCGCCGGATCGAACAACAGGATCGATCTCACGGATGTGCACATCAATGCCACCGTCGGCGAGGTCAATGAGAGCTACATCGTCGTGACGGGAGATGGGAACCGGATCATCGGCGGTGAAGTGGAAGACACCTACAGAAATGGCCTTCAGGAAGTCACCGATTTCAGCGCCTACAACCAGGACAGGGAAAACCTGGCGAACGGATTGAGGGCTCCGGTGATGCGTATTGAGGGGGACCACAACAGCTTGGAGGGGCTCAAGATGACGACACGGGGTTCATTTCCCTACGGATATGGCAGCTACTATGGCATTGGTCGGGATGCGATTTTCGGATTGGACAAGCGCTCAGGGATCCTGATTACCGGGAATCACAACATTCTCGACAAGATCGAGTTACAGATGCGCTCGTTTGGTCATGGCATCGTGCTTCAGCAAACGGCTGACCACAACGTGATCAAGAACACTCGAATCGAGGGCCGGGTCCGGAGAACGACCGAGCTCTACGAGGAGAAGGCAGACCACGACCTGCCCAAGCGCACCGACTACAAGATCCCCCGCTGGGGCAACATCCCACTCCCAAGGAATGGCGTTCACTCGCTCTCCGAAGATGGGATTCGCATGTATGCGCCTGCCAAGAGTGTCACCGTGGAAAACTGCATGGTGACCAAGATGCGTGGAGGCATCAGGCTCTATCTGGGGAAGGATGCGATCGTAAGGAATTGCAGGGTCCAGTATTGTGAGTGGGTCGGCTACAATCTTCCAGACGGCGGGCAACTTTCCAACTGCGCGGGGGACTTTTCCTTCGGTCCTCTTACCGACTATCGCCTCAATCGATCGGGCACGAAGGCCGAGTGGACGATCTTGCCATCACCACATGCTACCGGGGATCACAACATTATGGAGATTGGTGGTCGCGATCATCACATCACCCTGAATCGCCACCCGGGCCCGCTTGATACGGGGGAGGAACGCACGATTCTCGTCACGGCAAAGAACTCCACAATCATCAATCATACCGAGTACTCGATCACCTTGGCCAAGGGAACAACGGGTAATGTTGTCTCCAGTTTTGGGGAGGTGCGGGGAGACACCACCAACAATACGGTCACGGGGCTTTCGGGTCAGAGGTAGGTGCTCTCCGATGCCTGTGCCGTGACGGTATTCCGCTGACGGCACGAAGTGCCAAGTGGGAACTTCCAAGTTTCATCCCCGGGGCACCGTGGGGAAGGAATCAGGTCTGCGACCTGATCTGAAAAGTGCGGCTGGCGCCGGTGGTCTGGAGGCCCGGAGCTTCACCCCGGGCTGGTATCTGTCGCCCCGTTGGGGCTGTGATTGGGCGGTGGGTGACGGATCGCAACAAAGCATTGGAACTTGGCTCTTCGAACTTGCCTGCCCGCCATAGCCCGGAGGGCGACGGCGGGGAACTTTGGGCTACTCCACGTTCTGCACCTGCTCGCGGATCTTCTCGAGCTCCGTCTTGGCGGCGACGACATGCTGCGCGATCGCGGAGTCGGAGGCCTTCGAGCCGATGGTGTTGAACTCGCGGTGGATCTCCTGGCAGAGGAAATCGAGGGGGCGGCCGGCAGGCTCCTCGGAGGCGGCATACTCCCGGAAACGCTTGAAGTGGGCGTCGAGCCGGGTGGTTTCCTCGCTGATGTCGCAGCGGTCGGCGAAGAGCGCGATCTCGCGCAGGACGCGGTCGTCGTCGAGGTTGATCTCGAGGCCGCTGTCGGCGAGTCGCTTGAGCAGAACCTCGCGATAGCGTTCGGGGCGCCGGGGGGCGAGAACCGCGATCTCGTCGCGCAGGCTTTCGAGTCGTGACAGCCGGTCGAGGAGGTCGGCGGCGAGGTCGGCCCCCTCGGCTCGGCGCATCTCGAGAAGCTGGGCGATGGCCTCGTCGAGCGCGGGACCGATCAGTTCCCAGGCCACGGCGGCCTCGGGGGCGCTTTCCTCGAAGCGGACCAGGCCGGGGATCTTGATCAGGTCCGCCGGAGTGACCTCCAGCGGGCGGCCCAGCCTGGCGGAGAGTTCCGTGAAGGCCTGCTCCACCTGTTCGGCGAGCGCGGAGTTGATGTCGATGGCTCCTGCGGCGCCCTCGGGGCGTTCGAGCGTCACGACGACCTGAAGCCGCCCGCGTGAGACTTTGGAAAGGACCGTCTTGCGGACCCGGTTCTCCAGTTCGTCGCGGACGCCTTGGACGACGACCTCCGCCTGCTTCCGGTTCACGCCGGAAATCTCGATCGTGGCGCCGAGTTGGTCGTTGCTGGCCGAGCCGCGGCCGAATCCGGTCATCGAGTTCATCAGGGTGCCGAGTGGGAGTGGAGGATGCTAGCGGGAATCCCGGTCCGGCGGATCGTCATCGTAGGGATCGTGATCGTCGATTTCGTCCGGATCATACGGGTCGTAGGGATCGCGGTCGAGGAGGTCGTCCTCGGCACGGTCGTGGTCGTGGTCGCCGTAGAGTGATTCGTCGGAGAGATCGTCACCGGTGTCCTCTTCCTCGCCCGCCTCGGTTTCCTCCATGTCCGGTTCCTTGAGAAGCCGCTCAAGGCGTTCCTTTTCCTCCTCCGCTTCGGCGCGCTTCTCCTTGCGGCGGTCGAGCCAGGCGAGGAGGATGCAGATTTCGTAAAGGATGTACATCGGCACCGCCATCAGCGAGAGCGTGATGAGGTCGCCGGTGGGCGTGATCACGGCGGCGAGCACGACCACGGTCAGCACCGCGTAGGACCGGGTGCGGCTCATCATCTCGTAGCTAAGCAGTCCGATCTTCACCAGGGCCATGATCACCACCGGGAGTTCGAAGGAGAGGCCGAAGAGCAGGGTGAACTGGGTCGCGAACCCGATGTACCAGCCGATCCGCCAGTCGGAGGCCACGTTCAGCCCCTGGTCCCATTCAAAGAAGAAGGCCAGTGCCCGGGGAAGGACGACGTAGTACGCGAACAGCACTCCCAACAGGAACAGCCCGAAGCCGATGAGCATGGAGGGCCACAGGATCTTGCGTTCGTGGGTGTGCAGGCCCGGGAGCACGAACTGCAGGATGAAAAACAGAAGAAAGGGGAAGGAAACGACGATGCCGGCGAAGAACGCGAGTTTCATCGACAGCATGAAGGTCTCGGTCGGCTTGAGGGCCGACATCATGGAAAGGCGTTGTTCACCGACCGGATCGGTGCCGAGTTCGATGAGCTCGTCGATGGTCTTGCGGAGATCCGGGTCCCTGGCAGCGAGGTGATCGAGGTAGCCGCCGCGTCTTTCCTCGGGCAGCTTGCTGGCCGCCCTCAGGTGGGCCATGGCGGGGACGAGCTTGCGGACCGGCTCGTCGAAGTTGGCGAGGTAGGCCTCGCGCTCACCTTCGGGGAGCCCGAGCGCGCCATTGAGCGCATCCTTCGCCGTCTCCCAGTCTTCGACCTGGATGGTTTCCGGCAGGGTTGTCTGGACGTGGGTCGCCCAGACGTCCTCGACCGGCTTGCGCAGGATGTCCATGACCCGCTCCTGGAGCACGAAGCAGCCGATGGTGGCGATGAGCAGCGTCAGGACGACGCGGGTGATCATGGCCCGCAGATCCTCGAGGTGTTCGAGGAATGGCTTTTCCATGTCGGGATTCGACTTGTCCCGGAGTTGGAAGACCTTCTTCAGCAAATACATGGAGCGCGGGCGAATCCTTGAGGCCCGGAAGGGCCGGCGCAAGCGTCAAACCGCGGGAGCCGTGGGCGGTGTTTCAGTCCTCGCCGGTCACAATTTCAAAGAATTACGCCAAGAATTTTCATGCTGATGTGTCGTTTCCTTAGAAGAGAGATGATTTCATTCCGTAATGAATCCTGCACCGGCAGCCGCTGAACCCAGCGCGGTGCTTTCCTTCGGCCCCATGAAGACGGAGAAAACCAGCCTCCGCGAAGTCTTCGAGGCCGAAGAGAGTCCGCTGCTGCGTTTTGCCCACGGCATCCTCGGGCGCCGCGAGGTGGCCGAGGACATCGTGCAGGAGGCATTTTTGCGGCTGCACTCCCACTGGGAAGAGGTGGCGAATCCGCGGGCTTGGCTTTTCCGGACGGTGCGCAATCTCGCGCTCAACCACCTGCGTGACCACAAGCGCGAGGTTTCCAGCGAAGAATCGCCCGAGTGGGCGATCGAGGCCGGACCGACCGACCAGCTGGCGCGGATGGAGGCGGCGGGAGCGGTGCGGATGCTGATCGCCGAGTTGTCGACCGACGACCGCACGCTGCTGCTTCTGAAATACGGCGAGGACCTGAAATACGAGCAGATCAGCAAGCAGACCGGCCTCTCGGTCGGCAACGTCGGCTACAAGCTCCATCACCTGCTCAAGGGGTTGGGGGCGTCGCTGCGGCGCATGGGAGTGGAAGGCCCCGAGGGATGAAGGACGAATTTCGATTGAGAGAATGACGAGCGAAGATTCCAACAAGCCACTGCGGGCGGTGGGCGACGAGGCGCTGGAGGCTCGGATCGTCGCGTGGGTGCTGGGCGAGGCCTCGGCCTTCGAGGCGTCGGAACTCGAGCAGCTTTGCGCCAAGGATCCCGAGGTGGCCCTCTTTGCGAGGCGGATGAGGATGCTGGATGGCTTGATCCGCGAGAAGCCCGACGAGCCGTGGCAGTTGCCGGATGAGAAGCGGGCGAAGGTGCTGGAGGTGCTGGGTGATGAGGAAGAGGAGTGCGTGAGGCTGGACGCGCCCGAGGGTCGGCGGAAGAAGCGCGACCGGGGTCGCGCGGTCCGCCGCAGGCTCCTCGCCATCGCCGCGGTGCTGGTGCTGCTGGTGGTGCTCGGCGGCCTGAGCGCCCCGATGGTGCTGCGGCAGCAGAAGTCGATGGCGCGGATGGAATCGGCGGTCGTGTCCTATTCCGCCCCGAGCGGCGAAATGATCGACCTGATGGAGGTGGCGGAAGCCGAAGCCGAGTCACGCGGCCGGGAGGTGCTGCCAAAGGAGTTGATCGAGGGAACCCCGAAGCCGATCCGGTTGCCGCAGGCTGCTTCCACTCCGCCTCCGGTGAATGAACCGTCGAATCTCCTGACCGGAGGTCTGCGGTCCGGCGATCAGGCGGTCACCCGGGATTCGATCGATGCCATCCTGAACCGTCCCGAACCGACACTCGAGCCCGCCAAGCCGGCCGCGCCTTCATCGAGCGTGTCGAAAGCCATCGCGGCGAATACCGTTTCACCGGGTGCGATTCCGGTGCCGGACGAGGCGAAGGATGCGGTGACGTTTTTTTCTGAAGCAGACGAGGATTTCGGCGCCGGCTGGGGCGGCGGTGGCGGCGGTGGATCGCCGCAAGCGGGAGATGTTCCGATGTTGGGCCGGCTGTTCGACCAGCGGGAAGCCGGGGCGCCGGTTTCCGGCGAGGGTTCCGGCCCTGTGACGGACATGGAGGGTTTCGTGAACCACGGCTCGCCGATTCTCGGGGATGTGAAGGGGGATGCGCTGCCGGTCGATCCTTTCGCCCCGGCGGAGGACTCGCTCCTCGGTCTGAAGAAGCGCGAGGCGGGATGGGTGGATGAGGCGGCGAAAGGGTTGGCGGCGAAAAGCGGGGCGGCAGCAGGCGGGTTCGAGGGAGAGATCCACGCGGGTGACGACAACATGTATGAGTTCCGCTTCAAGGATTTCGATTCCGATGGTGGAGATCGCGGGGAAGCGGGCGCTGCCGATCAGCCGGTCCGGGCGAATCCGGCGCTGGCCGGCGGGCAAGCGGAGAGGGTCGATGAGGTCCGGCGGAAGCTCTACGAAGGCGGGGGGAATTACGAACTCGGGAAATTCGACGAGGCGAAGCAGGCCTACGAGGATGTGCTCAGGGTCGATCCCTACAACAAGGCCGCACGCCGGGGCATGGAGAAGGTCGACGCGGCGAAGAGCGACTACTACAAGGCGGCCTACGACAGCACCCGTGCCGAGCTTCTGGCGCAGGTCGATGCGGCGTGGGAGGAGGCGGCGCCGGCGGATTCGGAGCGAAGTTCCGGAGTTTCCCGAGGTGCCGGAGGATACACGGAGGAACGTCAGGCTCTGGCTGCGGCTGAGAAGTATGCGGAGCTGGAGTCCGAGAAGATCAAGCTCGAGAGCCAGATCGATACGCTGTTGCGCTACGATGGGGATGAGCTCACGACCTATGCGGCGGGTCTCAATTTGCCCGAGAACGTCATCAAGGAGACCCATCCGAAGCTCCTGGAAGCCAAGAGAAAGCTTGAAGCAGCCAGGTTGGAGGGCTTGGCGGCAGGTCATCCCGAGATGCAGGAGCGGAAGGTCGAGGTCGAGCGTCTGGAAGCACAGACACAAGAGGGTGTCGTCGCCCTCCGTGAGAAGCTGCGAAGCCAACTTGAGCTGGTGAAAGAGCAGTCCGAACGGTTGAGGATCAAGAAGGACAAGGAAATGGACGAGGCCGTGACCCATGGGATCGCTCGTTACTCGTTTGAGGATGCAAAGTCGGATTTCGAGTCCGCCCAAAGTCTTCTGGAAAAACTGAAAGTGAAGCTCATCGCCGAAGAGATGCAGCGTCGGGTTTCGGAGAATCCGGTGGTCGTCCACGAGGAGGCCAAGGTCGAAGGCCCCGGCTTCCTGTCGCTTGATCGGCGCCACCGCGGCAGGAGCGTGGTGCAGGTGCGCCCCAAGGCGCCCGGGGTTGAAGTCCTGCCCGGCTATGTCACGAAAGACGCGGCAGCCGGATCTCCCACCTTTTTCCCTACGGAGTTCGAGGTGATGAAGTCGCAGAAGACGCTGCGGAAGGCCATCGAACTCGGCGGCCTGCGCGAACTGACCGGAAAAAGCGAGGCGGACCTGATCCGTGAGTTGGAGAAGAATCTGGACGTGGAGAACGTAAAGGGCACGGATTTGATCGAGATCGAATATCGCGATCACGATGAGCGACTGGCAAGGAAGGTGGTGGATGCGGTGGGTGATGCGTATCGTCAGCGGCGGGCCGAACTGGAAAGTCAAAGGCAGGAGCGGGCGATGCAGGAACTGCGCGAAGCGGTTCGCAGCCAGGAAGATTTGGTCGAGGAGAAGCGGAAGGTCCTGACGCAACTTATTCGCAACGAGGGCGTCGTTTATTCCCGCGGCAACGAAGCAATCGAGGAGGCTCCTGAAGCTCTTCCGAAACCCGACCTTTCGAAAACCCTCGACCTGATGGCCGAGGTGGCGGCTTCCGAGGATCCGTTTTCGACCTTTTCGCTGCATGTGAGCGATGCCTCCTTCAAGCTCGCGGAGGCGGCGCTGGAGCGGGGCGAGCGGCCCGATCCTGAAGGGGTCCGTCCGGAGGAATTCTACAATGCCTTCGACTACGGGGACCCGGCACCCTCGGATGGTGAGCCGGTGGCCTGCGCGATGGAGCAGGCGGCGCATCCGGCCTTTCCGCAGCGCAACCTGCTGCGCATCGCGGTGCGGGCCGGTGCCTCGGGGCGGGCGCAGTCGGTGCCGCTGAACCTCACGCTGCTGCTCGACAACTCGGGCTCGATGGAACGCGAAGACCGCGCCGAGGGCGTGGCCCGGGCGGTGGATCAACTGTCCTCGCTGCTGAAGCCCGGCGACAAGGTGACGGTCGCCGGATTTTCGCGGACGCCGCGGCTGCTGGCGGACCGCTTGGACGGGGCGCAGGCCGCGCAGTTGAACGAGATCGTGCGTCAGGTTCCGGCCGAAGGTGGCACCAACCTCGAGCAGGCCCTGGTTCTCGGTGAGGAACTGGCGACGCGTCAGTTCGTGCCCGGGGCGCAGAACCGGATGGTGCTCTTCACCGACGGTGCGGCGAATCTCGGCGACGCCGATCCCGAGTCGTTGAACACGCGGGTCGAGACCATGCGGCAGAACGGCATCGCCTTCGACGCCGCCGGCTTCGGTGCGGATGGACTGAATGACCGGCTGCTGGAGCGGCTGACCCGCAATGGCAACGGCCGCTACTACGTGGTCGATCACCCGTCGGAGGCCGACGAGGGTTTCGCGAACAAGCTGGCGGGGGCCTTCCGTCCGGCAGCCGAGAACGTGAAGGTCCAGGTGGTCTTCAACCCGGATCGGGTGGGGAACTACAAGTTGATCGGCTTCGAGGAGCATCGCCTGAAGAAGGAGGACTTCCGCGACGACACGGTGGATGCCGCCGAGATGGCCGCCGAGGAGGCCGGGGTGGCGCTCTATCAGATGGAAGTCCTGCCGCAGGGCCGCGGCGAGATCGGCGAGGTGCGGGTGCGCTTCCGCGATGCGGCGGGCGGCGGAATGGTCGAGCGGAGTTGGACGATCCCCTACGAGTCCGATGCGCCGGCCTTCGATCAGGCTCCGGAAAGCCTGCAGCTCGCCACTCTGGCCGCCCTGGCGGCGGAGAAGCTGCGCGATGCGCCAATGGCGAGAGCGGTGGATTTCGGCGAACTCGCGCCGGTCATCGGCCGGGTGGCCACCAGGTATGACGGCAGCGAGCGGGTGGCCGAGCTCCGTCGGATGATCGAGACGCTGAGATGATTTACGCGAGTTTTACCAAGAAGATGCCGCTTTGCGGCCGACCACATGTTAGGAAGACCCATGGAACCATGAAAAAGATCGTGATGAATCTCATTCTGCTGGTGGCGACCCAGCTTGCCCCGGCACCCGCCCAGACCATCGGCGAGGGAATGGCGGTGGTGCCGGTCGACAAGGTCCGTCAGGAGGCCCCGCTCTTCTACTCGGTGGAGACCGAGACGACGGTTTCCGCCGGGGACCATCAGGTCCTGTCGCAGATGCAGGTCAAGGTGAAGGTCCACCAGGGACGTCCGGAGAAGCTGACCCTGGAGTTGACGGGTGAGGGCGAGGTCGAGGCCGTGGAGGGTGGGCCCTTGAAGTCCTGGTCGGTGCGTTCGGAGTCCGACGGTCGGCGCTTTCTCGACATCTTTCCGGCGCTGCCCGCTCCGCAACCGCAGCCATGGCAGCCGCGCTTCGATCTCAATCCCTGGGGAGTGCCCGGCGAGCACCGTCCCTTCGTGGCGCCGCCGCTGGTCGATGGACCGAAAGAGTTCGTTTTCGAGGTTCGGGGAAGCCATGAGTTTGAAGGCCGGGCACCATTTGGTGCGATGATTCCGGGGCCGGGGGAGGCGGTCGGGTTCTCTTCATCGGTCAAGCTGCAGGAGCAGGCGGGATTCCGGGTCAAGGTGGTGGAGGTGCGCTCGCTGGCCCTCGATGACGACACGCCCGAGGGGGTGAAGTCGCGCTACCTCGGTCGCGGTTTGGAAACGCCCGCCTTGCGACTTCAGGTCGTGCCGTCGGGCAGCGTCGGCGATCCGCTCGAACTGCTGGACCCGCAACTCGTGGGCAAGCTGTCGAAGGATGGCGGTAGCATTGCTTTCACCCTCACGGCATCGGTGCGGGTCCGTGAGGAGGGGGCGTCGATCGGATTGCTGGACGGCGGCGCGCTGACCTCCGGGATCTCCGGAGCGGGCTGGCATGTGAAGCTCGCACAGCGGGGCGACCGCTGGGTTTACGAGCTGGTTGGAAACGGCGTGACCGAAGCGCCGGTGCCGTTGCGCTTGCGCTTCGATGTCGCCGTGAACGAGTCGAATGACTGGCGCTCGACCGGATTCCGTCTGCCGGCCGGCGTGGTGGTGCCGGTGCGCCTGGAGGGCGTCGGTGAAAAGGTGATCTTCGATGCCGCCCAGCCGGTGCGTCCGGAGTGGAGCGATGGCGCGTGGCTCGGGTTTCTGAATGCCGCGGGTGAGGGTGCGATGCGGTGGAAGGCCGGGGCGCGCGAGGATGAAGGCGCGCTGTTCTTTTCCTCCAACGAGACGGCCGAGGTGCGGGTCGGTGCCGGCTTGCTGCGCCAGCACTCGCGGATCGATTTCCGGGTGCTTCAGGGCAAGCTCGAATCGCTGCGGTTCGCGATCGAGGGGGACGGCGAGGTGCTCGCGGTGAATGGCGACCCGGTTCTCGGGTGGAGCGTGAGCGAGGAGGGCGGCGGGCGTTTTCTCGACGTGCGGCTGAGCCGACCGATCGAGGGCGAGGAGGGATTGGTCCTGCGGACGCAGTCGGCGCTCGGGGCCTTCCCGGTGAAGGCCTCGCCGATGCGCCTCCGCCCGGTCGATTCGCTGCGTCACAGTGGTCACGTGCGCATCGCCAACGAGGGGGCGGTGCGGCTCGAGGTGGTCGAGACCAAGGGGATGATGCAGCTTGCGCCGGCGCAGTTTCCCGGCGGTGCGGCCCCCGAGGGGCTGCGCCAGATCTTCGTCTATCGCTTTCCCGCCGGCGACTACCGCTACGTGGTGGCGGCGGACCAGGTGCTGCCGGAGGTCGGTGTGGCGGAGGTGACCATTCATGAAATGGGCGAGACCGACCGGCGCATCCTTTCCGACCTCGAACTCGACATCCGCGAAGCCCCGATCCGCGAGTGGACCGTGGGAATCCCCGAGGGATTCGCCGTGGCGGAAGTTTCCGGTGCGAGTGTCGCCGACTACAGCCTGGCGAGCGAGGCGAAGGACGGCATCCGCGAACTCAAGATCCTCTTCAGCGATGCGGTCTCCGGCCGGCAACTGGTCAGCCTGCGGCTTGAACGCAACGAAGGTGCAGCCACGGGCGACTGGGTCCTCCAGCGCCTGCGCCACGATGAGGCGAAGTCGACCCGGGGCTACCTCGGGGTGGCCGCGGCCCCGGGTTACCGGGTCGTGGCGGGTGAGATGTCCGGCCTGGTCGAGACGCCGGTGGACTACTTCCCGAAAAAGATGGCCCGGCTGCAGCAGGCCTTCCGCATCCGCGAAGGCGAGTGGGCGGCGACCATGGGCGTGGAGGCGCTCGGCCAGAGCGTGCAGGCCGATGTCTTCCATCTCTACACCCTGCGGGAGGGCGTCGCCTACGGCAGCGTCGTGCTGAACTACTTCGTGGTCGGGGCGCCGGCCTCCGAGTGGCGGATCAAGGTGCCCGAGGGCATCGGCAACATCGTGGTGACCGGCCAGGGCGTGGGCCGCGACTGGCGGCAGGAAGGCGGGGAGCTGATCGTGCCCCTGGCGCGTCCCGCGCTGGGCGGCTCGACCCTGCTGGTGACCTTCGAGCAGCCGATGAGCGCCCGGGGCGGCGTGCTGCGTCCGGGCGAACTGCGCCCGCTCGGGGTGCAGGGGGAAAGGGGCTACGTGCAGGTGACCAGTCCGCTGCAGGTGGACTACGAGATTTCCAGTAGCAAGGGGTCGGTCCTGAGGATCGATGCCAGCGAGCTGCCGACCGAATACCGGCTGCTGACCGGCGCACCGACGCTTGAGGCCTGGCAGTACACGGCCGGCGATCTGGACCTCGAGATGAATGTGAAGTGGTATGAGAACGGCGAGGCGGTCGGCGAGGTGATCGACTTCGCCTCGCTGGAGAGCCACGTGTCGCGGGACAACCAGGTGGTGACGACCGCGAAGCTTTTCGCCCGGTCGAAGGGCGCGGCCACGCTCGAGATCGAGTTGCCGCCGGACGCCAAGTTGTGGGAAACGAGGGTGGCCGGCGAGCGGGTCAATGCGCGCAAGGCGGGAGACCGGATCCTCGTGCCGCTGCCGCGCCGGCTGGACCCGGAATCGGCCGTGGAGGTGGAACTGCGCTACGGCCGGAATCCGGGCGAGGGCGGGATCCGCCTGGTCGCGCCGAAAGTGGGAACGGCGACCGCGGTGGCCAAGTGGACGATCCGCGGGGACGAGGGACGCCAGCTCGTTCCCGACGAGGACGCGAAAAGCGGTGCGCAGCTGGTGCGTCCGGTCCTGACCGAGACCGGCGCGGAATGGATTTCGACCCGCGGCCGGATGGGTGCGGCCGGCGTGCTGGTGCTGGCCGCCTTGGGGCTGGTCATCCGCCGGATTCCCAAGTTGCGCTGGCTCGGCGTGGCGATCCTCGTCGGGGCCGCCGTCGCGAGTTTCGGGATGGCGGGCATCGCCAACGGCGAGCGACGGGTGATGCTGGGCGTTCTCGAGTATTCCGCGCCCGCGGTTCTCGCCGGAGAGGAACTCTTCGTCGAGTTGTCGAATGTCGCCGGCTGGGAAGCGATCTTCAGCGGATGGGGGGCGTTTGTGGCCGTCGTCGGAGTCGCCCTGCTGATCTGGGCGCTGCTGCGGGCGGTCGGCCGGGAATCGCATGTCACCACGCTGGTCGTTATCGGTTTCGCCGCCATCGCCTGGGGCGTGCTGGCGCAGCACGGGGGCGCCATCGCCTTCTTTGCCCTGTTCGGCCTGGCGCTGCTGGTGCTGGCCGTCGTCCCGTTCCTGCGGCGATCCGGAGGGCCGGGGGCGGCCCCGCCGAAAGCTGCCGCCGCCGCGGCATCGATGATCGCGCTGTTTGCGATGATGCCGGCACCGGCCGACGCGGCCGAGGCGCTCGAGCGGATCGAGCAGAAGTGGAGCCTGTCCGATGGCGTGCTCGATGCCGGCTTCGAGGTGCGGGTGCGCGCAACCGAGCCGGGCGAGCGTTTCCTGTTGCTCGCCGCACCGGCGACCTTGACCGGCTTCGACGGTGCCGGGCTGTCGGTGGTCAAGGAAGGCCGGCAGTACTTTCTCGTGTCCGACGGCGCCGGCGTGGGCACCGGTCGGGGAAGCTACGAGATGCGGATCGCGGACGCGGCCGAGGGCTGGAAAATGCCGACCGGCCCGGCGGCGGTTCAGACCGTCTTCGCGCGCCACGACCGCGAAGGCTGGGAATTTCAGGCCACCGGTGCGGCCCGGCTGCAGCCGGGGCGTGAGGTGGAGGGCGAGGAGGGCCACTGGACGGAAATCCGGCTGACCCCGGGCACGGGCCACACCTTCCGGGTGCGTCCCGAACAGCGCGATGCGAGCCAGGAGGAGACGCGGTTCTTCACCGAGGTTTCGGACCTGTTCCTGCCCGGACCGGGGGTGGTCAACGGCATCCATGGTGTCGAGGTCAGGCCCGCCCAGGGATTGGTGCGCGAGCTGTCGCTCATGGTCCCGGAAGGCTTCACCGTCGGCGATGTGGTCGATGGCCCGGTCGGCCGCTGGAGATTCAATCCGGACACGCGGCGCCTGCGGGTTTCGATCGAGCCGGCCCAGCAGGCGCCCTTCGCCTTCCGGGTGGCCACCCAGCGGGCGACGGGAGTGCTGCCGGTGGACCTGTCGCTGGCCCCCCTGCGGGTCGAGGGGGGTGCCGGTTCGGTCGGCATGATCGGACTCGCCTTTGGCGACGACGCCCAGCCCGAGGCCGTGCAGCCGGCCGGACTGGGTGCGGTGAACCTCGACGACTTTCCGGGAGTGCTTCTGCCCAAGGATGGCGAGGGACGTCCGCTGGCGCTCCTGCAGCGTGCCTTCCGCTACGGGGCGGACGAGGCGAGCGTGTCGCTCAAGGTGGCGCCGGTGGCCCCTGAACTGCGGGTCGAGACCAAGCAGACGCTTTCGATCGGCGACGACCGGATGGTGCTGGCGGTTGATCTGACCGCGCGGATCACCCGGGCAGGGATCTTCCGCCTCACGGCCGATTTCCCGGAAGGCCTGGAGGTGGAATCCGCGACCGGAGCGGCCCTCAGCCACTGGACGGTCAATGATGTGGAAGGGGGACGGGTGCTGACCTTGAACCTCAATGGCAGGACCCTCGGCGAGCAGACCTTCGCGATCAGCCTGGCGGGAGCCTCGCCGGGCACCCGGGAGTCGTGGTCGGTGCCTCGGCTCACGGTGCGCGAGGCCGCCCGCCAGCGCGGCACGCTGACGGTGGTGCCGGATCGCGGCCTGCAGGTGCGCTCGGTTTCCCGCGAGCAGGTTTCGCAGCTCGATCCGGGCGAGATGGGCGTGCCAAGACCCGGCGCGCTCGCGTTCCGCCTGTTGCAGGCCGACTGGGCGCTGGCGCTGGCGGTGCGCGAACTCGATCCGTGGGTCACGGCGAAAGTCATGCACGAGGTGACCCTGCGCGAGGGTCAGGCCCTGACCCGGGCCAGGCTGGTTTACCGGATCGAGAACGCCGCGCGCAAGGCGCTGCGGGTCAGGCTCCCCGGACTGGACGAGAGGGCGGCCGCGACGGTGCGCGCCAGCGGTCCGGCCGTCGGCGACTTCGTGCCCATCGAGGGCGAGGAGGATTTGTGGGAGATCCGTTTCCAGCGCGGCGTCGCGGGTGAGACGACGGTCGATGTCGAGTTCCAGCGCCAGTCGGGCGATGAGGCGGCGGTGGTCGAGGCGATCGAGCTTCTCGAAGTACGGCAGGTTTCGTATTTCGCGGGAATCAAGGCCGGGGGTCGCCTCGATGCGGCGCTCGAGGGCGCGGTGACCGGCTGGCAGAAGATCGACTGGACCGGGGTCCCGCCGGAACTCCGGGAGGGCTCGGGAAGCGAGATCCCGGACTTCGTCTTCCGCGTTGCCGAACCGGAGGGTGCCCTCCGGCTCCGTGTCGACCGCCACGATCTCGCCGGCTCCCAGCCGCTGCGGGTGCGCAGCGGGAAGTTCGTGACGCTCGTGTCGCCGACGGGATCGGCGATGACCGGGGTGACGCTGAAGATCGATGTGAGCGAGAAATCGACCCTCCGTCTGAAGCTCCCGCAGGATGTTTCCCCCTTCAACCTGCTCGTGAACGGCGAGGGTGTGCCGTTGGTCAGGGATGGCGACGTGTGGCTGTTCTACATCACCCCCTCGCCACTGGGTGAAGGTCCCGCCGAGCTAGCCTTCACCTACGCGACCGAGGACGAGCGTCCCGGGACCCTGTTGGCACCCAAGTTCGACATTCCTCTGGAGAACCTGGTGTGGGAGGTGTTCGTGCCGGAAGGCTGGGAGATCGGTGGCAGCGATGGATCGTTTGAACTGGTGCAGTCCGAGCAGCTGGGAGACCTGGGTCTCGAAAGCTACCTGAAGGCCTCAAGCCTGCGCAGCCGGGAGGGTCGCGAGCAGGCGCAGCAGGAGTCCCGCGAGGGCTTTGCCCAGCTTGCCTCCGGCAACCAGGAGAAGGCGGTGCAGTTGCTCGGCAAGGCGGCCCGCAACGACTTCCTCGACGAGGCCTCCAAGGAGGACGCGCGGGTGCAGTACCGCAATCTCAAGATGCAGCAGGCCGTGCTCGGCTTGAACACCCGGCGCCAGCGGAACTACCTCGACAACGGAGGCGCTGCCGACATCGCGCCGAACCGCCAGCTCGAGCAGGCCGCCGAAGAGAATCCGATCCTCCAGGGCCAGTTCAACTTCGACCCGCAGCAGTTCGACCGCCTGATGGTCGGCAATACGGTCGAGGAAACCACGGCCCTCAAGGAGATCGCGAGTGCCATCGTCGGCCAGCAGCTCGAGGTGATGCCGGCGCCGCAGTCGCTGGAGGTCGAGCTGATCGGCCAGGGGCGCATGTTCCGCTTCGAGCGGAGCCTGCAGCTGGTGGACGACGAGGCGATGACCCTGGAACTGGAGCTGCGTCGGCAGCGGGCGGAAGGATGGGGTTTTGCCGGAATCGTCGGACTTTTGGCCGGGGCCGTGCTTGTCGTCGGTCTGAAGCGCCGGGAGGAATAGTCGAATTTGCCTCTCTTCATGGGTTGAATCATCCCGCCCGGCGTGGATACTCCGACCGTAGTCCACACAACCGATCCATGAACTTCCTTCCTCGCATCCTCGCCCTTTCGGCCCTTGCTGCCGCCGCCATTGGTCTCAGCTCCTGCGGAAACATGAGCACCGGCACCTCTGGTACCTCGTTTTCCTACAAGCCAAAGGTCACCCAACCCACCAACCGTTCGGCGGTGAAGGTCAAGATCAGCACCAGCGCCGGACGGCTTTATGTGGTTGAGGGCGACAAGGTCCTGTTGGCGACCCCCTGCGGCGTCGGCAAGGCCGGCTCACCCACGCCCGCCGGGAATCACCGCATCACCAGCAAGACCAAGGAACGCCGGCGCCAGAGCCAGCCGGGCCGCGGCTATCCGATGACCTACTGGATGTCCTTCTACAGCCCGGCCTACGGGATGCACTGGGGGTTCGTGAAGCCCTACCCTTCGACGATGGGCTGCGTGAGACTGCCGCTGAATTCGGCGCGCGAGATCTTCAACATGGTGCGGGTCGGCACGCCGGTGAACGTGTCGTCGACCCAGCCGTGGGACTCGACCATCGGCGCGAGCCTGCCGGTGCTCGACGACTCGCCGCTGCCGAATCCCCCGATGTCCTACATGCTCAGCCCGCAGGTCTTCAAGGACGCCGAACAGGGCAAGATGTGGCAGTTCTGAGCTGGGGAGCGCGGGTTTGAAACCCGCTTCCCACTGCGGCTTGAAAAGCCGCTCTCCCCACGCGCTCCCTATTTCCTTCGTTCGATCTCGGCGCGGACGTTGTCGATCGAGGGGGCGCCGGGGTTGGTGCGGGCGGCAAGGGCCGTCTCGACCGAGAACACGCCGGAAGCCTCGGCCGTGAAGGCGGGGTCGATCGTCGTCAGGTCGAGTTGATCCAGCGGGGTGCCGGTCTTCACCGACTCGGCGACGGCCTTGCCGACGAGTTCGTGGGCCTGCCGGAAGGGGACGCCCTGCCGGACCAGCCAGTCGGCGAGGTCGGTGGCGAGCAGCATCGGGTCGGAGGCGGCGGCGAGGCACTTGTCTTCGCGGATCTCCATCGCGGCGATCATCTCGGCATTCACGGCGAGCGTGAGCTTGAGGGTGTCGACCGAGTCAAAGAGCGGCTCCTTGTCCTCCTGCAAGTCGCGGTTGTAGGTGAGTGGCAGGCCCTTCACCGCGGTCAGCAGGCTGACCAGGTTTCCAAGCAGGCGCCCGGTCTTGCCGCGGGTGATTTCGCAGACGTCGGGGTTCTTCTTCTGCGGCATCAGGGAAGAGCCGGTGGTGTGGGCGTCGGAAAGCGTGACGAAGCCGAACTCGGCCGAGCACCACAGGATGAGGTCCTCGGAAAGCCGGGACAGGTGGACGCCGCACAGCGCCATCGCGAAGAGGAACTCCGCGATGTAGTCACGGTCGGCGACGGCATCCATCGAGTTGCGCGTCACGCCGTCGAAGCCGAGCTCGGCGGCGATGGCCTCGCGGTCGAGATTGATGGTCGAGCCGGCCAGCGCGCCGGAGCCGAGCGGCGAGATGTTGAGGCGCTTGCGGCAGTCGGCGAGCCGGCCGAGATCGCGGTCGAGCATCTCGACGTAGGCGAGCAGGTGGTGGCCGACGGTGACCGGCTGGCCCCGCTGCAGGTGGGTGTAGGCGGGCAGGACGGTGTCGGCGTATTTCTCCGCGCGGTCGAGGAGGGCCTGCTGGAGGTCGGAGATGCCGGCCGAGAGCACGTCGATCTCCGCCCGGCAGTAGAGCCGGGTGTCGGTGGCGACCTGGTCGTTGCGCGAGCGGGCGGTGTGGAGCTTGGCGCCGGCGGGGCCGATCCGCTCGGTGAGCGCGGCCTCGACGTTCATGTGGATGTCCTCAAGCGAGGTCTTGAACTCGAACTTGCCGGCATCGATGTCGGCCTCGACCGAGCGCAGGCCGGACTCGATCTGCCCGAACTCGTCGGCGGTCAGCAGCCCGGCCTTCATCTGCGCCCGGGCGTGCGCGATCGAGCCGGCAATGTCGTGCTTGTAGAGTCGCCAGTCGTAGCTGATCGACTCCCCGAATTGCTGGACGAGTTCCGCGGTTTCCCGGGCGAAGCGGCCTTTCCACATGGCCGGAGCCTACGGCTTCGAAGTTCCAAGTGAGAAGTTCCAAGTTCCAAAGGTGCGCGGGACGGGACCGGGGGCGGGGGAGTGGCTGCTGCGGCCCGCAGCAGGCCGTGGTTGCGGCGGCCCCCCGCTCCTTCAGTTCCGTCAGGGAGCGCCGCCGACCGCGATTCCCCAGTGCCCCCGAGGATGTCCCACCCGGCCTGCTGCATTGACCTTGCCCCGCCCTTGCAAGCATCCTGCACGCGGTTCCGAGCCTTCACGCCGAGATGCACCCAGTCGCCGAATACTTTAACGCTCTCCATGCCTCGCTGGGCGCCGGCACGCCGGAAACCTCAGGCTATCCGGCACTCGCCAACCTCCTCAACGCCGTCGGCGAGACCCTCAAACCGAAGATCTCCGCCGTCATCCACCCGGCAAATACCGGCTCCGGCATCCCGGATGGCGGCCTTTTCTCGACCAAGGATCTCAAGAAGCATGGTGCCGACGCGCCCTCGCTGTTCGATAAACTCAAGCCCGAGCGCGGTGTCATCGAAGTCAAGCCGCTTGACAAGGACCTCTCTGCCTTCGAGTCCGGCGAGCAGGTCCGCAACTACCTGGAAGCCTACGGACAAATCCTCCTCACGAACTACCGCTCTTTTGCATTGTGGTCGCTGAAGGGTGGAAAGCCCGAGCGGGGCGAATACTACCACTTCGCCCCGAGCGAAAACGAGTTCTGGACCAAGGCACACGCCCTGCGTGCCGATCCCAAGCACCCGGAATACGAGCGCTTCTGGCAGTTCCTCCGCCGCGCCCTGCTTAGCAACGCCCGCATCGCCAACCCGCAGGACCTCGCCGCGTTCCTCGCCAGCTACGCCCGCGAGGCCCGGGCTCGCGTCGAGATCGCTCCGATGGGCACGCTCGAACCGGTCAAGAAGGCCCTTACCGAGGCTCTCGGCGTCCGCTTCGAGGGTGAGAAGGGCAGCCACTTCTTCCAATCGACCCTCATCCAGACGCTTTTCTACGGCATCTTCTCGGCCTGGGTGCTGTGGCACGAATCCCATCCCAAGCCCGCCGACCGCTTCCAGTGGCGACTCTCCGCCCAGCACCTCGGGCTGCCGATCCTGCGGACGCTCTTTGTCCAACTCGCCGGGGACCCGAAAAAGGTCCGCGCGCTCAACATCGAGGAGGTGCTCGACTGGACCGAGGAATGCCTCGCCCGAGTTGATCGCGCCTCCTTCTTCGCCCGCTACGACATGGGCGAGGCCGTCCAGTACTTCTACGAGCCTTTCCTTGCCGAGTTCGACCCTGAGCTGCGCAAGGACTTCGGCGTCTGGTACACGCCGCCGGAGATTGTCCGTTACATGGTTGGCAGCGTCGATGCCGTCCTGCGGGAAAACTTCGATCTCTCCGACGGTCTCGCCGATCCCTCGGTGATCGTCCTCGATCCCTGCTGCGGCACGGGCGCCTACCTGGTGGAAACCCTACGCCTCATCTACGACCGCCTCGTCGAGGGCTACGGCAAGGCGCAAGCCGCGCTGAAGATTCGCGAGGTTGCCAAGCAGCGGCTATACGGCTTCGAACTGCTGCCCGCGCCGTATGTCGTCGCCCATCTCCAGATCGACCTCCTGCTCACCCGCTGGGGCGCGGAGCTGAACCACGACCAGGACGAGCGTGCCGGGGTCTTCCTCACCAACGCGCTGACCGGCTGGGTGCCGGTGAAGCACCCCAAGGACGAAATTCTCTTCTCCGAGTTCGCCGACGAGCGCGATCAGGCCGACCAGGTGAAGCAGAAGGAGCAGATCCTCGTGATCCTCGGCAATCCGCCCTACGACGGTTACGCCGGCGTCGCGATCGAGGAGGAACGCGCCCTTTCGCAGGCCTACCGCACCACCAAGGAGGCACCGGCCCCGCAGGGCCAGGGACTTAACGACCTCTACATCCGTTTCTTCCGCATGGCCGAGCGCCGCATCGCCGAGGGCGTGCCGGAGCACGACGACCCCAAGCCTGGGCCGCCGCGCGACGACGCCCGCGGCATCGTCTGCTTCATCTCCAACTACTCGTGGCTCGACGGCCTCTCGCATCCCGGCATGCGCGAGCGCTTCATGGAGGTCTTCGATTCGATCAAGATCGACTGCCTCAACGGCGACAAATACAAGACCGGCAAGAAGACCCCCGACGGCAAGCCGGACCCAAGCATCTTCTCCACCGAGAAAACCGCCGTTGGCATCCAAGTTGGCACCGCCATCGCCTTGCTGGAGCGACGCCCGGAAGGGAGCCCAACGCCGTCACCGTTCGACGAGTCAGTTTATCAGCCCCGGGCCGAACTCCAGTTCCGGCACTGGTGGGGAAAGAACAAGCGCGCGGAGATTGTCGAGGCACTTGAGAAGCAGGTGGAGTGGCGTTCGCTCAAACCGTCACTCAAGTTTGGACTGGCAATGCTTCCGGTGGGCGTTCGGGAAGACTACACCGATTGGCCACAGCTGGTTCAGCTGCTCCCGCGATCGTTCCCCGGCGTGAAGACCAGTCGGGATGATGCTGTGGTGAGCATCAGCCGCGAAGCCCTCGAAAGTAGATTTGCGGCCTATCAAGATTCTTCGATTTCCGATCAGGAAGTTGGCAGACGGTTCGCACCTCTCTTCCAATCGACCAAAACCTTCAATCCTTCCGACGCTAGAAAGAAGCTACTCGAAATGGTTCCCGATGGGGCGATAGAAATTCTTCCATATGCATATCGGCCATTCGACGTGCGATCAGTTGCGTGGGAGGGAGGCGCGATCCTTCTGGACCGTCCGCGGCCGGACTACAGGAAGCAGCTCAGTCCCAGCAATCTTTGGCTCAGTGCCACCCAGCGCAACCGCAAGGAGGATTTCTACTGTCCCCAGGTCACCCGGTGTCTTGCGGACCACCACATTGTGGAATCCAACGTAGGGATGTTTCCTCTTTACCTTTGTCCTGATGAGGAAGGGGCAGAGACTTCAGCCCACCTCGACCTATTCGAGCCCACCGGCCCCCAACCCAACCTCACCGACTTCGCCAAGGACTACCTCGTCGGCTTGAAGTGCGAGCCGGAGGATCTGTTCTTCCACATCGTCGGCATCCTCCACGCGCCGGCTTACCGCGAGGAGAACGGCGGGGCGCTGCGCCAGGATTGGCCGCGCATCCCGCTGCCCGCCGACGCCGCCACGCTCAAGTCCGGCGCCGCCCTCGGCCGCCAGCTCGCCGCTCTGCTCGATCCCGAGATCCCGGTGCCGGGCGTCACCGACCTCAAGATCCGCGACGACCTCAAGGGCCTCGGCGAACTCACCGTCAGCGGTTCCGCCAAGTCGCCCGACCTCGCCATCAACGCCCGCTGGGGATACGCCGGCCAGAACGGTGTCACCATGCCCGGCCCCGGCAAGGTTGCCTCAGGCACTCGCGGCGAGGGTTTCCTCGACATTCACCTCAACGCCACCACCCGCTGGAAGGATGTTCCCGAGGGAGTCTGGACTTACACCCTCGGCGGCTATCAGGTGCTCAAGAAGTGGCTCAGCTACCGCGAGCTAGCCCTCCTCGGCCGCCCGCTCACCACCGACGAGGCCCAGCAATTCACCCACCACGTCCGCCGCATCGCCAGCATCCTCGCCCTCCATCCCTCACTCGACGCCCACTACCGGGGGACGACCGGGAATTCGAACTCTTCCTCCGCGTCATCACCGTCAGCCTCGAAGCCATGAAGATTGTCAACGGCTTGCCGAAGCTGGAGATTGATTGAATCCCCGCTCGCGTGCTGCGCCGGTAGCGACCAGATTTGTCCCATGACGCCCGACGAACTCAAGACCCTGATCCAATCCGGTGAAGCGGATCGCGTTGAAGTGACCCGTGCGACGACGGACACGAACAAGTTTCGCGAGGCGATCTGCTCGTTTTCGAACGACATGGGCGGCCGTGGTTTGCCAGGGTATCTGATCATTGGAATCGACGAGAATAATGCCGACTTTCGTCTCCCTATTACCGATGATCTGATGCAGCAATTCGCTTCGTATCGCTCGGATGGCCAGGTGATGCCGCTGCCTGTGCTGCACGTGGAGAAAGTGGAGCACCCGGATGGAAGGGGTGAGGTGTTGGTGGTCGAGGTGAAGCCCCACGACATGCCGCCGGTGCGGTTCAAAGGGCGAGTCCACGTTCGCGTGGGTCCGCGGAAGGATACCGCGAGCGAAACGGAGGAACGGGTGTTGATGGAACGGCGGGCAGCTAATTTTCCGACCTTTGACGCGACACCCTGTCCTGAGGGTGAACTCGAACGGCTCGACCTCGAAACGTTTCGGCAGACCTACCGTCCGGCTGCGGTAGCGGACGAGGTGATTGCGGAGAACCACCGCGATTTGAAGGAGCAGCTTGCAGCTCTGCGGTTCTACAATCTCAGGCGGGACTGCCCGACGAACGCCGGGATGCTGGTATTGGCCTATGATCCGCTGGACCTTTTCCCGGGAGCCAAGGTGCAGTTCGTTCAGTTCGACGGACCTGGGTTGGACGACACGCCGCTCGCTGAGAAGACCTTTGCAGGCAATTTGATCACGCTTCTGGCGGAGTTGGAGACCTTCCTGAAAGGGCGCTTCACGCAGCGGTATGTTCCGGTTTCCGAGCTGCGGGAGGTTGCCGCGTATGACTATCCGCCGGATGCGGTCAGAGAATTGTTGATGAACGCGATTCTCCACCGCGACTACCAGTCCACAAGTCCGGTCCGCTTGTATCAGTTCAGCGACAGGTTGGAGATCCAGAATCCGGGAGGCCTCTACGGAGAAGCTTCGCAGGAGAATTTTCCCAGAGTAAACAGCTACCGTAATCCGATCATCGGGGAAGCGATGCACGTCCTCGGGTACGTAAACCGTTTCGGCCGGGGCGTGGCCCGGGCGAGACGCGCCATTGAGGAGAATGGAAGTCCGGAGCTGCGGTTTGAGTTTGAAACGCACCACTTTCTGGCGGTCATTCCGAAACATCCTGCCTTATGAAGACACTGGCCTTTTTCAACAACAAGGGTGGCGTGGGAAAGACCACGCTCGTCTATCACCTGGCGTGGATGCTGTGGGACATGGGGAAGCGGGTGCTGGTGGCGGACCTTGACCCGCAGGCCAACGTCACGTCGATGTTTCTCTCGGAGTCTGATTTGGAAACGCTTTGGGATCCTGATGTCGACAGCAAGCAGAGCATCATGGCCCCGATCGAGCCCTTGATCCGTGGCCTCGGCGATATCGGCCCGGCTCCGTGCCATCGCATCCGCGAAGGGCTCCGTCTTCTGCCCGGCGACCTGAGTCTTTCGAGCTTCGAGTCGAAGCTGTCGGATTCGTGGGGCAAGTGTCTGGATCGAGACGAGGCTGCGTTCCGGGTGACGAGTGCTTTCCACCGTTTGACCAAGGAGGCTGGCAAGGAGTTCGAGGCGGATGTTGTGCTGATCGATGTCGGGCCGAATTTCGGAGCGTTGAACCGGGCGGCGCTCATTTCGGCGGATGCCGTGGTGGTGCCGCTCGCGCCAGATCTGTTTTCGATCCAGGGATTGCGCAACCTCGGGCCGACGCTCAAACGTTGGCGTGAGGAGTGGAACGAGCGGCTTACGAAGAACCCGGAGCCTACGCTGGACTTGCCGTCTGGCACGATGTCGCCGCTTGGGTATGTGGTGCTGCAGTTCGGTATCCGCGACAGCCGCCCGGTTAAGGCCTATGACAAGTGGTCAAAGAAGATTCCCTCGACCTTCCACGACTTCGTGATCGGCTCACCCGAGCAGTCTGAGCTTGGTTACGAAGAGGACGGCCATTGTCTGGCGCTGCTGAAGCACTACAGAAGCCTTATGCCGATGGCGATGGAGGCCCGCAAGCCGATCTTCCACCTCAAGGCAGCGGATGGGGCGATCGGCGCGCACACTTACAGCGTGAAGGATTGCGAGCAGGACTTCCGGCAGCTTGCGATGCGCATTCTCGACCGACTTGATGGCGTCGTGGTTGGTGGCGCTTTCCCGCATGCTGCGGGAAGCATGGGTGAATGAAAACCGGATTTGGGGGTCTTCGGAATTGGCTGCCATGACCAAGAATGAAGTTGTCTATCAGTGTTTGATCGACCCCTTAGACAAGAGGGTCGTTTTTCAAGGAGAAGAGCTGATGGAAGGGCGTTATCTGCTAGACTGTGGCAACGAGCTGATCGAGAGCTGGGGGAGCGGGCAACTTCCACTGATGGAGGAAGGTGAGACGAGGACGCTGGACTACTACTATGCGACCAGCCGAATACGACCACACCGTTCCGTAGCGACCTTCACCAAAGGTCCGTTTAGTACTGAGCGGAGGGTGACTGGTAGTTCTGAAGCCGGATTTGCGAAGGACATCCCATACGTGTATGGGTTCGACGGGTGCCGACCTGCAAGCTACAACGAGTTTCCACTTCCTGAGAAAGTTCCTGGCTACCTCTCGAAACAGTATTTCTACGATGAGAAGGCAATCAAGCTGGCGCGAGCCGCGTGCGTCGAAGAACTGAGGTCCGCCGTTGCCCTGGGCTTCGGCCCGGAATCAATCTTGAGTCTGTTGACCCGGTTGGAGGACTTGGTCGGCTCGACTGGGGGGCGAGGGCTGCATCCACACCCCGTGCCGTTCTTCGGCGATAGTGAAGAGGAGGGCGCTGTTTTGCTTCTGGATCTGGCGCTATTTGCGATTTTGAACAAATCGAATCATGCTGGGCTTCCGGCCGATGTCATTCGAGCGCACAAGGAGCGGAGAGAAAGATCCGATATTCATGATCATGAGCTTCGCCAGTTACTGGCCTCGATCTAGGCGGTATCAGCAGCATCGAGACATTTGCATGCTTGGAATTGCCCCCGTGTGCGGCCGGAACTTCCCGGGCGTGTGTTGATGGCCGATAACCCATCGTGAGACTCAATGAACGGGTTGCCTTTCCCTTCAGTCGTGGCGGCAAGCTGGTGGCAGGTGATCGCGGTTCCGGCGGCGGAGGTGCTGGTCGGGGCGGTGGTTCTGGGGCTGCTGGTGTATTTCGGCAGCCATTCGAGAAGGTGGTGGCGGAAGCGGTATCGCGAACCGTTTCACGAGGGGATCCTGCGACCACCGGGTTGGGGCTGCCTCGAAAGGCGGGAGGATGCGTTGATGGAGACCACGGGCCTGGCGGTCGGCATGATGATTCTCGCGATGCTGTTGCCGTTTGTTGTTTTCACCGGAAAGCCGTTCGCTTGGGTGGGTGTCGTGTTGGCGGGCGTGCCGACGGGATGGTTCGGCTTCCGGCGGATCCGGAAGCTGATCGGTCGCGCGCGGACCGAGCGGCTCGGCTTCCTCGGCGAGTGTGTGGTGGCGGAGGCGCTGGCCCCGCTGGCGGCGAAGGGCTGGCGGGTGTTCCACGATTTGCCGATGGAGGTGGATGGGAAGCCCTTCAACATCGACCACGTGGCGGTTGGGCCGGGCGGGGTGTGGGCGATCGAAACGAAGAGCTTTTCGAAGTCGAAGCTGGTGGAGAAGGGTGGCGACTCGCTGCGGGTGGAGGGCGAGGTCGTGGTCCTGCCGGACGGGCGGAGGAGTCAGGCGCTCAAGCAGGCGCGGGGTGCTGCAAGGGCCTTGCAGGTGCGTTGCAACGGGGCGGAAGCGCCGGTGAAGTTCGTCGAGCCGCTGGTGGTGTTGCCGGGGTGGACGGTGAACTACCCGAAGGGTGCGGCTCCGCAGATCCGGGATCCGCGGAATGTGGTGGCCTTTCTGGAGGGGCGGGAGCGGGTGATGGACGACGCGGCGGTGGAGAAGGTCGCCGCGAAGCTGGAGGAGTGGTGCCGGGTGCTGCGGTTTGAGGCCAAAGATGCGGGCTGAAGCCCGCGGTCCGTTTGGCGGCGTTCGGCAGGATGCCGGCGCTCCCCTCACCGCTTCCGCACCGGGAGGCGCTTGCGGGAGAGGCGGGCTTCGATGAGGGAGGGGCAGCTGCCCTTGGTGCGGAGCTGCTCGCAGCAGGCCTCGATCTTGATCGACTGGCGCTTGGGCCGGAAGCCGAGGCGGCGGGTGAGGCAGTCGTTGAGCAGTTCGAGGTGCGAGTCCTCGAACTCGATCACCTTGCCGCAATCGACACAGACGAGGTGGTTGTGGGTCGGCTTGTCGAGGAAGTTGGGGTCGTAGGTCTTGAGGTCGCCACCGAGGTCGATCTCCTGCAGCAGGCCGGCCTCCACCAGCAGGGCGATGGTGCGGTAAACGGTCGCCCGGGAGGCGTTGATGTTCTTCCGCCGGACGCGGTCGAAGAGTTCTTCGGAGGTGAAGTGCTCGTCCTCGGCGAAGGCGAGCTGGACGATGGCCTCGCGCTGCGGCGTGCGACGCATGCCCTTGCGGCGAATGAAATCGTCGAGCTTGGCGGTCGCCGCGTCGTCCATGGCGGCAGGATAAGACCGCGGGGGCGGGGAGGTGAAGCTTTTCCCCGGGCCGGATTTCTCACGTCCGGTGACAAATCCGGGTTGGCAAGCGGTGTCGATGCGCTTGAATGCGGGAGTGATTCAGATTGCCAGATGGCTGCCGATGCTGGTGGCGGGGGTGTTGTGCGGCTGTGGTTCGTCGGTGCTGGATGTGCGTCCGGTCCACATGAGGAATCTCGACATCGCGGATCCGGACCAGCCGCTGATCCGGGGCGAGCAGCGTCGGTTGCTCCATGGGGCGATCGGGGTGCGCGAGCAGGAGCAGCGGCTCGGCCACTACTACGTGGTGTTGTGGGAGGACGACTCCGCCGGCGACCCGGCGCGGGTGACCTTCGAATACCAGCAGGCGGGCACGGCGAGCCGCATCCTGCGCCAAGAGCAGAGCTTCGCCCCGGGCGCGACCTCCGGCCGGGCCGAGTTCCGCATCATCGGCGACGATTACCTCGAGGGCGGGCGGGTGCTGGCCTGGCGTTGCCGCTTGTTCCGGGGCGAACGCGAGGTCGCCAGCCGCCACTCATACCTGTGGGAATAGGCGCAATTTGCGGCAAGGGCGGTTGACCGCCAGCGGGCGCTGCGCCTAAGTTACGACGCAACCTCATTCGAGCGGAGACCTTCATCACACCGTGGACAAGGACATCGGCATCACGTTCGGGATTTTCGACGGCTTCACCTGGATCCGTTGCGAGGGCAAGGGCTCATTTCTCCAGAGTCCGGCTCTCAAGGAGTGCGCCGGCCAACGCCGGGACGACGGGGAGAGGCACTTCGTGATCGATCTCGAGGCCTGCACGGGCATGGACTCGACCTTCATGGGCTTCCTGGCCGGCCTCGCGGCGCGGGTGGGCCGGGAGAATGGCTGGGTGCAGGTGGCCCGGCCCGGCGACCGCAACCGCCAGTCCCTCGAGGATCTCGGTCTCGACTGCCTGCTGGAGATTTCCCCGCCCGAGGCCCCGTGGCGGGGAAGGATAGCCGAGATCCGCGGGGAGCTGAAGCCCTACGCGCCGAAGCGGCTGCCGAACATGAGCGAACGGGCACGCCACGTGCTTGAGGCCCACCGGGAGCTTGCCTCGACCAGCGAGGAGAACACCAAACGGTTCGCCAATGTGGTGCAGGTGCTGGAGAAGCAGGTTTCCGACTCGTCGGATGCCGACCGCTGATGAAGGAGCACGCCATTTTCCTCGGACTGGTCACGGTCCTGCTTCTCCTGTTTCTCATCCAGTTGCGGTTGCGCCGCAAGGTGAAGATCAAGAAGTTGCAGCTGGCGGCCTTGGAGGGGGAGGAGGAGAGGATGTTCGAGTTCCTCCACAACCTGGGGGTGGCCATCGACCGTCAGTCGGACCAGTCCAGCCTCTACCGGACGATTGTCGACGGACTCGACGCGGTGGTCGAGGCGCGGGGCGGCGCCCTCTACCTGCTCGACGAGAGCGGCGGGATGCTGCAGCCGAAATACCTTTCCGAGAATTGCCCGGCGCTGGTCGGGGTGCCTCTCGAGATCCGGCGCAAGGCGGAGCGGGATCCGAGGGCGATGGACAGCCATCTGCGCCTTTCGCAGGTCCCGGCGGACCAGGGAGTGCTGGGGGATGCCCTGAGTGCCGGGAAGGCGATCTGGGTCGAGGATCTGCGCGGTCATGACTCCTTCCACGATGCCTTCCACGGCTTTGGCGGCGGCGAGGTGGCGGCGCTGATCGCGCCGCTGCGGCATGCCGGGAAAGATCTCGGGGTGCTCGCGGTGGCCCGGCTCCGCGAGGACGGCGAGTTTACTTCCAACGATTTTTCGGTGTTCCGATCGGCGGCGGAGCAGTCGGGCTTCGCGCTGGGAAACGCGATGATCTACAAGGAGGCGGGCGAGAAGCGGCGCTTCGAGACCGAGATCCGCAACGCCGGCGAGGTCCAGCGGGTGCTCCTCCCGCAGGGCGATCCCGAGGTGCCGGGATTCCGGATTGCCGGGGCCAACGTGCCGGCGCGGCTGATCAGCGGCGACTACTACGATCACTTGAATCTCGGCGGTGGCCGGCACGGCGTGGTGATCGCCGACGTCTCGGGCAAGGGCGTGGCGGCCGGATTGATGATGGCGATGTGCCGGAGCGTGTTGCGCTGCCACGCGCAGCTTCATGAAGATCCGCTGGAAATGATCGCCGCCGTCAACCGCCAGCTGTTTCCCGACATCCGGGAGGACATGTTCATCAGCCTCTTCTACGCCGAGTTGTTGGAGAACCAGGGGAAGGTGCGCCTGGTGCGTGCGGGCCACGACCCGGCGCTGCTTTTCCGTCCGTCATCCCGCAAGGCCGAGGAGCTCAAGCCACCGGGGCTGGCGCTGGGAATCGACGACGGCGTCGTGTTCGAGCGGGTGACGGTGATTTCGGAGATCGAGATGCAGGCGGGTGACTGCCTGCTTTTTCATACCGACGGGATCAAGGAGGCGGTCAACGACCGGGGCGAGGAGTTCGGAATGGAGCGCCTGCACGAATCCTTCATGGAGAATGCACCGCTGGGAGCTGAAGCGGTGATCGCCGGAGTCCAGCGTGACCTCGCCCGATTCGGTGCCGGAGCCCCGCAGATCGACGACGTGACCTTGATGGCCATCGAGCGGCGATAGCGGGCAAGGGGTTGACGAGCGGGGCGGTGGGTGGCAGGTAGCGGCCCATGAATTCGAAAGAAAGCGAAGCGGAAGTCCGGCCCGACGAGGCGCCGGAGGAATCCGTGGAACAGGTGGAGCAGAAGAGTCCGGCCGAGACGGAGGCTGCCGAGGCCGGGGAACCGGGTGAAGCGCCCGAAAACGATGACGAGCCCGTCGATCCTCTGGAGGCCCTCGAGAAGGATCTGCTGAAGTGGAAGGAAGTGGCGATGCGAACCGCCGCCGACCTGGAGAACTTCCGCAAGCGCGCGGCGCGGGACCGCGAGGAGTCGCTGCGCTACGCCAACCAGTCGCTGCTCGAGGAGTTGCTGCCCATTCTCGACAACTTCGACATGGGCATGCAGGCGGCCGGCCAGGAGCAGGGCTCGATGATCTACGTCGGCATGGAGATGGTCCGCAAGCAGCTCGACGAGTTCATGCGCAATCAGGGGGTCACCGAAGTCGCCGCCGAGGGCCTCGATTTCGATCCGAACCTGCATGATGCCGTTTCCCAGGAGGAGGGCGAGGAGGAGGGAAAGGTCCTGCGGGTGACCCGGCGGGGCTATCTGCTGCGCGACCGGCTGCTGAGGCCGGCGAGCGTGGTGGTCTCGAAGAAGAGCGAACCTGAGGACGCCTGAGCTGATGTCGGATCGCGATTACTACGAAGTGCTCGGGGTGTCGAAGAACGCCAGTGCCGCGGAGATCAAGAAGGCCTACCGCAAGCTCGCGGTGAAGTTCCACCCGGACAAGAACCCGGGTGACGATGCGGCCGAGGAGAAGTTCAAGGAGCTGGGCCACGCCTACGAGGTTCTCAGCGATCCCGACAAGCGTGCCGCCTACGACCGCTACGGGCATCAGGCCTTCTCCGGTGCGGGCGCCGGGGGCGGGGGTGGCTTCGGCGGCTTCGGTGGCTTCCACGATCCGATGGACCTGTTTTCCCAGGTGTTCGGAGGCGCCTTCGGCGGGGGCTTCGAGGAGTTCTTCGGCGGTGGCCGGCGTTCGGCCTCGGGCAAGCAACGGGGCAGCGACCTGCGCTACGACCTGGAGATCTCACTCGAGGATGCCGCGAGGGGGGTCGAGAAGGAGCTCGAGATCGAGCACCAGACGGCCTGCTCGAAGTGCTCGGCCACCGGCTCGAAGGGCGGCGGCGGATCTCGCCCGTGCAGCACCTGCGGCGGCCGCGGCGTGGTGGCGCGCCAGGCCGGAATCTTCATTCAACAAACGACCTGCCCCGACTGTCGCGGCGCGGGCGAGACGGTGGCGGATCCCTGCTCGGAGTGCCATGGCGAGGGCCGGGTCGAGAAGCCCAGCCGGATCAAGATCCGCATCCCGGCGGGGGTCGAGGACGGCACCCGCCTGCGGTCTTCGGGCAATGGCGATGCGGGCGTGCGCGGCGGCACTTCCGGGGACCTCTACGTGTTCCTGCACGTGCGCAGCCATGATGTCTTCGAGCGCGATGGCAGCGATCTTTTCTGCCGGGTTCCCTTGCCTTTCAGCACGGCGGCGCTCGGGGGCGAACTGGAGGTCCCGACGCTCGACGGCAAGGCCTCGATCAAGATCCCGGCGGGAACGCAGGGCGGAACGCTCTTCCGTTTGCGCGAGCGGGGCATGCCGACCCTGCAGGGAAGCCGCAAGGGCGACCTGCATGTCGAGGTCCAAGTCGAGGTGCCGACCCGGCTGAACTCCGACCAGCAGGACAAGTTGCGGGAGTTCTCCGAGTCCATCGGCGACCACAACTCGCCGATGCAGGAGTCCTTCTTCGAAAAGGCCAAGCGGTTCTTCGGTTCCTGAGCCATGCCACGCTTCCTGCTTGAGCCGGAGCGTTGGGGCCGGGAGGCGTCGTTGACCGGTGCCGAGGCCCACCATTGCGCGCGGGTCATGCGGGCGGCGCCCGGGGACCGGGTCGAGGTCTTCGATGGAGCCGGTCGAGGGGCGGAGGCGACGATCGTCTCGGTATCAAAGCAGGAGGTCCGCCTCACCATTTCCGGGGAGCGCTGGGAAGCGGAGCCCGCGGTCCGCGTAGTGCTCGCCATCGCCGCCCTCAAGGGCAAGGCGATGGACTGGACCATCCAGAAGGCGGTCGAGCTGGGGGTTGACGAAATCGTTCCGGTGCTGAGCGAGCGCAGCATCGCCCGCGGGGAGGGTGGGAAATGGTCGAGGACGGCGCTCGAGGCCTGCAAGCAGTGCGGACGCTGGCGGCTGCCCCCGGTGGGTCCGACCGAGCGCCTGGAGGAGTTCCTCGGTCGCCAGTCCTCCGGGGAAAATCGCCGGATTCTCGCGTCTCTGGGAGCGGACTCGGTCCCTTTGCGGGCGGCCCTTGAGGAGGCCCCCAGACCCGCGGAAGCCGTCTTTCTCGTCGGTCCCGAAGGGGATTTCAGCGATTCGGAGACCCGAGCAGCGATTGAGGCGGGTTTCGTGGCCGCAAGCCTGGGGACAACGGTCCTGCGGAGCGAAACCGCCGCCATCCATTGCCTCAGCGCGGCTCGCTACGCCTTCGCGTAAGGGGAAAATTGGAACAGATTTCTTGTTTTTTAAAATAACTTAAGTAAAAGACCCCGGTGGTTCGTTTTTCGCAAATCATCGGCTGGTCGGCTTTGCTGCTGCTTCTGGCGTCGTCTGGCTACTCGGCCTCAGGGCCGCTGCCGTCCACGGGGCTGACGGTTGATCCGTCCCAGCGGGCTTCGGTGGTGGCGTTTTGGAATCGCTATTACTCGGCGTCGGAGGGGGCTTCGGAGATCATGGACTGGAACGGTACCTACGGCACCTGCAGCCCGGGCACCAATTCGCTGGAGTTCGTCGAGGCGGTGGAACGCCGGGTGAATTTCTACCGGGCGATGGCGGGTCTCGACGCCAACGTCGTGATGAATTCCGGCGCTTCGGTGGTCATCCTGCCCAGTGATCCCGCCAACCGTCGCCCATCTCCGGCGACGACCAAGGCGACGGCAGCCCAGGCTGCCGCGATGATGTTCTCGTGGGCCGATCTCTACACCCTGACGCCGCTCAGTCACGATCCTCCAAGCAGCCAGCCTCCCTACTATTGCTGGAGCACGACGGCGTGGAATGGAGCGAAGAACGGCAACCTCGCGCTCGGGTTCTGCGGCCCCGAGGCGATCGATGCCTACATGCGGGAGAACGATCCGGCGACGCTTTCGATCTGGAGTTCGGGCGTCGGTCACCGGCGCTGGATTCTGAAGCAGGGCGTGTCCGATTTCGCCACCGGCGACGTGCCGGGGGATGGAACGCGCCGTGCCTCCAACGTGCTCTACGTCTATCCTGCTTCCAGCGAGCTGGTGGCGGTGACGCCGAAGTTCGTGTCCTGGCCTTCGGCCGGATTTTTCCCGGACGCGCTGATGGCAAAGCAATGGTCGTTGAGTCATCCAGGTGCCGACTTCACCTCGGCCACGGTGAGCATGACCGACTCGGCGGGGGCGCCGGTGGCGACGGCGCTGGTCGATCGGGAGACGCTCAGCCTCGGGGATCCGGCCATCGTCTGGTCGGTTCCGGATTCGGTGGCGCTGACCTCCGTGGATGCCGACACGACCTATCAGGTGACGGTCTCGGGCATCGAACTCGACGGCGCAACGGTCAGCCACAGCTACAGCGTCACGGTCATCGACCCGGATGTCATTCCGGATGGCCTCGATCTAACGGGTACTCCGACGCCTCCATTGTCGGGGGCGAACTACTTCTTCGAGCCAGTCGTTGGAGCGGACTCCCATGCCGTGGTCGTCTCGGTCGGTGAAGCCGCCACCTGGACGGCTGGTGCCGAGGATGGGGATGGTGTCGAGATCACTGACGAGACTTCGGCGGCCTACGCATTGCGCAATGGCAGTGGCTTCAAGAGAAGTGGCAGCAAAGCGTTTCGACTGGTATTCGAGTCCCCGACCGATGTTTCCCCCCAGTCGTTTGTGATCGAGAGGGAGCTGCTTCCCGGCTCTGGCGGGCAGCTTCTCTACCACCTGCGGCGGGGCTACATGACCAACTTCATGAATCTCGAAGTCCAAGTTTCCGAGGCCTTGGGTCCGTGGACCACCGTGGACTCCATTTCGGGGAATCCGGTGACCTGGCGCGGTCTTCTGATCAATGATCCGGAATTTGTGCAGCGGGTGGTTCCGTTGGAGGAGGGCAAACTCGTGCGGGTTCGGTTTCGTTTGCGCTACACAGGCAACTTCGGCCCCACCGACTATGCGACCTACGTCAGCACCTCGTCGCAGGCGGGTGTATTCATCGATGACATCGCCTTCAGCGACTGCCAGTGGACCGTCGCCGAGTCCGAGATCGTGCCCGGTGAGGGCGAGGATTTCGTTCGGGTCGGTCCCGCGGGTCTCGATCCCTCACCCGGTGCCGGCGATACGATCGGCCTTCGCTTGAAGGCAACGATTGGCGGGCGAGGCTACACCACGCCGACTCCAATGGCCGTGACCTTCGTGGCGGGCATGGGTGACTTTGGCGAGTGGATTGCGGCCGAGTTCCCCCTGGTCACCGATGGATTCGATGGCGACCACGATGGCGACGGCTTGAGCAACGGTCTCGAGTATGCCTTCGGCCTCAGCCCGACGGACCGTTCGCGGCTTCCTCAAGTCCTCGCCCTCAATGGCCAGACCCTCCAACTCAGCACCCCGCTGCCGCAGATGCGGAGCGACGTCGTCTACGAGATGCAGGTGTCGGACGACTTGGTCGGGTGGGATGCCGCGGGCGTCTCCGTGCATCACAGCGGCGGTCAGTTGATCGGGTCCGCGACCGCTCCGGCCGGCAAGGGGTTTGCGCGCTGGAAGGTGACGCAGCCCTGACCGGTGAGTTCAGGAGGCGGGACGCCCTCGTCCCGCGATCGTGGTGGCCCGAATCGTCCTCTGGATTGCCGGGCGGGGGCGCCCCGCCTTCAAGGCCGTCCGTCAAAGAATGCCACCCGGCTGGTAGGCCGCGGCTTGCGGATGGGTTTCGGCCAGGGCCTCGACGCGGGCGGCGAAGGCCCCGATCTGTGAGCGGGCGGCTCCGGCGTTGGTCTCACCGGCGCGGACGATTTCCCCGAGCTGCTCGCGGGAGAGCGGGATGCGCTCGTCGCCGGCGAGGCGGTCGATCAGGTTGTTGGTTTCCACACCACCGGTGCGGAGATCGTTCACCGTGGCCACGGCATGTTCCTTGATCGCCTTGTGGGCGGTTTCGCGTCCGACGCCGGCCTTCACCGCCTCCATCATGATCGTGGTGGTCATCAGGAAGGGCAGGTAACGGGCGTTCTCCTTGGCGATGACCGCCGGGTAGGCGTCCATCTGGCCGAGGATGGTGAGAAAGGTTTCGAACAGACCGTCGATGGCGAAGAAGGCGTCGGGCAGCATCACGCGCCGGACCACCGAGCAGGAGACATCGCCCTCGTTCCATTGATCGCCGGCCAGGCCCGAGGCCATCGCGAGGTGTCCTTTCAGGATCACGTGGAGGCCGTTGACCCGCTCGCAGGAGCGGGAGTTCATCTTGTGCGGCATCGCGCTCGATCCCGTCTGACCGGGGGCGAATCCTTCGCTGGCGGTTTCGTGTCCGGCCATCAGCCGCAGCGTTTTCGCCATCGAGGAGGGGCCGCTCGCCAGTTCGGTGAGCAGCGCCACCACGCGGAAATCGAGTGAGCGGGGATAGACTTGCCCGACGTTGGTCCACAGGGCGGGCATGCCGAGGTGGGCGACCACCCGCTGTTCCAGTTCGGCCACCTTTCCGGCGTCACCCTCGAAAAGCGAGAGCTGGTCCATCTGGGTGCCGACCGCGCCCTTGAGACCGCGGACGGGATAGCGATCGATCAGCTCCTGAAGATCGACATGGGCGGCGAGCATTTCCTCGCCGAACATCGCGAGTCGCTTGCCGAAGGTGGTCGGCTGGGCCGCGACATTGTGGGTGCGGGCGGTGATCACCAGATCGGCCCATTGCTTCGAGTGCTCCGCCAGGCGGGCGAGGGTGGCAATGGAGCGGTCGCGGATGATTTGCAGCGAGCGGAAGACCTGGAGTTGTTCGACATTCTCGGTGAGGTCGCGGGAGGTCATGCCCTTGTGGACCTGCTCGTGTCCGGCGAGGTCGTTGAACTCCTCGATGCGTGCCTTGACGTCGTGGCGGGTGACCCGCTCACGGTCCATGATGGAGCCGGTGTCGACCTGGTCCTTCACGGACTCGTAGGCGTCGATGGCGTCCTGCGGAATGTCGAGTCCGAGGTCGCGCTGGGCCTTCATCACGGCGATCCAGAATTCCCGCTCGAGGACGATGCGGCCCTCGGCGGACCAGATGGCTTGAAGGGCGGGGGAGGTGTAGCGCTCGGCGAGGACGTTGGGGATCACGAGGCGGAGGTAATGGAGCGGCGCGTTCGAGGCAAGGGTTTGGAAAAATCCCGGAATTCCCCGAACGAAATCCGGAAGAGCAAATTATGCGAAGTCTCGGGCATCAGGCGCGCTGACACTTGAAGAAGTGCTGAAGTATTGAAATGCGCAACGGTTGAAATGACGACGGAAGAGCTCCAGCAGTTGAAGGAAGAATTCCACAGCCACCGGCAGGTCTGTGAGGAGGTGGTGGGCTTGTTCCATCTGCTGTCGAACAAGATCCGCTTCCGGATTGTTTGCACCCTGCTGCACGGCGAGGCCTGCGTTCAGGATCTCGTCGAGGTTCTCGGGCTCGAGCAGATGTCGAATGTTTCCCAGCAGCTCAGGATGCTCCGGCTTTCCGGTGTGGTGACGAAGCGTCGCGACAAGCGGCAGATCGTCTACCGCATCGCGGACGAGCGGATCCGGGGGCTGATCGGCTTCATGCGCGAACACTACCTCCAACCCCACGACGACTCATGAAACAACTCCTCATCCTTGGTGCCGGCACGGCCGGCACGATCATGGCCAACCATCTGCGCCGGCGACTGGATCGCGACGAATGGAAGATCAGCATCATCGACAAGGAGGGGGATCACTACTATCAGCCGGGATTCCTGTTCATGCCCTTCGGCATCTATTCCGAAAAGGATGTGGTGAAGCCGAAGCGCAAGTTCGTCGGGAACGGCGTGGAATACCTGGAGGCGACTGTGGAAAGGGTCCTCCCGGAGGAAAACCGGGTGGCGCTCGAAGACGGGCGGACTCTTGACTTCGACCTGTTGATCATCGCGACCGGCACCGAGCCCTGCCCCGACGAGGTCGAGGGCATGACGGGTCCGGACTGGGGTGACCGGGTGCATCAGTTCTACACCTTCGAGGGTGCGCGTTCGTTGCGCTCGTCCATGCGCCGCTGGGAGGGCGGGCGCCTCGTGGTCCACGTCTGCGAGATGCCGATCAAGTGTCCGGTCGCACCGCTGGAGTTCGCCTTTCTCGCCGACAGCTGGCTCAAGGATCGGGGGCTGCGGGAGAAGACCGAGATCGTCTACGTCACGCCCCTGTCGGGCGCGTTCACCAAGCCCGTTGCCTCCGGAATCCTGGGGCACCTGCTCGAGGACAAGGGGATCAAGGTGGTCACCGACTTCAACATCGGAAGCGTCGACAACGAAAACCACAAGATCGTCTCCTGGGACGAGCGCGAGGTGCCCTACGACCTCCTGGTGACCGTGCCGCCCAACATGGGCGACCCGATGATCGAGCGCTCGGGTCTCGGCGACGAGATGAACTTCGTGCCGGTCGACAAGCACACGCTGCAATCGAAGGCCCGCGACAACATCTTCGTGATCGGTGATGCCACCGACGTGCCGACCTCCAAGGCCGGATCGGTGGCGCATTTCGAGGCCGAGGTGCTGACCGAGAACATCCTCAGCTTCATCCGGAACGAGCCGCTCGAAGAGAAGTTCGACGGTCATGCCAACTGCTTCATCGAGTCCGGCGGCGGCAAGGGCTTCCTTCTCGACTTCAACTACGAACTCGAGCCGGTGCCCGGGAAGTTCCCGCTCCCGCTGGTCGGGCCGATGTCCCTCCTCGGCGAGTCCCGGATGAACCACTTCGGCAAGATGGCCTTCAAGCACGTCTACTGGAACATGCTTCTCCAGGGACGCCCGATTCCGCTCGTCGGACACCGGATGTCCATGTCCGGCAAGAAATTGCCCGAGGGCGTCGAGGCGCCCGCACCGGTCGGCTGACCCCGGCTTTCAATCAAACCACAACCACCAACAACGATGCCTGAGAAAACAATCAATGGAACGACGATCACCGTCGATGACGACGGTTTCATGACCGACCACTCGCAATGGAACCGCGAGGTTGCGGCCGCCCTGGCCGAAGAGGAGGAGGTCACCCTGTCGGATGCCCACTGGAAGGTGCTGGACTTCATCGCCAGCGACTTCGCGGAGAAGGGCAAGGTCCCCGGCATGCGGCGGATGAACAAGGTCGGCGGCATTCCGACCAAGGAACTCTACACGCTGTTCCCGGGAGGTCCCATCAAGAAGGCCGCGAAGATCGCCGGCTATCCAAAACCCGCCAGCTGCGTCTGACGGGCCGGCGCCCGGCGGTGCCGGGCACCATTCCAACCATCCAACAACATGTCTGACGAACCCATCAAGAAAGTCTCGATCATCGTTTCCCGCGGTTCCCTCGAGGGAATCTACCCCGGCCTGATCATGGCCAACGGCGCCCGCATGGAGGGGATCGAAGCCAACCTCTTCTTCACCTTCTTCGGTCTCTACGGCATCCTGAAGAAATACATGAACTCGATCAAGATCGCCACGGTCGGAAACCCGGCGATGCGGGTTCCCTCGGCCAAGGGCTTTCCCCTTCCGACCTGGATGGGGGCCATCCCGGGCATGTCCGCCTTCGCCACCTCGATGATGAACAAGGAAATGGAGGCCCTCGACATCCCGCCGGTCGGCGAGTTCATCGAGATGATCTCCGACGCCGGTGGCAAGATCTACGCCTGCCGGGCGACCGTCGACATGTTCCATCTCAGCGACGACGACTTCTGTCCGCAGATGGACAAGGTCCTCACCGTTGGCGAGTTCTACGAACTCTCCGCGGGTTCCCAAATCATCTTCACCTGAATCTCTGCCCCGGAGCCTCTGGTGAGGCCGAGGGGCGCTACCCCATGAATCCATGAAACGCCAAGCCCTACCCCTCGCCGCGGCCGCGATCGGTCTCGTTGCACCCGCACTCGCCACCAATGGCGACAACCTCATCGGCATCGGTCCGATCTCCCGCTCCCTCGGGGGTACCGGGATCGCCGCGCCCCAGGATGCCATCAGCGCGGTGTTTTCCAACCCCGCGGCCATGTGCATCAGCCCGAGCTGTGCCTCGCCACAGGTCGACGCTGCGATCACCTTCTTCATGCCCGAGGTGAATGCCGCGGTCCTTGCGGGTCCGTTTGGTAATTACTTCGGCGCGAGCGACGACACCGTTTACCCGATCCCCGCACTCGGGGTGTCCTTCCCCATCGGTGACGAAGCAGGTCGCTGGCGTGCCGGATTCGCGGCCTACGGAGTGACCGGACTGGGTGTCGACTACCGGGGGACCCCGATTGGAAACCCCAATCCAGGGTGGGGCGCACCGCTGGTCGCCGGATCCTACACCGACCTCGCGATCATGAAGATCGCGCCGTCGATCGCCTATGCGGTGTCGCCGGAGTTCTCCGTCGGCTTCTCCGCCCACATCGACTACGCCACCCTGGACCTCGGACTCGGCCCGAAGAACGACTTCGGGTTCGGCGCCCAGATCGGGTTGGTCTGGAAGCCGGTGCAGAATGTGTCCGTGGGCCTGACCTACATCAGTCCCCAGTCGACGACTTTCGACAACGTGACCGACTTCGATGGCAACGGCCTCATCGATTCGCTGGAACTCGAGGCGCCACAGCAGATCGGCATCGGCGTGGCGTGGACCGGTCTCGACGACCGCCTGATGATCGAACTCGACGGACGCTGGATCAACTGGAGCGATGCCGCCGGTTACGATGACTTCGACTGGAGCGACGAATGGGTCGTCGGGCTCGGGGTCCAGTATGAACTGCTTCCGAGGAAACTGTGGATTCGCGGTGGCTACAACTTCGGCACCAACCCGGTGAAGAAGCACAACGGATTCAACGGTGCGTTCTTGCCGGGAGGCATTCCCGCCCAAGTGGTGAACGTGCAGGGCAAGAACATCCCGCGCTACTACTACGAGACCTTCCGCACGATCGGCTTCCCGGCGATCGTCAGGCACCATCTCACCATCGGCGTGGGCTGGCAGATCCGTCCGGACCTGGTGCTGAATGTGGCCTACATGCACGCCTTCGAGGAATCCTTCAGCCAGACCGGAGCCGGCCCGGCTGGGGTTCCGATCACGCTGCGATCCGACCTCTCGGAGGACAGCGTCGACATGGGCCTGACCTGGCGTTATTGATTCGTTGGTTGCAGGGGAGGCGCGGGGACTTGGCCGCGCCTCTCCGCCAATCCCTTGCATTCGATCTTTTCCCGACCACCTTGGTGACATGAATCGTCGAATGATTCCGCTGATCGTGGCAGGCCTGATGGCGGTCCAGCCGGGGTGTTCCGGCCCCGCCTCCGGTGGTGCCCCCATGCCCCCTGCGGGGCCCGTGGCCGACTACCGGAATTCAAAGGCGGAGATCGTGGTGCTCAACTTCTTCGACATGTATTGCCACACCTGCCAGACGATGGCGCCCCACTCGAAGAAACTCCACCAGATGGTGCAGCAGAAGGGGCTCGGTTCCCGTGTCGATTTCTATGCCATCGGCTGGGGCAATACGCCGCTGGAGAGCGAGCAATACCGCCAGCGCTTCGGGGTCGACTATCCCGTGGTTCCGGACCGCGACCTCACGATTTCCAAGCGTTTCGGGAGCTTTCGGCCACCGCTGATGATCGTGCTCGAGCGCCGCGGAGGTTCGTGGGTCGAGAAGACCCGGATCGAGGACCTGCGCGGTGACAAGGAGCCATTGCTGGCGGAAATCATTGAATGAATCCACGTCTCACCATGAACGCCGCGTTCTCATCCGGCATGGTCGTCGCGACCATGGCCCTCGCTTCGTGCGACCTGTCCAGCAATGGGGTCCCGCCTGATCTGAAGGCGTCGGTCTACCGGCCGGGCAACCAGAAACCGGTGGACAGCGTGCTCAAGGTCAGGGTGGGGGACAAGGCGCCGGACTTCACCCTGCCTTCCGTCTCGGGGAAGAAGGTCACGCTTTCCAGCTACCGGGGCCGGCGCAACGTCGTGCTGACCTTCGTGCCGGCCGCCTACACGCCGGTCTGCTCGGCCCAGTGGCCGGGCTACAACATCTCGCTGGGCCTGTTCGAGTCGCACGATGCGACCCTGCTCGGCATCACCACCGACAATCTTCCCTCACTGCATGCCTGGACCGTGGCCATGGGGGGGCTCGACTTCGAGGCACTTTCGGATTTCTGGCCGCACGGCAAGGTGGCCTCCCGCTATGGTTTGCTGCGCTCCGATGGCACCACCGAGCGGGCTCTCGTCGTGATCGATAAGCAGGGCGTGATCCGCTACATCGACGTTCACGACATCAACCAGCGTCCGCCCCTTGAAGACCTGATCGGCGAGCTTTCGAAGCTCGACTGAGCCGGCGGCTGTCAGAAGCGCAGCCTCTTGACCTTCGCTTCGCGGTTGAGTTTGTCACAGGCGATCCGGCACAGCTCAAGGGCGGCCGGTTCGGCGATCGAGTAAATCACCGTCGTCCCCTGCTTCTTCCTGGCGACCACGCCGGCCTCGTAGAGGATCTTGAGTTGCTTGGAAATGTTGGCCTGGGTCGTGGGAAGACGCCCGACGAGTTCGCTCACGGTGCAGGCCCGGGCCTTGAGCTCCTGGAGAAGAGCCAGCCGGGTCGGCTCCGAGAAGGCGCGGAAAAACGAGGCCACCCGCTCGAGTTCGAACGCTTCAAGTTTCATGGCTCCGATTATCCCGCTCAAAAGCGCTTGCGCAAGCATAACCATATGGCTATGTAGCCGCCAAGTCCGGGCTGCGAATGGCCCGATGAAAGAATCGACATGAAAATCACTGCGAAAGAACTGAAGGAGGAACTGGACCACGGGCGGGTGAAGCTCGTGGACGTGCGCACGCCGGCGGAGTACGGGGCGCTTCACATCGAGGGCTCGGAACTGATGCCGCTGGGCAGCCTGCGGCCCGATGACTTGAAGGATCACGACTGCGTGATCATCTGTCGTTCCGGCAAGCGGGCGGAGATGGCGCGATCGCAACTCGCGTCGGCTGGATGCGAGCGGCTGCGGGTGCTGGAAGGGGGCGTGCTGGCGTGGGATGCGGCGGGTTTGCCGGCCAATCGTGGAGCCGCGGTGCTCTCATTGGAGCGGCAGGTGCGAATCGCGGTCGGGATGATGGTGGTTGTTGGGATCGTCCTGGGTGAGTGGGTGCATCCCGGTTTCTTCGGGTTGGCCGCCTTCTGTGGGGTCGGCCTCGTGGTGGCCGGATTCACCGACTGGTGCGGCATGGCGATGCTCCTCGCCAAGGCGCCGTGGAACCAGCGGGCGGGCGAAGTCGGCAACGGAAAATCCTGCTCGGTGTGAAGGCACGTTGGATCATCGCCGGGCCGGGGCTGGTTGCCGGGCTTTGCCTGGTGGCTTGCTCGGCAGGCGACGAGCAGGTCGACGGGAGGAACGCGTCGAAGGTGATCGCCTTGGCGAAGGGGGCGGCGCAGGCGGCCTTCGAGAGCCTTTCCGGCGAACTCGGCAAGGCGATTGCCGAGGGGGGGACGACCCGCGCGATCCCGGTTTGCTCGTCGAAGGCGGGTTCGCTCACCGCCCGGATCGCCGAAGAGCAGGGAGTGGAGATGAAGCGGTTGAGTGATCGACCGCGGAATCCCGGTCAACGGGCCACGGGTGAGGATCTCGCCGCACTCGAGTCGATGCGGGCGGATCCGAAGCCCCAGGTTGCCTGGAGTGACGACGGCAGTGCCGTGGTGCGCCTGCCCATCGTGATCAACAACGCGCTTTGCCTGAAGTGTCACGGTGGTGCCAACGACGTCGACGCGGAGACCCGGGAGGCACTTGCCACGCTTTACCCGGAAGACGAGGCCACCGGTTACTCAATGGACGACTTGCGCGGCATTTGGCGGATCGAGGTGCCGCCGACTCTTCAGTCCGCCGAGGTGGAGTAGGTGGGGTTTGGGCGCTTCGGAGGGGCAGCCCTCGAAAGGCTCCGGCTCCCCGCGAGTGAAAATTCGCGGGGAGTGGACTGGCTGGGTTTCAGCGGTTGGGGCCTCCGCCACCCTGACGACCCCGGCCATTTCCCTGGCCTTGACCCTTGCAACTGCGTGGTCCGCCCGGGCCCTTGCCGGCACCGGGTCCGCGACCCCATTTTCCGCGGTCCGCTCGATTATTGTCGGGCCCGCACTTGCCGCAGTCACCACCGCAGGCGCCCCGCTGCATTTCCCCGTCGACGATGGCCTTGAAGTCCGCGGCCGGAAGGGCCTCGGCTTCGTACTTGCCCCCGCGGCCGGTCAGGTTGCGGTGAAAGGCGCGCAGGTGGTTGTTGGAGGCGGCCTCAAGGTTCGCGAGCGCCTCCTTGTGCTGTGGAAAGTCCTTCTGGGCCGCCCTCAGGTCGGCGATGTCGTGGTCCTCGAGGCGGACTCCCACCCGGCAGGCGTCGACTTCGGAACGGCGGCCTTCCTTGAGCCACTGGCGATAGGTCCGGTCGAGTCCCCTGGTGGTGAAGCGGCGGCCTTCGGGAGGCTTCGGGATGTTGATCCCTTCGGCCTTGAGAATGTCGGCCATCACCTCCCGGTGCCGGGCTTCGGAATGCGGGATGTTCTGCAGCGGACGGATGTCCGGGTGCTTCTTCCCGAGCGCCACGTAGAGATCGTGGGCGAGGACTTCCTCCTCGTAGAGGCGCACCAGGTGGGAGTTGTCGGCGGCGGCAGCCACCGAGCCGAGTGCCAGGCAGGCAATGAGTAATGTCGTGGTTTTCATGGTGTCGGTCATTCAGATCCGGGTGGTAATTAACCCGGCGAAGATGACGGCAGCATGACGACCCGGATGCAAACCGGCTCAATCGCCGTCCCGCGGGGCCTGGTGCCAGGCGCCTCCGAGAATGCTGCGCGCATCGTAGCCGTGGTTGGCGAGGATGCGGGCGGCGAAGTAGCTGGTCTTGCCCATCTGGCACACCGTGTAGACCGGTCGTGACTTGTCGATCTCCCCGAGGCGGTCGCGGACCGTGGGCAGGGGGATGTTGGTGGCACCGGGAACGGGAAGCTTCTCCACGGCGGCGGGCGGACGGACATCGACGATCTGCTGGCCCTCGGCCTCCCCGAGCGTCTGCACGGGAATCAGCATGCCGTCGCGCATGTTGGTGGCGGCGAAGCCGGCCGTGTTGATCACATCCTTGGCGCTGCCGAAGGGCGGCGCGTAGGCAAACTCGAGATGGACGAGGTCGTCGATGGTCATCCGGCCGCGGATCGCCGTGGCGAGCACGTCGAGCCGCTTGTCCACGCCGTCGACACCGACCGCCTCGGCGCCGAGCACGCGGCCGTCTTCGGGCGACCACAGCAGCTTGAGGGTGATGGTCTCGGCTCCGGGGAAATAGGATGCGTGCGAGGGACCGTTGACCGTGACCGTTTCGTACGGGGTTTTGGTCATCTTGAGTCGGTTCTCGCTGGCGCCGGTGACCCCGGCCGCCAGATCGAAGACGCGGACGATGGCGGTGCCGATCGAGCCGGGATAGGGCAGGGCCTTGTCGCCGAGGAAGATGTGATCCGCGACAGTGCGCCCCTGGCGGTTGGCGGGACCACCGAGAGCGATGGCCACGTGGCCGCCGAGAATCGGATCGGCAGACTCGCAGGCGTCACCGACGGCATAGATGTCCGGGATGCTGGTGCGCTGGAATGCATCCACCGTGATGTGGCCCCGCGGCCCGAGGGCGATGCCGGCGTCCTTGGCGAGTTGGCTGTCGGGGCGGACGCCGATGGAGAGGATCACCAGTTCGGCTTCGATGCGGCGGCCGCTGTTGAGCTTCGCGGTGACGACGTCGCCCTCGCCCTCGAAGCCGTCGATGCCGTCGCCGAGGACCAGTTCGACCCCCTTTTCGCGGAGCTTCCGCTCGAGCGGGCGGGTCATTTCGGGATCGAGCTGTGGCAGCACCTGGGGCTGCAGCTCGACCAGCGAGACCTGCTTGCCGATCTCGAGGAGTTGCTCGGCCATCTCCAGCCCGATGAAACCCGCGCCGACCACGGCGACGCGGTCGGAGGTCGCGGCCAACTCGATGATGCGGTCCATGTCCTGCAGGTTGCGCAGGGTCAGGATGCGCGGATGGTCGATGCCCGGAAGCGGCGGGCGCAGCGGGCTGGCGCCCGGGGAAAGGATCAGCTGATCGTAGGGAATCGAGGATTCCGCGCCGTCCGCGACCGAGCGCAGGGCCACGGTCTTCGCGGACGGGTCGATCGCGGTGGCCTCGGTCAGGGTGAGCACCTCGAGGTTGAGGAGCTTGCGCAGCGACTCGGGTGTCTGCAGGGCGAGTTCCTCGCGGTCCTTGATCTCGCCGCCGATGTGGTAGGGCAGGCCGCAGTTGGCGAAGGAGACGTCGGGGCCGCGTTCGATCACGGTGATGCGGGCGGATTCGCTGTGGCGCCGGGCGCGGGCGGCGGCGGAGGCGCCGCCGGCCACGCCGCCGATGATGACGATGTGTTTCGGATTCATGAGTCGTTGGAAAAGGTCAGGAGTGGAGCGTCTTCGACATACTCTGGCAGAAGCGATCCAGGGCTTTCGATTCGAGGGTGTAGAAGATGTTGCTGCCCTTGGTTCGCCCCTTGATGAGGCCGACCTCGACGAGTTCCCTGAGGTGCCGGGAGCAGGCGGGCTGGGAGAGCGGGAGTTCGTTGACGATGGCCATGGCCGCGCTTTCCCCCTGTTGCCCGAGAAAGCGCAGGATCGCCACCCGTGCCGGATGGGACAGCGCCCGGGCAAAGGCGGAAAGCCGAACCAGCTGCGGATCAAAGTCCTCGAGTTTCGGCCGCGGCATATTTGATATTTGAGATATGAACTATCGGAATACAAGTGCGTTTTTGGTGGCGAGGATTTGCGGGGAGGGTGGTTGATTCGGTGTGGGGCCCGGCTGCCTCGGCTTCAGTCATCGCCGGCGTTGAGGGTTCCCCGATTCCGTCACCACGATGCGCGGGGAGTCCGGGTTCTTCCCAAGAGACCCCAGATCGGGTTGGAGAGGGCCCGAAAATCTTTCAAAAGACGAGAGCTTCCGGGTACACCGTGCGTAGGCTCCCCGTCGCGGATCTCTCCGCGGTTCAGAAGACCGGATTCAAGCAAATGAAGATTCTCCAAGTTGCAATTCGAGCGGTGCTGGCATCGCAGGTAATGGCTCTCGCCCTGGTCGATGCGTGGGGTGAGACGCCGAAGGCCGATGTCGTCGTCTATGGTGATGCCTCGGGTGGCGTGGTCGCCGCCGTGCAGGCCGCCCGCATGGGCAAGTCGGCGATCCTGGTTTCCCAGTATGGTCATCTCGGCGGGCTGACCAGCAGCGGGCTCGGCTGGAGCGACATCGGTAACGACAAGATCCTGGGCGGCCTCTCCCGCGAGTTCTACCACCAACTCTACCTCCACTACCAGAAGCCGGAGGCCTGGGTGCAGCAGAAGCGGGAGGAGTTCGGAAACAAGGGCCAGGGCGTGCCCGGCCTCAACGAAAAGACCGAGCTCGCCTCGGTCTTCGAGCCGAAGGTGGCCGAGGCGGTCTTCGACGCCATGGTCAAGGAGGCGGGCGTCCGGGTCGTCAAGGGTCGCCTCGATCTCGAAAAGGGAGTGATGAAGGACGGCACGACGATCACCGGCATCCGGCTCGAGGACGGGACGGTGATCGAGGGCAAGGTCTTCATCGACGCCTCCTACGAAGGCGACCTGATGCCGCTGGCCGGGGTGTCCTTCGTCACCGGCCGCGAGTCGAACTCCGAGTTCGACGAGCAGGGCAACGGAAATACCGGTGTTGCGAAGAAGAATCAACTGCCCAACGGCATCGATCCGTATGTCGTCGCCGGTGACGCGTCCAGCGGTCTGCTGCCCGGCGTGAACCCCGACCTCGGGGGTGAGAAGGGCGAGGGCGACCACCGGCTGCAGGCCTACTGCTACCGGATGGTGCTGACCGATGTGCCGGAGAACCGCATCATGATCGAGAAGCCGGACGGCTACGACGAGGCCGACTACGAGATTCTTTTCCGGGCGATGGAGGCGGGCCAGAAGGGCGGGTTCTTCAAGCTCTCGCCGATGCCGAACCGCAAGACCGACAGCAACAACAACGGCGGCATTTCGACCGACTACATCGGGATGAACTACGGGCCCGACTGGGATTGGTCGACGCTCGACCATGAGGAGCGGGAGAAGCTCGCGGCGAAGCATCGCGACTGGCAGCTCGGGCTGGTCTGGTCCGTCCAGAACCACCCCCGGGTGCCCGAGCCGATCCGCAAGGCCTACGCGCCGTGGGGGCTGCCGAAGGATGAGTTCACCGACAACGGCCACTGGCCCTACAATCTCTACGTCCGCGAGGCGCGGCGCATGCGCTCGGACTTCGTGATGACCGAGAACCACTGCAAGCGGACGCTGCCGGTGGAGGATCCCGTCGGGATGGGTGCCTACACGCTCGACTCGCACAACACCCAGCGGGTGGTGCACAACGGCATGGTCAAGAACGAGGGGGACATCCAGTCCTACCTCGGCGGAAAAGCCTACGGCATCTCCTACCGGTCCCTCGTGCCGAAGGCGGAGGAATGCACCAACCTGCTGGTGCCGTGGGCGCTCTCCGCGACCCACATCGCCTTCGGCTCGATCCGGATGGAGCCGGTGTTCATGATTCTCTCTCAGAGCGCCGCCACCGCGGCCTGCATGGCCATCGATGCGGAGATCCCCGTGCAGGACGTCCCCTACGACAAGCTCCGCGCCCGGCTCGTCGCAGACGGTCAGGCGCTGGGTGTGCTGCCGATGGAGTGAGGCCGAGCGGGGGGTGCCCCCGCGCGCTTTTCTCCGGCATGGCATCGGATGGACCGCGGTCCATCAGTTCGAACTGCAGGGATGTTCCGGCGCCCCCGGCGAGAGACAGCTCCTCCCCCTCATCTGGCCAGGTCAGCCAACTGCTTCGCCAACCCTTCGAGGCTCTCCGGCCAGGTTTCGAAAGTGACGGACTTCGGGTCAAGAAAACGGCCCGCTCCCGGAAGGGAAGCGACCCGTGAAAAGGGGAGCAAAATCGGGAACGGTCTCAGCGACGGCGGCGCAGCAGGAAGAGCAGGCCGATGCCGCCGAGAAGCGCGGAGGTGGGCTCGGGAATCACAACGGGACTTCCGTTCACATCAATTTCTTTCAGGGTGCTCCAGCCATTCTCCACCGTAGTAAAGGTAATCCGGATGGCCGCGACATTCGTCGCAAAGGAGGACAATGTGTCATCCGCCACACGAGCCCTGCCATAGAAAGGGCTTGCGCCGATCACAGAACTGCCACCGGACAAAGCCGTGATGAACGTGGTGGGTGCTGATACGGTGGCATACTGCACATTGAAGCTGGTGATCTCGTCACGTCCACCATTCGAATGACCGAAGAAGATATCGATGCTATTGAGGGTGTATCCGAGAGTGTTGGTTGAGAGATCCAGAGTGTAGGTTGCGCTGCTGCCACTATTGATCCTGGGCGCACTAGGGTCTGTTGATAGGCCGAGACCATCGCGAACTCTTGATTCCGGCTGAGCGCCACTTACGGTGTCAAGTGTTCCCGTGTAGGTTCCGAAGGCAGTTTGCAACAGGTCGGTGCTGGAAGCCACTGCGTAGCCAGTTCCTCCCTGAACGGTCGTTGTGACAACAACGGCGGCATGGACAGACCCTGCGAGCAGGGTGGATGCGAGGATCGCGGATACTGTTTTTCTCAAGGAGGGATAGGAGTTGCTCTTCATCTTGGTCTAGGAAGAATTTGTGATCTCGTTCAGACTGCGAGAGGCTTACAATACGCTGGCGCAGGGACGGAAGAAAAAGGTGTATCACCAACCGATCCGCTTTTCCCGAGGTTGGTTTCGTGTCGATTCCGGCCCGATGTTTCCTTTGATTTGCCAACATTCATCCGGGTCGCCCCGCGATCGGTAACCAGAGCCTCTGGCCTTCGCTGGTCCCAGCATATCGCAGCCCACGACTGGACCGGTTCCGCAGTGAGATTCTCCCCTTGCCTTGCTCATTCGGCTCGTTGCGGATGGGCATGCGTCGGGGATCGAAGTGGTATGAAGGCCGTCAAAGCCTCGCGCGTGAGTCCCTGACTTCGGCCGCTACTCCGCCACCGGTTCGGAAGCGGAACGGATTCGGACCGATTTCATGCTCTTCAACCTCTGGAAAATAGGAGCGGTTGGTAGATGGAAAATCGATTGCGTCCGACCTTCCCTTCGAAGAGAAGCATGGTCCGAAATGAAAAAGGGACGGCTCTCCAAGACCATTTTTCTCGCGTTCACAGGCCTAGCCGCCATGTCGGCCAGCGCCACTGTCCTCGAAGGTTGGACATCGGTGGACACTCTTGACTACGACCGCGTCATCGGTGCGTGGAATTTCGTGGACAGCGATAATCCGCCAGGCTCGGACCTTGTCGTCGAAGGAGTGACCTTCACCACCGTTGATGCCGGGGACGGAACCTACGGCGATCTCACGGTTGGCGGTCTCTTGGGTGCCAGCAGCGGCTTCACCACCGGCCAGACCATTTCTTCCGGTGGCACCACGACCCAGGACGAGACGAATCTCACCACGATCGTGACCACCAATCTGAACGGCAAACAGGGAGTATCGCCGTCTGGTGACCTCACACTCGACCTCGACGGTCTCGCATCCGGCACGTATTTCGTGCAGTACTTCTTCTCAATCAATGGAGGCACGGACCGCTACTTCAATCTAACCGCTGAAGGCACGACCACAATCGGAGAGGTCGCAAGGACATCAGGCACCACTTTCAACTATCTGATCTCCGGAAATGTGGAAGTGACCGATGGCACCCTGAATCTCAGGGTGGAATCAGGCCCAGCCAGCGACAATCGCCGGCTGATCAGCGGCCTGCTCGTTTCGACCACGGGCAGTCTTCCCCCGGTGCTCGTCTCTGAGGACCCCGCCGATGATTCCACCATCGTGCTGTTTCCATCGACCCAGAATCTGACCGCAACCTTCAACGAGAACATCGTTGCCGGCACCGGAAACATCGAGCTGCGCAACCTCGATACGTCCGCCATCACGACGATCGCGGTGACCGACGCCACCCAGGTGAGCATCTCGGGCAAGGTATTGACGATTGATCCGACCGCCGACCTTGACTACGGCACCGACTATGCTGTGCGCATTGATTCCGGCGCGCTTGTCAGCACCGGAGCCATCGACTATCCGGGAATCAGCGACGACGTGACGTGGAATTTCACCACGCTCCCCTTCGACGAAACCGATCCGACGGTCGTTTCGCTGAGCCCGACCGACAATTCCACGGTGTCCCGGGCCGATGAGGGTCTCATGATCACCTTCGATGAGATCGTGCAGGCCGGCACCGGCAACATCGAGGTCATCAACACGACGACCCTGGCGAGCGAATTGATCGACATCACTGATACCTCCCGCGTCACCTTCAGCGGCAATACCGTGACGGTCGTGACCGACCAACTCGTGGCCGGGGATGACTACGCGGTGCAGATCGATGCGACTGCCATCACAGACCGGTCGTTCAATCCCTACGCTGGCATCGCCGACAATACCACCTGGAACTTCTCGGTGGATGCAACCGCTCCCCAACTCCTTGCTTTGACGAGCGTCGATGTCCTCGACCTGACCAACGTGGTGGGGGCCTACGACTTCACCGGAGCTGACAGCATCACTGCGAATGGAACGAGCTTCAGCATCGGAGGAGTCAACTTCACGAGACACAACTGGATGACGTCGAGCACCACTGACCTGGTCCTGACGAACTCACGTTCCGATGCGAATGCCCCGAGCAACGCCCCGAACATTTCCGAGGGAGGAACCGCTTCCGATCAGGCGAATTTGACCGTACTCCTCGATTACTGGGCCCAGGGCAATCAGGGAGGCTCCGGGGCAGACATGATCGCGACCGTCTCGGGTCTCACCAACGGAACCTACAAGATCCAGTATCTGATCGGAACCAACAACACGACGCGCTCGAACGCGATCTTCTACCGTCCAGAAGTCGGGGATGACGTGCTCTTGGAAGACTACAGCATCCGGAACGAGAACATCGTGATCACGGCCGGTGGAATCGAGGTCACTGACGGTTCCCTGCGGCTGGTCATGGCGCAAGGACCGACCAGCGACAACCGCAGGATCATCGCCGGCCTGATCATCTCGTCCGAAGGTGGCGGAGGCGGTGACCCGGACTACTCGACTTGGGCCACGAACAACGGCATCCCCGGGGAACTCTTCGAAGACGACTTCAACAGCGATGGCATCAGCAACGGGGTCGCCTACGCCCTCGGCCTGAGTCCCACCGCCTCGAGCTATCCGGTGGGGGCTCTTTCCGGCAACACCATCACCTTCGCCAAGGGGGCGGATGCCATCAGCAATGGCGACGTGACCTGGATCATCCAGACCTCGGAGACGCTTGCCCCGGGCTCGTGGGTGGACGCGGTGACCCAGGCCGCGGGTGATCCCACCGCCACGATCTCCTACACCTTCACGCCCGGCAGCCCGGACAGCGAATTTGCACGTCTCAAGGCGGAGCAATCCCCCTGATCAGCCGCTGCGAAGCGAATCGAGGGCGGCACGGTCGGACCGCGCCACGGTGAGGTACTCCTCTTTCCTTCGGCGCCTGGCTGGATGCGGATGGGCAGGCGCTCGGGGAGTGAAGTGACAAAAGCGCCGTCGGCGCCTCGCGGGTGGGTCCCCGAATTCTGCAGGCACTTCGCCATCCCCGGTAGGGTGCCTTTCCGGCATCCAGCCGAGGTTGTGCCGACCAGCCGTTCATGAGCGAGGAAGTTCCCGTAGCACGAACATGCCTGAGCGGGGGCGACTGCGTTTCCATTTGCCAACCGCTCCGGATTTCCAGAGGTTAAAGAGCATGAAACCGTTGCGGATCCGTTCAGCCTGCGAGCAGGTGGCGGAGTATCTGAAGGAGATGATCCGGCGGCAGACGTGGACCGGAGCGATGCCGGGCGAGAACCGGTTGGTCCGCGAACTCAAGGTCGGGCGGGATACCGCCCGGGCAGCCCTGGACCAGTTGGAAAGGGAGGGCTGGCTGGAGTCCCAGGGGCCCGGGCGGCGGCGCCGGATCGTCCTGCCGGACGACGCCAAGCCGGCGACCTTCCGGGTCAGGCTCCTGCTCTACAGTCCCGAGGACCGTGGCAACCCGGAGATGTCCACGCTTCTGCTGAAGCTGAGCGAAGCCGGATACGAGGTCAGGTTGGCGCGAAGGTCCCTGACCGAACTCGGCATGAAGGTGGAGCGGGTGGCACGGATGGTGGAGCAGACGGAGGCCGACGCCTGGGTGATCGTCGCGGCCTCCCGCGAGGTGCTGGAATGGTTCGCGGCGCGGTCGAAGCCGGCCTTCGGCCTGTTTGGAAGAGCACCCCTTGAGCCTCTGGCCTTCACCGGTCCCCAAAAAGCCCCGGCGTATCTGGCCGCCGTGAGGTGGCTGGCGGCACTGGGTCACCGTCGCATCGTCTTCCTGCTCCCCGAGTTTGCAAGAAAGCCCGCCCCGGACAAGGTGGTGCAGGCGGTTTTCGATGAGATGAATGGCCTGGGAATCCAGACCGGTGACTACAACCTGCCGGACTGGAAGCCGTCACCTGAAGGCCTTCGTAGCTGTCTCGACTCGCTCTTCAGCGTCACCCCGCCCACCGCCCTCTTTCTCGACCAGCCCTGCGAGTTCATCGCGGCCCAGCAGCACCTTGCCGAGCGCGGCATTCTGGCACCCCGGGACGTTTCGATGATCTGTGCCGATGATGACCCCACCTTCGCCTGGCACGAACGCCCGGTCAGTTGCATCCGTTCTCCCATGGGGCCGCGCGTGAACCGCGTTCTCCGGTGGATCCGGAACGTCGCGACCGGCAAGGATGACCGTCGCAGGGCCTTCACCGAGGCGGAGTTCATCGAAGGCGGCACGATCGGACCGGTTCCGAGGGGTCAATGAATGATCGGTTCCACCGGGCACCCCCAGAGTGCTGCCCGGATCTCCAGTCAGCCACCCTTCAAGGATCGATCAGCAGGGGGTCGATGGTCGCGATGGGCTCCTCCTCCGGTTGGTGAAGCTTGAGCATGGCCTTGGTTTCTCACGGGACGATAGTGCGCCCCCCGGCCCCTTCCGTGGAGTTCGGCGAATCCGTTTTCGGTCAACTCGGTGAACTTGTCCTTCAGCGTGTTGCGGTTGGCCGAGAGGGCTTCCGCCGCATCCCCGACCGAGAGCGTTTGACGCGTTTCAAGGAGCATGAGTAGGCGTCCCGCAAGCGGGGAAAGCGCGGCGGGTGGCGGAGGCGCATTTCCCTTTGCCGGGGAATCCGGCAGGCGTTTCCGCAAGCGCTCGATCTGGAACTTCAGTGCCCGCAGGAAAAAGAGAACCCATGGCTCCCAGTCGGCTTGATGCCGGAACGAGGTCTGGGTTCTGCGCAATGCGAGGTAGTAGGCATCCTTATGATGCTCGATCACACTTTCCAGGGAAGTGTAGGAAGCGTAGGCATAGCCCGAACGCAGCAGCATCAGGTTGGTCACGACCCGGGAAAGGCGACCGTTGCCATCCTGAAACGGATGGATGGCGAGGAAGACCACGTTGAAGACAGCGATCCGCAGGAGAGGATGGAGAACGGGGTCGCCCTCTTCCCTGGCAAGCCAGGCCAGGAGTTGTTCCATGAGCACCGGTGTCTCGAAGGGTGACGCGGTTTCGAAAATGATGGCGACCTGTTTCCCATCCGCATCGAAGGCGGCAACATGGTTGTCGAGTGTCTTCCATTGGCCCCGATGGCGTTCATCCTTTTCGCTGTATCGCAGGAGATCGCGATGCAGTTGCAGGAGAATGCTTTCCGAGATCCGCAGATCCGGCCAAGCGGTCTGGATCGATTCCATCACGTAGGCGTAGCCCGCAACCTCCTGCTCGTCGCGTGACCGGAAGGATTCCTTCCCGAGCTTGCCGACGAGTTGCTCGACTTCGCCGTCGCTCAGCTTCGCGCCCTCGATCCGGGTTGAGGAACCGGCGCTCTCGATGGTTGCAATGCGGCGCAGCGTGAGCAGCGTCCCGGGACCGAGCTTTCCGAGCGCGCGCCACTCGCCCTTGAACTCGTCAATGGACGCGATCAGCGTCAGCATTTCGTTGGTCGGTTGGAAGACCGGTGGAAGAGGGATCTTCATGCCCTGATCCTACCTCCAATTCCACCCGAAGTCATCCAATTGCCTCCAATTCCATCCATTTCCTGGGAGATGGAGAATCGAAGCCATGCTTTCCGGTTCAGGATCCAGGGCTCGGGCAACCCACCGCCCAAAGACGTGACCGGAGCGGAAGCGCGGTATGAAGAGCTGGGCCACCATTGCATCGTCTTCCTGCTGCCCGGACATGCGAGAATACCCGAACCGGATCGTGTCATTCGGGAGACACTTCATGGAATGAATGCGCTGGGGATCAGGACCGGTGAGTACAACCTGCCGGATTGGGAACCGTCACCGGCGGGCCTTCGGCGATGCCTCGATTCCCTCTTTGGGCTGACTCCTCCGACCGTCCTTTTTCTCGACCAGCCCTGCGAATTCATCGCGGCCCAGCAGCACCTTGCCGAGCGCGGGATCTTTGCGCCCCGGGACGTTTCGATGATCTGTGCCGATGATGACCCGAGCTTCGCGTGGCATGAGCGCTCCGTGCTCGCCCGTGGGCCCGCGCGTCAACAGGGTTCTTCGCTGGGTCGAGAACGTCGCACGCTGCAAGGACGACCGGCGCAAGGGCTTTACCAAGGCGGAGTTCGTGGAGGGTGGCACGATCGGACCGGTTCCGAAGGGGCCAATGAATGATTGCTTCCACTGGGCACCCCCAGAGTGCTGCCCGCATCTCCAGTCAGCCACCCTTCAAGGATCGATCAGCAGGGGATCGATGGTCGGGATGGGGGCCTCCTCCGGTTGGTGCAGCTTGAGCATCGCCTTGCCGGCCCTGGCCTGGAGGGCCTTCCATTCGTAATACTTGTCTTCCTTCCGCATGTGGGCGGCGGGGCCGCCGCGGAGGTGGGCCACTTCCATGTACTCCATGACGTCCTGCAGGGCCTTCACGGCGATCTTGTTGTCGGCGGAGGAAAGGCTCCCCTTGTCGAGGCCTTCGGCATTGGTGACCAGTGCGTCGGCGGCGTTGGAGACGCCATTTTCCAGGCAATACATCAAGGCCCGGAGGGCCCGGGCATCGTAAACGCGGCCGAGTAGCTTGATGAGACTGCCGTCCATGTTCAGCTTCAGCATCGGTTCGGCGAAGTCCATGCGCTCGGCGTCGGTGAGATCCCAAAAGCCCTTGGGTCCCAGAACCAGTCGGCGGGCGGACTGGGCACCGACGATCTTGGCGCTTTCCTTGTCGGTCTTCGCGATCCGGAGCATGACCTGGTCGGCCTTGCGGCTCAGCGAATAGGAGAGCGCATGAACGATCTCCCGCAGCTCCGAGAGGCTGTCGGTTTCCGCGGCCTTCTCGAGTGAGTCGATGCTGATTTCGTCCCCCAGCCGGCCGAGGATGAAGTAGAGGTTCGGCCGGATGGCGGGGTCGGCTTTGGGCAGGACCTTGAGGACGTCGTCCCGGATCCGGGTCGCGCTGGTCGGATCGTCCCTGAAGGAAAGCAGGGCATCCTCACAGCCGATGATTTCCTCCTGCTCACGCGCTTCGGCGAGTTGGGCGAAGAGCGTCGGTATGGCCTCGGTACCGGCAAGCCTGGCAAAGGTGTGTGCGGCCGCTGCCCTCACCGGGATCGAGTCGTGCTTGAGCGCCGATCTTGCAATCTCGAGGCCCTCGTCGGAGCCGCTCAAGGCAAAGACCGCCAGGATACCGGCGGCAGCTCGCGGCTCCGCGGAGGCAAAAAGCTCGCCGAGCGCGCCGCCGGCGCCGGCGGTTACAAGCTCCGCGGCCGCCTTCTGGGCGTGCTCCCGCAGTCGCCAGTAGTCGTGATTGAGGTAGGGCAGGAGGTCGGGCAGCGCGTCGGCGCCCAGCATCTCCGTGAGGAAATCGATTGCCGCCATCTTGCGGAAGTAGGAGCGCTTGGCGGGGTCGGCGAGTTCGTCGCGGCAAAGCTTGATCTTGGCACCGGTGCCATCGGCGGCATTCAGCTTCTCTTCAAACATGACGCGGACGTCAGTGAAGATCGAGGGCAGGCGGGGAGGATCGCTGGCGGCCGAGACGAGCTTGTAGAGTTCATCCAGCGGGGTGATGACCGTCTTCTTGTCCACCTTCTTGACGAGTTCGGTGTTCGGGTTGTCGGTCAGGACGATGGCCATCTCGTCGAGGTAGTCCTTGAAGACGGCCGGCTCGGCCTTGACCGGGTCGGGCTCCATGAGCGGACGCTTGAAGCCGACGAAGGGGCGGATATCGCGGCGGATGGCCGCCTGTCGACGCAGGCGGTCGGCGGAGGATTCCATCCCTTCCCGGTAGTTGAACTTCGTGAGCAGGGCCCGGGCGGGGGCCGAGCGGTTGGCGAACATCTGGTCGGCCAGCTGCTCCACCTCCGCCGCGTTGGTGAGCGGCCCGGCGACCTTGACGACGGTTTCCTTGGTCCAGGGCTCGAGCCGGGACGGCATGAAGGATCCGTGAACCGGGTCGAGCATGATGAGATGTTCCAGTGCCGAGCGCACCTCCTCCTCCTCGAACCCGGCTTCGAAGGGTTTGTTGGCGAGGACGGTGCTGTTCTTGAAGAGCGCGGCCTGGGTCGAGTTGCGGACGCTGTTCGGGGCGATGGCCTTCGGTTCGTCGAGCGTTGCCTGGATCATCGCGAGTTGGGTTTCCTTGGCGTCGGTGGCCCTGGAGATCACCTTCACGGCCGAGACCCGGACGAAGTCCGCCGGGTCCTTGAGCAAGGCGGTGAGCTTCGAGAGGTGCTCGAGGACCACATCGGTCCCGCAAGCGCCGACGGTCCGTACCGCACCATCGCGGAATCGGGCCTCGTCGTGTTCGAGCAGCCCGACCACCCGCGGCAGGATCTCCTTTTCGCCGGCCTGATAGCGCTTTGCGAGTTCCTGGGCGACCTGGCCCCGCGCCTTCGGCTTGAAGATGTCGAGGAGGTCGAGGACTTCTTCCGTGCTCCGCTCGCGCCAAGGTGTGCCGTCCATTTCGATGAGCAGCGGATCGTTGAACTGGGCTCTCGCGCTGGAGAGGAGTTGCTTCATCTCCCGCTCGTTCGGGTAAAGCTTCTCATTGGGGTCCTTGCCGGTGATCAGCGTCTGCTTGTAAACAGCCGCCTGGTGAAGGACCTGGGTGGCGGTGGGGTCGCGAAGCGCTCCATAGCCGCCGTGATAGACGAAGCTGCCGTCGAACATGCGGCTGAGGGTCCGGCGCCAGCGCAGGTTGCGCTCGTTCAAGGTGCGCACTTCCGGGCCGCAGAGGCTGGCCGCCCATGACGACCAGTTGCCGTGGTAGTCGTGGCCGTGCCCGCCGCGGCGGGTGAAGGCACAGTGGCTCGACATCATCGCGAAGTACTTCGCGCCGTAGTCATCACCGAGGAGTTTCATCGAGAAGGCGACACCGGTGTTCTTGCCGTTGCTGTCATCGGTGGCAGCCGCTCCATGGTCGCCGTAGGGGATGGCACCCTGGTCGACGTAGGAGCCGAAGAAGCGGTGGGCCCGCTTGACCGCGAGGTCGATTTCGGGGTGCTCGATGCCGAGTTTCTGGGCCAGGGTGATGAGGAAGAAGCAGCGGTTGCCGGCGGCGTTGAGGGCGCCGTAGCCGGGGTTCATGCCGTGGAGTTCGCCGCCGTTGAAGGACGGGTAGGCGAAGGTGTGGCCCCATGAGCCGTGACCGCTCTGGCCCATCGCGGTGTCGATGGCATACTTCCGTAGCGCCGGGAGGACAAAGTCATCGCCCGTCGCGTCGTAGTAGATGGCGCAGTACAGGCCACCGTAGCCGTGGTGCCAGCTCTGGTAGCCCTTGTAGCCCCGGTAGCCGGGTTCGAACATGGTTCCCGCGGGCTCGGTCGGCGGCTTCCACGGGCTGTGGGGTCCCCGCACCCAGTCGTGCACGATCTTGCGGTGCTCGGGCCTGCCGGACGAGATCAGGGCGATCGCCTCGATGATACCACCGCGGCCGCTTCGCTTGACCTGGGGGTCGACGATGAACTTCTGTTCCAGGACCTTGTAGGCATCGTCGAGAATCTTTGCGGTTTTGGGGCAGTCGTAGGGAGCGGTGTCACTGTAAGCGGGAAAGGTGCGGAGCTTCAGTTCGACCTCGAGGGTTTCGGCTTCGACCGGGAACTTGTCGAAACCCATCTGACGGACCTCCTGCGTCCGTTCCTCCTCCGGTTTCCAGTCGTAGAGCGTGTTGTCATCGCGGGCTTCGCTGATGAGTTCATCGATATCGACGGCGGCAAGGTCCTGCTTGCCGGTCCGGGCGGCGTAGTTCTTGTCGCGCCACACCTGGAAGACCATCCGGCCCTCGTTCTCTTCGAGTTCGGCTTCGATGATGGCATTGCCGATGAGGATGCCGATGTGTCCTCCCGCCTCGAACTTCTTGCCGTTCAAGCCCAGGATCACGTCTCCGGGTAGGAGCTTTCCCTCGGCGGGTGAACCCGGAAGGGTGCCCTTGACGAAGACCTGGTCCCCCTGGAAGCGGAAGTCGATCATCTGGCTGACGATGCCCGTCGGGCCGAGGGTCCAAACCGGGGGTTCCTTGCCCTTGCCGTCCGTGGGGAGCGGCTCGTACTGGGTCAGGTCGGGCAGGTGGGTCGGTCGCTCCGGGGTGTCATCAGGAAGTTCGCCCTCGTTGGCCAGTTGTTCCATCTGCTCGGGGGTGAGCGTGCGTTCCTCGGAGAACGCTGGTGAAACCATCAGGAGGAATAGGAACAGAAGTCGTTTCATGATCAATGGGATTGGTTTGCCACAAGGAAGATCGAGAATCCGGTGCGGGCGGCGAGTTGAGTGAGCTCTTCACCGGGAGTTTTGCCCGGGAGATCCCAGACGAGGTGAGCGACCTGACGGACCCTGGCGCGGGTCTTGCGCCGCTGCTGCATCAGCTCGGTGAACCGCCGTATCAGTGCTTCGATCCGGTCCGGGGATTCGACCACGAAGGAACAGCGACCGAACCACAGGGATTCGAACACGAAGTCATCATCGATGGTGTCGTCCCCGAGCGGCAGAAGATCGAAGCGCCGGTGTTTGGCGGCGAGCGGTTGAAGTTGTTCGAGAGCTTTCGCCGCCTTCAACGGTTCGTCGGCGAGGTAGAGGAACGAGTCCCCGCGCCGGGCCAGCCAGGCCAGCTCCGCGACCACCGGACGGCGGGGTGGATCGGAACGTTCGACCACCGCCGGCATGGGGGTGATGGAACCTGGAAGAGCCGAGGGCAGGGGAAGCGGGAAGCTGGCCTCGGCGTAGCGGTTGGCCCGGCGCAGATAGTCGTAGCCGAGCAGCAGGAGGCCGAGGATCGGCAGGGCGAGGGACACGCGACCGTTCCAGCGATCGATCCTGCGCGCGGCGACGACCTCTTCCTCGCCCATCAGTATCGGTTCGGGGCCCTTCTCGGCTTCAAGTGCCTCGACGTCCGCGCCGCCCTCGGCTTCTTCGGTGTCGATCAGCGCATCGAGGCTGGTGTCTTCCTCGCCCTCGCTCGAGCGGGTTCTTTTGTTCTTCTTCCACGCCGGCTCCTCGAGGCTGTCGTAGTATTCAAGGTCGCTTTCCTCGAGGCCCGCCTTGTCCATGAATTCCTCGCCATCGTCCTCGGCGAAGCGGATCTGGGCGACTTCGTCGCCCCGCAGGTCGAGTGCCGCCTGACGCCGCTCTTCCTGCTTCGCCTTCATCATGGCGAGTTGGATCGAGGGGTCGATCTCGATCCGGTCGACGTGGGTGGCCGAGTGGATCTTGGCACAGGCGAGGGCGGCGAGTGCCAGGACGAATCCAAGCCGGACGAGGAAGCGCTTCTTCATCCCCCAGTAAACGAGCCACGTCGCGACCGCCGCCAACGCGAGTGCGAAGCCGAGGTAGCCGATGGTGCCGATGGTGCCGATGGAGTCGGGGTTCACGATGGAAGGGAGAAAAACCGGGGGTTACTTGCGGGCTTTCGAAATGGCGTCGTCCCACTGGTTGAAGGAATAGTAGACGAGGTTCACTCCGAGATTCATCGCGGCGTCGCGCATCTCCGGCGTGACGTCGGTGTAGCCGGGCGATTTCCAGGCGTCGTTCATGTCGCCGGGGTGGTAAAAGACGACCCAGCGTCCCTCGTGCTTGATGCCGAGCGGCCGGCGCCCGCCGTGGTGCCAGAAGGCCGGGGCACCATCCGGGAAGGCATAGGGGAGTTGATAGATCATGTCGTCGTCGGCGATGTCGATCAGCGGCTTGTCCGGAAACACCTGACGCATGAAGTGGGTGAAGGACTGGTGGAACCTCGCGCTGCCGGCATCGGCGATCAGCATGCCTCCCTTGAGGCAGTAATCCCGTAGGATCTTCGCGTCCTTGGTGCTCACGCGCCCCATGCTGTCGTTCCCGGTCAGATAGACGAACGGCGGGAAGCCATCGTCCGGATACTTCCGCAGCAGGGCGATCGAGTGGCTCTCTCCCTTGCTGGCGATCTTTCTGAAACCCGTGGCCTGGGCGAAGGCCTTGAGGAAGTTGATGTCGGCGGCGGTCTCGTTCATGCCGTCGTCCCAGCCCGCTCCGTCGTGCTCGAGCCGGATGAAGCGGATCTTGTAGTCATCCATGCCCTCCGGCCATCCGCCTTCGTCGCCGCCGCCCTTGCCGATGTTGCCCGCCATGGCGTTCGGGTTGGCCTCGTAGGTCACCTCGGTCTTTTCCTCCATGATCTGGTCGACCTCGGTCTCGTCGAGGTCGGGTTGATCAAAGAGGATGGCGGAATTCGGCCGCAGGGTGAGCGTCTTCTTCTTTTTCTTCTTCGGTTTCACCACCTTGACCATGGCGACCACCGGGTTGCCGCTGCCTTTGGGCACCTTGTAGGCCTCGACGCAGCCCCCGAGGCTGAGAATCCAGGGGATGATCACAAGGATCATCAGGTGGGTGAGGATACTCCCGTAGAGGCTCTTCCGGTGGCGGGGGTCGCGACCGTGGGTGCGCAGGCTCTCGAGCATCCGGTCGCCCCGCAGCGGCCGGCCGGTGACCGAGGTGAAGGCGGCGTAAACCGAGCGGCTGCGCAACATGAGCTGCAGCCACCAGGCGTAGGCCGCGACCGCGAAGGCCGGCCAGCAGATGCCCCACCACATCTTGAAGGCGGTGACGCTGTCCTGCTTGGAGCCGTTGATCTCCAGCCCCTCGCGGCCCATGGCGAAGGCTCCCTGCCAGACGAGCCAGACCAGGGCCGCCATGACCACCACCACTGCCAGCACGGTGAAGCGCAGGATCAGGTAGGTCGGTTTCGAGCGGATGAAACCGAGCAGGCCGGCGATGGCGCAAAGTCCGCCGACGACGCCGATGGCGTGAAAGCAGGTCTTGAGGGAGGAGGTGACGTGCAGCTTCTGCCACAGGATCGCCAACTCACCCTTGTTGGAGAGCCAGGCGTCAAGGACCGGTGGCCCCCACAGGCCCACCGCCCCTCCGAAGAGCGAAAGGGCCAGCACCGCAAGCGCCACCACCACCGCCTTTGAAGGAGACGGGGCGGTCGGGATCTGATCGATCCTCTCGGCGGGAAGCTGGACGTTCGGCGGCATCGGGGCGGCTCAGTTCAGCGGAACAGATCGACTTCCTCTTCTTCCGGGATGGGGGGCACTTCGGGGCCCTCCTCGACCTTCTTGAGTTCCTCCTCGATGGCGGACTTGGGCTCGTCGGGATCATCCGCGGGCTCGGCGGCGGGTTCCGTGGCGGGGCTCTCGTTCGGTTCGGCGGGCGGTGCCTTGGGAATCCCCCCGGCAATGGAACTGCTGAGTTCCTGAGGCTCGATGCCGTGTTCGTCGGCGATCTTGCGAAGGGTGATGTTGGCTTCCCTGACCGCGGCCTTGACCCGCTCTTCCTCACTCAAGTCGCTGGTGCCCATCCCGAAGGCCTTTCCGAAAAGAAAGGGCACGCTGGAGCCGAGCAGGATGACGGCATGGACCACGATCGTGAAGAGCAGGATCTTCTTCAGGCTGCGGCCCTCGAAGGTGTCCAGCAACTCGTCGGGGCTGGTTTCGTTGTTCGGATTCATGGTGGTGACTATTCGTTGTTTTCGCCGACGGCTTCGATGATGCCGCCGCCCGCGGCGATGGCCTTGATCACGGGTTCAAATTGCTCCTTGGTCAGCTGGGCATCGCACTTGAACTGAACGTGGCGCTGGTCGTCGGAGACGGTCTTGGTCAGCAGCGCACGGACGCCCATCTCGACCTCCTTGACGCTGTCGACCTGGTAGCCGTCGAAGAAGATCTCGCCGTTCTCATCCACGGCGATGCGTGCGGCCACGGGGATCTCGATCTTCTCGACGAACTCGGAGAAGGGCAGGGTGAGCCGGGCCTTGCTGTTGTCCTTGCTGACCTCGCTGCAGACCATGAAGAAGATGATCAGCAGGAACGCGATGTCGCCCATGCTCGCGATGGGCACGGGCACGCTGCGGCGTTTGCGACGTTGGAGGTGCTTCTTCATCCTATTCGTCCTCCTCGACGATGGCGACGACCCCATGATGCTCGCTGATCGAGGCCAGGGCCTGGAAATAGTTTTCGTAGGGGGTGCCGCTCGCGGATTCGAGCATGATGACCCGCTTGGATGGATCCTTCTCGGCGAGTTCGAGCGCCGCGAGGCGTTCGTTGAGTTGCTCGATGGTCACCTTGCGGTCATTGAGGAAAACCTCGGCTCCGCGGAGGTTGACGATGGGGGTCTTGTCCGACTGCGGCTGGCTGGTCTTCTCGCCGGTGGGAAGGTCGGCGGTGATGGTCTTGACCTTCACCAGGGTGGTGGCGACCAGGAAATAGATGATCAGCAGGAACGCGATATCCGAGAACGAGCCGGTCGGGATTTCGCCCGAGCGGTGTTTCTTCTCACGTGTGCTGCGCCGTCTCATCGCAAGCTCAGGAAATGACGAAATACCCAAATACCCAAACACCCGAGGAAGCCCGAATGACAAAATCCGAAGTGCGAAGGAACGGCTCGCTGGAGGAGCCCCGCTTCGTCATTCGCCCGTTCATCATTCCTTGGGTATTCGGGTGTTTCGTCATTCGAAATTTTCAGTGGTGCGTGAGGATGAACTCGACGAGTTCGCTGTTGGCTTCTTCGATCTCGAGTTCGATCTCGTCGCTCCAGCGGTTGAAGACGCTCTGCGGGATGACGGCGAGCAGGGCGATGATCAGGCCGGCGGCGGTGGTGACCATCGCCTCGGAGATGCCGTTGGCGACTTCGCCGCCACCACCCGCCATGCTGCCCGCCTCGGCGAGCCCGGAGAACGAAGCGATCATGCCCGTCACGGTGCCGGTCATCCCCAGCAGCGGGGCGGCGGTGCCGATGGTGGTCAGGACGTCGAGCCGCTTGTTGACCACGCTCATCGCCTGCGCGCTGTAGTCGTCCATGACCTGTCCGACCACCAGCCGCATGGTCTCGGAAGACTCGTTCTTGCCCTTCAGCTGGTCGTAGGACCGGAGGCCGGCGAGAATGACGGAGGCGAGCGGTCCCCGGGCGGCCTTGCATTCCTCCATGGCGGCGGAGAGGTCGTTCTTGCGCAGGTGGGCCAGCACCTTCGACCGGAGCGAGCGGGTGTCGATCTTGCGGTTCGCGCGGAAGGCCAGCCAGCGGTCATAGACCACGGCAAGGCTGATCAGACTGCAGATCATCAGGGGAACCATGATGATCTTTCCTTCAATGATGTGTTCTAGCATCGCTGTTTGGTTTCGTGAGTTGAGTGGATGAAGTCGAGGGCTTTCAGGGCATCGGCGACCGGCATTTCGAGACAGGGGAAACGGAGTCCGTCCCCCGGAGCAATCACCAAACCACCGCGCGCGGCGTTGTAGTGGCTTTCCCGGCAGTCCTCGAGTGGCCGACGCTGGAGGTAGCGGCGGCGTCCGACGGACAGCAGGACGATCTCGTCATCCATGATGCAGAGCCACAGCGGGCTGCGCCGCGTCCAGCGCCCGGTGTCGACCCGGGTCCGCGTGCGCAGGATGAAGCGCGGCGACGAGTTGCCGACGGTGTCACGCAGGAGTTGTTGTTCGAGTCGGTTCAAAATGGTCGGCGGGGCCGGGATCAGCGGCTCTCCTTGAGTTGTTCAATCATGCGTTCGCGGGCCTTGTTTTCCTCCTCGATGATCCGGGCGAAGACCGGGTCGGCGAGGCGGCCGCGGGCATACTTGGCCCACTTGCTGTCGGGGAAGTCGAAGGTGACGCGACGGTAGAGCTGGTAGGCCTCCCGGATGCCGTTGCCACGGGCCTTGTAGTTGTTTTCGGACATCAGTCCGACCCAGCGTTCGTGACTGATGCCGCTCCAGTAGATGGCCTGGGCGCGGATGTCGGGGCCATCGTATTGCTCGCTGTCGATGACCTGCTGGAACTGCACGAGGGCTTCCTCATACTGGTGGGCCCGCATGAAGTTCTGGGCCGCCCGCAGTCCGGCGAGTCCGGCGAGCGGATCATCCGGGAAGCGTTCCTGAAGCTTGGAGAAGACCATCGCGGCATTGAGGAACTCCGGGTAGCTCAGGTCGTCGAGACGCAGCACCTCGGCTTTCGACTCATCGTCCTCGTTCTCGCGGAGCAGGTCGGCCTGCTCCTTGAACTCCTGGCCCTTCTTCTGGAAGTAGCCACCGAGACGGGCCATCACCGTCGGGATAAGCTCGTCATTGGGATACTTGTAGGCGAGCTTCACGTACTCTTCGACCGAGTTCTCGATCTCGCCCATCTTCTCGTAAACCAGGGCGGTCTTGAACTGGGCCTTCGGGGCGAACTCGGTGTCCGGATAGTCGGTGGGGATCTTGGAGAAGCGGGCGAGCGCGTCCTGGTACATCGGCAGCTTGCTCTCGTCGTTCTTCGCGAGGTCGGCGAACTCCTGCGAAAGGTTGCCGAGCAGGTATTCGGCGTGCGCCTTGAGTTCGTCGTCGCGGTGGGTGGCGAGAGCTTCGGCCAGAAGCTTGCGGGCCTGGCCGATCTGCCGGCGGGCAAGGCTTTCCTCGTCCATTTCGCGGTGCTTCTTGGCGAGCTCGAAGTAGCACTCGGCGAGGGTGAAGCCCGTCCGCACCGCCATCTCGTCGCCGGTGAAGCGCTTGCTGAAGGGTTCGATGACGCCGTCGGCGCCCTTGTTGACGTTCACGGCGAAGCTCTGGTCCTCGTAGCTGACGGTGATGTCGTCACCATAGCGGACCGGGAAGCCGTTGAGCGCCACGGGCGGAAGCTCGGCGGGAATCTGTTCGTCGGCGTAGGCAACGGTGAAGACACCCTTGAAAACCCCCGAGTGACTTTCGGTCTCGCGCACTTCGTAGCGGGTGCTGGCACCGCTGGTGCCTTTCAGCGTGACGATGGCATTGTCGCGCTCCGGGCCGCGGTCGAGACCGGGAGCAAGCAGCCGGAGATAGATCTTTTCGCCGACGTAGGCACTGGTGAGCGCTTCGCGATAGCCGTTCTCCATGACGTCGAGGAAGGCATCGCTGCCGACTGTGAAGCGGGTGGTTTTCCAGTGCACCTTGCCGTCCTGGTCCTGCCACGGGAAGCCGACATGGACGATGTCGCCTGCCTTGACGGCCAGGCCGTCGGGAATGGCCGAGGAGGGGAGTTCTTCGGCAGACTTGGTGGCGAAGCTGCGGGTCGGCGGGTCGCCGAGGATCAGGGGAATGCTGAAGGAGAACCGACCTTGTTCGAGCGGGGGTTCGTTGGTCGGTGGAGTGGGCGGCGTGGCGATGTGGTAGCCGCGGGGCACATCCAGTTCGCCGGAGCCGAGTCTGCCGGTGAGCTTGAGCGTTCCGGGAACCGTGACGTCGAATTCCTTGCCCGGGGCCTTGGCCGCTTTGCGGGCCTCGTCGGTTTGGACGTAGGCGCGGATCTCGCTGCTGCCCGCCAGTGCGAGGTGAGGGGCGACCACATCGAAGCGGAGGTTGGCGCCGATGACCGCGGTGAGGGGCTTGTCGACCGTGTCGGCGGAGTCGACATGGTGGTAGGACAGCTCACTGCGGGGATGGAAGACCTCGGTGCCGCCGGGCCGGCGGGCCTTTTCATCGTCCTCGCTCGGGGTCGGGGTGTAGGGGAGAACCTCGCTGGAAAGGGCGTAGGCACTCAGCAGCGGCAATTCATATTGCGCGTGGGTGATCGTGACCTCGCGATCCGCGGGAATGCCGGGGTCGAGGTTCTCCACGTCGCGGTAAACGGCCGTCAGGACTCCGCCGGGAGTCAATTGAATCTCGGAGTCGCGGGAAGGCTCGCCTTCCACCGGAAAGACCCGGCCCATGAACACGCCGCTGTGTTTCTCGGTCTCGACGGCTTTCAGCGTGACCGAAGCTCCACTGCTGGAATTCACCACGAACTCGATGGTGTCGCGCTCGGGACTGCCATCGAGGTCGGCATCTTCGATCACGATCGCGACGGCATCGTCCATGCGGAAGCGGCGGATCGGTTCGAGGACCAGTTCCCGTTCGCCTTCCTTGTTGGTTTCGTAGTTCAGGAAGGACGCGGTGATGGTGCCGGTGTTGTAGGCGACGCCGAGGCTGCGCTGATGGCGGTCGCGGTTCGGCGTGGCGGTCACCGGGTCTTCGTAGCGGGCCACGATCTGGTCACCGGGGAGAACCTCGAGCTGCATGTTCTCGCGCAGCGCCTTGTAGTCCTGCGCCACCGGCAGGAGTTGGTTGTCGTCGCGGTCGGTCAGGGTGACCTTGGTGATTGCCGGAGTCACGCCCTCGAAGCCCTCGATGACGAGGCGAACCATGCGGGCCTGGGTCTTGTCGCCGAAATCGATGGTGAAGCCCTCGTCGCCGGAGGTGATGGTTGCGGGCTGTGTGATGGCCGCCCGCACGCCTTCGGGGAAGGTCGCGGGGTCGAACATGGAGGGCGGGCAGGGCACCAGTTCCGCCTTGCCGGGCTCATCACAGAGCAAGGCCGGCTTGCGCTTGAGAAACTTGTCCCGGCCGTCGTGGCACCAGAATTCGATCTCGTGCAGCCCGGGAGCGAGCTCACGTTCGATGAGCAGCGGATCCTCCGATTCCTCGTCGGCGGGTTCCCCGTTGAGCAGGAAGATCGTGCGGATCACTCCCTTGTCATCGGTGCGCGGCAGGCCCGTGAGCTGGAACCTGCGGATGGCCGCCGCCGGTTGGTAGAAGAGGGCGCGGTAGCGGATCAGGCCCGAGTAGCCGGGGTGACCGGTATTCACGACCGGGAGTTCACCGTCGGCGGCGAGGTCCGGGACATAGGCGGCAAGGTAGTTGCAGTTCGGCCGGACGGAACCGAGTTCCATCTTCTCGAGCCAATCCTCAGGCAAGTCACTGCCTTCGGGTTCGGATACCGGGATGCCCTCGCGGAAGGTCGGGAAGGAGGTCATCTGTGGTTTTCCGTTCCAGGGCGCCTCGTCGTCGGGGAAGCGGGCGCGGGTCGTCCACTGGTCGCCGTTCATCGAAGTCTGGAAGACGAAGTGGGTGGGCTGCTGACCGGTGCCGCCGGAGGCGACGGTCATCCTTGCCACGCCGACGTTGTCGTTGAGGTCGACACCGAAGATGCGGGTGGCCTCGCGGTCGCCGACCTGACCCTGCCAGCCCGGGTAGTCGAGGGCGCTGATGGCCATGTTCGGATCGCGGCCGGGGGCGCTCTCCGAAGCGAATGCCAACGCCTGGGCACCCGTCGTCGGCACGATGGCCTGGAACTCGCCGCTGAAGGGCGCGGTCTCCTTCAGCACGAGCTGGCGGATCTCGTCGCCGCTGGATGCCTGCATGGAAACGGTGATCTCATCGATCCCGGGCGAGGCGCTGCGGTCGGGGTCGGTGACCCGGAGATAGACCGGGTTGCCGGGGCGCACCGCCCGGGTGCCGAGGGCGGCCTGGGCGGTGGAAAGGCCGAGTTCCTCGATGTCGAGGCGGCGCTCGCCCTGGCGCGGCGGGAAGGCGCCCGCGCTGAAGTCGACCATGGCGTCCGACGCGACCGTGATGACGAGGTCAGGATCGTCCGGCAGGTCGTCCATCTTCTTCCGGAAGCGCTCCGAGTATCCGAAGCGGATCTCGTCGACGCCGAGCACCTGCAGCACCTTGTCATTCGGATTCGGCGCGCCGAGTTCGGTGGGCACCTCGGCGCGGAACTTGTCCTTGCTGTCACCGAGTTGATAAAGAAGCACCCGTACCTTGTCGCCGGACTTTGCCCAGATCTCGACCTCGATGTCGGCGCCGACGCCGGAGACCCGCAGGGTGGGGTCGCGCAGGTTGATCTTCACCGCCTCACCCGGGACGATGACGGTGTCGTCCTGGGAGGGGCCGAGTTCGATCTCGCTGGCTTCGACCAGCTTGCGCATCTGGTAGTGGATCTGGCCACGCAGGATCAGCGCGTCGGGGTGCTTTGGATCGACCCGCAGCACCGCCTCGAGTTCATCGAGTGCCTCGGCGAAGTTTTCCTGGTCCATGAGGACCTCGGCACGGGCGTAACGGACCCGCTTTCGGAATTCCGGATTCGGGAGGCGCATCAGGTTGTCGAGTTCGGTCAGGGCGGCTCCGAAATTGCGGGAAACCCGGTCGACTTTCACCGATCCCAGGGCGGCTTCCAGATGCATCGAGGTGCCCTCGTATTCCGCGGCGTCGGCGACCTTGCGGAACCACGCGCGGGCGGTCGGAAGGGCGCCCTTGCGGAAAGCGAGTTCGGCATAGGCGATCTTGAGCGCGGCGTCCTGTTCGGGGCTGAAGGTGCCGGCGGCCTGCCGCGACCAGATGGTGAGTTCCTTCACCAGTTCCTCGGCACGTTCTTCGTGTTCTTCCTCGATGTTCCGCTCGAGGAGCCAAAGTCCGTAGCCCACCGAGAGCGAGCGCAGCACTTCCTTGAGTTGATCGGCGTGGGCATCGTACAGGACCCACGCCGTGTCACGGTTGTCCTGCACGAACTCGGCGTTCGATTTGTAGATGGGGTAGCTCGGGTCGTTCTCGGCGACCGGGATTTCCACCGCGCCGACTTCCATGGCGGCCTTGCCGGCCACCTGACGCAGGAGTCCGGCGATTTCGGACGGGCGTCCGTCGCCGGCATTGGCGAGCGCCCGGCCGGCTACACTTCGGCGACCACTGCGGGCGACGGTCATGGCGACCGAGGGCGAACCGGCTTGATTGGCAGCCTCGGCGAGGCGCGCGAGCGCGTCGGCACCGCGGTAGTGCCGGCCATCATCCGTCGCGGCGGCGGCATGCCAGAGTCCGGCGGCGTAGGGTTCGAGCGGGCTCCATCCGGAGGACTCCCGCGCCTCGTCGGCGATGCGCTGGACGAGCGGCTCGTAGCCCTGCCTCGAGGGAGGGGGGGCGACCGGGGAGTTCACGGAGAACAGGGAGAGGACCAGTGAACGGGTTTCGGGGGACCACTCCGGAAGCTTGGCGACGGGTTCGAGGCCGATGACGGTGACCGTGTCGGGTGCGTTCGCCGCACCCTCGACCGCCGACTTCAGTGCCGACTCGACCTGGGCCGGTGTGGCGTCTTGCGGCAGCGCGAGGAGGTCGCGGGAAACGAAGCGCGGATCGGCGCTCCCGCACTGCGTGGTCAGGAAGCCCGGCCCGAAGATCTGCTCGCGGGCCGCGAGGGAGTGATAGGCGGGGTCGACCGCGGCGTAGGCCGATGATTCGAACAGGGCCTTCATCGCTTCCCGGGACTCGGGCTTCTCGGGGTCCACGCTGTGGAGCCAGAGGCCGAGGATTCGCTCGGACAGCTTTCCGGCCTGAGCCTGGCGGGTGAGGATCTGCTGGAGATGTTTTGCAAACTCCGGCAGGGCTTCCCGCGCCTGTTTCTTGCCCCACCGGTCCCAGCTTTCATCGAACCCGGGACCGAACCGCAGCCTCGCGTAGGTGCTTCCGCCAAAACTCGACTGTTCGATGGCCCGCCGGAACAGGCTGGAGCGGGTGTCGTCCTCGTCGGCGACCAACCGGATCAACATCACTTCCCGGTCGGCATCCGGTGCCTGGGCGAACAAGGCATCCCACAGCGGGAGGGCCCCCGGCGTGGAGGGGTTGGCGGAAAGAAGGTCGGCTTGCAGGGTCTTGAAGGCGGCGAGGCGCTCGTTGTTCTTGGCCTCCTTCGAGACCTGCTGCTTGAGCTTCTGGTAGCGGCTGTCGAGGTTGTTGTATTTGACGTTCGGCGCGTTGTGATCCTCGCCTTCACGCTCGAACATACCGCTGTGCCACAGTCCGTGGGTGAGGGTCTTGATATCGTCGAAGCGCCACATCTCCGACTTCATCATCTGGTCGGCGGCGGCGCTGTAGCGTCGTTCCGGGCGGGCCCATGCGCGCACCATGGCCGCCTGGGCGTGAGGATTGCGGGCGAGATGGGGGGCGATTTCCTTCGCGACTTCGGGCGTGAGCGTGGCATCGAAGAGGGGGACGTCGGGAGCGGCAAGCGAGTTGAAGACCTGCGGCAGATCCTTCACGAGGGCCCGGAGTTCATCCTTGGAGAACATGTAGTCGGCAACCTTCCGGCCCCTGGCCTGGTCGACGGTCATTTGGAGCAAGGCCTGTGCCTGCTGTGGTGGAAGTTGCCGGAGTGTCTTGAGGATTGGCGCGGCCTTGGCTTCGCGGCCCGGGGTGACGAACGAGTTGAAGACCCCGGAGTCCCCGGCGTTGAAATTCATCCAGCCGATCATCGCGGCCCGGGATCCCTCGAAGGGAGCCGCCGCAATCATGGCTTCGGCGACCGGCAGCGCGGAGTTGAAATGGTCTTCAGGGATCGGCTTCTTGGCCCCGGCGAGTTCGGCGGCGGGCTTGCACAGTGGAATGATGGTCTTTGCCCATGCGATCCGCTCCTTGATCCCGGCCGGTGTCCTCCGGGCGGAGGCGAGGGCATCGAGCTCCTCGTAAAGGCGCTCGCTCTCGTGACTGAAGGTCTCGAACTCGCTCATGAGGAACTCGAGACTGTCCTCGAAGCGATCGAGCGGATCGTTGCTGTTCAGGATCGCGGCATGCCAGCGGGCGAGGGCGACGAGATCCTTGCGTTCGCGGGCCCTGTCGAGGAACCAGCGGTCAAACTGACGGGCGCGTCCGAAGGTCCGCAACCGGGCCCCGTCCTCGCGCATGAAAAGATAGGCCGCTTCGGGATCACCGAGGTGGTTGATGAGCAGGCGGTAGGTCGCCGGCACGGCTTCGCCGGCGATGCGGCCGTCCACCTTGGGATCCGTGAGCAGCTTGCGGTAGAAGCTCGCGGCCGATGACCATTCACCGGCCCGTTCCGCCGAGCGTGCGGCCTGGAAAAGGGTGTCATTGGAGAGCCCCGGATTGGCCGCGAGCCACGGCTTCACTGCGGCGAAGGCGAGGGCGCTGCGGTTCTCGGCAAGTCCGGACTTGAGGATCTCCGCGACCGATCCTTCGGTCTGGGTTGCCGCGTCCTCGAAAGCCGCGATGCGGTCGTCCAGCGGTGCTGAGATGAGCGCGGCAGACAGGAACCACGAATGGACACCAATGAACACGAATGTTTTCATAGTACGACTCGTTTCCATTCCAGTTTGGCTCGTTTGAAATTGAGAATGAGGCCTACCTTTAGACCGGTGATTTTCAGATAGTTCATCATCTGGCCCAATTCATGATTTGTGATGCGATCGATGACTTTCGTGTCCACGACGACTTGATCATGGGTGATCAGATCAGGAATGTATTCGCCCACCTGCACCTCTTTGTAGGTCACGGCGAACCGGGGCTGTTGCTTGAATGGGATGCTTTGCAGGCCGAGTTCGACTGCCAGTGCGTTTTCATAGGGTTTTTCCATCAACCCATGCCCAAGTCCCTTGAGGACTTCTAATGCACAACCGACCACGCCGTATACTTCCTCCTTGAGGAACAATTCGTGTCCATTCGTGTCCATTCGTGGTTCCATATTCACTGTCCGGACTCCAGTCGTTCGAGTTCCAGTTCGGTCTCCAGTTTCAGGAGTCGGTCGGTTGAAAGCTGTGCCCGGGCGTAGGCCGCCCATTCACTTTCGGGGAAGTCGTAGGTGAGGCGCTTGAAGATCGAGTAGGCCGCCATCTCCTGGCGCAGGTCCTGGTAGCACATGCCGACCCAGTACATCGCCTGGGCGCGGACCTTGGGTCCGTCGTAACCCTCCTCGGTGATGACCCGCTGGAAGGCGTCGACAGCTTCGGCGTTCTTGCCGGCGCGCATGTAGGCCTGACCGGCGCGCAGTCCGGCGGGGCCTGCCAGTTCGTTGCTCGGGAAGCGCTGCTGCAGGCGGCCGAAGATGCTGGCGGTCTTGAGATACTCGCGCTGGGCCAGCGTCATCAGGGCGGTGCCCTCGTACTGGGCGTCCTTGTCGTCCTCGCCCTTGGCAAGCAGTTCCTTGGCCTGGGCTTCGAGGCCTGCGGCCTTCTTCAGGAAATGGCTGCCGAGCCTCAGCATCGAGGTCGCGAGGAACTCGGAGTCGGGATACTTGTAGGCCAGCTTCACATACTCCTGCGCCGCGATGTCGGGTTCCTTGAGGGCTTCGTAGACGGTGGCGATGCGGTACTGGGCGCGCGAGGCGTGGATGGTCTGCGGGTAACTCCCGGTGACGGTCATGAAGCGCGACAGGGCGGCGCGGAAGCGGGTCTCCCTGGTCTCCTCATCCTCGGCGGCGATGGCCTCCTCCATCGTCAGTGTGCCGAGAAGATACTCGGCGTGTGCCCGGGTGTCCGGGTCGCGGAACTCGTCCATCGCCTTGGAAAGAAGCAGCTTGGCACTGGAATACTCCAACCTGGCCTTCTCGGTCTCGCCGAGCTTGCGGTGGCGCTTGGCCATTTCGAGATAGGCCTCCGCCAGCGAGAACTGGGTCCGCATGCCGATCTCCTCGTCTTCGTAGGTCTTCGAGAAGGGCTGGATGGTGCCATCGGCTCCCTTGCTGATGGTGACCATCAGGGTCTCGCTGTCGTTGCCGTTGGCATCGGTGTAGCGTGCGGCGATGGTATCGCCGTAGATCACCGGGAATCCTTCGCGGCGAACATCGTGTTCCTCGGGCAGGGCTCCGGCCTCCTTGGCATAACCGATGAGATACTCGCCCTTGAAGATACCGGTGTGCGGCCCGCTTTCACGGAGCTCGACCGAGGCCTTGGCGCCGGACTTGGCCTGCACGATTGCGGTCACGGTGTCCATGGCATCGCTGACGTCGGCGCCGAGGTCGACCACGCGCAGGTTCAGGCTTTCCCCGACGTAGGCGCTGGTCATCGGCTCGCGGTAATCCTCCGCCATCAGGTCGAAGGTGCCGTGCGTGATCACCCGGGTCGAAGTCGTCAGCCATTTCTTGTCGCCGCCCGGTGTTTGATACTGGAATCCAAGGTGGATGCGGTCGCCCGGCTGGACGACCAGGCCGCTGCTGCGGGCGAGCAACTCCTCCGCCGCGGCCCGCGAGTCCTTGGCCCGTTCCTGAAGATCCTCGCGTTCCTCTTCCGTGAGCACCCCCGAGGGAGGAAGAAGTCCGGCGACGACCGGGATTGTCAGGCGGAAGCGGTCCCGCTGCTCCGGTTCGAAGGTGTTCCAGACCGATCCGCCCGTGTAGATGGGAATCTCCGGAACGCCGTGCCATGCCCCGTGCCCCCTGGGAACCCCCAGTCCTCCCGTGACCTCGATGGTGCCCGGGATACTGACGTCGAAGCCCGCAACCGCGGCTTGTCCGCCGGCCTTGCGACCGGCGTCCGTCTGCGCATAGACCCTGACTTCGGAGCCGGTGCGCAGTGCCAGGTGGGGGGCAAGCACCTCGAAGAAAAGGCGTCTCCCGTGGGCCGCCTGGAATCCGCCTTCGGGGGCCTTGGATGCGGGAATGAGGGTGTTCTTGATCTCGTAGCGGACCTTCACGGCCTCGCTGGCAAGGCGCTCTTCGGCCTCCAGGCGTTGGCGGTGGATGGGCTCAAACCCGTGATGCAGCGTGTGCATGCCCGGGTTGCCGTCCTCGGGTTCCCAAGGGGTGACCTCGGCGTGGGCAACGATGAACTCGGGCGGGGCGAAGGAGGCGTGATCGATGCGGGCAACCCGTTCGTAGGGAATGCCGGGCCGGTTGTTTTCCTCATCGAGGTAGCTGACGTGGATGGTGCCGCCTTCGGGCACGGAGACCTGGCCTTCACCGGTCGCAGCTCCTGCCACCGGGGTGACGAGCAACTTGAAGATGCCGGTTGAATCGCCGGTTTCCAGAGCTTCGTAGTCCCGGCCTTTCCCGTCTCCGACGGCAAGGGTGACCTTCACGCGGTCCGGGTCGCCGGAGACGTCCATGTCCGGGTCGGTGACGACCAGCGAAAGCGGTTCGTCGTGGCGGAAGCGGATGAGCTGCTCGTAGTAGGGCATGTCCTTCCGGCGCCCTTCGTCCCAGCGGGGCTCGATGTCGGCGAACTCGACGCGGGCATCGGTGAAGGCCACATCGAGGAAGCGTTCGTGGCGCTCCTTGTCCTTGGTGACGAAGCGGTCATCGACGTAGCGGACCGAGATCTTGTCACCGGTGAGGATTTCGAGGGTGTCGTTCTTGTTGAGCGTGGCGAAGTCTTCCTTCACTGGCAGCACCGTCGCGCCATCGGGCTCGGAAAGCGTCAGCTTGTTGAGGGCGGGGACGGATCCCTCCTGCTCGAGAAACACCAGATTCAACAGCCGGGCCCGCGAACCCGGAGCGAACTTCACCGTGAATTCGGTGCCCGCCTCGTTGGCCGTGATCGTCGCCGGGCCGTTGCGGTGGTCGAGGCTGCCCTCGGGGAAGGTGGACGGATCGAAGAAGTCGTCCGGGCAATCGACGAGCGTCTCCGGGTCCTCAAGGTTGGCCCGCAGCTTGATGCCGCGCCCGAAGCCGATCGCGCAGTCCCAGCCGGTGGCCCAGATTTCGAAGTAGTGGATTCCGGGACGGAGATTGATCTGACCTTCCAGTCGGCCCGGCTGCTCTTCACTGGTGATCCGACGTCCATCCACCGCGAGCAGGAATTGCGGGGGGTCCGACACGGACGGGTGCGTTCCCTCCGGAACCTTGTATCCGCCCAGATCGAGCTTGAAGCGGCGGGTCACGTCCCGGGCTTCATGGAAATAGCCGCGGAAGCGGTAGATCACGTGGGCGTTGTGGTGCCGGCCCTGCCGCTGCCACTTGACCTTGGCGGGAATCGACTCGTCCAGCGCCTGCGAAGGACCGCTGACGTTTTCCGCGACGCCTGCGGCGTAGGTCTGGGTCATCCATCCCCACTCGAGGTGCTGACGGATCTCATCGAGGTCGTAAACCGAACGCTCGTTGTTCGCGTGGAGGCGGTCGGTGTCATTCATGATGACCACCGATGGATGCCAGGGTTTCTCGATGGCGGCCTGATTCCGGGGAAAGACGGCGATGGTGCTCATGTCGCCGGGGTTCATTCCTGTCTGCAGCGCGAAGGTCTTGAGCTTGGCGCCCTCCTCGGCGGCGGTGATGGTCAGTTCTCCGAGCGGATGGTTGTCGTTCAGGTCGACCTTGAAGTCGGGGACGACCTCCTTGGTCGGGATCGGTCGCCACGCCGGGTAGGTGTCGGCGGACGGGCTGATCACCATGTTCGGATTGCGGCCCGGCTCGGAATTGCGGCCGAAGGCCAGCGCCTGCGCGCCGTTGGTCGGAATGCTCCCCTCGAACCAGCCGGTGTGGGTCCCGGTTTCCTTCAGGGTGACCCGTGAGATCGAGTCGCCGCTGGAGCTGCCGACGCTGACGGTCAGCTCGTCCACTTCGGGCGTGCGGCTGCGGTCGGGATCGATCACCCGGACGTGGATCGGGTTGCCGGGCTTGGCCACATTCACCAGATACCGGCCGAACTCGTCGGCGGAAATGTCGCCATTCTCCGCGCGGGCATCGGCGTCCATCGATTCGGCGGCGAGCCGGGCCTTGGCCGCGGCCTCGAGATTGTCCCGCGAACCCTTGGACTCAAGCTCCCGCATCATCGCTTCCATGTCCGCGGTGCGTTGTTCGGCTTCGGTGAGAAGCTTGCGGGCCGAGGCGATGAGCAGCGCGTCGGAGGCCACGGTGATCGGTCCGCCGCGCTTCTCGTCCACCAGGTTCATCTTCTCGAGAAAGCGCTCGGTGTAGGCGTAGAAGATCTCGTCGTCGCCGATCACCTGCAGCGTGCCGTCGTCGGCAGCGGGGGCACCGAGGGCGGTCTTGATCTCGCCGCGGAACTTGGTCTTCTCGTCGCCGAACTGGCGCAGGAAAAATTGCTCTTCGTCGCCGGAGGTGGCCCAGACCTTGACCTCGATTTCGGTGCCGGCACCCGAGACGGCGAGGGTGGGGTCGTTCAAGGTGACCTTGAGGTTCTCGCCGGGAACGATGCTGGCCTGCTCGGTGTTGGAGCCCAGCTCAACCTCGGTGGCTTCCATCAGCTTCTCACGCTTGAGCTGGACCTTGCCGAGGAGGATGCGGGCGTCCGGGTGGTTGGGCTCGCGGGCGAGAATGGAGTCGATGTCATCCTTGGCGTCCACGAATTCCTCCATGTCGTAGTGGACCTCGGCGCGGGCGTAGCGGATGTCCGTCCAGAGTTCGGGGATGCGCTCGAGTTCGAGTTCGTTGAGGGTGTTCAGGGCGCCATCGAAGTCCCTGGCAAGACGCTCCGCTCCCGCCCGGCGCAGGGTGGCCTGGTGCCGCAGGGGGACCTCGGCGAAGTCCTCGTTGTTCTCGGTGCGGGTGAAGATCTCATGCGCCTGCCGGAGCTGGCCGCGCTGGATGGCGATGTCGCCGTAGGCGAGTTCGATGCGGATCCGCTCGACCTTGGTGAGCGGGCTGCCGTCCTCGTTGGCCCATTCAAGCAGGGACTTGACCAGGGTCTCCTGGCGCTCGTCGGCACGGGTGTAGATCGTCTGCTGGAGGACCCACAGGAGGAACTCGATCGACAGCTCCCGATGGACCTCGACGAAGGATTCCCAGTTCTCGTCGAGGCGATCCCAGGCGCTTTGTTCGTTGCTGGTGGTCCAGTCGCCCTGGGACTGGTAAACCGGGTAGGCCGGGTGGTTGGGGGCGACCGGGATGACGATCAATCCCATCTCCATGGCCGCATTGCCGCGGATCGACTTGAAGAGCGGGATGTCGGTCTCGCGGTTGAAATACGAGTGGCCGCGGTGCCGGGCCATGGCGTCGAGCGCGGCTTCGGCCATGGCGCTGGCGGCCGAGGGGTGCTCGTCGATCAGCGACTGGGTCAGGTTCCTGAGTTGCTCGAAGTAACGGGGGTTGCGGTTGTTCGACTCCCAGATGAATGCCGCGGCACGATGCAGAACGTCCGGGTCGGGGTTTGCGGTCACTTCGGTGATGAATCGATACCCGAAGCCGGTGGAAGCCGTGGCCGCCTTGAGCTGGTCAATCATCTGCAGCAGCAATTCCTGGGAACGGGGCTCGGTGAAGATCGCCGGTGAGAGCGTTGCCAGCGCCTCCATGGCGGCATCCGGAACGACGATCCGGACCGGCGAGTTGCGCAGGCCTTCGATGGTCGACTCAAGCGCGGGCACGACGGCCGTCACGTCGGCCTTGGCCAGCTCGGCGGCCTTGGCAGCCGCTGCTTCCGGATCGGATTTCTCCAAGTCCTCGCGTTCCTTTTTCTCCTCCGCCGTTTCCGGATCCTTTTTGAGCGCCAGCAGTGCCTGGCAGACGAGGTCCGGGTCGGCCGCCTCGAGCGAGGCGATCTCTCCCGGTGTCATGATGTCCTTCTGGAACCACTGGAGGGCTCCATGGCGGACTTCCCAGGGCATCGTCTTCCACAGCGGGGACTTCACCAGTTCCTGGATCAGCTTGACCTGCTCGGCATTGTCCTCGGGATACTGCATGTTGATCCATGCAAGCACCTGCCAGGGTTCGAGGTCCTTGCGCTTCAGGCCGTCCTGGACGGCCTGGCGCAGGTTGGGTTCGAGGGGGAACGGCCGGCAAAGTTCGGGGCGGCGCTTCTTCAACTCGGAGATGCTTCCACCCGCGTGTCGCTGGGCGAGATACCGGGAGTGGGGCGCATAGCTCGAAACCTTGATGCCGGTGTGGGCCTCAAGGTCCTTCCAGTCGGACTCGGTGACCGCAAAGCCACCGGCAATCGTGTCGCGTGCCAGCAATTGTGCCTCCACGCTGCGGTCCCGGAGGAGTTCGGCAACACCGTCCGGCGTGTGCTTGAGCACCGACCTCAGGTGGTTGGCGACACCCGGGATCTTTGGCTGGCCCGACCGGTAGTCGGCCCACAGCTTCTTGAAGAGCGCGGTTTGCCGGGCGAGGGGAGCTTCGGTTGGCAGGGTGTTCTCCTTCGCCTTCTGTGCCAAGGCGTTGGCATCCTTGATCCGTTGATCGCGCTTTTCATTGCCGCCCGGGCGACCGGCGTAGTGCCAGAGCTGATCCACCCACGCGGACATCCGGTTCGGGTCCAGTCGCCAGGCTTCCGATGCAAGGAGTGTGTCGACCATCTTGTCGAAGTCCTTTTCGGCACCGCCTGCGGCGATGGCCCGGATGGCCGAGGCTTCCTCCTGGTCGATGGCGGAGATCCCGGGAGCGAGGGCCTTCGCTTCCTCCGGCGTGAACTGCTTCCACTCCTTGTCGAGCACCAGCACGCCGTTGCGGCTGTTCATCCGCTTGGGGTCCGACGTGATAAACTTGCGCACGGCCTCGACTTCCAGCGGCCGGCACGCCTTGTCGGCGTAGTAGCCGCTCCGCCACGACCTCATCAAGTCGGCGAGTTGCAGCGGTGTCAGCTTGTTCGCGGCCTCGACGATGGGTGCCATCTTGGCGTCGATTTCGTGCGGCCAGTATTTCGTGGTGTCGCCGCGATAGTGCTGCCCGTTGCCGCCACCGGCCCAGCCGTTCTGGACCCACAGCGCGTGTTGGGGATACTTGGCGAGCAGAGCCCTGGCCTCGTCGACGGGAGGTGCCACGTCTTCCCCGGCCAGTTTGGCGAGATTGTAGACGGCGACCGATGCGGCCCAGTCGATCTGCAGGGCAAGCTCTTCGTTGAAGTCCATGGTCTCCGCGAGACGGCGGCAGGCGTCCGCCCACTCCTTGTTCACCTGCGTCTTGCCGCGCTGGTCGATGTAGCCGCTGACCTGTTGGAGGAGCCAGCGGAAGTGAGGGTCGTAGAAATTCACCCGGACGTCCTCTGAAACGCCGGCCCCGGCGATTGCCCGCAGTCGGTCGGCGACGGCGACGACATCGTTGCGCTGGATCGCCTCGGAAATGAACCACTGGTCGAACTGGCGGGCGGTGGGGTTGGTCACCAGTCGGCCACCGGACGCGCGGTTGAAGGTGTAGGCGGCGGTGACGTCATTGAGCTGGTCACGCAGCAGGACATGGACGGCGATCACCGCGGGTCCAACGCCTTCGGCGCCGGGATCCGCCTCCTTCAAGTATTGCTGATAGAGGGCCGCGGCTCCCGCGGCGTCGCCGCTGAGTTCGGCGGCCCGGGCGGCCTGCAAGAGCAGTTCCACGTCCTTGGGAAGGTTCTGCCGCAGCCACCTGCGGGCCTCGGCGATGGCCTGGGTCGGCTTTCCCTCTTCGATGCCCGCTTCGAGCAGCGACAGGATGGCGGATTCCGGCTGCGTCTCGACCGAGGAGGCGACGGCCTTCCGTTGCTCGTCGAAGGTCGCGGCGGACGAGAGAGTTGCGCCGGAAAGAAGAACCACGAATGCACACGAATGCACACGAATCATCCATCGTGGCCCGACTTCGCCTCGGCGTCGGAGTTCCGATTCCTTGGAAGGGGTCATGGTCTGGCGGCTGATTGAGAGTCTCATGCGGTGGAACCCGGATTCGTGTTCATTGATGTCCATTCGTGGTTCCAATCACTCTTCTTCCGCGTCGCCGCTCTCGGCCGCGAGTCCGGCGAGCCGGCTGCGTGCTTCGGCGACGTGGCTGCTGGTCGGGTAGTCGAAGATCAGCTGCTGCAACTTGCCCTTGGCGGTCTCGTTGTCGCCCATGCGGAAGGCGACGTTGGCCCAGAGCAGCAGCATCTCGTCGAGGAAGGCGGCATCGGGGTAGTCGGCGAAGACACTCTCGAGAAGGTTGGCGGCCTGGGCGAAGCTCTCGGTCTCGACGTAGTGGCGGACGACCCGGCCAAGCGCTTCGGCGGCGAAGGCACTTTCCGGGTAGTTTTCGTAGGTGCGGCGGTAGGCGTTGATCGCCGCGCTCATGCGGTTCTGCAGCGCGGTCGCCTTGCTCAGGCCGGCCTTGCCCCACTTGCTGTTGTGCTCGTCGGCGGCCTCGGCTTCTTCCTCGGCTTTCCTGGCCAGGGCCTCGCCGATGCGAAACTGGGCCTCGGCGGCGGAGATCGGGTTCTCAAGCTCCAGCACGCGGCCGTACACGTCCACGGCCTTCTCATACTGGCCCTTGTCGGTGAGGCTGCGCCCGAGGGTCATGAGCGCCTGGTCGGCGAGAACCGACTCCGGATAGAGGCGGTTGAAGGCCAGGCAGGTGGCGGTGGCGGCATCGAAGTCGTCGCGAAGCAGCTCGCTCTCCCATTTGAGCCGGAAAGCGTTCTCCACAAGATCGCCGGGGAGCTGGTCGCGGGTCATGATGATGGGGTCGACCTTGTCGAGCGACTCGCGGGCGCGCAGCGCGGCGCGCTGGTCGAGGCCCATGTCCTTGTAGATCTCCCCGAGCCCCACCAGGGCCTCGGCCTCGACCGAGCCCTTGCGGGCCTTCAAGAGCTCCTCGAAGACGACATACTGATCCGCGCTCACGCCCGAATTCACCGAGCCGGAAACCTTGATCACGGACTCGGTCTCGCGGGGTTCGTCCCCGTAAAGGTGCACCTCGTCGGTGTAGGTGACGATCAGTTCATCGAGTTCGTCGCAGTGGAGGACGTTGTCGCTGGCGTCCGGGCTGATGCCGTCTTCGACCGCCGCGAGTTCGACGCGTCCGAGGAAGGTGCCGGTGCGGATCTGCGGACCTTCACCCGTTTCCTCAAGTCGCACGGTGATGCTGTCGCGCTCCTTCCAAGCATCCTCTTCCTCGTCCTCGAGGGCGAAGATGTCGAGCAGGTCGTCGCTCTCGGCGGCCTCCTTGGCTTCCACCTTGAAGCGCGAGGTGACGGTGAGCGTGACCGCTTCCGCATTCGGCGACTTGTCGAGGTCGGCGTCGCGCAGCATCAGCACCTGGGGCTGGCCGGGATAGGCGACGTAGGCCGGGGTTGAAAAGTCGCCGAGGAAAAAGCCGACGGTGCCGGTGCTGACCGCGCGGACCTTGCCGGTGCGGGGAACCCCCTTCTGGCCGTCGAGCGTGCTGTCGTCGATGTAAGTCACCGTGAGGGTGTCGCCGCCGACCATCTGGATCACGCCGTCGCCGGCCTTGGGTTCGCCCAGCGCGGTCGGGGCGGAGGCGAGCATCTCGTGCTTCTTTCCGGGGACCGGAACGCCCGTGATCGTTTCCTTGTCGCCGCTGCTGACCTCGACGGTCGCCGTCACCGGCACGCCGAGCTTGCGCATGATCGGCACGTCGGCGTCCTCGATTTTCGAGTAGAAGCGCTGGCCGATCTCGATGCGACCGAGGTCCTCGCTGTCGGAGGAACCGGCATCCTCGACCTCGGTGCCGACCAGCGAGAGCGAGTCGATCGCCTTGTTCCAGTTCTTCAACTGGTAATGGCTCATCCCGATGTAGTAGTAGGCCATGTTGGCCCACTTGGTGCGGCCGGCGACCTCGGTGAGGCGGCGGAAGAGGGGAAAGCAGGAGGCATACTGGCCGGCCTGGAAGTGGCTGAAGCCGGCCTGGAAGAGGGCTTCGTGGTAAAGGGCGATCTCGTCCTCGGACTGCTTCTCGCCGGGGACGGGGGCCAGCACGCGGGTGAGCAGCAGGAAGTGACCGAGCGCCTCCTTCGAGTTGTTCTGGTCGAGGAAGTGCTTGCCCATCGCCATGTGTGCCATGTGCGAGAGAAGGTTGCCCTGGTTGTCGCGCACGACCGTGTTGAGCATCGCGAGTCCGCGCTCGTACTGCTTGTATTCCATCAGCTCGATCGCCTTGTCGTAGAGGTGCTTGGCCTCGCGATCGACATCGGCGGTTGGCCGGGAGCGTTCGCCTTCCCCGGTTTCCTGCGCGGGGGACAGGATGGTGAGGAGGGGCACGATGAGGAGCGCTGTGGTGGTCGCACGGTTCATGATGGGGATCGATGGTCTGATTCGAAGGGGGTTCGGAAAATCTTTCTCAGGGGGGCGAAGAAGCGATTCCAATTGCGGATGTTCGCCGTATCTTTCGGTTCAGGTTCGGTACCTGCTGTTACTCCACGGCTTCCGCTTCGCCGCCCACGAGGGCGACACCGTAGCCTTCGAGGCGGCGGTGGGCCTCGCTGGATTCGCCGCTTTTCGGGAACTGCTTGAGGACCGCGCGGAGTTGGTCGACTTCGCGGGCCTTGTCACCCGAAACCCGGTGGATGTCGGCGATCTTGAGCGACGCGCGAGGGGCCTGGCCGCTGACGGTCATCAACTGCCGGGCTTCCTTGATTGCTTGCGGATACTGCTTCATCGCGACGAGGCAGTCGATCACCGCCCAGGTCGTGTCGGGTTCGCGGTTGGCCGCGCGGAACGCCTTGATGGCTTCGCCGTGTTCACCGATCTCGCGGAGCAATTCGCCCTTGGCCCACATCAGGCCGGACCCGGCGTAGTCCGGGGATTTCTGAAGGGCGGGGATTTCCGCCAGGGCCTTCTCGGCGTTGGGCCGGTTGCGGTGGCTGCGGCCCTTGTAGTAGTCGAAGCGTGCCTTCGCGGCCGCCAGCTTGTCCTTCATCCGCGCGAAGTAGCGCAGCACGCTTTCCTCGGGTTCGTAGTTGGCGACGAAAAACCCGTGGTTGCGGAGTTGCTCGTCGGTCATGCCGTTCAGGCTCACCGAGCGCATCACCATCTGCGCCTCGTCGTGCATGCCGAGCGGATGGCGCAGCCGGTTCATCACCTTGATCTTGTCCTCGGTCTTGAGCTGGCTGACGAGGGATTCGCCCTCCTTCTTGAAGAAGGCCGAGCGGAGATCGCCCGCGCGCAGGTAGTCGCAGAACTGCAGGACCCGGTCGATGGTCTTCGGCTTTGACTTGAACTGCTTCTCCAGCCGGGCAACCCAGCTTTCCCGGTCTTCCTCGGCGACCATCAGGGCGTCGGCCCAAAGCTTCCGCAAGCTGTCGTTGTCCGCGAACTTGTCACCGAGCTTTGCGGCCCAGTAGGAGCAGGCCCGCTGTCGGACTTCCTTGTCGGCGCGGCTGTCGAGGGCGGTGGAAAGAGCGGTGGTCCAGTAGCGGACGTCTTCTTCGGGGTTGCCCGTGTCGATTCCCCGGCCGTCGAATCCGCTCGCCGCCACGTAGAATTCCGTGAGCTTGTCGTGATCCGGGCTGCGGCGGGCGTAGTGCGCGATCACCGCCTCGCGGGCGGCCTTCGCGGCGTTGGGGTTGCTCTGGAGGAAGTTGACCGCCGTCCGCCACTGGTATTCGGCGGCTTCACCGAATTTTCCCAGTTCGGCCATTTGGTTGCCGAGAAAGGTCAGCGCGGTGCCGGAGTTCGGCTGGGCCACGTAGTCGTCGTCCTTGACCATCCGGGCCCACACGGCGGTCTGCTTGGCGGTGTCGCCATTCTGGCCGTGGCACTGGCCGATGTAGAACAGGGCTGCGGCGGCGTAGCGGACATCGTCCGGAAAGTAGTCGACCACGTCCTGGTAGGCCTTGATGGCGGCGTTGCGCTTTTCGAGTTGGTGCAGGCACCGGCCCATCCGGAGCAGGACGTAGGGCAGGGCCCGGCTCTTGGCGAACTCGAAGGAGTAGGCCTTGTAGGCGGCGAAGGCCCCCTTGTAGTCGCCCTTGTTGTAAAGCTTGTCGGCATCCTCGAGGTTCAGCCCCTCGAAGGTGTCGAGCTTGGCGAACGCGTCTCCGGGATAGGTGATTTCCTGGCCGGCAACGGTTTGGGCACCGGCGTCCGGCCCGACGACCGCAAGGATGATGACGCCAGCGCAGGAAAGGGAGGAGATCAGATGGTTCAGGGAGTTTTGGATCTTCACAACGCAGCAACGAAAGGCAGCCCGGGAGTCACCTCGCGTCCGGACCGTGGGGCACTACGTCTAGCGATTGGCGATATTTCGATCAAATTTCTCGAATTTCGGCTTTCGAGTGGGGAATCGGGGTCGGTGGTGTCCCGCTGATCCCGGGCTGGGCCGGGGTCGGAAGGGTCCATGGGGCATGCGGGCGCGGTGTCCCGGGAACGCTGACCGTCCGCCCGCGACGGGAAATGCGCGGCGATGACGCGATCAGGTGGGCTGAATTTGCTTCCCTCGCTGGCTTTTGTAACTACATTCCGCGCCTTGTTCCGCTTCCTGATCGTCTGGTTGCGGTGTGCGAAAAAAAAAGCCGAGTTACCCACGACTACATGAAAAACCCACCCCTCGCGGGCTTTGCCCGCGTGCTCCTCGTTGCGGGGTTCGCAACGGTTTCCGTCCAAGGGCAGGTCCTCCTTTCCGAAAGCTTCGAGAGTCCTGACGTCGGTGGTCTCGATCCGGTGGATCCCGCCGGATGGCACACCACCGGGCATTCCACGAACCAGAGCCTGATCGATGTCGACAGCGGGGACTTCACCACGCCCCACGGTTCCCAGGCCCTGCGGAGCTACACCTCGCTGGGTGCGGGCAATTGGTCGCATGCCACGACGACCAGCAGCATCCTGAGCGACGGGCTGGCTCCAGATCTGGAGTATTCGCTCACGTTCAATGTGGCCGCCGTTCAGGGACGGCCGCAGGCAGCCTACCGTGCCGAGTTGCTGGCCATCGACGGTGTGGGCGGGGAGACGGTCCTGGCCTCGGTGACGGCCAAGAATGACGGGAGTTCGGACATGAGCTACGTCGGAAGCCTTTCCTTCATCGCCGATGCCAGCCACGCGGCATTGCTCGGGCAGCGGGTCGCCGTCCGTCTGGGTATGGACTACGAGTACGACGTTCATGGGGCGAGTTTCCTGGATCTGCCCCTTTTCGACAACGTCCGGCTGGAAGCGGTCAATCCGCTTCGCCCCTCGCCGACCGACGGGGCAACGGTCCCTGGAGGACTGGTCACCCTGGGTTGGACCAATCTACCTCCCACGGTCGGAACCGATGTGTGGGTCGATGTCTCGTTCGGCACCGCACCCGACCCGTTGAACAACGGCAACCAGGTGGTGGTGGCCGAACTGAACGGGCAGAACGAAGTCTCGGTGGAAGTCAATGCACCGGTCGCCGACACGTATTACTGGCAGGTCAGCTCCTATCTCGACGGCGATCCCAATGGAACGCCGGTACACAGCCCGGTGTTCACCTTCGTGGTGGTCGATGGGGACAATGACGGCATGCCGGACTCGTACGAGCTGGCCCACACCGATCCCGCGTCGCCGACGGCCCTGAATCCGGGAGACGACCTCGAGGGTGACGGTCTGACAAACCTTGAGGAGTTCCAGGCAGGCACCGATCCCAACGACTCCGACTCCGACGGCGATAATCTGGATGACGGCGCGGAATTGGCCGGCGCGGGAGTGCGCCCGCCAACGGATCCTTCCGATGCGGATACCGATGGCGACGGGATCGCGGACGATGTCGAAAGCAACACCGGTGTATGGGTCAGTGTGTCCGACCGGGGGACCGACCCGACCCGCACGGACTCGGACGGCGACAACCTTGAAGACGGGGTGGAAACGAACACCGGGACCTATGTCGATGCCTCCGATACCGGCACGAATCCGGTGAACCCGAACAGCGACGGCGACAATGCCGGTGACTGGTATGAAATCGTCGCTTCGTTCACGGATCCGACCGATGGCGGCGAACAGCCGGTCACACCGTATCCCTTGCCCGATCCGAGCCCGGCCGATGTCGGACTCAGCGGCAGGCCGGTCAAAGTCTACATCCTGTCCGGCCAGTCGAACATGGTGGGCTACGGGCAGGTCGCCGGTGATGGCCCGGGGACCCTCGCGACGATGACCGGGGTTGAGAACAAGTTCCCCAACCTCGTCGATGCTTCCGGCGACTGGTCGGTTTACAATGATGTGTTCTATCGGGGCGTCATCTCCGATGGCGGGTCGGGACCGATGCAGCCGCTGGTGGCGGGTGACAAGTATGGCCCGGAGTATGGCTTCGGCGTCGTGATGGCCTATCACCACGACGAGCCGGTCCTCGTCATCAAGAGCAGCATCGGCAACCGCAGCCTCAGCTGGGACTGCCTGCCGCCCGGCAGCCCGTCGTTCGACTGGACCGACGGCTACACCTACGCCGGTTATGGCGACAGCCCGAACCGCTGGCTGACCGGAACCGGGCCCTCGCCCTTCGTCTGGTATGCCGGCAAGCAGTACGACGACTTCTTCCTCGACGAGGCGGACATGGCTCCGGCCATGACCTGGACGGATGCCACCCTTTATCCCGGCGGATGCCAGCTCAAGCACAACGGCATCGTCTACAACGCCAAGTCCGAACACACCTCCGCGGCTGATTCCGAACCGGGTGTCGGGGCGAACTGGACCACCTTCTGGAGCATCCACTCGGTGGAGAACGTGACCGACGTCCTCGACAACTTCGCGGCCGAGTATCCGCAGTGGGCGGCGCAGGGATTCGAGATCGCCGGATTCGCCTGGTGGCAGGGCCACAAGGACGGCGGCGAGCAGGGTGCGGGTGCCGCGGGGCTCGCCGCCACCACCTACGAGGACAACCTCGTCAACCTGATCGACGAACTCCGCGACTATTATGAAGGCCGTTATCCCGGCAAGATCGTTCCGGACGCTCCCTTCGTGGTGGCCTCCGTCGGCTTCAATGCCGGCAACTGGGAGGCAGGCAGCAGTGCCGACACGATCTGGAACGCCCAGATGACCGTGGGCGACCCGGTCCGGTACCCGCTTTACGACGGCAACGTCGCCTCGGTCGACACCACGGGCTACTGGAGGGATAGTAGCGTTTCACCCAGCAACCAGGGCTACCACTACAACTGGAATGCAGAGACCTACCTGCTGGTCGGCGACGCGATGGGCCGTGCCATGGTCGGGCTGCAGGGCACGACGCCTCCGGTCGCAACCACCGTCCCCGATGTCGTCGGACTGCCGCAGGCAACGGCCGAGGCGAATCTTCTGGCTGCGAATGTCTTCGCCGGGACCGTCACCAGCCAATCCAGTAAAACCGTGCCTGCGGGGGATGTGATCAGTCAGAGCCCGGTGAATGGAACCAGCGTGGACGAAGGATCCTACGTGAATCTGGTGGTTTCCAGCGGTCCCGCCGATGTTGTGGCGCCCTCCATCGTTTCGAAATCCCCTGCGGATGACGCCAGTGGCGTGATTCTTTCCAGCAGCCTGGTCCTGACCTTCGACGAGGACGTCGTGGTCGGAAGCGGGGTCGTCACGCTCAAGAACCTCACGGATTCGACCCAGGTCGACATCGACATCACCGATGGATCCCAGGTCTCCATCGGTGGCGACACGGTGACGATCCACCCGTCCTCCGGTCTGCTCGTGGCCAGGAACTACGCCGTCCGGATCTCGTCCGGAGCCATTGAGGACCTGGCCGGGAATTCCTTCCCCGGCATCGCTGACGACAGCAGCTGGAACTTCGCCACCATCCTCACTCCTCCCCCTGCCTTCACCACCCACACGGGATCCGGCGGCGCATTCAACAAGGATACCTGGAACGACCCGACCAAGTGGGATTTCGGGGTGCCGGTTGGTCCGATGGACGTGGTGATCGAGGCGGGCAACTACGCCAGCGTGAACTTCTCGGTTTCAGGTGTCGTGCCGCCTGCCTACTCCGGAGACCTGACCTTGGAGGCCGGTTCGAGGCTGGAGATCGGAAACGGTTCCACGGTGGGTGACCTCAATGCCCTGGGTGACGGCACATGGACATTGAATGCAGGCACGGATGTGACGCTCCGCTATCCCCAGAACACCGTTCATTCCAATGACATTGTCATGGCGGGTGACGCGACGATCGCCCTCGGCCGATCCACGTCGGCCCATCGTGCCCACCGGACGCTCACCGGACGCATCACCGGCACCGGGCTCCTCACCATCCATTCATCGAACCAGAATGTCCTCCACCTGCAGGGATTGAACACCTGGTCGGGAGGACTCCATGCGGGAGGTGCCGAATCCGAGAACAAGAGGGAAAGTATCGAGGCCGAGGCTCCGGGATCGCTGGGCACGGGCGACGTGACCATCGACGACGGCATCACCCTCATCATCGATGCGCCGGACGCGATGGGCGATGAGGCGGCCCTCTATCTCATCGGCAACCCGCGCAGTGACATGAGCGACAAGCTCGTAATGAATGCCGACGACACCATCGCGGAACTCCACATTGACGGGGTTCAGCAACCGGCCGGGAACTACGACAGCTCGGAAAGCTGGTTGTCCGGAAGCGGAACACTGACCGTCCTCAACTCGGCCGGGCAGGGGAGCCAGATGCTGCTGATCAACGTGGATCCCGCCGACGAGGCGGGCGATGTGTTTGCGCCCAGCCTTCTCACCGCGACCTTCAACAAGTTGGTGGCATTGGGGACCGGAAACATCACCCTCCGCAACCTGACCGACTCGACGGAAACGGTCATCCCGATCGGTGATCCGCGGATCTCCACATCCGGCTACACCCTGATCATCGACCCGGGCAGTGCGCTGACCTGGAACAAGTCCTACGCCGTGCAGATCGATGCCACGGCGGTCGACAGCACGACGGGCATCAGCTTCGGCGGGATTGCCGACGACCTGACCTGGAACTTCGACACGCTGCCCGGACATCCCGTGGGTCTGGCCCTGCAGGGGCTGGAAGACCATATCAACAGCGTCACCCCCTTGACCGGCGCGGAGATCGGAGCGCACCGGACAACGATTCTCGGCGACCCCGGCAGCCTCGACGACAGTGCCGCCATGATTCTCTCGGCCCTCGAGACGGTGGAGGCCTATGAGAACACCCATGGGCCGCTCTCGATCGATTTCGACCGCACCAATCCGGTGCCGGATCCTAACTCCGTCAGTGACCAACTCGACTGGACGATCTTCAAGCTGATGCAGTCCATCATGGATGTGATCTACACGTCCCAGAACCTCGCCCTGCACGAAGGCCTGCTGGATGGTTTCCTGTTCCAGTGCTCATCGCATTTCCCGGGCTCCGCGCCGGCTGCGGTTCCCGGCAACGTCCACACCGCCACCATCAGCGCGACCTTCGAGGACACCTTCGGTCGCAGCACGCAGCAGTGGGAACTGCCCGCGCGGAAGCCGACCGGCACCTACCTGCCTCCTGGCACCATTGCCACCGTCACCGTGCCGCCGGCCTTGGTGGCGCAGGGTTATCAGATCCGGATCGGGGCCCATTCGTGGGACCACGAGGAAAGGAACCGTCGCTGGGTGAGACGGATCGATCGTGCCACGATCACCTACGACATCAATGCCACGACCACGAAGGTCGCCAGTCCGTATGGGGGCGGCATCTACATCGAGGTCCCCTTGGGTGCTTCGGCCGGGGTGGTCGACGTGGACGTGACCGGTGCGATCCGCTCGCCGTATTTCTCGGCCAAGAGCTTCCACGCCACGACCCTTGACGAGTGGCTCAACACCGAGCGCAACCACCAGGCTCCGTGGGCCGACTTCCAGAGCGACAAGTTCATGATGCAGGTGCCACGCACCTGGATTTACGCGCTGGATGACCCGGTGACCCTGATGGCCGAGTGGGACGCCGCGATGGATGCCATGAACGACCTGATGGGCTTCCCGAGGATCCGCGGCAAGGAAACGATGTACTGTCAGGTGGATCTCATCCTGCGCTCCAGCGTTCATGCGCCGGGTTATCCGGCGGTCAACCAGACGGACGGGAACCCCGCCGACGACACCAAGGGCGGTTATGCCGGAAGCTATCTGGTCAGGGGACCGAGGAATGGGGCGGACACCGAAATTCACGAGCAGGGCCATGCCTACTTCTTCCCCAAGTTCGGGGGCGAGTCGGAATCGGCGGTCAACTTCCCCTATGTGGCGGTCCTGCATCGCAGCCTCGGTCTCAGTCTCGACGAGGCCCATGCGAAGTCGCGCGGATTCGGGCCGGCCCGCACGATCGACAACACGGCGATTGCGTGGATGACGGTCTTCAATTTCTCCCCGCGGGAAGTGGAGATGGCCACGGCCGAGAAGGCCTACCAGCTGAAGGGGCACGCGAAGTTCACCGACATCGTCCGTCTGTTCGGTTGGGAGGGGCTCGATGAGTTCTACTATTCCATCATGCTCGATCAGCAGAACGGGGATCCCTATCCCACGTCGGATGACGAGTTGCTCATCCGCCTCTGTGAAAGCGTCAATCAGGACGTCCGGCCCCTCCTGCACTTCTGGGGCATTTTCCCGTCCGATCCGGAGGCGGTGGAAGCGGCGGTCAACGCCGCGGGCCTCACGCCCTCGCCCGAGATCTACCAGCTGCTCAACCACTACAAGTCGCTGGTCCCGGCCAACAATCTGGAGTTCCGCAACTTCGCGACCAATTGGTGGGGACGCCAGCCAAGCATTGGTGGTGCATGGACGGAGCGCGAACACGCGCGGCAGTGGGATGAGGAAGCGCTCTTCGGCGCGGGTGACCAGCAGCGCGCCGAACTCACGACGAATGAGATGTACGTCGAAGCCAGTGCCGCCCAGATCGCGGACCGGGTGCAGGAGATCATCGATCTCTACTTCCCGCTCGGTGATCCCAACCCCGCCTTCACGCCGGTTCCGAGTCCGAGTCCGATGCAGTTCGCGATCGCGCCGCAGGGCAGGTTCGCCAACTCCGTGAGCATGACGGCGATGGCGGCCGCCGGAATCAACGGTCCGTTCGAATACTACTTCGAGAACACCTCCACGGGAGCGAACAGCGGATGGACCGCCTCCAACACCTGGAACAACCTCAGCCTCACCGCAGGACAGAGCTACGACTTCCGGGTGAAGGCGCGGAACTCGCTCCTCAATGAGACCGCCTGGTCCGCCGAGGTGAGTGCCGTGGCCGGCGATGCCGCCCTGCCGGCCATTCCTCCCACTCTGACATCCGCCGGATTTGTGGATGACCGGGGCGGGGCCGCCGTTACCCGGCTGGATCTGGTGACCTACACCGTTTCCTTCAGTCAGGACATGGATGCCTCGACGGTGGATGCGGCGGACTTTGCCAACGAGGGCAGCTCCTCGATCACCATCGGCGCGATCACCGAGACCTCACCCGGCGTCTTCTTGGTCGAGGTGACGCCGACCACGGCCGGCACCCTGCGGCTGGAGATTTCGGCCGGAGCGGTGCTCCAGGATGCGTTCGGCACGCCACTGGACACCACCGGCGACATCCGGGACGACACCAGTATTCCCGTCGAGGCCATCACCACCACGGTTCCCGATGTGGTGGGTCTCGCACAGGCAGCGGCGGAGTCGGATCTTGCCGCGGCCTTCCTCGTGCTCGGCACGGTGACCTCCATGACGAGCGAAACCGTCCCGGCGGGTGATGTCATCAGTCAGAACCCGGTCAGTGGTGGCAGTGCGCCGGAAGGCGCGGCGGTTGACCTGGTGGTTTCACTCGGTCCGCCGGACACCACGCCGCCTTCGCTTGTCTCGCTGACTCCGGCCAACAACTGGACGGAGGTGTCCGTGGCGACCTCGTTGGGCATGGTCTTTGATGAAGCCGTTCAGGCCGGAGTCGGAATCATTGTGATCAAGGACAGCGGAGGGAATGTGGTGAACACCATGGATGTCCAGGGCGGTGACGTCACCGTGGTGGGCGACACGGTCACCATCATCCCGTCGTCCCTTCTCGCCATCACGACGACCTACTACGTCGAGGTCGATGCGGGTGCGATCGAGGACCTCGAAGGCAACGACTACGCCGGGTTCACCGGTCCGGTTACCTGGTCCTTCACAACCTCCGCGGACAGTCCGCCCTACGTCTATGTCGGTGACAACAACACCAAGAACGACCGGTGGAGCGTGGATGGCAACTGGAACAGCGGCCTGACGCCAAACGGCGATGTGGACGTCAAGATCGCGGCGGCGAACCCGTGGGTGACCTCCTGGAGCGACGCGACGCCGAGCTACACGGGCAATCTGATGATGGATCCGAACACGACGATCCAGATCGGGTGGACGACCAACCGGCCGAACTCCTACAACGCCCTCGGCACGGCGGGCTCGACCGTGATCACCATGGGCGACGGCTGCCTGATCAAGGGACGGACGAGTGCCTCGCCATACATTCCAGCCATTGTTTTGGAGGGCGATGTGACCTTCAGTCTGGGCGAGTCCACCCAGACACCGGCGAGTCCGACCTTCGGGCAGCCGATCAGTGGGCCGCACCGTTTCACGATCCAGTCCAACGCCAGCGGCCCGACCGTCACGATGTCGACCACCCACACCTTCTCGGGTGGTCTGGTCATCCGTGGGATCGACGGTCGTGGGGGCAACCATGGCACCGTGAAAGCAACGGCGGTTGGATCGCTGGGGGCGGGGGATGTGACGGTTGAATCCGCCGCCAGCAACAACGGTAGTCTCAAGCTGGAGCTGGATGTCGCAGGTGCGATCGATGCGGGGGCCACGCTGAGTTTGAACGGCGGGGGTCCGTCCGGTGACGGCAGCGGCCTTCTGCGGATGGATGCCGACAATATCGTGAACCGGCTCAACGTGGGAGGGTTTCCGTATCCTGCGGGCACTTACGGCCGTGTGGGTTCGCCGGGAGCACCGGCCAACGAGGTGACCTGGATCGAGGGCGACTCGGTGCTGACGGTGATCAGCGAGCCGGTCGACACCGATCCACCGGTGCTGACGGTGACCGACGTGGTTTCGCCGATCACGACGAACCTGTATGTCGGCGACCCGGTGGTGTTCACACTGACCTTCGACGAGGTGGTGTCCACAAGCGTGACGACGGCGGATTTCGGCAACGCAGGTTCGGCCGGACTCACCATCGACAGCGTTTTGCAGACGGCTCCGAACGTGCTTGAACTGCAGGCGACGACGACGGGCACGGGTGACCTCACCCTGCAGGTTCTCGGCACGGCGGTGATCGATGATCTGTTTGGAAACAGCCTCGCGGTACCGGTCAATGACGACACCACCTTCACGGTGCTGGGCGGTTCGCCGCCGAACATCACGATGACGACAGCCGCCGCGGGGGGAGGCGACAGCTGGAACACGGGGACGAACTGGGATTCCGGATTCGCGCCTTTTGGTGGGTATCCGGCGAGCATTGCCGGCGGAGTGGCGGCAGAGGTTGGCAACTCCGCGACCTTCACGTATTCGGGCGGCCTGACGATGCAGCCGGGCTCGTCGCTGCGGATCAACAGCACCGGAGGGTCGCAGAACGCTCTGGGGGCGGGAACGATCGCGATGGACTCGGCGACGATTCAGGACGAAACCGGCTTCACGGTGACCTACCCGGCGATCGACCTGACGGGGATCAACGAGTTTCGCTCGCAAAGCAACACAACGCATGGCCAGACGCGCCTCTACTCGGGAGTGATCTCGGGAGCGGGCAACATGACGCACCTGCTGGACAACCGCGCGATCGTGCGTTTCACGCAGGCAAACACCTTCAGCGGTGGTTTGGTGCTGAATGCCGAGGATCGGTACCTGGTCGAGTTCGAGGCGCCGGGCTCGGGTGGAGCGGGCGACGTGACGGTCAATCCGCGCAGCAACGCGGACAACCGCGGAGCGATCCTGAAACTCGAGGCCAGCGATGTATTCGCGGACACTGCGACGCTGACCTTGGACAGCACGGGGGCCGACAACAGCAATTGGCCAAGCAGCAGCTACAACGGAATCCTGCTCGAGATGGTCGGAAGCATCACCGATACCATCGAGGAATTGGTGGTGGCGACCGTGCCGCAACCGGCGGGGACCTATGGCCGGACCGGGCTGGGCGGAGTCGATCACGAGGTGAGCTGGATCAAGGGCGACGGGATCCTGACGGTGACCGGCGGGGTTGCAGGACCCGGCCCGGTTGCGAGCTTTGAAATCTCGCCGATCGGTTCTCCGCAGACGGTGGGGATTCCGATCACAGGCATCACGATCACGGCGAAGGATGCCTCCGGTGCGGTTGCGAACGGGTTCACCGGAACTGTCACCTTTGGCGGCAGCGGCGGATTCAGCGGTGTCTCGGCAAACTTTGTTGCCGGCGAGTTGAGTGGGGTGAGCGTCACGCCGACCGTGGCGGGGAGCGACCTCACCCTTACCGTTGACGATGGAGCTGGAAGCTTGGGAACGGCGGCAATCTCCACGATCCAGAGCCTCTATCAGGCTTGGGCGGGAGCGGGCGGTGCTTTCGGCGGCGATGACAACGGCGACGGGGTCGGGAACGGCCTGGCCTGGATGCTGGGAGCCGCGGACCCGAATGTCAGTGCCCTCGGCCTGCTGCCCGCGGCGACCAATCTTGGCGGCAACCTGGTGCTGACCTTCAAGATGCGGAAGGCGGCAAGCCGTGGGTCGGCCTTGATGAGCGTGCAGCACAGCAGCGACCTGGGTGGCTTGGATGCCTGGGTTTCGGTTCCCGTGCCCGAAGCCTCGGGTGGGCCGACCGATGGCGTGACCTTCACGGTGTCGGAGAATGTCACCGATGCGGACTTCAACGACGTGGTGGTGACCATCTCCGCCAGTGAGTCGGTGGGCGGCAAGCTCTTCGGCCGGCTTGAAGCGACCGAGTGACCGGCTTTCCGTGCGGGTCCGTGGTGGGGGCCGCCCCCTGACCGGGGGCGGTGTCGGCCGGGCGGGTCAGTCGGTCCTGCCCAGTTCCGCGAAGTCCCGGGACCATTCGCGAAGCATTCCACCGAGTTCCTTCAAGACTTCGGGGTGCTCATCGGCAAGGTTTTGTTTCTCCCAGGGATCTTCGAGCAATTGGTAGAGTTCGGGATCCCCCTTCTTGTTCCATGGTTTGCCGTTCCCGGCTCCGGCATAGGCGGGTGGGGGAAAATTGGCGGGGTTGTGGAGGATTAGTTTCCAGCGCCCCGCGACGACAAAGACCGATTCCAGATTTCCGGTGCGATCCGAGACGTCCTTGATGTTGTGGGAGTAGTCGGAGCCAAAGATGGCCTTCCGTTTCTCCAAGGCCTTCTGGTCGCGAAGGTCGAGCCCGGTCATGGCTTCGGGTGCCTCAAGCCCGGTTGCTTCGAGGATCGTCACGGGAATGTCGATTGACGAGACCACCGTCACCTTGTCCATTCGGGGCTTCAGGGTTCCGGGCCAGCGCAGCATGATCGGGGTGCGGACACCGCCTTCATGGACATCCTGCTTGGAGAGGGGAGCATAACCTCCGCTTTTCGGATTCTGAATCCAGCCGTTGTCGGTCACGTAGATGACCAGCGTGTTTTCCGTGAGTCCGCGTTTGTCGAGTTCGTCGAAAAGCTCGCCGCAGGTCTGGTCGAACCACTCGACCATCGCATAGTAGCGGGCGACGTGAGGTGAATCCACCTTGGCCTTGTATTTCTCGAAGAGTGCCTTCGGCGGATTGTGAGGGGTGTGGGGCAGGAAGGGCGCGTGCCAGATGAAAAAGGGCTTTTTCGCCTTATCCGCCTCATCGAGGAAAGAGCGGATCGGTGCGATTCCGTTGCGGGAAACCTCCAACCCGACGTCGCCGTGCCGTCCGCCCCGGTTCGGATCCCCGTGGGTCATGGCATGGGTGAAGCCGTGTTGCTTCGGGTCGGACTCCCACCACTTGCCGGTCTGAAGGGTGAGATAGCCGGCATCCTTGAGCAATCCGGCCAGGCTCGGGCACTTGCTGAAGCCGTCGTAGAGTTGCTGGTGCAGCTTGGCTCCGGATTCGGTGTTGCGAGGCACCTTCTTGCCGCCGGCGGCCTCGGAGAGATCGTTGCCGGTGATGCCGTTGCGATGCGGATGAAGTCCGGTGAACAGCGATGCCAGCGAAGGGCGGCACAGCGGGACGGTGACGTAGCCCCGGGTGAAGGTGACGGATTCCTCGGCGAGACGATCGAGGCGGGGGGTTTCAATGATCTCATGCCCCATGAAACCGTAATCGTTCCATGACTGGTCGTCCGAGAGGATGAGGATGACGTTGGGCCGGTCGGCGGTCGCGGCGAGAATCGAGGCGAGGAAGAGGAAGACGATACGTTTCATGGGCCGGGAGCGGATACGAAGAGGGGATTGGCGGTTCTGTCAGCGAAGGCCGGGCGGGATCAGGCGAGCATTTCCTTCACCACATGGCCATGCACGTCGGTGAGACGGAAGTCCCGGCCCTGGAAGCGGAAGGTCAGGCGTTCGTGCTCGATGCCGAGCAGGTGGAGCATGGTCGCCTGGATGTCGTGGACGTGCACGGGCCGGTCGGTGACGTGGAAGCCGAGTTCGTCGGTGGCACCGATGGTGATGCCGGGCTTGGTGCCTCCTCCCGCGAACCACATCGTGAAGGCCTGCGGGTGGTGGTCGCGACCCGCGGAACGACCCAGGGCGGCGCTTGCCTCGACCATGGGTGTGCGGCCGAACTCCCCGCCCCAGACGACCAGCGTGTCCTCCAGCAGTCCGCGTTGCTTCAGATCCTGAACCAGGGCCGCGCAGGGCTGGTCGATGTCGCGCGCCTTGTCCTTGATGCCGTTGGCGACCTGCGAATGGTGATCCCATCCGCCGTCGTAGACCTGGACGAAGCGGACGCCGCGCTCGATCATGCGGCGGGCCAGCAGGCAGTTGCGCCCGAAGGATGCCTTGGAAGCGCCCTCCTCGAGGCCGTAGAGATCCATGGTCTGCTTCGACTCGGAGGAGAAATCCATCAGGTCCGGAGCGGCCGACTGCATCCGCCAGGCCATCTCGTAGGCATTCATCCGGGTCTCGATCTCCGGGTCGGCGAGGACGTCCTGTCGTTGCTGGTTCAGGTTGCCGATCAGGTCGAGCGAGTCGCGTTGGGCCCGTCGGTCGTAGCCCTTCGGGTTGGCGACGTGGAGGATGGGGTCGCCGGTGCCGCGGAAGGGAACGCCGGTGTGGCTGGTCGGGAGAAAGCCCGAGCTCCACATGGCCGCGCCCCCGCTCAGCGCACCGCCACTCTGGAGGACCACGAAGGAAGGCAGGTCGTCGGCGGTGCTGCCGATTCCATAGCTCAGCCAGGACCCCATGGAGGGTCGTCCCGGAATAGGGCTGCCGGTGTTGAAGAAGATCTGTGCCGGGGAGTGGTTGAACTGGTCGGTGTGGACCGACTTCACGATGGTGAGTTCGTCGGCAAGCTTGGCGAGGTGGGGAAGGCGGTCCGAGATCTCGGCACCGCACTGGCCGTGCTTCTTGAAAGGAAACTGGGGTGCGAGCACGGCGGCATCCGGCTGGATGAAGGCGTAGCGTTGACCGGCGATCACCGAGGGCGGGATCGGTTTGCCGTCGAGCTCGGCGAGTTTCGGCTTGTGGTCGAACAGCTCGATCTGGCTCGGAGCGCCTGCCATGAACAGATAGATCACGCGCTTGGCCTTGGGCGCGACGTGGCCCGGCTTCGGTGCGAACGGCGTTTGCGCGAATACCCGCGAACCGCCCTGCGCCATGAGGGAGGCCAGGGCGATCTTCCCGAGTCCGACGCCGCAGGTTTCGAAGAACTGTCGACGGGTCTGTTCGTGAAGTGGATGCATGATCGGGCAGGTGGGTTCAGTTCCTGGTGATGGCCTCGTCCAGATTGAGGAGGCTGCGCGAGACCATTGCCCAGGCGGCGGTCTCCGGTGAAGCCCCGGGCTTGCCCAGGATCTCGTCCGGATTCAACTCGCCGCCGACCAGGCGTTCCATCTGGTCATCATGGAAGCGGGTGATCTCGAGGATTTCTGCTTCCGCAGGTTCCCGGGTGAGGACCCTTCGAAAGATCCATCTGGCAGCCGCGTCCCCGGAGAGCCCCGTCCCGCCGAGTTCGATCGCCATCGCGCTCGCTGCTTCGAGGAACATCGGGTCGTTGAGCAGCGTGAGCGCCTGCAGGGGCGTGTTGCTGCGCTCTCGCTGGACGACGCAGGCTTCGCCGGTCGGACCGTCAAAGGTCAGGTAGGCGGCGAAGGGGGCCGTGCGCTTGGCGAAGGTGTAGAGGCTCCGGCGGTAGCGCTCCGGGCCCGTGGCGGCATTCCATTTGGGGGCGCCGTAGGCGGCGGCTGTCACGCTTTGGGGCTGGGGCGGCCGGACGCTGGGTCCGCCGATCCGACGATTGAGGAGTCCTCCGGCAAGCAGCGTGCCATCGCGGATCATCTCGGCTTCCAGTCGCAGGCGCGGAGCGCGGGCGAGCAGGACGTTGGCCGGGTCCGCCGCCCTCAGGCCGGGGGATGGGGTCGAGGTCTGGCGATAGGTGGCGCTGTCGACGATCAGACGGTGCAGTCGTTTCAGCGACCAGCCATCCTCGACGAATCGGCAGGCCAGCCAGTCGAGAAGCTCCGGGTGGCTGGGCAGGTCCGACTGGTAGCCGAAGTCGGCGGCACTGCGGACGAAGCCGAGTCCGAAGAAGGCGTACCAAGCACGGTTGACCGTGACCCGGCCGATCAGGGGGTTGCGGGTCTCGTCGACCAGCCAGCGGGCGAAGGTCAGGCGGTTTGCGGGCGCTCCCTCGGGAAGCGGGGGGAAGGCCGCCGGGGTTGCGGGCCGGACTTCCTCTTCCGGGGAAAGGTAGTCGCCGCGGTGGTGGCGGTGGGTCTTGCGGGGGTTGTTCTGCGGGCGCTCCCTCATGGCGAGGGTGGTCGGGAATTGTGGCAGGCTCTTCTCGAGATTCTCCAGGGGCTTCCGGGCTTCGGCGAGCGGGCCGGCGGTCCGGGCGAAGGCGAGCTTGAGCTCACGCTCCGGTGAGGTGAGGGGGTCGAGTGCGGGGTCGGGCCGGGCCTTGACGGGATGGGTGGCGGTGGTCGCGGAAAGCCGGAACTTGCCGAGTCCGGCGACGAAGTGCCGTTCGAAGAGAAGTTCAATTTCCAAGTCGCCCACGGCCTCGAGCGGTTCGGCGAGGTTGAGCACGATCTCGTGCGGCTTGCCTTCCGCGGTGGCGGTCGACCAACCGGTGGAGCCGTCGCCGTCGAGGACGTTGGAGGCCTTGGCATCGCCGCTGCCGATGGCGATCCTGCCGAAGTCGTGGGACGCGCCGGCAAAGCTCAGCGGTCCACCATTGGCCGTGGCGCGGAACTCACTGAGGAAAAAGTCGCCACTACGTCCTTCGTAGTAGGCGGCGCCGGGGCCGCCGGCGGGAAGGCGTTCGTCCGGGAGCGCCTCCAGTCTCAGCGCGGTGATCGGCGGGCCGGAACCGGGCAGCCCGATCTTCAGGTGGTAGACGTCGCGTTTCTGGAAGTCTCCGCTCGCAAAAATGACGCCGTGGTCTTCCAGGGTGAGCAGGGGGAGGGTGGAGGTGAGAGCGCTCGGTTCGAGGATTTTCCATTCCGCCCAAGTGCGCTTCTGGTCCTCCAGCCATGCCAGGAACTCCCCTTCATCGACCTGCTCGAGCAGGCGTGCCTCCTCCTGTCTGATGCGGGCCTCCAAGGCTTCGCGCCTGGCGACGAGGTCGGGACTCCTGACGGCGATCTCCGGCTCATCGGCATTGTTGAGCAGGGCCATCATCGAGAAGTAGTCCGTATGGGTGATCGGGTCGAACTTGTGGGTGTGGCACTGCGCGCACTCGATGGTGAGGCCCATCCAGACCTTTCCGGTGGTGCCCACGCGGTCGACCATCGCGTGGTAGCGATATTCGAGGGGGTCGATGCCTCCCTCCTCGTTGAGCATGGTGTTGCGGTGGAATCCGGTGGCGACAAGTTGATCGGTGGTCGGATCGGGCAGCATGTCCCCGGCAAGCTGTTCCACGGTGAACCGGTCGAAGGGCATGTCGGCATTCAACGCGTCGATGACCCAGTCGCGGTAGGGCCAGATGCTGCGTTCGCGGTCCTTCTCGTAGCCATTGGTGTCGGCGTAGCGCGCGAGGTCAAGCCACAGGCGGGCCCATCGCTCGCCGTAGTGGGGGCTGGCGAAAAGGCGGTCGAGCAGCTCGGTCCATGCCTGCTCCGGATCCTGACGCCACCGCGCCAGAAAGGCATCCGCTTCCTCCGGAGTGGGAGGCAGGCCGATGAGGTCGAAGGACACGCGGCGGAGAAGCGTCACGGGATCCGCCTGCGGAGCGGGCTTGAGCCCCTCGGCCTCCAGTCGTCCGGCAATGAACCGGTCGATGCCGTTCCTCGCCCAGCCCTCTCCGGCGGCAGGAATCTCCGGCTCCACCGGCGGGGTGAAGGCCCAGTGGGGTTCGTATTTCGCGCCTTCCTCGATCCATTTCCGGAATACCGCCAACTCCCCGTCATTGAGCCGGGGCTTGTTGGCATTCGCCGGAGGCATCACCTCGTCGGGGTCGTCGGAGGTGATCCGCTTGATCAGTTCGCTGGCATCCGGATCGCCGGGAACGATCGCGGCATATCCCCCCAGGTCGCGGGTGGCTTCGTCAAAGGTGTGGAGTCCGAGGTCGGCTTCGCGCGTCTGTTCATCGAAGCCGTGGCACTTGAAACACCGGTCGGACAGGATGGGCCGGATGTCGCGGGCGAAGTCGACCTCCGCCATGGCGCAGGGTGCCGCGGCGATGAGGGCCGCGGAAATGACGAGACGCCTCCTCATTTCTTGAGCAGTCCGATCATGGCCTCACCCATGTGGGTGCCGATCAGGTAGTAGGTTTCCCAATTCCGCATCCAGTGAAATCCCTGCTTCGACGGCGATTGCTCCTCGCTGCGCTGGAAGTCGCGGGTCTCGACGCCGGCCACGGTGCCCTTGAACTCCGGGTGCTTCTGCGGGTCCGCCAGAGCCAGTTGGGCCTCCATCAGTTTCTCGACCTTGGCCTTGTAGCGCTGCGGGTTGTCCCAGCCTCCGATGCCGGTATTGGCGATCACGAAGGGCAGGTCCTCGACGCCGAGATCCTTCCGCATGTCGCGGACGAAGTGGACGAGATTGGACTCGTAGGCGTCGACCGCCGATTGGTCGATGCGGTCGTTCCAGCCCTGGTGCCAGCCGAAGCCGACGAGTTCCCATTCCTTTCCGTCAAACTCGGGGAAGTATTTCTTCAGGTTTCCGGTCACCTCTTTGGTGATTCGGACGGTTTCCGCATACTGAAACCCCTTGTCGCCGTCCTTCTGCGGAGCCGGGTAGCCCTCGACGCTTGGAGGAAGGAAGTTGTGTTTCAGCGAGCGCCCGCCCCAGGCGCATTTGACGAGAAGCACGGGATCTTCGAAGTGGTCGCCGACCTCGAAGCCGAAGCCATACTCCGGGCCGATGTGGTCGTCGCTGGCGCCGTAGCCGACGGTGAGCCAGCCCTGCTTCTGCTTGTCGGCGTAGGAAAGGTCGACGATCCACACATCGTCCCGCACGACCGGTTCCCCTTGTTTGTCGACGAGATGGGCGTATTTCCCGGGATGGGCCTTCAGTTCGCCCTCCATCGTGCCGGGTCCTCCCTTGAGTTGGCCGAATCCGACCATGTTGGACTGTCCGGCGAGAACGAAGACCTTGAGTTTCCCGTTGGCGGGGACCGTGGCCGGATTGGCGGCGAGAGCGGCCGTAAGGGTGAGCGAAAGGATGAGGTGACGGATCATGGTGCTGGAAAGAGTTGACCACGCATCAAACGCCGGAGGAGTGGCCATCTTTCGGAATCATCGCCGGATTCGGGCGGGACTCAATCGAAAGAAGGGAGCGGCGGGCATGCTCAGGACGGGCGGACCTCGATGAACTCCCGCACGATTTCTCCGTCCTTCGCCGAACACACGAAGTAGCCCTTTTCGGTGGTCTTGTCGTGGTTTCCGCGGCTGATCGCGCAGCAGCGGTTGGTCGTGATCGTGGTGCCGCCGTAAAGGTTCTCGGTGAAACCGTGGAAGTGCCCGTTGAAGACCGCCACGAGATTGTGATCGGTGAACCGGGCCAGCAGATCGTCGGCATTCAGGGGACGCATCCGGACGCCTTCCGCCAGGGGGAAGTGGGTGAACAGCACGGTGGGCCGGGCCCGGTCCAGCTTGGGGAGGTGGTCGTCGAGCCAGTCGAAGGTGGCTGGCTGGATCTTCGTGTTGCTGTACTTGGTGCCTTCGGTCGAATCGAGTCCGACGAATTGCCAGTCGCGATGGTCGAGCCGGTAGTTCAGCTGTTTCGGGAAGAGCTGGTCGTAGATCGAGCGGTCGTTCTGCGGTGTGTAGTCGTGGTTGCCGGGAACGACGTGGAAGGGCATGCCGAGTTGGCGGAGGAAATCACGGATCGGCCCGAGTTCGTCCTTCCCGCCATCCTGCGCGAGATCTCCGACCAGTAGGCAGAACTCGGGCTTCGGATCCAGGGCGAGGATGCTCTTTGAGACACGCTCGAACCAGCCCGGGCAGGCATCGCTGCAGAAGTGGGTGTCGTTGAGGACGATGAAGCGGAAATTGCCGCCCTCGCCGTTCCCGGCAGCGCGCAGGTGACCCGGCCACAGTCCTGCGGCGAGCAAGCCTCCGGCCGATCGGTGGATCCATGACCGCCGTGACAAGGTCTCGGGGCGGTTCTTCATCGTGTTTCGGGAACTCGCTCGGAACCGTCACTTCACACCCTCACCGGTGGCCGGCAGGAAGCGGTAGTAAACCTCCAGCATCATGGTGGCGAGGCAGGTGGTCATGTGGACGTTGATGGCGCCGTGCTTGACCTTCTTCTTGGCCCAAGAACCGTCGTCGGCCTGATGCTTGAGCAGGACGTCCCGGACGCGCTCGTTGTAGTTCTTCCACTCGACCCCGCCGTGGTTCAGCATCGCCTGCGCGTTGTAGTAGTGGTAGTAGAGGTTGGCGGATTCGCCATCCCAGTCGAACTCCGAGTTCTTGCTGATGTTCTTGATGCCGAGCCGGGCCGGCTTGGACTTTCCTTCACCCCACATCTGGAAGGCGAGGACACCTCCGCTGGTGAGGCCGTGACTCGCCCCACCGGGGCCCCGGTAGCCGATGGCACCTTGCGGGCTCTGGCTCTTCTCATACCATTCCAACGCCTTTCTGGCGGGCTTGCGGAAGGCTCCCGTGTCCCACAGGCCGGTGTGCTTGCAGGCCTTCATGGCCTGAACCTGCCAGGAGCCGACCGAGTTGTCTCCCCCGTTGGTCGGCTTGTAGCCATAGACCCAGCCACCGGACTCGCCCTGGCCGTTGATGATCATGTCTCCGGCCTTGCGGGTCACCTTGTCGAGGTTGGGAATGTTCAGTCCGAGTTGGTGGCAGAAGGTGTAGGCTTCGGCGAGCGCGTAGGTGGCGATGCCGTGCTCGTAGACCCACTGGTGCCCGCCCACGGGAGAAGTGGCCAGGCGGCCATCCTGTTTCATGCCCAGGTCCACCAGATAGATGATGCCGCGGGTGACCGAGTCGCCGAACTCCTCGGAAAGGGGGGTCTCGCAGTGCCCGAGGTAGGCGAGCAGCGCGTAACCTGTCATCGCCGCCTTGTAGCTGCCGGTCCAACTGCCGTCCTCGTTCTGCGTCTTCTTGAGCCAGCGCAGGGCCTTGACCACCGCTTCCTCGCATTCGGCCGTCCCGCCGTTGGAGAGCAGGCGCTCCATGCGGTCGGCCTTCGAGCAGCGCTTGCTCATGGTCGCCGGGATGCTGCCGAAACCACCGCCGCCGGAACCGTCGCCGTCGGAACCCCAGCCATCGCCGAAGTCATCACCGCTGCCGAACTCGAGCGAAGGCTCGGTGACCATCACGTCCGGCACGGGCACGGCGGTCGGGGAGGCGGTGTTGGAGGCGATCACCTTGGCCGCCGAACTCGAGGGCGCGCTGGGTTTGCGCTCCACCTGGTTGGTGGGCTTCTTCGGCTGGATCTCGGTGTTGTCCTCGACTCCGGCGGAGTAGGAGACGATCACCGGGGTCTCCTTGCTCCAGGGAGTCAGGAGGATGAAGGCGAGGATGAGGCCGACGAGGAGGATCACCAGCAGGCTGATGACGATGCTGAGCACCGTCGCCGACCGCTTGCGGGCCTCGAGCTGCTGCATTGCCTCGGGGGACATTTGGGCGTGAAGACTCATGACTTGAATTTGGGAACTTTTTGGGAGGATTTCACCTCGGAACGGCGGGGGCCAGCCTCAACTTAGGGGTTTCTCGGGCTTTTTTTCGGCGATTCAGCGTTTTTTCCCACCCAGGCCCTTCAGCAAACCCTCCAGATCGCCCAGATCTCCGGGATTGGGCATGCCTCCACCTCCCATGCCGGGAAAGCCACCGCCCATGCCGCCGAGACCGCCCATCATCTTCTTCATTCGCTTCGGCGAGCGCATCATCTTGCGCATTTCGCCGAACTGCTTGAGCAGGCGGTTCACCTCGACCAGCGTCACCCCGGAGCCGGCGGCGATGCGCTGACGCCGCGAGCCCTTGATGATTTCCGGCCGACGCCGCTCGAAGGGGGTCATGGATAGCACGATGGCCTCGGTGCGCTTGAGCCGCTTGGGGTCGAAGGCCGCATCGGGGAGCTGCTTCTTCATCTTGTTGAAGCCGGGCATCAGGGACATCAGGCCCTTCATGTCGCCGAGCTTGCCGATCATCTTCATCTGGTCGAGGAAGTCGTAGAAATCGAACTTGCCGGAAGCCATCCGCTCCATCGACTTCATCGCGCTCTTCTCGTCGATCTTCTGGGCGACCTGCTCGACCATGCCGACGACGTCGCCCATGCCCAGGATCCGATCGGCCATGCGGCTGGGGTGGAACTCGAAGAGCTGGTCGAGCTTTTCGCCTTCACCGGCGTATTTGATCGGCTTGCCGGTCACGGCGCGCATGGACAGCGCGGCCCCGCCTCGGGCGTCACCGTCGAGCTTGGTGAGGATGATCCCGTCGATGCCCACGGCTTCATCGAAGTGCTTCGCGACCGAGACCGCTCCCTGACCAGTCGCGGCATCGGCCACGAGCAGGGTTTCCTGCGGTTGGACGAAGGCGTGGAGGCTCTTGAGTTCCTCGACCAGCCGCTCGTCGATTTCCTGCCGGCCGGCGGTGTCGAAGATGACCACGTCATGCGGCTGCGTGTCGGCCCAGGCGAGGGCTTCCTTCGCCACCTTGACCACGTCGCTTTCCGAGGCATCGGGGGTGTAAACCGGCACCCCCACCTGTCCGGCGACCGTCGCGAGCTGGTCGATGGCCGCGGGACGGTAGAGGTCGCAGGCGATGAGGACCGGTTTGCGGCCTTCGTTCTTGAGCCGCAGCGCGAGCTTGCCGGCGGTGGTCGTCTTGCCGGCGCCGTTCAGGCCGCACAGGAGAAGACGCCCCGGAGACTCGAGATTGAGCGGCACCTGGTCGCCGCCGAGCAGGTCGGCCAGCTCGTCGTGGAAGATCTTGACGATCTGCTCGCCGGGCTTGATCGACTTGAGCACCTCCGCGCCCATCGCCTGCTCCTTCACATGGGCGATGAAGGTCTTGGCGACGGTGAACTCGACATCCGCCTCGAGCAGGGCGAGGCGGATCTCTCGCAGGGCGTCGGTGATGTTCTTTTCGGAAATTTTCCCGACGCCGCGGAGGTTGCGGAAGGTCTTGTCGAGGGAGTCGGAGAGGGTGGAGAACACTTCGATTTCAGATTTCGGATTTCAGATCGCAGATCGCGGGGGAATGAACCGCGAAGAAGGCGGAAAGGCCAAGGAAAATGGGAGGACTACGGACAAGGCCGGGAATTCAGCCGGAGGAGACGCACGCTGAGATGGAAAAAGCCCACTGCCACCAGAATCGGCAGGAGAAAACCGATGAGGAACTCGGAGATTACCGAAATCCCGAAGTCGTCGTTGCGCATCTCGACCTTGTTCAGCACCGAGCTGAGGTCGATCCAGAGAAGGAAAGACAGGAGGATCATCATTCCCCTGCTGATCCACTCGCGGGTCGTGGGTCGGGGGGGCTCAATAAGCCACTCCGCCAAAAGACGTACCGAACCGAGGTAGGTGGCGATGGCGGCGAGCGCGATGACGAACAGGCTGGGCGTCCACCACGGGCCCACGAAGCGGGCCATGACGCTGAAGGCTGCGAGAAAGGACAGAATCCCCAGGTTCGACTTGAGAAGGCCGAAGGTGGGTGCGCGCAAGAGTTGGAGTCCGGTAACGGCGATCCAGAAACCAAGGGCGAGAGGAAGGAGCAGAAAAGACAGGCCGATCCAGTCAGGAAAGGCGTCGGGAAACGGGTCTCGAAACAGGCCGATCACTGCAAACACGACGAACGAAAGGCCGAGGAGAAGTGCGGGAATGCCGAGGAATCGGCTGCGGGTTCGGACGTCGAACTGCGGGCCCGGCTTCGGTTTGTCCGGTGTCTCCCACTCTGGTGATCCCGCGGTCATCTTCGATGAGCTGCGCCATGCTCCACTGGAACTTGGCCATTGTCACTTGGAACTTCAGCCCCGCGGGACGTAGGCGGTTGCGACAAGGATACACCGCACGCGGACGAACCACCCAAAACGTCGAGGAGTTTCTCGAAAGCATCCAAATCATCGCCAGATTACGCGGCGCGCGACCCGGCAAATACCGCTTCAAGATCAAGCCCGGACGACCGCACCCCGACGAATTGAAAATCGTCCTCACCGGAAACCACGCCCCGGACATGATGCGACGCGCCGCAGAGTGGAGCGCGGAAGGACACGGACTCAGGAAACCGTAGGAAAGAAGCGGGCCGTTCCACCTAAAACTACCATGAACCTCGTAGATAAAGACCCTAAATGTATGTTTTTTTG
>JAKZES010000200.1 GCA_022548915.1 Verrucomicrobiaceae bacterium E54
TCCGTATTTCGCCTCGAAGTGGCCGGGCATCTCGCGCAGGGCCAGCCCCATGCAGCGGGTGGCGAGGTTGGGCTCGCGGCTGGCTTCGAGCACCAGAAAGCGCCGCAGCTGGACGACCAGCGGCAGGCGGCTGGCGCGGGTGAGCGGATCCCAGCCGATCCATTCGTCGCGGTCCTTGAGCCGCAGCGCCGCGCCCGACCAGCACAGCACCGCGCAGAGCACCGGGTAGCCATCCTCGGTGTCGGTGCGGTAGATGCCCTGCCAGACGGTGTTGCCGGCGGGCCTGCCGGCCTTCAGGTAATGCTCGGCGTTGAGCGCGGCGCGCAGCTGGCTGATCTCGAAGTCCTCGGTGGCCTGGCGGATCTCGAGACGGCGGGTGAGCGGATCATGGGCAGAGCAGATGTGGAGGCAGTTCATCACCCGGATAACCTGCCGGTTTTGAGGGCAATGTCTAGCAAAAAGGAAACATCCCTTGCAACAGAGGCCCCGCAACTCCTGCGACACAAACGCCCT
>JAKZES010000201.1 GCA_022548915.1 Verrucomicrobiaceae bacterium E54
GGGCTACGACAGCTTCGGCGACGTCGACGGCGGCGACCTGGACATCATCGGCGACATCACGCCGATCGTCATCGCGCCGGGCGAGGAAAGCCCGGACAACGACTTCGTGGAGACACTCGACACCTGCCCGGACGACTGGGACGAGTGGCTCTACCAGCACCCGGGCGAGTGGGCGGATGGCAATCCGGACCTCGACGCCTACGACAACCTCGCGGAGTTCGCCTTTGCGATGCCGGCGGAGGACGGCAGCGGCAGTGGGTGGCTGGGACGCACCGCCTGGATCATCCAGCCCTCGACGCTGGCGCCGGGGACCTTGGAAGGGGTCTTCATCCGCCCGACCGGGGCGTTGCTGGATGTGACCTACACGCTGGAATACGCGGCGACCCTCGCGGATCCGGTGGTGTGGCAGTCGCTGACGCTGGAGCCGACGCACTACACCACGGTCGATAATGGCGACTGCACCGAAACGGTGACCATCCACGACCTGGAAAACCTCACCGGGCTGAC
>JAKZES010000202.1 GCA_022548915.1 Verrucomicrobiaceae bacterium E54
GTCATCGGGTGCTGCGGCTGCGAGCGGATGTGGGACACGCGGTCCTTCTGCATCTCCTTCTGGAAGCGGCTGGTGCCGCGCCAGGTGGCATACTGGCGGCCGTTGTCGGTGAGCATCTCGCGGGGCACGCCGTATTCTCCGACGGCCCGGCGGTAGAGCTCGATGACGGCCTCGGCGGTCTGGCTGCGGAACAACTCCGCTCCGGTGATGAAGCGCGAGTAGTCGTCGAGGTAGGCGACCAGATAGGCGTAGCGGCCTCCGAGCCGGAAGGTGAAGATGTCGCTCTGCCACATCTGGTTGGGCGTGGCCCGCTCGAAACGCCTCGGCTTGGAGGGGTTGCGGCGGGGCTTGCGCCGCGCTTTCTCGATGAGGGCCTCCTCATTGAGCGTCCGGCGGACGGTCTCGGGGCTGGCCTCCATGAGGAACCAGCGGCGCAGCACCTGGGCGATGCGGCGCACGCCCCAGCCGGGGTTGGCCTGCTTGAGATCGACGATCTTGCCACGCAC
>JAKZES010000203.1 GCA_022548915.1 Verrucomicrobiaceae bacterium E54
GTGCGTGGCAAGATCGTCGATCTCAAGCAGGCCAACCCCGGCTGGGGCGTGCGCCGCATCGCCCAGGTGCTGCGCCGCTGGTTCCTCATGGAGGCAAGCCCCGAGACCGTCCGCCGGACGCTCAATGAGGAGGCCCTCATCGAGAAAACGCGGCGCAAGCCCCGCCGCAACCCCTCCAAGCCGAGGCGCTTCGAGCGGGCCACGCCCAACCAGATGTGGCAGAGCGACATCTTCACCTTCCGGCTCGGAGGCCGCTACGCCTACCTGGTGGCCTATCTCGACGACTACTCGCGCTTCATCACCGGAGCGGAGTTGTTCAGCAGCCAGACCGCCGAGGCCGTCATCGAGCTCTACCGCCGGGCCGTCGGCGAATACGGCGTGCCCCGCGAGATGCTCACCGACAACGGCCGGCAGTATGCCACCTGGCGCGGCACCAGCCGCTTCCAGAAGGAGATGCAGAAGGACCGCGTGTCCCACATCCGCTCGCAGCCGCAGCACCCGATGAC
>JAKZES010000204.1 GCA_022548915.1 Verrucomicrobiaceae bacterium E54
TCCGGGACTGGGCTCAGTGGGACTTGGGTAGCATCGACCATGACGGTCGACGCTCCCACGCTCAGCTACGGGACCCTGGACTCCTCTGGAAATAAGGTCGATCCCAGTAGCGGGGGCATCGCCTCCGTCAGCACGGGCAGCACTCTCAGCGGCTACCTAGACGATGGCGATACCCTCTGGTTCAGCGTGCTTGTCACGGCGGGAAATCTTGGAACGAACCAGGATTTCGGCTTTGCCTTGGGTACGGACCCCATGATTAATTTGGGTAGAGTGCCGCTTTCTAACAACGGCAATGGCCTGGGCTTCGAGATCTACAAAACCGACCTCTGGACGGGCCTTTGGGTTGATGGCGCAGGTAATACCAGGTCGGGATCAAAGGGCGGTGTGGTCGCCGGTACGACCTATCTAGTTGTCGGCGAAATGATTTTCGGAGCGACCGACACGATCAACATCTACCTCCCTGATGCCGCCCTGAACCAGGGAAGCGTGGTCGCCTCCAATAC
>JAKZES010000205.1 GCA_022548915.1 Verrucomicrobiaceae bacterium E54
TGGCGGAGAATACCGAGTTGGAATCCGAGGTCGTGGATGTGACCACGAAGGTGTCCCCCACACTGAAGTCGGTGACGTCGAAATAGGCCACATCGAGGCTTCCGTCCTGATAGTTCAGCACCGGAGTGGTGGCTGTGGCCGAACCGCCGACGGTCTGCTTGAGGGTGTAGGTGGCGGAATTGGAGCCGTCCGACGAGCCAACGCTGTCGATCAAGACACCCACTCGCAGAGTTTCACCGACGGGGATGGCTCCAGTGATCACGAATTCAAGCAGCGCCACGGTTTCCTCCCCGAGCCCGGCGTTTGCATCGTGCAATGCCCCGGTCGTGACGTCAGCGCCCGATGGATTGTTCGGATCGTCGATCTTGCTGAAATTATTGGTATTCGGAGCTTCGACCGAGGTCGTGGCGTAGGACGGGTTTGAAGACCGGTTGCTGGTGCGATATCCGTCGGTGCCGATGATGTTGTCACCGTCGATGTCCAGCGTCTTGGCGGGCGTGGT
>JAKZES010000206.1 GCA_022548915.1 Verrucomicrobiaceae bacterium E54
TAACCGCTGCTGTGCTTTATCGCGCAACAATCGAATGTCCCCTTGAGAACCTCCACACTTTGTGGCGTTCCCAGCCAAAATGCCGAGTCAGAGGTGTCAAGCGACGGATTAAAATTGATTCCTGGATCATCACCCCTATCAACCGAAATTGCTTCCCACTCACCGCTGCCGGAGTGCTTCTGAAGGCACTTCGTCCGATAATACAAGTCGAGCTTATCAGCGATTTCTGGATGCCCAACGATGTCGCCATGAAAATCCATCAGATGAGCTTCATCAAATATCCAGTTGATAATACTCCCAAGGACCGGACTAAAAAACACTAAGACATCAACCCTTTCAAGAAAGTTGGATCTGAGCTCTTGCCCCAGCCAATCTAGTCCAAGTATATCGAAGCGAAGCACTCCATTATTGCCTACGAACACATACAGGTTCACTCCGCCCCGTTCTTCAATCAGGTCCCTGGATGGCCACCTGCCGGTCACGGGATCATACCAACGGTA
>JAKZES010000207.1 GCA_022548915.1 Verrucomicrobiaceae bacterium E54
CGGTCCTTGATTTCGTTGGGACCGTAGAGGAGGAGCTTCATGGCGCTCTGCACGGTCCAGTCCTTGAGGATGCGGTTGCAGCGCGGGCCGACCTTGCCTTGGACGGCGGGCTTGTCGGGACCGCCGCTCTGGTAGGTGCGCGGGACGATGCCGGCGTAGCCGCAGGTCTGGTCGAGGGTGCGGTGCGGGTCGGGCGGGCCGAGTTCGCCGGCGAGGCCGGCGGCGAGCACGAAACCGATGCCCGGGATGCTGGTGAGCAGGGCGTAGGGGGTGGCGGCGAGCGCTTGGGCGGCCTCGCGGCGCAGCTCCAGCGCGTTGCGGTGCAGGCAGCGGTGGAGATCGACGGCGGCGGCGAGCGTGCGCTGGAGGGTGGGCACGCGGACCGGGTCGGGCGGCAGGGCCTGGCGGGCGAACTCGATGAGCTTGGCGGCGGCCTCGTCGTGGTCGCGGATGCCGTGGCGACAGAGCATGGAACTCAGCGACGAGTGGCG
>JAKZES010000208.1 GCA_022548915.1 Verrucomicrobiaceae bacterium E54
TTCGTCATCCAGAACAACAACGGCGACAACTGTGGTGAATGGGATGGTATCGACACCAACGACGGTGCGGCGAAGGTTGGGAACACGGCGGCCCTTCCGTCGGCGCCCCAGATCTGGAACGCGACCTTCATCGGCGGTTCGGTGGCCAATGGTCCGCAGTCGGGAGCCGGCAAGGACAACGGCATCTTCCTGGACGACAACTTCAACGGTGCGCTGCGCAACTCCATCATCCACGACGTGATGGGCAACCTTGCGGAGTTCGCGAGTGACGGTCACTTCCAGTCGACCGACGCGCAGGCTGGCACGAAGCCTGCCCAGGCTGGGACTCCCGGTTTCCAGAGCATCACGGTTGGCAATATCTTCAGCTACGACGCCGGAGCCGCTGTTCCGAGCCAGTCGGTGGTGGCCGGTGGTGGACGTCCTTCGGACTTCTACGCGGTGGACTTTGCCGATGCGCTGCTCGACGACAACAGCGAGCCGCAGACCGA
>JAKZES010000209.1 GCA_022548915.1 Verrucomicrobiaceae bacterium E54
TCGGTGGGGACGATCTCGGTCGCCCAGCTCGTGAGGTCATCCGAGCCGGCGCAGTAGTAGTCGGTGCCGGACGTTCCTTTCATGACGATCGTGGCAACCGAGCCGGACACCGAGATTGCGGTGATCTTGGGCTCTCCGGGCTGGGCGGCGGGCACTACCGACAGGGTGCCGCCGTTGTCGGTGATGTAGGCGCCGAGGCCGAGGTTGATCAGGTCCGTGCCGGTATAGTTACCCGTTGGCAGCGTCGTGCTGCCGAAGACTGCCGAGGTGACTTTCACGTCCACGCCGTTCTGCATCACGTAGTTGTGGTCGGCGTCCACCACTTCGAGGCCGAACGTGGCGTTGGCCACGCTGCCGGCGAACCAGAAATTCTGTTTGCCCTCGACCGAAATCAAACCGGTGAAGCCGGAAAGATCGGTCCCGGCGGCGATCGCCGCACCGCCGCCGGAGCCCGGGTCAAGGCGCCGGTC
>JAKZES010000020.1 GCA_022548915.1 Verrucomicrobiaceae bacterium E54
TCGACCACTACCGCGACCACCGCCAAAAATCAGTGAACACCATCAATATGGCACAACCCATCCAATCATAGCCTGCCAAGCAAACGCCCTAGGGATGCCCGGGTCGGATTCCCGGGTCGAAGCGACCCGCAGGTTGTACAGGCTCGGGAGCCTGTCATCCTAAATTCGCCGAACGATCGATTTTCGGATGCGCGCCGACAGACCGCGAATCTGTTCCGCCGTCCACGAAAACAACAGGACGGGCTCGGACAGCCCTCCAATCCAAACACAAACCACAAAACATAATGAAGAACACACTGAAAGCCATCATGGGCGCCTTCGCCGTCACCGCCCTCGCAATCCCGGCTCAGGGCGCGGAGAAGAAAGACATCGTCGACACCGCCGTCGCCGCAGGATCGTTTGAGACCCTTGCCAAGGCACTGACCGCCGGCGGCCTGGTCGACGCCCTCAAGGGGGACGGACCGTTCACGGTATTCGCCCCGACCGACGAAGCCTTCTCCAAGTTGCCCGACGGCACGCTTGAGACGCTTCTCAAGCCGGAGAACAAGGACAAGCTGGTCGCCATCCTGAAGTACCATGTCGTCAGCGGCAAGGTCATGGCCGAGACGGCGGTCACCCTCACCGAGGCGGAGACGCTCAACGGTGACAAGGTGACCATCGAGAAGAAGGACGACGGCCTCTATGTCGGCGGTGCCAAGGTCGTGAAGACCGACATCGACACCACCAACGGCGTGATCCACGTGGTCGACGCGGTCATTCTTCCCCCGTCGAGCTAAGCTCGGGCGAAGCCTCTGAAATCATCCCGCTGCCCGGCCCGGGTAGCGGGTTTTTCGTGTTCCGAACCGGCACTTCCGGTCACCCGTCACGACACTGGCCAGTTGGCCGCATTCATGCTCCATTGCCCCTCGACCGCATGAGCAACGAACACCAACGCCTCGCCGAATCCGTCATGGCCGACTCGCCCTGGCGGCAGTGGGGCCCGTACCTCAGCGAGCGCCAGTGGGGCACCGTGCGCGAAGACTACTCCGCCAGCGGCTTCAGCTGGGGGGCCTTCCCGCACGATCACGCCCGCATGCGCGCCTACCGCTGGGGCGAGGACGGTCTGCAGGGATGGAGCGACAACGAAAGCCTGCTGTGCTTCTCCCCCGTCCTGTGGAACGGGCGGGATCCCATTCTCAAGGAGCGGCTTTTCGGCCTCGGCGGCCACGAGGGAAACCACGGGGAAGACGTCAAGGAATGCTACTACTACCTCGATTCGACGCCGACCCATTCCTACACCAAGGCGCTCTACAAGTACCCGCAGTGCGAGTTTCCCTATTCCCGGCTGCAGCACGAGGCGCTCCGCCGGTCGCGAGAGGAGCCCGAACTCGAACTCGCCGAGCTCGGGGTGTTCGATGACGGCCGCTACTTCGATGTGCTCCAGGAGGTCGCCAAGCGCACCCCCAACGACATCCTGTGGAAGATCACCGTGACCAACCACGGCCCCGAGAAGGCCGATCTCCACCTGCTGCCCCAGTTGTGGTTCCGCAACGTCTGGTCATGGAAGGGGACGCGCGAGGAACCGGTCGCCAAACCGACGCTGCAGTATGACGACGGCGGGCTGCTGGTCCACCACCCGAAGCTGGGCAACTACCGTTTCCACGCCGACTCGCCCGACGCAAGGGCCGGGCGCTGGCTCTTCACCGAGAACGAAACCAACCACCCGGCGGTCTTCGGCATCGACCCCCAGGGGAAATACACCAAGGACGCCTTCCACCGGCATCTGGTCGATGGCGAGAAGGGCGCGGTCGCCCCGCGCCGCATCGGGACCAAGGCGGCGCCGCACTTCAGGTTCTCCATCCCCCCCGGTGAATCGGTGACCGTCCGCTGCCGGCTCCATCAGGTCGACTCCGCCATCGCCGCCTTCGATCAGTATGATGAAACCTTCGCCGCGCGGATTTCGGAAGCGGACGAGTTTTACGCGCGGACCATCCCGCCCGCCGTCGACGAGGAAGAGCGCCGGATTTCACGCCAGGGCTACGCGGGCCTGCTGTGGACCAAGCAGTTCTACTACTACGCCATCGACGAATGGCTGGAAGGCGACGAGAACGCGCCGCCGCCGCCGAAGGAGCGACTCAAGGGCCGCAATCACGACTGGCATCACTTCCATGCCCGCGACATCCTTTCGATGCCCGACAAGTGGGAGTACCCTTGGTTCGCCGCATGGGACACGGCCTTCCACATGATTCCCTTCGCGAAGATCGACCCGTCCTTCGCGAAACACCAGATGCTGCTGCTGCTCCGCGAGTGGTACATGCACCCCAACGGACAGCTTCCCGCCTACGAGTGGAACTTCTCGGACGTCAATCCTCCGGTCCACGCCTGGGCCGTGTGGCGGGTTTACAAGATCGCCGACCCGAAGGGCAGCCGCGACCTCATCTTCCTCGAGCGCTGCTTCCAGAAGCTGCTGCTCAACTTCACCTGGTGGGTCAACCGCAAGGACGCCGACGGCAACCACGTCTTCGGCGGCGGCTTTCTCGGGCTCGACAACATCGGCGTCTTCGACCGCTCCCACGCGCTGCCCGACGGCTCCAAGCTCTATCAGGCCGACGGCACCGCATGGATGGGGGGATACTGTCTCACCATGCTCACCATGGCCCTCGAACTCGCGGAACACAACCGCGCCTACGAGGACATCGCCTCGAAGTTCTTCGAGCACTTCGTCAGCATCACCGACGCGATCAACTCGCTCGACGAAACCGGCCTGTGGGACGAGCAGGACGGCTTCTACTACGATCAGTTGATCTTCGACGATGGCAGCGAGCCGCAGCCCCTGCGGACCCGCTCGCTGGTGGGCCTGCTGCCGCTTTGCGCGACCACCGTGCTCAAGCAGAAGCACTTCGAGATGCTTCCCGACTTCAAGCACCGCGTGGACTGGTTTCTCGCCAAGCGCCCCGAGCTCGTTCGCTACCTCAACGTCAAGCGCTACGAAGGTGCCAAGAATCCCGGACGCTGCCTGCTCGCGATCCCCACCGAGGAACGTCTCCGCAAGTGCCTCGAAAGGCTCGTCGACCCCGACGAGTTTCTCTCCGACTTCGGCATCCGCTCGCTTTCCAAGGCCCACGAGAAGGAACCCTTCGTCTTCGAATGCGGGGGCCGCCGCAACGAGGTCCGCTACACCCCGGGCGAGTCGGATACCGACATGTTCGGCGGCAACTCGAACTGGCGCGGCCCGATCTGGTTCCCGACCAACTACCTCATCATCGAGGCCCTCCAGCGCTACCACTACTACTACGGCGACGACTTCACCATCGAGTATCCGAAGGGATCCGGAAAAAGGTGCAACCTGCGCGAGATCGCGGCCGACCTCTCCGAGCGCCTGATGAACCTCTTCAAGCCCGGTGCGAACAACCAGCGCCCGTGCTTCGGCGACGCCACCCGCTACGCGGAAAAGGATGACTGGAAGAACCTCCTGCTCTTCCACGAGTACTTCCACGCGGAAACCGGGGAAGGCCTCGGTGCCTCGCACCAGACCGGCTGGACCTCGCTGGTCGTCCGCCTGATCCGCGAACAACGCCGCAGCTGATCGCAAAGAAGGACCGTGCGACGCGGTTCTATACAGGCCACGGTCGGCAGGCTTCACCTTCACAGGCCACCACCTCACCCGGCCCCTCCGAGCGCACCCACACGGAGCGAGGCATGAAGGTTCGCCGTGCCTTCTCCCTGATGCTCTCCGGCAACTCGCCGCGAACGTCCATCTTCACCACCCCGCGCAGGAGGCGGTCATACGCTCCGATCAGCACCGGACAGGCGAAGCCCTGCGTTTCCATCCTGCGTGAACCGGCCCGCACGATCGCTTCGGCCCGCTTGGCGTAGCCGTCGTCGCCGGTCAGTGCCGCCAGATCGAGGAGATTATCCGCCGCAACGTGAGTCGCAGCCGGCTCCGCTCCGTCGTAGTCCTCGAGCACGGTCATCAGCTCCCGCCCCTCGAGTTCGGCGCGCATCACGTAGCCGACCCGCTCCGGGTCCCAGAACCGCTCGTCCATTTCGCGCTGAAGCTTGAGGGCCCAGTCCAACCATCCCGCATCCAGCGCACCGAGCTCGATGAGACCACGGATCACGCAGGCATGATCGATCGCGAAACCGGCCGCATCCCCCCGCGTGCCCCGCCACGACCTCGCGAGCCCATCCTCGTCGCTCCAAAGCTCCCTTTTCAGAAATCCCGCCGCATCGGCAGCCGCATCCTTCAAGTCGGTCCGGTCCAGCAGGCGAGCCCCCCGAGCCAACGCCGCGATGAGCAGGCCGTTCCACGCACTGATGATCTTGTCGTCGCGATGCGGCCGATGTCGGCCCGACCGCCGCTTGAGAAGAAGCCCGGCGGATGCCGCCAGGGATTCCCTGACCTCCCCCACCTCCATCTCGAAGCGCCCGGCAAGCACCTCGTCGCTGGCGGCACGATACAAGGTGTTGCGTCCCTCCAACTCGCCGTGGGGGTCACTCTCGGGCCGGGCATTTCCCTCCTCCGTCACGCCGTACGCCGTGCAGAACAAGGCCGCCGCCCGTGGTTCCAGAAGTTCGTGGATCTCCGCCCCCCTCCATGTCCAGTAGGCTCCCTCGATCTTCGGAGATTCGGGCGGCTGCAGCGCATCCCCCTCGACCGAGTCCGCGTCCTCGGCCGCATGAAACGCCCCGCCGGAATCCCGCATGTCGCGCAGCAGGTATGTGAAAACGCCCTCCGCCACCTCGCGCCACTCCGCCGAACCCGTCGCCTGCCAGGCTTCGAGATACAACAAGGCCAGCTGCGCCTGGTCGTAGAGCATCTTCTCGTAGTGCGGCACGTGCCAGTAGCGGTCCACCGAGTAGCGGTGAAATCCCCCGCCCAGCTGGTCGTGCATGCCACCTGCCGCCATCAACTTCAGGGTCCGCTCGACCATCTGCAGGCAGGCCCCGCCCTCGTCGGACCCCGCGCCGAAGCGGTCCGCCAACTGCAGCAGCAGCCGGGGCACCACCGGCCGGGGAAACTTCGGAGCCCCGCCCCAGCCACCCCACTCGGGATCGAACATCGACTCGCAGCGGTCGACAAAATCCCCGAACACCTTCTCCCCCGGCAATCCCTGAACCACGGCATCCACCGTACTTTCCTTCCGCAGATGATTCATCATCCTGCCCGCGCTTTCCTCAATCCGCGCCCGGTCCTCCTTCCACAGCCGCCCCAGCTCCTCACAGACCCGGGTGAATCCCGGCCGTCCCCCGCGGTCGCCGGGCGGGAAGTAGGTGCCGCCGAAGACCGGCTCGCCGTCGGGCGTCAACCACACGCTCATCGGCCATCCACCCTGGCCCGTCGTGGCCTGGACGAAGGCCATGTAGGTCGCGTCGATGTCCGGACGCTCCTCGCGGTCGACCTTCACGCACACGAAGTGCCGGTTCATCACCGCGGCCACCGTCTCGTTCTCGAAGCTCTCGTGCTCCATCACGTGGCACCAGTGGCAGGTCGAGTAGCCGACCGACAGGAACACCGGCACGTCGCGCCGCCGAGCCTCCTCGAAGGCGGCATCCGACCACGGCACCCAGTTCACCGGATTGTCCCGGTGCTGCAGCAGGTAGGGAGAAGTTTCGTTCGCAAGTGCGTTCGGCATGCGCCGACCCTGCACCCGCTTCCCCGGGCTGTCGCCCGAAAAGCCGCCACAGGATTGCCGGGGGGAAGCAGGCTGAATGCACGACGTTGCTGCCCGTGGATCACGACTTGCACCGGTGATGCGGATCTGCGACTTTCCGGTCATGTGCGAGCGAGCCACGGCAGGCCACCGTCCAAGCCGCAGTGCGAGCGCGGAAGCTGCATTGCGGGCGGAGATCGAACGGATCTCCCGCATGACGGTCGAGGAACGCATCACCGCCGCCCTGACCCTGCGCGAGCGCTTCTCCTGGATCCACCCCGGGAAAGCGTTGCCGCCCTCCACTGAAAAGTGAGCCATGCCGGACGCGCCTGCCAACTTGAGGGTTGCGGAACACATCGCAGCGATCCTCGGCGAGTCCGAACTCCTGCGCCGCAACCCCGATGTGGATCTCGATGCCATTCGTGAAACCTGCCGGAAATACCGGCTCCACGGTTTCGGCCGGGTGCTTGAGGACCTGGTCGATTAGGGATTCGCGATCACCACGCCAGGTCCCGGGGGCATTGCCGGGCTCCCTGTCCGCATCCGCATCCCGATGACGCAGCGAAAAAGAACTCGCGCTTCCGGAGTCGGGTCGATTGGTTCACGGCATGGGACCCGAACTCCTTCTGCTGCTCCTTCCGCTGGCCGCGTGCCTGGGGATCTTCTGGATCATTCTCAGGTTCTCGTCGGCAAGGATTGCGAACCAGTACCGTCTGCTGTCCGAACGCTTCGGTCTCGAACTCGACCAGCCACCGGCGAAGATGGCCGGGTTCGTCCGTCCGGACCCGTCGCTCTACGGCCGCTACCGCGGGCGTGAGCTTTCGTTCTCGGCCCCGGGAAAGGGACTCAAGGGCACGCGGCAGATCGAGAGCGTGGTGAAGCTGGAACTCAGGAACCGGCAGCTCAAGGCGCAGATGGCCCCGAGCGGACTGCTCGGGGGCCTGCGTCAGCGCGACAGCCGCGGGCAGGACCGCTGGAAGAGCGGAGAGGCAACCTTTGACCAGGCCGTCGACGTCCGGACCAATGAACCCAAGACGCTCGAGGAGGTCCTGACCGATGATCGGCGCACCTGGCTGGCCGGGAACCTGAAGAGCTTGAAGGGTTCCGTTTACGTCGGCGACGGCACCATCGCGTACGCAAAACTGGGTTTGATCGCCGACGACGCGACCCGGCTGAAATTCGAGGAGGTCGTCGATTTCCTCTGCGACTTCGCCGAGGCGGTGGAGGATTGAGCGGGTGCCGGCCTCACCTGATCCCGAATCGCTCGAGCAGGTCGAGCTTGGGGGCCTTGACCAGATTGAGGGATAGCTGCTTGCGGACACGCCGGCCGACACCGGTGCCCAGCTCGTCAAGGAGGTCGGCGATGATTTCCTTGGGCGCGGCGAGGTAGATGTCCTCCCTGCCCGTGCCGGCCGCTCGCCGGATCGCCCCGGCGATGCCGTTGAGCTGGCGGGCTTCGGCTTCGTCCTGCTCGGACTGCCGTTCGCCCACCGACTTGCTCCCGGACCCGTAGGCGAAGCGGCCCGCCTTGTCGGTCACCCGCTCGGAGACCTTGCTGTGCTGGTTCGCGAGATCGACGTCGGCCACGTTCGCGAAGACGGGGGAGGTGCCGGGCTCGAGTTCGTCGCGGGTGATGCGGTAGGCCTTCATGCGGCCGAGGTCGGCGAGGATGATGAGTGCATTCATATCACGCCACCCTCGCAGTGAAGCCGCCCGGGTGCAAGGGGAGGCCGGAAATCTCCTGTCCGCCATCCCCGACTTCCGGCAGACTCGGGCCACGCGCATGGACGAGGTTCCTGAAATTCCCGCACCCCCGCCCGAGGTCCCGAGGGGCAGACTCTGGGCCTCCCTCGGCATTCCGCCGGGGATCACGATCCTCGGCACCATCATCCTCTCGGTGGCTTTCCGGGACAGCCACAACTACGGCATGGAGATCCTCCTGATGCTGCCCGTCGGCCTGATTGCCATCATCACCTGCCTGGTCTTCTTCATCCTCGCCTGGCGTGTCCGCTACCACGGGCGCACGCTGGTCCTCACCGCCATCGGTTACTTCCTCGGCCAGATCATCCTCTGCCTCTGCCTGTGGTATGGATGCTGTTTCGCCGTCCTCGCGTGACCCCTTTCCGGGATCCACGTGGCGGCACCCCGGCCTCGTTTTGCATTTTCGCGGATGCCGTGAGCCGGCATGGTCCGTTCATGCAGGATTCCGACAGCCCCAACGCCAGCATCGCCCTGCTGGTCGATGCCGACAACGCGCCCTCCTCGAAGATCGACTTCATCATCTCCGAACTCGCCTCGCACGGCGTGGTCAACATCCGCAAGGCCTACGGAAACTGGAAGAAGAAGGGGCTCGCGGGCTGGGAGAAGGTGCTCCACGAGTATGCGATCCAGCCGGTGCAGCACTTCGACATCGTGAAGGGCAAGAACGCCACCGACATGGCCCTGCTCATCGAGGCGATGGACATCCTCTACACCAAGGACGTGCAGACCTTCTGCCTGGTGTCGTCGGATTGTGACTTCACGCCGCTGTGCCTGCGCCTGCGGGCGGAGGGAAAGCGCGTGATCGGCTTCGGCAGCCGCAAGACCCCCGAGCCCTTCGTCAACAGCTGCACCCATTTCCTCTACCTCGACGAGAAGACGAGGACCAAGAAGACCGCCTCCCAGAAGAGCAACTCCACGAACGAGCTGAAGGGGAACAGCAAGCTCATGAACACCCTGCGGACGGCGGTCCAGGCCGTGCAGGACGAAGACGGCTGGGCGCGCCTCGGCCCGGTGGGCTCCCACATCAACAACCAGGGTCCCTTCGACCACCGGACCTACGGCTACCGCAAGCTCAGCGACCTCTTCGCGGCCATCGACCTGTTCGAGGTGAAGACCCGCAAGGACGGCGAGCGCACCACCTTCCTTGTCCGGGTGAAGAAGGGGGCCGCGAGGAAGTCGGGGGGAGCCAGGGCCTGAACGGATCCTTCGCCACTGGACCATCCGGGACCTTTCCGACAGGGTCCGGCGCTCGATGGCCATTGAGGAAGAGACACGCATCGCCAAGGCGACGGGAGCGACCCGTTGTCGGGAACTCGACGTGGTGCAACGCCTGTGGAGCGGCTACGGGGCGATCCGGCGATACGGACTCGAGGGGAGCGATCGGGAAAGCCTGATCGTGAAACACATCTCCCCACCCACCGCAGCCGACCATCCTCGGGGGTGGAACACGGACCGGTCGCATCGGCGCAAGCTGCGATCCTACCAGGTCGAGTCGGTGTGGTACAGCGACTACGCCGGGCTCTGCGATGACCGGTGCCGCGTGCCGGAGTGCCTGGCGATGGAGCGGCAGGACGAGGAGATCCTGCTGCTGCTCGAAGACCTCGACGCGGCGGGCTTCCCCGGACGCCGGACGACGGTCGACTCCGGCGAGGTGCGGGCCTGTCTCGCATGGCTGGCGCAATTCCACGCGACCTTTCTCGGCAACCCGGGCGAGGGACTGTGGGAGTGCGGCACCTACTGGCATCTGGAGACACGCCCGGATGAGCTGGAGGAACTCAGGGCCGGGGACCCGGCGCTGTGGCGGGCCGCGGGGGCGATCGATGCCAGGCTCAAGCAAAGCGCCTTCCAGACCCTGGTCCATGGCGATGCAAAACTGGCGAACTTCTGCTTTTCCCAGGATGGCACTTCGGTGGCGGCGGTCGATTTCCAGTACGTCGGGCGCGGCTGTGGGATGAAGGACGTGGCCTACTTCATCGGCAGTTGCTTTCGCGACGAGGCCTGCGAAGCACAGGTTCCCGCGCTGCTGGATTTCTACTTCGCCCAATTGCGCGCGGCACTCGTGGCGCGGGGCTCGGACAACGATGCCGGTGCGGTCGAAGCGGAATGGCGGGAACTCTTCCCGATCGCCTGGACCGACTTCCACCGCTTTCTGAAAGGCTGGAGCCCCGGTCACTGGAAGCTCCACTCCTACAGCGAGCGACTGGCCCGGCAGGTGCTGGCCGAAATCGGGGAGTAAGATCAAGCGAATCGAGAACCATGAACCTCACGCCCGAACAACTGCACGAACTTGCCGCTCAGGCCTGCCTCGCGGCAACCGAGGCGGGAGCGCTCATTGCCAGCTACCGCCACCACGAAGTGGCGGTGCGGGAGAAGGATGCCGGCAGCGGCCTCGCCTCACAGGTGGTGACCGAGGTCGACGAAAGGAGTGAGGAAACGATCCTCCGGATCCTCGAGCCGACGATCGCCCGACACGATCTCGCCGTGCTCACCGAAGAACGCGAGGACGACCGGCAGCGCCTTGAGAAGGACCACTTCTGGTGCATCGACCCCCTCGACGGCACCCTTCCCTTCACCCGCGGCATCCCGGGATATTCGGTCTCCATCGCCCTCGTCCGTCGCGATGGCAAGCCGCTGATCGGAATCGTCTTTGATCCGGTCGCCGGGAAACTCTACCGCGCAGTCAGCGGGGCCGGCGTGGAGATCGACGGAAAGGCCTTCCAGCCGTCCGCGCGCGAGCATGGTCCGCTGAAGTTCTTCTGTGACTGCACCTTCCCCGGCCACCCGGATCGCGAGGGCCTGATCGACGAGGTTCGCACGGCCGCCGACCGGGAAGGGTTTCCCGGAGTGGAGGTCATCGAAGGGGCGGGCGGTGTTCTCAATGCGTGCCACGTTCTCACGGACGGACCCGCCTGCTATTTCAAGAAACCCAAGCTGAAGCAAGGCGGAGGCTCACTCTGGGACTTCGCGGCGACGGCCTGCCTGTTCGCAGAGGCGGGGCTCCACGCCCGCGACTTCGAGGGAAGGCCACTCGACCTCAATCGCCCCGACTCGACCTTCATGAACCACCGGGGGGTGTGCTACGCGTCGAGCGAGAAGATGGCGATGGCATTGAGACGCGGCTCGCAGGCGTAGTGCCCCGGATTCGTGTTTACGGATTCTTTACCCTCGCAGGGGCTTCTTCTGTGCTAGCCTCGTCGCTGATCACCACCCGCGACCATCCGTCATGAACCCCAGGCTCATCCTGCTTCTAACCTTCGGCCTCGTCTTGATTCCCGTCAGCCCCGCGTCCGCCCAGCGTTCCTATTCGGTACCGCAGGGCATCAATGTCCTTTCCTCCAGTGCGCGACTCGTCGGCCTTTACGTGGAAAAGCACTATCCGGAAGCACGGACCCACGCCTTTGAGGATGTCATCCATTTCGAGCACCTGACGGCAGTCCATGTCCTGCCGGCGATCGCCATGAACCCGAAGCCGCCTCGTGTCGCCGTGCGCGGCCCGCTGGCCGGCGGGGTTTGGTGCGACATCGCGGTGCTGGAGGGTGCTCTCAGTGACACTCCCTACGCCCGTGCCGAGGGCGCGATCGATCGGGGGCCGTTCATCGAGCACCTACACTACGTGGCACCTCCCCTCGAGCCGAACCACCATCTCATCGTCACGGTCCGCCTGCCCAAGGATGCCGGGGACGCGGGCAGCAAGTTCGTCGAGGGCCTGCAGGAGACGCTCGAGCAGTTCCGCATCGAACGGCAGACGGAAACACCCCCGGCCCGCTGAAACCGGCGTGGCGACGCGCCTGCCGGGGGCGGAGGAAGATCCGTGCATTCGGGGAGCCTTGTGGTCCATCCTCAGGCCATGAAGGGCAAGCGGATCCGATGGTGTGTCCTCGTGCTCGCCGGCATTGCCGGGCTGGGACTGGTTTCCTGTGCTTCATCGAGGTCGCCGCAGATCACCATCACCACGCCCCTGGGCAGGATCGAGGCCGAGGTCTTTATCGACGAGGCCCCGATCTCGGCGCAGGCATTCCTGCGCAACGTCGATGCCGGAGTGTATCGAGACGGTCGCGCGGCCTTCTACCGGGTCGTGCGGATGGACAACCAGCCCGAGAACGAGGTGAAGATCGAGGTCGTGCAGGGCGGCGTGGACCGCGAGACCGGAGACACCGGGGTCCCCTACATCCCCCACGAAACAACCGCCGTCACCGGCCTCACCCACCGCGATGGTTCACTCTCGCTGGCGCGAATGGAGCCGGGAACCGCCAACACCGAGTTCTCGATCTGCATCGGTCCCCAGCCCGAGCTCGACTTCGGCGGGCGACGCAACCCGGACGGACAGGGCTTTGCGGTGTTCGGCCAGGTCACCCGGGGCATGGATGTCGTCCGCCGCATCCAGCAGATGCCCGAAACCGCACAGTACCTTGATTCCCCGGTGAGCTTCACCATCCAGCGAGAAACCCGCTGAATCCGGATCAAGATAGCCGTCACGTCCCCGGGCCGTATGACTCCCCCCACACCATGTCCATGACACCCCTCATCCGCCGACTCACCCCGATCGCCGCCTCCCTCTCCCTCGCGCTGCCGGGGCTGGCCGCCGACGCCCTGGATCTTCCAAGTTTTTTCAGCAACGGCATGGTGCTGCAGCGGGACCAGCCCCTGAAAATCTGGGGCTGGGGTCCCAAGGACTCCGAGGTTTCCGTCACCTTCGCCGGGCAGTCAGTCACCACCCGCATCGCGGACGATCGCTGGGATGTCGTCCTCGATCCTCTGCCCGCGAACGCCACCGGCCAGGTCCTCGTCGTGGCCTCCGGATCCACGAGGGTGAAAATCGAAGACGTGCTCATCGGCGACGTCTGGCTCTGCGGCGGCCAGAGCAACATGGAATGGCGGCTCCGCAGCAGCCGCGATGCCGACCTCGAGCTCCCCGCCGCCGACTACCCGGGCCTCCGCTACTTCCGCATCGAACCCGAGGGCGTCCCCGAGCCCCGCACCGACATTCCGGTGAGCGATACCGCCGGGATCTGGCAGGCCTGCACGCCGGAAACCGCCGGCGACTGCTCAGGGGTGGCGTACTACTTCGGCCGCCGCCTGCACCGGAACCTCGGCGTCCCCGTCGGACTGATCAACGCCGCGTGGGGCGGAACGATGGCCCAGCACTGGGTGACCCGGGAGACCCTCGACACGCTGCCGACCATGAAACCCTTCATCGAGGAATACGAACAGAAGCGCGCCGACTGGATCGAGGGCGGTGGCATCGAGGGAGCGAAGAAGCGCTACGAAGCCGATCTCGCCGCATGGGAACAAGCTGCCGCCAAGGCCAAGGCTGCAGGCGAGAAGGCTCCAGGAAAGCCCAACTTCAAGAACTACGGTGACCCGGCGACGGGCCGCATCCCCGCGGGCCCGCTCAACGCGATGATCATGCCGCTGGCCGGTCTCCCGATCCGCGGCGCGCTCTTCTATCAGGGCGAGAACAACTCCTTCGGGGAAACCTGGGTCCCCTTCCAGGAGACCTTCCCGGCGGTGATCGCCGACTGGCGGCGGCTTTTCGGGGATGACGATCTGCCCTTCGGCATCATCCAGATCGCCGGATGGAGCACCCGCCGGTCGATGACCTACGACATGAACCACCACACCAACGTGGTCCGGGAGATCCAGTTCAACACCTGGCGGAGCACTCCGAACACCGGGTTGGTCGTCAGCTTCGACGCCAACAGCGACGCCAACATCCACCCGCGCCGCAAGATGCCGGTCGGCGAGCGCTCCGCCCGCTGGGCGCTGTCGCAGGTCTACGGCGCCAAGGACGCGACCAATCCGAAGCTGCCGCTCGACTGGCATGGCCCGGTTTATCGGGCCATGGAGAAGGGCGACGGACGGATCAAGGTCGTGTTCGAGAAGGACGGCGCGCAGGGCCTGCGTCTCGACAAGGCCGACGTGCGCGGCTTCCACATCGCCGGAGCCGACCGGGAGTTTCATCACGCCGAGGCCCGGGTGGTCGACGCCAATGGCGACAATCCATCCGTCGAGGTCTGGTCCGCGGACGTCACCGAGCCGGTGGCCGTTCGCTACGCGGTTTCGAACCTGCCGATAGGCTCCCTGATGAACAGCCGTGAACTTCCCGCCTTTCCCTTCCGGACCGACGATTGGCCGATCAAACCGCACCACGGCGAAGCCGTCTATCAGGTAACAAGATAGCTGCAGGCGCCCTCGCTGCCGTCCATCACGGAAGTTTGCCGGTCGTCCTTGTCAGCCGCTCGGACCTGGCGATCTCCTTGCCGTCGGCGAGCACGACCAGGCCCTTGCCCCGGCCGTATTTCCCGCCGGCCTTGTCCCAGATGATGGTGAGCAAGTGCCCGTGGTAGGGCACCCGGTCGAGGCAGAAGGAGTCCCAGGTGCCCTCGGGAAGAAGCGGGTTCACGACGACGATGTCGTCCGCGCGCGGCCGCAATCCGACCAGGCCGGTGATGATCAGGTCGTTGTAGGTCGAGTGATTGTAGTCCTTGCCGCGCTCCTTGCCACCCTTGCCCTTGTCCCACGTTCCATTCTTCCATGATTCCAGCCGGGTGCGCGAGATCCAGTCGCCGGTGAAGGGGTTGAGGTTCTCGTCGATCCACGGAACCACCTTCCCATCCTCGCGGGTACGCAGATGGGACCGCGTGTAGATGCCGAGGGCCTCGAAGTAGTCCCGCCGATCGATGACGTCCTGCTCGTAGTTGTTGAGCACATTGGCCATCGCCGTGAGCACGCTGCAGGTCGCCAGCGGCCAACTCGGTCCGTTCCACTGGCATTCGTGACCCTCATAGGAAATCACGAACTCCGGATGCCTTTGCTCGGCGAAAGTCGGCCCGTAGGGAGCGTGGAACCCCCGGGGATCCATCAACTGCTTCCACCCGGCTTCGTAGCCCGGGTCCGGCAGATTGAAATACCACGGGGTGTAGCCGTAGAGTTCCCTGACGCCGCCCAGCGGCGCTCCCTCCTTCGGCAGAATCTTGAAGAACCGGGCATCCTCGTCCCACAGCTTCTCCTGGACCAGACGCTTGATGGTGGCCGCCTTCTCCTCGAAGCGCGCGGCCTGCTCGCCCTCGCCCGCCATGCGTGAAATGGCCGCGATGGCCCTGGCGTCGCCATACATGAAACTGTTGAGCGTCGGGCGGTAGCCGTGCCCGCCGATGGACATCTCTCCCCCGTCCCGGTCGTCGATCGTGTAGAACATCCCGTTCTCGTGCCGCCCGATGCGATGGGCGCCCCAATCCCAGCCGGCCTCCCAGGCTTCGTAGTTCTCCACCAGGTCGGGCAGCAGGTCGACGAGCAACTCCCGGTTCGGCGTCGCGAGGTGGCGCGCATGATAGGCATCCGCGATCCAGAAGCTGTACTGCCGCGGCTTGCCCCCCTTGCGCAACCAGAAGACCGCGTAGTCATCGAGATACTCCGGATTGCGCAGCCAGCGCCCTTCATAGAAATGGTGGGCCGCCGGACAGTTGATGGTGTTGTGTTTCCGCGACCAGCTGACCTTCGGAAGGAACTCGGTGATCACGTAGCCGTCGGGCGTGGACTTCACGTGCTTGCGGTAGGTCCACCACCGGAAGTAGAAGGTCCGCTCGAAGTGCTTGTCCGGGCACTCGAAGAGCGGGATGTTGTCCTTGAGAAAGGCGAGGGCCTCCTTGTTGGGGATGTTCGCATACATCTCCTCGTCGTCGGCATTGAAGCGGGCGACGTACGTTTCGAGGGCATCCGTGGTCAAAGTGTCGTCCGCAACCGCGGCACCCATCCCCGCAAGCGTCCCCAGCAGCATCGCCCTCATCGTCGCCGGTTTCATCATCTCAATCCCTACCCTCCTACCGCCCCGAAGCTTTCGCCGGCGACCCAGGAGATTCAGAAACCAAATTCGTGTCCTTTCGCGTCCATTCGTGGTTCCTTTCTCCGCATGAAACCCGTCCTTGGCCTTGCCCTAGCCCTCACCTGCCTCAGCCTGGACGCCGCCGAAAAGCCCAACATCGTGCTCATCATCACCGACGACCAGGGCTACGGCGACCTCGGATGCACCGGCAACCCGGTCATCAAGACCCCGCACATGGACGCGCTTGCGGCGGAGTCCTCGACGCTCGACGACTACCATGTCGCTCCCACCTGCTCACCGACAAGAGCCGCGCTGCTGACCGGCCACTGGACCAACCGCACGGGTGTCTGGCACACCATCATGGGCCGCTCGATGCTGCGGGCCGACGAGATCACCCTCGGGCAGCTCCTGAAGGACAACGGCTACGAAACCGGCATGTTCGGCAAGTGGCACCTGGGCGACAACTACCCCTACCGCCCCGAAGACCGGGGCTTCACCGAGGTCTACCGGCACGGCGGCGGCGGTGTCGGCCAGACCCCCGACTACTGGGACAATTCCTATTTCGACGGCCACTACTTCCACAACGGCGAAGCCGTCCCCGCCAAGGGCTTCTGCACCGATGTCTTCTTCGAGGCCGGCCACGCCTTCATCCGCAAGTGCGTGGCCGCGAAGAAGCCCTTCTTTGCCTACATCGCCACCAATGCCCCCCACGGGCCGCTCCACTGCCCGCAGAAATACATGGACCTCTACAAGGACCAACCGGCGGGCATCGCCGCCTTTTTCGGGATGATCACGAACATCGATGAAAACCTCGGGAAGACCCGGAGCCTCCTCCGGGAACTTGGCGTGGCGGACAACACGATCTTCATCTTCACCACCGACAACGGCACGGCCGGCGGCGCCAAGGTCTTCAACGCGGGCATGCGCGGGGCCAAGGGCTCCGAATACGATGGCGGCCACCGGGTCCCCTTCTTCCTTCACTGGCCGGCCGGAGGCATGGATCGGAAGAACCCCGTGAAGGAGATCGCCCACGCCGTCGACATCGTCCCCACCCTGCTGGACCTCACCGGATCCTCGAAGCCCGACGACCTGAAGTTCGATGGCGTGTCCCTGCGGGCCCTGCTCGATCCCATGACCGACGTTGACTGGGCCGACCGGATGCTCGTCACCGATTCCCAGCGTGTCGTGGACCCCATTAAGTGGCGCAAGTCGGCGGTGATGAGCCGCCGCTGGCGCCTCGTGAATGGAGAGGAACTTTACGAGATCGAGGCCGACCCGGGCCAGAAGACCGACGTCGCCGACCAGCACCCCGACCAGGTCGCCCGGATGCGCGCGTTCTACGAAAAGTGGTGGGCGGAACTGGAGCCGACCTTTTCCAGGACCACCGAGCTTCACCTCGGCCAACCCGGCCACGAAACCGTCACCCTGACCTGCCACGATTGGATCGGAAAGAACCCGCCGCCGTGGAACCAGGGCCAGATCCGACGTGCCGGAAACCTGCTTCAGGAGGATTCCCCGACACTTCGTCACGAAAGCCACTGGGCGGTGAAGGTGGTCACGGCCGGCACCTACGAGATCACCGTTTCGCGCTGGCCGCAGGAGGCCGGCCACCCCATCACGGCCCCGCTGCCCCCGGGCGGAAATGTCCCCGGTGCCTCAAAAGCCTACCGCTCCCACCCGGGAGTCGCCGTTCCGGCGGTCGAGGCCGTCCTCCGCCTCGACGGCCGGGATCTCGCCCGCAAGCCCGTCTCCGGCGACGACACCGCGATCACCTTCACCACCGAGCTTCCGGCCGGCTCCCACCGGCTGGCCCCGGTCTTCCTCACCCGGAAGGGCGGCGAAGTGGGTGCCTTCTACGCCGTGGTGTCGAAAAAGTAGGCCCGGCCGGATTCGAACCGGCGACCAACCCCGACAGCGTCGGGGCTGCTCCAACCGCTTCAAGTAGGCCCGGCGGGATTCGAACCCGCGACCAAGGGATTATGAGTCCCCTGCTCTAACCGCTGAGCTACAGGCCCGAGGTGGCGGGAGTTGCGACACCGAAAAGGTTGGGACGCCCCTTGAAGCGGAGCAAGACTTTCCGCCTCGCGGCCAAGAGCCGAGCCTGTCGGGCTGGCTCCCCCAACCGAACCGCAGCCCATGCCAGAGGCGGCCGGCCAGATCCGCGGCCCGATTCAGGCGGCGATTTCGTAGTGCTCGGCAATCTGCTGGAAGATCCGGTCGCGACGCTCGCGGGCCTGTTCGACGTCGCGGGTTTTCAGCGAGAAACGAAGGCGCTCAGCCGTGGCGTCGGGCTTGTGAACGGTCAGGTGGCACCACCACACTCCACGGTTGTTCCAAAGGTGGTGGTTGGGGTTGTCGTGATTGACCCGCAGGGCGAGCTTGGGTTTGCGTTTCATGCTGGCTGTAGAGGTAACGAAACCGCCCCAGACTCCTCCAGTTCGCTGAAACCGAATGCCTTTCGACGCTAACGTCGGTCGAATTCCAGCGGATCGACGTGATCAGGCAAGCCTTTTTGCCTGGATGCCATTCCAATGCCGGATTTGAGCAAAATGTGCTCAATTGCCGGCTCAACCGACCCGCAATGCATCCTCGAATCTCTGATGCAGTTCCCTCGGATCCTCCTCACCGACCGAGACCCGGATCAGATGCCGCGGCACGCCGCAACCTTCGGCCCAATCCAGCTCCCGGTAGTGCGCCAGCAGCGTGTAGGGACAAGCCAGGGTGAACCGGGTGCCGAAACTCGGCCCCTTGGTGACCTCGAGCGCATCAAAGACGCGCGGTGCCCGCCGCGCGGACTTGAGCGCGAAGGAAAGAAGAGCCCCGTAACCGCCGTCGGGATGGCGGATGCGGTCGTAGCGCTCGGTGGTGGTCCGGGACGGATGCCACACCTCGGCCACCGCCGGATGGGATGCCAGCAGCGCCGCCAGGTCGCGGGCGCTGTCGTTGGCACCCTTCAGCCTCGCCGGGTAGCCCTTCATGTTGGCCAGCAGCGCCTGGACGTCGCCAAGGTAAAGCGGCCCGGTCTCGGTGCTCTCCCGGTCGAGCGATGCGATCAGGTCGTCGGCAAACTCCGAGTCCTCGCGGACCACCACGCCGCCCCCCATCACGTCGCCCACTCCCGAAAGCCACTTCGTCAGGCTGAAGGTCACGGCGTCGGCCAGCGGCAGGACCCGGACATTGTGGGGGCCGACGGCGGAGTCGTCGACGATGAGAGGCGTCCCGCCCTCGCGACAGGCGACGGAGACCCGCTCCAGATCCACACAGCGCAGCAGCGGATTGGTCGGCACCTCGGTGAAAACCGCGGCGAACTCGCCGCGGACGATGCGCTGCAGCGCTTCTTCGAACGACTCCCCTTCCGTCTCGTTGAGAAAAACAACTCCGTTCCCGAAGCGTTCCTGGAGCTTGAGCGAGTCGACGTACGGAAATTCGAGCTGCAGCGTGCGACGGCCCTCGGCGACGCCCGGCAGGGATCGCAGCAAGGCGGTGATCGCCGCCATGCCGTTGCCGAACACCGAGACCTGCTCGCTGCCCGTTCCGTAGATCTTCGCCAGGCGGCGCTTCAAGAGTCCGAGCTTGGAGCCGGTCCGGAGCCCGCCGTTCAGCCAATCCTCGGCCATCCGGCTGCTGATGATTTCCCCGGTGAACCGCTGGTATTCCCACGCCACGGTCGCCGCGGCCTGCGGGACGATGACCGCCTGAAAGCCATCGAACCCCGAGGATCGCACCGCCAGCTTCGAACGCCGCTCGATCCAGCGCTGCGCCCGCTGGGCGGCGCTCTTGGTCGGGAACAGGTAGGCCGTCTCCCCGTCGCCGCAAAGCTCCTCCGCCGCGCGCAGCGTCACGCGTTCGACGATCGGATTGCGAATGAACCGCGGGTAGCCCGCCTTGAGCCGGCGCAGGATCTTCTGCCGGCCTTCCTCGTAGCCGACGACGGAGGACCAGGTCGGCAGGCAGACCGAACATGCATGCGGCGAATCCGGCAAGGGGACGCCAAGGTCCTCCTCGCTGAACGCAGGCTGCCGGATGAAGTCGCGCATGCGCCCCCTGCTTGGAACCAATCGCCCTTCCCACGCAAGCCGATTCGATTCGCCCCCCCCTTTCCTGTGGCCGGACCTTCCCCTTACCGCACGGACCGAAGGTGCGGTGAATTTTTCGCTACCATCCACCGGGTCCGGGGTTTCTATTCCCGCGATGCGGCATTGGAAATCGATCGGCCTGATTCTCCTGGTGACGGCTGCCGGACTCATTCTCGGCAGTCATCTGGGAAATCAGGCGGGCAAGACCCCGGAGCCAAAGACCGGGGAAGCGGCTCCTGCCCGGCAGGCGCGGTCCATCGACGATCCGGCTCCGCTCCCTCCGAGGTCGGGCGAACGGGAGTCCGGCCCGGACCGGACACGCGGCACCGATGCGCCCCCCGGAGCGCTCTACGGCGAACGCACGGTCACCTTCTCGAGTGCCGAGGCGATGCGCCGCTTCCTGGCCTCGCTCGACGGCACGGGCATCTCGGTGATTGGATCGATCGACGCGCTCAACACCCTGCGCCTGCGGCTGGACGATCCCGGCGCCCTCGCCGGCCTGCTCGATGAATCCGACGAGATCGGCTACATCTTTCCCGCCGAGATCCCCGGGCAGGGCAGCATCCAGCCCGGCGCGGTGGCCTTCGGGGAGACCTACCTGAGATGGCTCGGTGCCGACGGCGACCGGACCGCCTGGGGCAAGGGCGTGGTGGTGGCCGTCCTCGACACCGGGGTGGTGAGCGGTTCCGCATTCGGCCAGGCGGTTTCCAGCATGAACCTCGTCGAGTTGCCCACCGACGGCTCGACCATCAACGGGCATGGCACCGCCGTTGCGTCGCTGATCGCCGGCAAGGACGGCCTGGCCCCCGACGCCCGGGTGCTCGACTACCGGATCGCCCGCGACGACGGCACCTCGGACACTTTCCTGATCGCCCAGGCGGTGCTCGCCGCGACCGATGGCGGCGCCGACATCATCAACATCTCGCTCGGCTCCAGCGGACGCAGCGTTCTTCTCGAGCAGGCGATTCGCTATGCCAACGAGGCCGGGGTCCTCGTCGTGGCTTCCGCGGGGAACAACGGCGCCCCCTCCCTTTCCTACCCGGCGGCCTACGACAACGTCATCGGTGTCGGGGCCGTGGATGGCCTGGGCGAGCATCTCGATTTTTCCAATTCCGGCAATCCCTCCATCACCGCACCCGGACTGGCGCTCACCACCGCGGGAGCCGATGGCAGGTCGGTGAGCTTCAGCGGCACTTCCGCAAGCTCGCCGGTGGTCGTGGGAGCCATCGCCGCGACGATGACCCAGGAAGGACTCAATGCCTGGAACGCGTGGAGCCTGATCGAGCAGACGGCCAACGAAGCCGGGGCTCCGGGCTACGATCCCGCCTACGGTGCCGGCATCCTGAACGTCGGGAGGGCACTGAACCATGACATCGCGGGCATCAACGACATCGCCATCGCCGCCAATCACGTCACCCTCAACGAAGCGGGCAATCCCATCGTGCAGGTGACCGTGGAAAACCGCGGCACGGCCCGGGTGATCAATGCGCCGGTTTCCGTGACCACCCAGATGGGAGAGAGCCAGCTCAACGTGACCTCGCTCGCCCCGGGAGCGACCCAGACCTTCGATCTTCCGCTCGGATCCCTCGAGTCCGGCGCGCGGATCGAGTCGAGCGTCGAGCTTTCCGGTGGCGGAACCGACCAGAATCCGGCAAACAACCGCCGAGTTGATGTTGTTGCGCCCCAGGAGTCTCCTTAGCGGTCTCGTCGCGACCGTGCTGATCATCGCGGCCCGAGCCGATGAACGCTGGGCTCCCCACGCCGTCGCCGGCCCGGTGAACCAGCTCAAGGTCGCGGGCAATGCCTGCGGTCCCGCCGCGCTGCTGGCCTCGTTCCGCTGCGGCTCGGAGAACTGGCGCTCGAGTTCCGAGGCCATCCCCGGCGATTCGGACCGCTCGAAGCTGCTCTACATCATCCGCGCCCACGGCCTGCAGCCATCCAACAGCCTGCGGAACCGCAAGCGCTGGAGTTCCGGCGGCATCAACGCCGAAGACCTCACCGAAATCGCCGCCGAAATCGCCGGCATCGGCGGTCAACCGGCACCCCGGATGGAAGGACTCCTGCGAGAGAAGCGCGAATCCCCGGAGCGCCATCTCGACCGGCTTCACGACCGCCTCCGAGATTCGCTGAAGCGCGGCTTCCCTCCGGTCATCAACCTGCGCCGCTACGCCCGACGCGACGGCCACTGGACTCCGCTGGACGGCCATTTCGTCACCATCGTGATGGTTCCGGAAAAACTCCCGCGGCGCTCGTCGAGTTTCAAGTTCACCTACTTCGATCCCTGGGGGGCGAAGAAGTGCCATGGAACCTTCCGCATCCCCACCGCGCCCGGCCTTTCCGGAGACGGCGAGCAATCAGCGTTTCTCGAAGCCGTCGTCCCCGAGGCGCGGATCGGTCGCGAGAAGCTTCGCCGCGGCGAACCGACCGTGGTCGTCCCCGAAGTGATGATCGGGCGCTGATCATGCTGGTCTATCTCCACATTCCGTTCTGCCACCGGATCTGCCCCTATTGCTCGTTCTACAAGCACACTCCCGGTGCCACGCCCATCCCGCGGTTCATCGATGCCGTCGTTGCCGAAGCCCGGGAGCGAATCACCACGATACGCAATGAGCGATCCGCGACCGCCCCTCGCACGCTCTATCTGGGTGGCGGAACTCCCTCGATGCTCTCACCCGCCCACCTGCAGCGTCTGTTCGAGGGCCTATCCGAGGTCCTCAGCCTCGACTCCTTGGACGAGGTCACGCTCGAGGCCAACCCCGCGACCTTCGACCTGGCCAAGGCCCGCCTGTTCCGTGATCTCGGCGTCCGGCGGGTCTCGCTCGGCATCCAGTCATTCGATCCGGCAACCCTCCGCACTCTCGGCCGCGAGCACGATCCCGGGCAGGCGGCCGAGGCGGTGCGGATCCTGAGGGAGGCCGGCATGCCCTCGGTCAACATCGACCTGATCTTCTCCGTTCCCGGGCTTTCCCTCGACTCGTGGCGCGCGACTCTCGAAACGACCCTCGCGCTCGAACCGGATCACGTCTCGGCCTACAACCTGACCTACGAGGAGGACACCGAGTTCCTGGCAAGCCTGAAACGAGGTCACCTCGACGAGGACGAGGACCGCGACGCCGTGCAGTTCCACCTCGCCCACGACCTGCTGACGGCGGCCGGATTCGATCACTACGAGACCTCCAACTACGCGCGGGACAGGCATCACTCCACGCACAATCGCGGCTACTGGCAGGGTGAAGACTACCTCGGACTCGGGCCCTCGGCCGTTTCAACCATCGCCGCGCTGCGGACCACCAACGTCGCCGACACCGACCGCTACGTCCGGATGATCGAAGCCGTGGGCCATGCCACCGTCGAAAGCGAGGCGCTCGACGCCGAACAACTTCGCCTCGAACGACTCGCCCTCCTGCTCCGGACGAAGGAAGGAGTTCCGCTCGAATGGCTCGATGCCGATGACTCGCAGCGCCTCATCGAGGCCGGCCTCGCCCGGGTCGCAGGCGATCATTTCATCCTGACCCGGCAGGGAGCCGCCCTAGTGGACCCCATCGCCGCCGAGCTCGCATAGATCGGTCTTCTTTGGAACTTGGCACTTCTCACTTGGCACTTCGAGGCGCAGCCTCGCAGCGTGTCCGCCGCCTATCGAATTGCCCGTTCGCTGCTGTTCCGACTCGACCCCGAAACCGCCCACAACGTCAGCATGGCCGGACTGCGTCTGGCCGAGCGGTCGCGGATCCTGCCTCTGGTATTTCCGGAACCGGACCACATCGCGCCCATCGAGTTGATGGGGCTCCGCTTCCCCAACCGCATCGGCCTCGCCGCGGGCCTCGACAAGGAAGGCAACACCATCGATGCGATGGGGCGCCTCGGCTTCGGATTTCTCGAAATCGGCACCTTCACCCCCCGCCCCCAGCCGGGAAATCCCAAGCCCCGCCTGTTCCGCCTGGTCGATCGCGAGGCCATCATCAACCGCATGGGCTTCAACAACCCCGGCATCGACGAAGGCGTGCGCCATGCCTCCTCCAGCCGGTCGTTTGAAGGCGTCGTCGGCTTCAACATCGGCAAGAACAAGGACACCCCGAACGAGAATGCCGTCGACGACTACCTCGCCTGCTTCCGGGCCTGCTACGAGGCCGCCGACTACGTTGCGGTCAACTTCTCCTCGCCCAACACCCCGGGACTTCGCGACCTGCAAAGCGAGGACAGCTGCGCGCACCTGCTCGAGACCCTCAAGCGGGAGCAGGAGAAGCTCGCCGCCGAGCATGGCAAGCAGGTGCCCCTGCTCTTCAAGGTCGCGCCCGACCTCGACCCGCCCCACATCGCAGGACTCTCCCGCGTGTTCCGCGACGGCGGGCTCGATGGATTGATCGCCACCAACACGACCATCTCCCGCACCGAGATCGAGGGACACCCCCGCGCGGGAGAAGCAGGCGGGCTGTCGGGCCGGCCGCTGCTCGAGAAGAGCAATGAGATCCTCGCCGCCTTCCACGCCGAGCTCGGCGCGGGTATTCCCATCATCGGCGCCGGGGGCGTCTCGTCGCCCGACGACGCGGTCTCGAAGATCCGCGCGGGGGCTTCCCTGGTGCAGATCTACTCCGCGTTCATCTTTCATGGACCGGCACTGATCCGGGACTGCGCCGACCGGCTGGACCGGGCCTGAGAGAATTGAGGAATCAAACCACCGGCCGCACCTCCCACGACCAAGTTGTGATGAAGATCCTACCTCTCCTTCTCGGAATCCTGCTACCGTTTCAGGCCCAATCACAGGACGACCCGCTGGAACTCGCTTTCGGTGACAAGTCATCCAAGACCGAGGAATGGTCGGAAGCTTCTCTGGTCTCCGAAGTCACCCACATCGCTCCGGGAAACCCCTTCACCGTCGCCCTCGTCCTTGAGCATCCCGAGGACTGGCACAGCTACTACAAGAATAGTGGCGGCACCGAAAAGCCGCCGGAGATCGAGTGGCGGTTGCCGGAGGGGTTCAAGGCCGGACCCATCCAGTGGCCGGTGCCCGAAATCATCGAGGGATCCCTCGGAAACCAGAGCCTCACCTACTCCGGAACGGTGCGTTTCCCCGTCGAGATCACCCCGCCGTCCGACCTCGCCGTAGGCGAAAGCTACACCCTGACCGCCAGACCCTCGTGGCAGATCTGCAAGATGGTCTGCAAGGACGAGCCCCATCCCGGCGCGCCGCAGGAATACACGATCGAACTCGAGGCGGCCGCTTCACCGGTCCCGAACGCGGAAACCGCGGAGACCTTCGCCAAGGCCCGCGCCGCACTTCCGAAACAAGCCCCCGACTGGGAGTTTTCGGCGACCACCGCGGACGGCGGGTTCACGCTCCACGTCAAGCCGGCCGCCTCCGGGGGCAACCTTCCCATCCTCGAGGGCGGGATGCACTTCATCCCCGACGTGCCCTACGTCGAACCCCTCACCGAGTCGACCAACGTCCGGCTGGGAGAAACCGAATGGACCATCCCGCTCAAACGCCTGACCGAGATCCCACTCATCGAGATCCCGATCGAGCAGGGAAACACGCTCTCCGGCATCCTGGTCTTCGACGAACCGCTGCCCGAACTCGGAGCCAGGGCCGTGGTCGTGCCCGAGACGGTCGTCGGCAAGCCCCCCGCGCCTCCGCTGCCGTTCAGCAAGTTGCTTCCCATTCTCGGCGGCATGCTGCTCGGCGGGCTGATCCTGAACCTCATGCCCTGCGTCTTCCCGGTCATCGGCATCAAGATCATGGGATTCGTCCAGCAGGCCGGTGAGGACCGCCGCAAGATCGTCCTGCATGGCGTGATGTTCGTGGTGGGAGTGCTGGTCTCCTTCTGGGTTCTCAGCGGGGCCCTGTTTGCCCTGCGCGCCAGCGCCGCCCCGGGCGAGGAAATCGGCTGGGGCTATCAACTGCAGAACCCGTGGATCATCATGGTCCTGATGCTCGTCATGTTCGTCCTCGGACTGTCGATGTACGGCCTGTTCGAGATCGGTGCCTCCGCCACGGGTGTCGGCGGCTCGCTTCAGAACAAGCAGGGCGTCAGCGGCTCGTTCTTCTCCGGTATCCTCGCCACCGTGGTGGCCACCCCCTGCTCCGCCCCTTTCCTCGGCGTCGCCATCGGCGTGGCGGTCACGCTGCCCGCCGCCCAGTTCTTCCTCGCCTTCACCTTCATGGCGCTCGGGCTCGCCCTGCCCTACCTGATCCTGTCGATTTTCCCGAAGCTGGTCGACATGCTGCCGCGCCCGGGACCATGGATGGAGTCCTTCAAGCAGGCGATGTCCTTCCTGCTCTTCGCCACGGCGGGATTCCTGCTGTGGGTCTACGTCGGCCAGATCGAGCTGGTGAACATGCTGACGGTGGTCATCGGCCTGACCCTGATCGCCATCGCCGCATGGATTTATGGCCGTTGGGATACTCCGGCCCGCCGTTCCGGGGTTCGGTGGACCGCCCGTGGCCTGACCGTGCTGTTCGCCGGCATCGGGCTCTACGCCTGTACGCCGCCGGAGCCATCCGCCATCGAATGGGAGAAGTGGAGTGAAGAAAAGGTCGAGCAGTTGCTGGAAGAAGGCACCCCCGTCTACGTCGATTTCACCGCCCAATGGTGCGCCACCTGCCAGCTCAACAAGAGCCGCGCCTACCCCGAGGAGGTCGCCAACCTGATGAAGGAGCGCGGAGTCGTCGCCCTCAAGGCGGACAAGACCAAGGCCGACCCCGAGATCGACGCCAAGCTCGAGGAACTCGGCAGGAGCGCGATTCCCGTCAACGTGCTCTACGTGCCCGGCAAGGAACCGATCATCACGCCCGAGATCCTGTCGGCCGACTACCTCAAGGAGCTCTTCACCAACGAGGTGCCGGAGTAGCCGGAGTGGCGCTTTCCACCTGTCCTCCGAAGCCTCGGCGAAGGGTGAAGCGCCATACCGTGGACGGGCGACGTCCTCGTCGCGGGGGACCGCCTGGCATTCGGGGAGGTTCCCGCACCAAACTCGATCCCGCACCCTGGAGTCGGCTCAAAGCCGCCCCGCCCCGCCATGGGTTCTGCAAGGAGCCACTCCGCTCTCGCGTGTCCGCCGAAATCCACTCAACCTCGCCGCGATGAGCAACGCTCCCGACCTCCCCAAACTCGTCCGTGACGATCCATGGCTGGAAGCCCAGGCCGACCGGATCCGGGAACGCATCGATCGCTTTGAGAAAGCGCTTGATCGACTCGGCGACACAAAGGGCAGGCTCGCCCCCTTCGCCAACGGCGACAAGCTGATCGGCCTCCATCCAACGGCCGACGGCGACTGGAGCGTCCGCGAATGGCTCCCGGCGGCCAAGGCGGTGAGCATCGTCGGCGATTTCAACGTCTGGAACGGCGATGCCCATCCGCTCAGCCGTCACGACAACGGCGTCTGGAGCGCCCGGCTTCCCGCCGGAACCATCGAGCACGGGCAGACCTACAAACTCCGCATCACCGGTGCCGACGACACGGTCCGCGACCGCCTCCCCGCCTGCGTGACCCGCGCGGTCCAGAATCCGGAAACCCACGACTTTTCGGCCCAGGTCTGGAACCCGCCCCAGGCTTACGAGTGGAGGCACGACTTCGATCCCTCGACCGTCCGCATCCCCCGCATTTACGAAGCCCACGTCGGCATGTCCGGCGAGGAACCGCGCATCCACAGCTACCGCGAGTTTGCCAACACGGTCCTGCCGCGCATCGCCGAGGGTGGCTACAACACAGTGCAACTCATGGCCGTCCAGGAGCACCCCTACTACGGTTCCTTCGGCTACCACGTCTCGAATTTCTTCGCCCCCTCCTCGCGCTTCGGCACACCCGAGGACCTGAAGTACCTCGTCGACACCGCCCACGGCCTCGGCCTCGCGGTGCTGCTCGATGTCGTCCACTCCCACGCCGTCAAGAACATCGCCGAAGGCCTCAACGACCTCGACGGTTCCGGCAACCTCTACTTCCACGCCGACAGCCGTGGCGAGCATCCGCAATGGGACTCGAAGTGCTTCGACTACGGCCGCGACGAGGTCCGCTGCTTCCTGCTCTCGAACGTCCGCTACTGGATCGAGGAGTTCCACTTCGACGGCTTCCGCTTCGATGGCGTGACCTCGATGCTCTACTGGCACCGCGGCACGATCGCCTTCGACCACTACGACAAGTACTTCGCCCACGACATCGACCACGACGCGATCCTCTATCTCCAGTTGGCCACCACCCTGGCCCGCGAACTGAAGCCCGGTGCGATCCTTGTGGCCGAGGACATGTCCGGCATGCCCGGACTGTGCCGCCCAATCAACGAGGGTGGCATCGGCTTCAGCCACCGCCTGGCGATGGGCGTCCCGGACTACTGGATCAAGCTGCTCAAGCACACCCGCGACGAGGACTGGGATCTCGACGAGATGTGGGGCACGCTCACCAACCGCCGCCACGGCGAGGCCAACATCGCCTACGCCGAAAGCCACGACCAGGCGCTGGTCGGCGACAAGACCCTCGCCTTCTGGCTGATGGACCAGGAGATGTACTGGCACATGGGGGCCGAGGACGAAAACCCGGTGATCGACCGGGGGATCGCGCTGCACAAAATGATCCGGCTCGCGACTTTCGCCCTCGCCGGAGAAGGCTGGCTGAACTTCATCGGCAACGAGTTTGGCCATCCGGAGTGGGTCGATTTCCCCCGCGAGGGCAACGACTGGTCGCACCACTACTGCCGCCGCCAGTGGTCGCTGGTCGACAACGAGGCGCTGAAATACCGGTTCCTCGCCGCCTTCGACCGGGCGATGCTGGAGTTCGGCGAGGCGCATGGACTGCCCGGCGACACGCCGCCCACATGCCTCAACATCGACCCGACGAACAAGGTCCTGTGCGCCGAGCGGGCCGGGATGATCTTCGTCTTCAACTGGTCCTTCGATCGCTCCATTCCCGACTACCGCTTCAAGGTGCCCGGCACCGGCGAGTACCGACTCCTCCTCGACACCGACGCCCCGGAGTTCGGCGGCCACGACCGACTCGACGCCTCCATCCCCTATCCCGTGAACAAGGATGGTGAACTGAGCATCTACACCCCGGCACGGACGGCGCTGGTCTTTGGTCGGGTCGACTGAAAGCAGGTACCGCCGATCTCCGAATCGGCTCCGGTTGGCGATTGAAGATGCCGATTCGGAGATCGGCGATCCTTCAATAATCCCGCCGACAGAAGCTCCATCCGGCAAAGGCCAGCATGACGGCCTCGAAGGCGAGCGACGAGCCGATGATGAAGCCGACGCTGTGCCTTTCCAACGCCTCCTCCACCTCATCGTCCCGCACGGGCGCGCCGGTTGCCATCAGGTTCAACAGCTCGCTGACCGCGAACTTCTTCTGTCCCTGGACCGTGACCAGGCGCTGCAACAGGTTCACCGTGTCCGAGGTCTTCGGGAGGAGCGTATAGGCCAGCGAGACCTGCGAATAGCGGTCACGCCAACCTTTCTGCTCCGCCTCGGTCAAGCGCATCGATCCCTGGGCCGCGGGCACTTCTCCAAACTCGGCGGCGGTCCACGCATACTCTTCGACCGTCTTCGCGATCCAAGCGCCGAACCAGACCAACAGCGAGGCGAGCACCGAGGCCATCACCGAGCGGGTCCGCACGCCGACCGCGACCATCACCGACCACAGGTAGGAGAACATCAGGACCACCAGCGGCACCGCCCAGAAGACCGACGGATTCCAGGTCCCGACCTGCAGCCGGATCGCGAGGAAAACGATCGCGCAGAAGATCCCGGTCTGCAGGAAGGCGAAGAGCAGGCCGGAGAGATACTTGTAGAAGAACAGCTTGATCCGGGAGATCGGCTTGCTCAGCGCCACGCCCGCACTCCCCTCGGCCATGAATTCCGGAAACACCGGCGCACAGGTGATCAGCGCGAGGATCACCGCGATCCACGACAGCCAGAGGTTGACGATGATCATGCTGAAGATCCCGAGGTAGAACATCTCGGCCAGCGGCGAACCCTCCCGGAGGAACTCGCTCTCGAAACCGCTGGCCCCGAAGAGGAAGGTCACGCCGTTCTCATCGAAGCCGATCGACAGATAAAGGACGGCCGCCAGGGCCGAAATCCCGAGCGTGATCCAGAACAGCGCCCGGGCCCTGAGGAGCCGGAGCGCATCGACGAACACCGCCACGAACTGCCTCACCGGGATTCCTCCTTTCCGACACTTTGCACCGCCTTGAGGAAAACCTCCTCGAGGGTGAAGCGGAGCTCCTTCATTTCCCGGATCACGACCCCCCGGGAGCGCAGCCGGTCGATGAGCTGCTGGACCCCCTTGGCGTCCGCCGCCGTCGAGGCGATCCGGTCGCCGGCCACCTCCAGTCCGTCCCCTTCGAGTTCCGCCCGCACCTCGGCCGGCACCGGCCCGAGCGTGCGGATCTCGTAGCGGTTGTCGCGCCGGGTCAGCGACTCGAGCGTGCCCGACTCGGCGATCCGGCCGTGGGCCATGATCGCGACCTCGTCGGCGACCTGCTCGACCTCGCCCAACAGGTGGCTGTTGACGAAGACCGTCCGTCCCTCCTCCCGCATCCTCTCGATGATCTTGCGGATCTCGATGCGCCCGCCGGGGTCCACGCCGTCGGTCGGCTCGTCGAGAAAGACGATCTCGGGGTCATTGACGAGTGCCTGCGCGAGTCCAACCCGCTGGCGCATCCCCTTCGAGTAGGTGCCGTTCTTCCGATCTGCCCAGTCCTTCATGCCGACGGTTTCGAGCAGTTCTTCCGCACGGCGTTTCGCCTGCTTCGCCGGAACCTTGGCCAGCCCGGCGGTGAAGCCGACGATCTGGCGGCCGGTCAGATATTCCGGGAAGCGGGCATGCTCCGGCAGGTAGCCGACCTTCGCCAAAGTCCGGCGGTGGCCGATCCTCTCGCCGAGCAGGGTGCCGCGGCACTCGGTCGGACGGACGATCGTCAGCAGCGACTTCACCAGCGTGCTCTTGCCTGCGCCGTTCGGTCCGAGCAGCCCGAACACACTCCCGCGAGGGACCGACAGGGCGACCTCGCGCAGCGCCTCGAAACGCCCGTAGCGCTTGCTCAGATGCTCGATTTCGACGGCCGCGGCTTCCACGCGGGATTTCTAGCGAATCCGCCATGGGCCGAAAACCTCTTTCCGCTCCCCCTTTACGGAACCCCTTTTCAGGCTACTATTTGGGAACATCGAGGCTTCGACAGCCCTCCAGCCACCATGAAGTCCTTCCTTTCCATCCTCACACTCATCGCCCTCACTTCCTGCAACGCCATGTCCGAAGAAGACAAGAAGCCCGCCGAAGCCCCGAAAGTCCCCGAAGGGGCCGAAGTCGCCACACTGGGTGCCGGCTGTTTCTGGTGCATTGAAGCCGTCTACGACCAACTCGACGGCGTTTACGCCGCCGTGTCGGGATACATGGGCGGCACCGTGGCCAACCCGACCTACCAAGCCGTCACCACCGGCACCACCGGCCATGCCGAAGTGGTCCAGGTCGTCTTCGACCCGAAGAAGATCGGCTACGATGAGATCCTCTCGTGGTTCTGGCAGATGCACGATCCGACCACCCTCAACCGCCAGGGAGCCGATGTCGGAACCCAGTACCGCTCCGCCATCTTCTACCACTCCGACGAACAGAAGAAGATCGCCGAGGCCTCGAAGAAAGCTCATCAGGAGGACTTCACGGACCCGATCGTGACCGAGGTCACCAAGGCTTCGACCTTCTACCCGGCGGAGAAATACCATCAGGAATACTATTTCCAGAACAAGTCGGCGGGCTACTGCCGGGCCGTGATCGCGCCGAAGCTCAAGAAGCTGAAGCTCGACCACTGAGGCCTTCATCCCGCCCAGTTCCGGCATTCGTCATTTTCCATTTGTCATTCGTCATCGGAGGCGCAGCCTCCCCGCATGTCGAAATACGCCGGTGAGGAAGTTCTGGTCGTCCCGAGGTCGCTGTTGGAGGAAACCGGGATCTTCGAGGGGATCCGCACCGACGGCATCGAGTCCGTGATCGGGCGACTGCTCGACCCGGCAAACCACTTCTTCATGGATCGGGCCGAGGCGGAGGACGACCCCTCGCACAAGCAGATCATCCCCTACTGCGTGATCCGCTGCGGCACGCGAGTCCTCAACTACACCCGCGGCAAGGCCGGCGGCGAGGCGCGACTCCATGCGCTGCGCTCGGTCGGCGTCGGCGGGCACATCAATCCGGTCGACACCGGCGGCGGCAGGACCGGGCCCGAGGCCTATCAGGCGGCGGTGGAGCGCGAACTCGAAGAGGAACTCGTTTTCGAGGTCCCCCACACCAACCGCATCATCGCACTACTCAACGACGACTCGAACCCGGTCGGGCGGGTCCACCTCGGTGTCGTCCACCTGATCGAGATCGAGGACGACGCCGTCCACTCGAACGAGGACGCGCTGGCCGACCTGAACTTCACCGAACTCGCCGAACTCAACGGCCCCATGTTCGAGCGCCTCGAGACCTGGTCCCGGCACTGTGTGAGGCACCTGGCATAGAGAGGGCGGACACTGCTGCCCGCCCTTCCGGAGCATCGACATTCCTGTCGATCTTCACCAACCTGCTGCGGTGGAAGAGGAATACCGGCCGCCGGTGCCTGCAACATCGGCTTCAAAAACGAAGAAGTCGTACAGCCCGAGCATGGTGATCGTCGCTACGGTGCTGCTGGTGATACTCGGCTTCGTCACATGGCCGATGATTGGCAGGCAGCAGGCGGCTGCTCAACGGACCACAGCCAACAATCACCTCAAACAGATCGGACTTTGCTTCCTTGAATTTGATCAGGAATTCGGCGCTTTCCCGTCGGAAGACACTGCAAACGCTGTGAAGGCAGCAACCGAGACTGATCTCAATCTGCAAGGCACAAGCACCAACGCTCTATTCAGGCAGTTCATCGCTTATGGAATTCAGTCTGAAGAGATCTTCTGGTGTCGGCACCCGGAGCTACCAAGGAGCAGGCCGGACAACGATATCGACCCGGGAGAGGCACTGGCCCCAGGGGAAGTCGGTTACAGCTATCTTGCAGGCCTAAAAACGGACTTGAACCCGGGAATCCCCCTCGCTTTTGCCCCGATGAAGATAGGAACCGAATCCTTCCACTCTGAAGTCTATGGAGGAATGGCGGTGGTGCTCCATCTCGACAATTCGGTCTGGCACTTTCCCATCCGGCCCGAAGACGGACGCGTCGCCAGCGGCGGCGGAAGTACTCTCTTCGACCCCACCAGCGAGATCTGGCCCGACGACTACACCATCGACCTCCGCCACCCGGAGAAGTGAGCCCAGCCAATCCGGCCGACCATTTCAGTACGTCGTTCCTCCTTCAGGAGGTCTTCGGTCTCGTTCTTGAGGCGAGGGTTGCCGGGTCGGTCGTTTGGACCCCTAAAGGGGGAACTACGAACAGAACAGGCCCGCCGGTGGCGTAAGCAGTTCCCCCTTTATGGAAGCACGCTGTTAGAGCTTGAACAGGCCGCCCTTCTTCCCGCCGAGGGCCGTCGCGCCGACGATCGCGATGCCGAGGAAGACCATGGCCCAGGTTCCCAATGCGGCCGCAAGTTCGTGGCCGTTGCCAAGGGTGCTGAGCAGCGTGTAGATCGCCTTGGTGATCGGGTAATGCTGGGCCTGCTGGGCAAGGATCAGGCTGTCGCTGACCTCGAGCATGGCAAAGGCGAAGGCCAGGATCGCGCCGGCCGCGACGTTGGCGCCGATCAGGGGGATCGAGATCCGTCGCAGCGTGCGCCACGTGCCGGCCCCGAGCGAACGCGCCGCCTCCTCCATCGCCGGGTTGCTCTGCTGGAGACCCGCCACCGCGGCCCGCACGACGTACGGCATCCGCCGTACCGCATAGGCGGCGATCAGCAGCAGGGCCGGGCTTCCCCCGGCACCGATCATGAAGTGCAGCGGCTTCCCCTCCTGCGACAGCGCCAGGTAGCCGAAGGCCAGCACCAGGCCGGGGACCGCCAGCGGAAGCATCACCAGCGCATCGAGCACACTCCGCCCCTTGATGTCGCTGCGCACCACCACCCAGGCGATTGCGAGACCGACGATCACGGCGATCAGCGTCGCCACCACGGCGTAGAACAGGCTGTTCTCGATCGAGGGCACCACCAGCGGATCACCGAGCGCCTCCTGGAAATGGCCGATCGTCCAGTGAACCGGCGCGATCGAATCATACCAGTTGTCGGAAAACGCGAGCATCACGACTCCGGCGTGGGGAATCGAGGCGACCAGGAACACGCCCGCGAAAATCATCGCGCAGCCGAGCGAGTTGAGTCCGGTGAGCTTCTTCTCGGCGTCGCGTCCCTTCGGACGGGGTTGGCTCCCCGAGGTCGACCGTCCGAACAGGAACTTCGTGAGCCCGAAGACCAGTGCCGAGATCAGCAGGATCACCGCGACCAGCGCGTAGGGTGCGGGATTCCCCCCGAGGTCCTTGATGCCGTGGAAGACCTGCACCGGGGCCACCCGGCTGTAGTTGAAGACCAGCGGCACCCCGAGTTCGGTGAAGGACCAGATGAAGACGATCGACGAACCGGCGAAGATTCCCGGCATCGCCAGCGGCAGGGTGATGCGGAACAAGCGCCGCGAGGGCCGGCACCCGAGGTTTTCCGCAGCCTGTTCCATCGCAGGGTCGAGGCTCGAGAGTGAGGCCGCGATGTTCATGTAGAGGATGGGATAAAGATGCAGCGCGTTCATCACCACGATCCCCCAGAAGCGACCCTCCGCCAGCCAGTCGATCCGCTGACCGGGATCCATCAGGCCGATCTCGATCAGCAGCGAGTTGAGCGAGCCGGTGACACTGAGAATGTGCATCACGCCGATCGCCCCGACGAAGGGCGGCAGGACCAGCGGGATCAGGATCAGGCCGCCGAGAATGCGCCGGCCGAAGAAGTCGTAGCGGTGGGAAAGCAGGGCCAGTGGGAAGGCGATCAGCAGGGTCACGAAGGTGCTCGTCACCCCGAGCAGCAAGGCATTCCACAATCCCTCGACGTACACCGGGTTGCGGAAGACCTCGACGACGAAGGCGAAGGTGAAGCCACCATCACGGTCGCGGAAGGCCTCGCCGACCACGGCAAGTGCCGGATAGATGAAGAACACGGCAAACAGCAGGCAGACGCCGGCCGTCACCGCCACCGCGTTGCGACGTTTCATGGCTGCCCTCCCTTCGCTTCGGCGGCGGCCCGGTAACGGGCCGCGAAGGCCTTGGAGATGCCGGTCAGGGTGCGGGCGACCTCGAGCGGATCATCGCGCTCGAGCAGCGGCACGAGCTCGTTCATCACCTGGGCGTACTCGATCCCGTCGATGTCATGGATCAGGGAAAGATCCCCCCCGCTCCCGAAGTGAACCGCTTGCCACGCTTCCTTCAACTCGTCGTGGGGGTCCATGCACACCGCGCGGAAGATCACGCGCAGGGCATCGAAGGCCGCCCCGGTGAGCTCGGGTTGATAGACGAACTCGCCGGTCCGCTCGTAGGGCAGCGCCTCGGGATCGGTGAAATGCCTCAGATGCTTCGGAGTGTAGAGATCGCGCCGGACCGGCAGGCGTCGCAGGGCCCGCGACTTCGGCCCCCCTTCGGTGCCCGGACGGTAGTTCCAGAGAAGCTGGCCTTCCTCGCTCAGGCAAAACCGGACGAACTCCTGGGCAATCTCCATGTTCGGCGCCCCGCGGAAGACCGCGATGGAATCCACACTCACCGAAGTCCCTCCCTCCGGGGAAATCCAGTGCAGACGGCTGGTGCCATCCTCGTACCGGACCGCATCCTCGAAGGACCTTCCGTAGAAGTCGATGCAGGTCCCCGCCGCGGCATCACCCATCGCCACGTCGTAGGGAATCTTGCTGGCGGAATCGCTGAAATACCGGGCGTTGGCCCCGAGCTTCTGGAGCAGGTTCATGCCCCGGCGCCAACCCTCCGCACGGGATTCGGGAGTGTCGCCCTGCTGCCGGATCACGTCCTGCATCTGCTCCTGCACGAGCATCTCGAAGGCCTGGGTCACCGAGCTGCTCTTGGTCGGATCCGCCAGGGCCAGCCGCCCGAAATAGGCAGCATCCCCGAGGTCCTCCCAGCGCTGCGGCGGAGACAGGTCGAGCCAGCCGAGCGCATCCCGGTTGTAAACGATGCCGAACTGGGAAACGCAGACCCCGACCCAGCGGTGCTCCGGGTCGTAGTAGGTCTCGCCCGAGAACCCGGCGGCGATCCGGTCACCGGAAAACCACTGCGGCTCGGTGTCGAAGACCTCCAGCACGGCCAGCCGGCCCAGCCTGGCCTGGTCGATGAAATCCTTGGTTCCCCCGCCGAAGAAGACGTCGAACGCGGTGCCCTCCTTGCCCAGGTCCTCGGCCGCGCCAAAGGCGCTCGCGATCAGGCGCTTGATGTCGCCACCGCCGCCCGGGGCCCGCCAGTCGATGTAAATGCTGCGACCGGTCTTCCGCTGCCAGTGGGCGGCGAAGGCCTCGCCGAACTCCGAGCGGATCGAATCGTTGTGGGGCGTGATGATCACCAGCCGGTCATCCCCGGTACCGGCGGCCGCGACCTCGCTGTCCTTGCGCAAAAGCAGCGGCGCCGCGACGACCAGCGCCAGCAACGCGAATACCGGAATGAGTCGCTTCAGCATGGCTCAACCCTTCATCACGACCACGTCCTCGTGACGCGACCCGAACCCGACCTCGTCCCCGACCTCGCGCACCAGCTCCGGATTCAGCTCGACGACATGCTGGCGCCCGGCCTCGGACTCCAGCACGTACTGGATGCGCTGACCCAGGTAACTGCGCTCGAGAATCGTCCCGCTCGCGCCGTTGCCGCCGCGGACGCCCCCGATGCGCCACGCCTCCGGCCGGACCGAAAGCACGACCTCATCGCCCGTGCCGGGCGACCAATCGGGATCGGTCGAGCGGCCGACCATCAGCCCGAACCTCGTCTCGGCCTGCACGAAACCGGCCCGGAAATCGACGGCCCGCCCCTTGATCAGGTTGGTTTCCCCGATGAACCCGGCGACAAAGGCCGTGCGCGGCGAGCGGTAAACCTCCTGCGGGGTGCCGAGCTGCTCGACCCTTCCGGCGTTGAGGACCGCCATCCGGTCGGCCATCGCCAGCGCCTCCTCCTGGTCATGGGTCACGTAGATCGCCGTGAGTCCTCCCTCCTTCACGATCCTCCGGATTTCCCGGCGCATCTCGATCCGGAGCTTGGCGTCGAGATTCGACAGCGGCTCATCGAGGAGCAGGCAGCGTGGACGCACCACCAGCGCCCGCGCCAAGGCCACCCGCTGCTGCTGGCCACCCGACAACTGGTCCACCCCCCGCTCGTCCATGCCCGCGAGATGAACGAGCCGCAGCGCCTCCTCGACCCGCCGCCGGATCTCCTCCTTCGGCACCTTCCGTTCCTCGAGACCGAAGGCCACGTTCCGCCCCACCGTGAGATGCGGCCACAGCGCATAGCTCTGGAACACCATCGCCGCCTCGCGCTTGTGCGGCGGCATGCCGGTCACCTCCGTGTCCCCGAAAAAGATCCCGCCCTCGGTCGGTTGCTCGAGCCCGGCGATGCAGCGCAGCAGGGTCGTCTTGCCGCAGCCGGACGCCCCCAGGAGAAAAAACAGCTCGCCCGGCGCCACCTCGACGTCGACGCCGTCGAGCGCCGTGACTTCCCCGAAGCGCTTGACCACCGACTCGGCGCGTATCGAATCCATAACCGCGCCCATGCTTGCCGACCGCGGCCCGCTGGCAAGCCTTGATGCCGCGAAGGGGAAATCCGTCACACGAGGCAAAAGATTCGCTTGCCAAGGTCCCCGATCATTCCTAAATCCGCCGCCCACGATTTCCCAGACCTGCTCGGGTGGCGGAATTGGTAGACGCGCATGACTAAGGATCATGTGGCTTAGGCCGTGGGGGTTCGATTCCCCCCTCGAGCACCACTCTTTGATTACCAAAGGCTTAGAGCCCGCCGAAAGGCGGGCTTCTTTGTGTCAGGGCGGCAAGGTGTGCCAAGTGGTGTGCCAACTCGTGCGGGCACGACGCTTTGCTGATCACGCTCATCCTACTCAAAAGCCTACCAATGGGATCTCTGATAGCGATCCCGACCAAAGCCCTCGGCTGATTAGGGGGATACGATCCGCGCAATTCGACTGGCACCCACAGACCCCGCGCAACCGTGGCCATCGATCGCAGTGCCAGAAGCTTTTGTCGCCAATCTGGGATTTCACCCCAGACCCCGACCGGGGATAACGTCCCCGGACCCGCATTTGGATGACAGGCTTGACGCCCAAGGGGTCGCTATCAGATCGTGATGGTGTGAAGGACGTTTATGCGCGGTTTCGGTCGTGGGTGGCAGGATTGCCGCGATCCCAGAGAAGGGTGCTGTTTTTGGGGTTCTCTGCGATTATTGTTGCGACCCTGATCCACAATCCGCTGTCGGGTTACGAATATGTGGGTAACTGGTCCTTCTGGGGAACGGAGCATCCCATCGGATTGTCTCGGAGCAATCGGTCCGGTGTTTTGAGCTTGGGGCAATTCAGCGTGTTCGTGTCGTTCGTGGCAGGCATCGCAATGATGACCGGTGTCGGTTTTTGGCTAGCTGGACTGTCAGGCAAGCACGAAGGAGACGACTAAGGAGGCTTTTGGCGACAAAAGGCTCCCCAGCCACGTGAGCAGTTGTTCTCGGGAACCCGTTGTCACTTTCTACAGTCCGGGTAGCATTGGTGTCCTCGGGCCCGCATTTGGGCATGAAGATACTTCGGTATCCCTAAAAACCCCCTAGAAAGCCCTAGAATCGCTTCTGACGAGTTTGAATGCTAAATGAGTATCAGTAGGCCAATGGCCGAGAGGCGTCTCAGAAGCCATTCTTGAGCGTTTAAACAGTAATCACCAAATCAATGTTCAGTGATTATGATCGCTATCCAATAGAGCAATATCAAAGCAATGATGATGATTGCCGGAGCCCGATCAAGCTTGCGATCGAACTCATAATTTGCCGGAAGCACTAGACATTGGAGGATGACAAAGAGCCCTACGACGGGAACGAATATCAGCCAGCAACTGAGTGGCCGTCGTCCGATGTTGTCCAGTCTTAGACTAACCGGGTAAAGCAGGAAAGCTGCCCCCAATAAACCGCCAATATACGGATTCATAGCTGCAGCTAGGTAGCTTGCTCCTAGAATCACCACGATAAATATCACAGCAAACGCAAGCCTCCCCATCCCGGAGCCTTTTGGACGAGCCCGCGACGGCTTGGACGGAGAGGGTCTGGATGGCAGAGACTGATGGTCCTTGGAAGCGGTTACTTCCTCAGCGGGGCTTTCTTGCCGAATTGATGGGAGCAGATCGCCGAGCGGCTGTGGGTCACAGTCCGCTGATGATACCAACGTTGTCGCATGGACCAAGCCAGCCTGTAAGCGGGAGATCAATTCCTGCTCTGTGTATGGGCCTTGAACAGAGCCGCGGTTGTGAAGGAAGTATTTCGACTGCATCGACCTATTCGCCGGTCAGTATTGAGCATCGCCGCTATGGCAGGAACGAAGGCCCCTGACAAGGCGAGACGTTAGGGATCAGCCACGACCTTTTGGCGACAAAAGGTTGACCCAGTGCATCTGAGAATTTTTTCACGCGCGTTCTCGTTGTCACTTTCTCCTGATCCGGGTGGCTCTTGGCGGACGCGACCCCACCCCCCGCCGTCTAGGTAGAAATCTGACGCCACCGCTCAATCCAGCTTCTTGAAGCCCACGCCCCGCACTTCGCGGGGCTCTTTCGTTCTCGGGACCTTGATCCCAACGCCACGGCGGCTGGCGAGTCTGCCGCCCCAACCAAAACAGAGAATGAAACGCAATAACCAGTGCCCCACTTGCCGGGGCGCCCTCAGACACGACCACGCCGCTGCATCCTACGTCAACAACCGCCGAACCACCGGCACCCGGCCACGATGGCACTCCGTCATGATCCCGAACTTCGTTTCGATCTTTGGCGTCAGCCCCATCGCCGTGGTCACGATTGACGACTACGCCCGTGGTGGCATCGCCCTGCGGGTGACAGACCACGATGGCCCCTTGATGACGGCCACCGCGTGGACACCGGGCATCCCTCCCGGCCATGTCGCCGTGAAGGACTACCCAGACATGGATGGCTGCCTTGACCAGCTCATCCGCCACCGGGTCGTTGAACCACCGAAGGAGTCCCTGAACGGGTTCCCGATCTGCCGACTTGGCACCGCTTTCCGAGGCTGAGCCTCCAGCAAAAACAGACACAACGAACAAACACACCGCCGGACTCACCGGCATGCCGAAGCCCCGCCTAGAGCGGGGCTTTTGCGTGTACGGGCAGCGCCTTCGGGGAGGACGGCTTCAACCAAACGAAACGATGAAGATGCACACCAATGGCTGCGAAGAAGCCGCCACCCACAAAGCGGAAGATTCCGCCACCCCCTGCTTGGATGCCGCGCTCGGCACCATGCTGGTCAACGATGTCCTACCCCGCCTGAAAGCCTACCTGACGACCGTTCCGATTGTGGGTTCCGATGACGAAGAGGAGCTGGTTCAGGATGCCACTTTGATGGCTGCTAGAATGATGCTCTCGGCCTCTCAGAAGGGCCGGAAGTTCACGGCTGGCAACATTGCCCACTACGCCGCCAAGGCGCTCAGAAGCGGGCGTAGGAGCCACTACACTGGCCGTGGCGACGCGATGTCACCGGGGTGCCAACTGGACGGGAAAGCCCGCTTTACCTACCTCGATCAGGAGGTTGAGTTTGAGGATGGGGAGTCCGGCGCACTCCAAGAGGCGATGCCGCTGTGCGACTACCTTGGCACAGGCACTGATCCTGCCGAGGAGGCTGCGCGGAATCTCGATTGGGAGGAGTTCCTAGACACCCATCCTCCACGCTACCGGGTTGCCGTCTGTGCGCTTCTCGAAGGCCAGACGATGCGGGAGGCAGGCAGGCGCTGCGGGATCAGCGACAGTGCCGCGCTGAATCTGAAGCGGAAGATCGCTGCCGATCTCGTGGAGTTCCGTGAAGAAGGGGATGCTCTGCGGGTTCTGCAAGTGTAGACTGTAGAGTGCTCGTTTTCCCTGACAGCGGGGGTCGCTGAAGCAGACGGCGGCCATGAAACTAGATGGACTCGTGACTCGGTTCAGGCCTATTCTCGACTCTTAGCTGCGGCGATGATTTTGTTCCTGAGGCCTTGATGGTCACTCTTAATGATGGCCTTCTCTGGGAGTTTCCCAACCACAAAATCCTCAAGGTGCTTCATCGACCCCGTTACACCTACGATCTTTCCCGTGTTTGGGCTTCTGGCCACAACGACCCAGCCCTCGAAGTCCTCGACTTCATTGCATCTGAACTCCTTAACGCTCCCACTCTTCTCGAATCGCACAACCTGATACTCAGCATCAAATATCTGCTTCTCCGCTCCCTTTCCCGCAATGGTGAAAAACTCCAACCCGGCATATCCCGGACCGAAGGTCGAGCTTAGCTCGACTTCTACTAATCGGTGGGAGACCTTGTAGCGATCAATCTCCGGTCGAACGTCAACCTCTTCCCAAACATAGCCATTGTAGCTGTACTCCGTAACGGTCACGATCAAGTTGCCGGTTTCTCGCGCTCGCTTCTCTCTCTCCGCTTTCACCGTCCTCGCACGCAGTGAAATCTGGTCATTGCATTGAAACGGTAGAGCTTCGACAGCGCGGATCACGTCCGCAGTCGACAGTGAGTCGAAGGGCACCACGAATTCCTTCTCATCAGAGGCTCGCCTCATTTGCACGCCCTCAGCGGTCCAATAAAGCCCGGTAGCCTCCAGCGTTCGGCCGTCTGCAGACTTCCACGTGTCGGCTTCGGCCTCGGAGCCACACGCGAAGATTACGCTTAGCCCAAGTGAAAGCAGCACGATCCGCATCAACGGTTTCTATCAGGCGGCTGCCTCCTTCAGCAACAGCAGTCGCTCTGCATAAATTGGCATTAACCAAGCGTATATTGACCTCACCTGACGGCCTTTGTTCCAATCGAGATTTTGGCTATCCGTGATCCGCTGTCATCGTTTCCCCAGTGATCCTTGACAGGCCGGGACCAAACGGACTATGCGTATTTTGCTATGAGGTTTGAGTCAGGAGTATACTTCAAGGTCGGCATCTTTTGCGTCACACTTGCTGTTTCGGGGCCAGTGGCTTGTGCGCAGGCCCTGTCGGGGGTGCCAGTTTTCATTCCCGAGGGCGTAGAGAGAACCAGAGAAGTAAGGGCCCTTTACTTGCGTGTGCTTGCGGGCAGCAACGGTCTGATTTCAGGAGACTACTGCCGCTGGAAGTATGGATACGGCTTCAAGCACAGTGCGAAGCCCTTGGGAGGAGGGCAGGAAATCCCCCTGATTCCCAAGAAGACTTGGGTGAAGTACATTTCCCATGATGAAAGCGGGGCGACCGTGATCATCGCTGGTAAGAAAGCACGGATACCTAACCCTAATAATTCTAATTCGATTATGCTACATCTTGAGGTCTTCGATATGCCTTTGCGGGAAGTGGATAAGGACGTGGTGCGCATCCGACTAGGTCAGCCAGATCGCGTCGAGACTATTGGAGGTGCCGATTGTTTTCTCTACACCTCGAAGGCGGTAACGCTGTCCCGTACGCGGTATGAGAATGCCTATGGGACAGGCACTGCACGTGTGGAAGGACACACAATTGATATCGACACCGTGACTCGCATCCCGATTTATGAGGTAATTACTTTCCAGCCCTACTCATTCCGGGTGTATTTTGATGACAGGGGTTGGGTGTCGCGGGTAGAGGATTTAGTGGACCGAACTCCCGTCTGGCGCACCAAGTAGGGCCATTCACGAGGTGACTTAGCCGCCCCTGATTCTAGACTGCCTTGGATTTGGGTCACTCTTTCACCGGCGCCCCCAGCGCGGGATTACGGACTGGCATGATGACCTTAGAAGCGTGGCGGTCATGCAAACGGATCAGCCTCGATCAGCAGCTAGTTCCACTGCTTGCAGGCCAGCGTCGGACAGCAGTCCCAGCCGATTCCAGCGCCTTCCGATCTGAACCTTCCGCTCGGTCACGCGGTTCCCCTTGCCGGAGTTCATCCGGGACGGCATGAATTCGAGGTTGTAGAGCCGCTCGTCGAGTTCTTCGCAGACGCTCCGGGGGATGATGTGATCGACTGAGGCGATGTCGCCAGCATACGGCCCTCGGGTGATGGTCGGGGCATTGCTCGTTTCCAGCTTGGCCATGCCAGCAGGTTCGAGGCATCCCAGCTTTTCCAGAATGTCGAGGTTGCGGATGAGGGAGGCTTTGACCGCTTCAGCCCGAGCGGTGCCAGACACTTCCAGAGCCTCCTGCGCGGCATCAATTATGGCTGCCGGGGGGTGTCCGCCCTGGCGGGCGGACTCAAGAACGAAGCAGACACGGCGCAAGGAGCGGTTGGCGGCTCGCTTGCCTTGGAGTCCGTCGAGGCGCACGGGGTCGATTAAGCCCGCCACTTCTCCGACGATCTCGAACGGGATCGGAGCAGGCTTGGTCGCCTGTGGTGTGGGGGCAGGCGGCTCCGGTTGGCCGGGTGCCTCCTGTGGCTCGCTGGCGGGCTTGGACGGAGCGGCAGGGGTGGCACTCCGGTCGCACGCGACGAGCGCCAGCAGGAGCGCCAGCAGGAGCGCCGTGTGACGCCTCAGAACCATGACGCCGGGGCGGTGTTCATGGCGAGGTGAGGTGATCCGCTGCACCCCATCACGCGTTCCTCCGTTGTGCCGTCCGGGCGATGGACAATCAGCTTGGAATCGTCGGTAAGCATCCCGGCTCGGTGAAGAGCGTATTCTGCCGCGCTACGGACGGAGCGGAACCAGTGACAGCCAGCAGCCCCGCCCAGCGTCTCGCCTGACAGGTTCACGCCGTCTCCGGTGGGGCGTGGGTGGATCTCGAAGCAGTTCACGGAGGGAGGGTGGCGGATGTCCGTTGCCAAGGCGAGCCGTGGATTCAATCCTGCGGCATGTTGAGCGAAGCGGAAGGACTGGCCGACCTCGGACTCTGGCAAGACGCGTGGGAAGCTCTGGAGGCGTTCCCAGCGGAGGAACGCGCCACGCCCGCCGCGCTCCGTGTCCGCCTGCGGTGCTGCCCCGGTGTCGGTGCTTGGGAAATCGGCGAGCACCTCGCCGCCACCCTTCGAGAGGGCAAGGAAGCCGACAGGGAAACGGCAGCGGGATTCTATCACGCGCTTGCTGTGTTCCACGCGAAAGCGGGCAACCGCGATGCGGCAGAGGTTGCTATCAAGTGTGCGGTAGATGCTTGGGCGGACATTCGAGTCGCTCTAATCGAAGATCCGGTGCTGGGTGAGGAGATTTTCTAGTGGATGACTTGGCCCTTGAGTCCTCGCTTTTCGGGGAGCCTTCGGCTTGAGTTCCGGCAATGATCGAGCGGATCGTCAGTGGAGGTCAGACGGGAGCAGATCGAGCCGGACTTGATGCCGCGATTGCCGCAGGTCTTCCGCACGGAGGATGGTGCCCCAGGGGGCGGAAGGCCGAGGACGGGCCGCTCCCTAAACGCTACCTCCTGACGGAAACGAAGTCGGCATCCTACCTGACTCGCACGGAGTGGAATGCGAGGGATTCAGACGGACGGTGATCTTCACGGTGGGGCCTCTGACGGGAGGCTCGACATGCACCAAGGAGCTTGCCCGCAAGTGCCCATGAACGCAGCAAGATGGTCACGCCTCAGCGAAGTAGTCGGAGTCGATCCGCTTGACTTCGTAGGTTGAAGCCGTGGCGACACCAATGCCGTGGTCAAACATCAGACGAGCAAGACGAGTGCCGTCAACGAGGATGATCTTGGAGTCGATGCGCGAAACGTATTCCAGAGCCTCAGCGGTGAAGTTGGAAGTGGTGATGAAGATCCCCTTGCGGGCACGCTGGCCTTGGAGGGCACCGGCGAACTTCTGGATCTCCGGGCGGCCCACGCTGCCTTCCCATCGCTTTGCCTGAAGGTAGATGATGTCGAGGCCCAGTGGGTCTTCCTTGATGATGCCGTCGATTCCCTCGTCACCCGACTTACCCAGTGCCTCTCCAGCGTCCTTCCGACTGCCACCGTAGCCCATGCGGACAACCAGATCGACGACGACCCGCTCCATGAAATCTGGTGGGTTGTCCATGACCTGCCTCAGTAAGTCGGCCTCAATCTGCCGTCGGACTCTTTGGTAGGCATTCTCCAGCATTTCCTCGGGTGGAGCATCGTCATTGGCATCATCGTCCGAGTCAGTCTCGCCGGTCGCCTCCTTGCGGCGGTTGCGAAACTCCCTGTATTCCTCGAACTGCCTAAGAACTCCGAGATCCACTCGCTCGTGATTGTCAGCGAGCACCTGACGGCCCCGCTCGGTGATGGTGGAAACCGCCCGTCGGGGTGACTCCAGAAGCCCTGCCTGCACTACGTGGCTCTTCGCCCAGCCGACCCGGTTGTCGAAAAGCTTGGCACGCCCACTGGGGAGCATCTCGCGGCGCTCCTCCTCGGTCAGGCCGAACTGATCGGCAAGCTGTTGGACGAGATCACGGTTCTGGTGCTCTTTGCCGTCGGCGTGGGCCTCGATCAAGGGACGCATGAGGGATTGAAAGTCGGGGATGGCCATGGGTGTTTCGGTCAGATTTTTCCGAGTGCGGTGAGAGTGTCGAGGATCTCACCGATGGTACGGATGCGGGCTTGAGTGCGCTTGCCAAAGCAGGCGGCGAGTTCTGAAGCATCTGGGCCGATAGCGGGCAGCAGGCGCTGGATGGCGGCTACCTGATCAGGCATGGAGGTGGGCCACTTCTGCTTCGCGGCGGGTGCGGGCAGCTTGGTGCTCGCAGACTCCGCTTCGAGTTCAATCTGCTTCTGTTCGCTTGCGGGGACGCCGGTTTCGTCGGGTGCTTGGTATTCAGGGCGGAGCCAGCGGACGAGGCCGCGCTTCTCTTCCTCTGCGCGCTCTTGGTTGAGGACGACGAGACGCTTTATGAGTTCCTGCTCGATCTCTTCTTCGGCTTCGCGCGTGAAGCCTTTGATGCTGCCGGGTTCGAGTTCCATAACGGCAGCGCTGCCGGTTTCGAAGTCGTATTTCATGCCGGGGAGCATGCGCTTGGCTTCGAGGATGTCGGACCAACCGTAGGCTTCGAAGACGGCTTCATCCAGATCGTCGTGAATCTGCTTGAGGTTGGTAACGAGGCCCGCTTCGTGAATGTTCTTTTCCTTGTCGGTGAGGGGTTCCTCGACGCGGAGCTTTTCGAGGACGTTGTACATACGGGTGAGGGTTAAATCGGGATGAAGCTCTTGCTGGCGCTTGCGATGCGCGTCGAGTTTCTCGCCTAGGTCGCGAATACGTTTTTTCAAGGGTCCTTCTTCGAGAGCGGGAAAGGGGAAGGTTTCGAAGCAGCGGGATTTGTTGTATCGGGGCCTATCCTCAAGTGTGCCACCCTGCGCTAACGACCATAATACATGAATACGCGAAGAGAGAATCCCTAGGATCGAGGCGTCGTCGTGCGCAACTGAGATCACCATGTGATCGGGCAAGATTTCCCCTTCCAGAAATGAAAAGATCCGATGTTTGGCAGTTTCAGTCGTGCCAATGAATCGCGGCAGGCCGCTAAGCATCCGTCGGAGTTTTGGGACACTCTCGTTGAAAAGCCACCAATTCTCCCGGCGACCCTTCCGCTTGTTTTGAAGGCGTTTCGGTCGGATATGAGTGTGAACCCACTGATAGACACCGGGCAATTGGTCCTGAAGCTCGGCTTCAGTTAGCCCAAATAGATCGAGAACATAGCTTTCTTCGTATCGAGAAGTGAGGGATGATCCTCCTAAGTACCTTCGGATATGACGCTTCCCCGCTGGGTTGTTTTCTAGCCCAAGAGCGAGAGCTTGGGTGTGAGAAACCTGAAAATCCTTACCGCCGAGGATTACACCATTATTTGAAATGCCCTCGTTTGAAAGCAATGGCTTCGCTAAGCTTGTATTCACGCCGAGCTGTAAGTTGGCGGCAATGTTCCCTGTTTTCCGCGCAAGGCTCACGTCGTTCTCTCCGTCGTCTCCGGTCTTTTCACCTTCAACTTCCTCAAGAACTCCATCGAGTCGTTCGCTGTCGGCGACAGTCATCGAGATTCGTACGGCGGCCCCATCGGCAGAGTCGACCCACGGATGATCGGGAATGGCGTAAGCGAGGTGGATGGGTTTCTTGTCGTTGGCAAGAAAAGGTTCGAGGACGCGGCGATTGAAGGTTTGATGGATGGAGTTGGTGGTGATGAAGCCGAAGCGCTCGATCCTCTTCGCAGCGAGCAACTCGGCGGCCTTGTGCCACCAGAACATGACGAGGTCGGCAGAATCGGGAACCTTGCCCTTCCATGCCTTGCGTAGAGTCTCGGTGTAGCCGTCGCCGAGAGCGTCGCGCATGCGTGAGGCTCCGATGAATGGTGGATTCCCGACAATGAAATCCGCTTCCGGCCATTCGGCACGTTTGGGATTGGTGTAGTCGAATACGGTGGTGCGGGCGGTTTCGTCAGGGGCTTCCTTGCCGGTGACCGGATGCGGCTTGGTCGTGCGGCCGTCCCAGATGGTGCGGATCTCACCGGTGTCGGGATCGCGGCGGGGGATGCGCTCGTCGTAGTCGAGCACGGCGTCGCGGCATTCGATGGTGTTCTCGGAGCGCAGCAGCGGGCGGTCGTTGGTGTCGGCGGTGCCGGTGGTCTTGAGCTGCCACTGGAAGTAGCCAATCCACAGCACGAGCTGGGCGATGGCGGCGGCGCGGGGGTTGAGCTCGATGCCCTTGAACTGCGACGGGCGAACCCGCGCGGTGTCCATCTCCAGCGTGCGGTTGCCGCCGAGTTCTTCAAGCAGGTCGAGCACCTCGGCTTCAAGTTCCTTGATCCGGGCAAGGGCGACGTAGAGGAAGTTGCCGGAGCCGCAGGCGGGGTCGAGCACGCGGGTGTCGCAGAGCAGGCGGTGGAAGTTTTCGATCTCGGCACGGGCTTTGTCGTCCCTGCCCTGTTCGTGAAGCAGGGCGGCGGCGGTCTTGACGGCCGACCACTGGTCGCGCAGCGGCGCCATGAGTGTGGGCTCAATGAGCCTCTCGACGTAGCTGCGGGGCGTGTAATGGGCACCGAGCTTGTGGCGCTCGCGGGGGTTGAGAGCTCGTTCGAGCAGGGTACCAAAGATCGCAGGCTCCACTTCCTTCCAGTCCTGCTTCGCGGCGTCGATGAGCAGCTTGATCTGGTCCGCGTTGAGCGGCAGGGCGCTCGGGTTTTCGAAGAGCCCCCCATTAAAGTAGACGACCTTGGCTCGGATTGCGGCCGAGTAGTCGTTACCAGTCGCCATGTCATTCCAAAGGGCCGTGACGAGGGTGGCGAAGCCCGCGGGACTGGCGGCGGTGTGGGTGAGTAGTTCCTCGAAGGACTTCTTGGGTAGCAACTCGATGTCCTCGGCAAAGAGGGTGAAGAGTAGGCGCTGAAGAAAAATCGCGATGACTTGGGGGTCGTGACCGTCCTTTTCGAGCGAGGTGGCGAGCTCGGCCAGAATACTGGCAACCCCACGGGTGACCTTGGCGGCGTACTTCGAGGGGTCGAGGGAATGGGGATCGGTCCAGACCGTGCGCAGGCGCTCGCGAATGTCCGGGTCACGGAGGTCTTCGAGGAAGATCCGGCGTCTCGCGGGGGTGGGGAACGCGAGGTAGGTGCCGCCGGTGCCGGTGAACTCGGCGTAGAGGTCGATGCAGTGGCCGACATCGACGACGATCAGGAAGGGCGGGCGGCCGTGGTCGGCGGGCAGGTCACGGATGTATTCGCGGGCCTGATGGTATGCCCTGTCGAGAGCTTTGTCCCAACCCTGACTGCCGCGCCGCCCGTGGCCGAGGCGGTCGCCCTCTCCGCTGGAACCCTGCTTGGTTTCGAGCACGAAGAAGCGGCGCTTGTAGAGGTCGAGATAGACGGTGGCACGGTTCCCGTCCTTGTCGGTTCGGGTGAAGGCTCGATCAATGACGTAGTCGTTGAGCTCGTTCTGGTCGGTGGAGGGGTCGGGGCGCGGGACGCCGAGCAGGTCGCAGAGTTCCGAGAGGAAAAGAGCGTAGTTCGAGCGCTCGGCGGCGCCTGATGACTGCCAGCGGCTGATGAAAGCGTCGATGGCCTCGGGGGTGGTGGCGTCTGGCATGTCAGAGGGAGAAAGACTGGTGCTTTACCTATCCGGAGCAACAGCCTGCGGCCAGCCAGAATGCGGCATGCTGTCCCATCTGTGGCTCTCGGGAGCAGATGGCGCCAAAGGATTGAGGCTTGTGTCACCCGAGATCGAAGGCGTCCGAAGCAACTCCTCATCGGTGGCACTCTTCAGAACTTCGAGCTTTTCGGCCCTTTCGATTCGCTTCCTGTTCGTTCCTTCGTCGGTGGTCAATCCGCAGCAGCAGATCAAGGCGACTCGACAATCCGGTAGAATGCCTTGCTGGGACCTCCGCTGTCAGCCCACTGCCGCTGAGAGCCATAACCGCTGAGGGTCGTCACCGTGGTCCAAGAATCAAGATTCAGTGAGCGCTGGATGTAGTAGGTTTTGTTGGGTGCCGCATACCAGGACAACCGGGGGATCATCTCGATGGTCGGCGCACTCATCACACTTGATGGAGAAGCGTCTGGGAGAACGGAGCTGCGGGTCAATCCGACGGTCAGCTCGTCAATGCGGAACACGGAATCAGTGCCGCTCGTTGAGTCACGGCCCACGCGGAGACCGATTCTGTCGAAGAATCCCGGCTCGTAAGTGCCTGCCCAGTTCTTCGGATCATAGTTCGTCGCTGCGGTTGGGTTGAATCGCGGAGTCGCCCATCCGGCGATCTCTGGATTGTGGATCTTAACCACCACGATATAGGGTGAAGACAACGTTTGGGGATCGGCGGTATCAGTATTTGCGAAGTAGCCGGAGGCATACCGGGTGTAGTTGAAGGAGAATCGGGACTCTTCCTCAAAGTCAGGGATGATGCGAAGGGCAACATCTTCAACCGCGCCCTTCGTGAAGATGAGATCAATGAATCCACCGCCTGTCCCCACTCCTTCGACACTGAGTAAGAAGCTGATGTAGAACGGAATGTCTATTGGTGGGTAAGAACGGAGTGCCGTCGATGAGCCAGTGGAGGTCGTCAGCTCCAGACTTTTCGGGCCGCCTGAAATTGAACCCAGACCCGGAGCCGTTTTGCCAAACCCACCGGGATTCGACACGATGCGGAGCCGTTGGGAGTCGTCGATGGTCCACGCCCCGGTCCATTGCCCCGTTCCCGAGGTTGCCCCGTTTAGAAAAGCGCCATTTGGAAGAGAATCGAATCCGTCTTCTACGATGACTTGCGCCGAAGCCGTCGCTATTACTGAGAAGAGGACGAGCGCGGGCAGGTGCGGCAGCTTCATTAGATCAGGGGTTCTGCTTTCCCTTTCATGCTGATCCTCTGAAGTGGAGAGTCAAGATGTCGCGGAGTCAGCGCCCGCCGACCATGGCGTTCGACCTTTTGTTGACTAAAGGTCGCCATTAACGCAAAACAGTTGCAATAAGGTAAATTAGGGGATGATTTTTCTCCTTCCGTTTGTGCCAGAAACTAGCCGAGATCCTTTATTTTATCGATGTTTCAGCTGCCAAACGAAAGGGTAAAGGGCCTTGGAGTGATGGGGTAAGGCAGAAAATCCGTCCCACCCCCGGTTCCAAAACCCCCGAAACCCCCATTACTGCCGAGTTTTGGGAGTAATGGGGGTTCTGGTAGTGGGGTCAGTGGTTGAAGCCATTGAGTTGCCGTGATGTCCGAAGCCTCACGCGGATTGATGGACGGCCACCGCCATGCTGTTGGCGTCTCCCGACGCGAACGTCGTCGAATTTAGCAGCCAGCTGTTCGATCTCCTCCAACTTGAATCCGTGGCTCTTTTCGAGTTCACGGGCGCTGGATTCCCCGCCGCGATCAGTGAGGACTTCGCGCAGCCTGTCGTGGCGCTTCTTCAGCTGGTCGCGCTGGGACCCACGAAGCACGTCGATCTGTCGCTCGTTGAACCAACGCATCACACGAACGGCATCCTTTGCCGTGTCGATAGAGAGCTGGTTTTCGGTAGCCCGAAGTCCGTGTTTCGCGACATGGAAGACGAGGGCCAGCTTCCACGCATTCTCCGCCCACCGGGCAAGGTAGGCAGCGAGGTCGTGATGGGGACCATCCGAACGGCGCAGCCTCACAGCTTCGTTGAAATATTCCCGGATTACCTCAGCTGCTTCGGGGGTGGGCTCGATGATGGGGACTTCTCGCGTGGAATCACTGTCACAGAACCGTTTCACAAGATCTCTGACGATCCTCGACCATTCGCTGAGAATCCGGTCGGGTACGGGATCGATGCCCCCGGTGTCTTCCAGCGGCTCGGCGTTGGAGTTGAATAGCAGGAATCTCGGGAGGAGTCCCGACCCCGTCATGGATGAGTTTACCAGCAACTTCGAGGCAGCGTCGGGCTGAACGAACCAGCAGACGGTGAGGCAGGGGCGCTTGAGCGCCACAGAAGCTCGTCCCACGCGATGAGTGGATAGCGCGTCACCCGAGTAGCTGGCGCAGTAGACATCTTCATCCGACGCACTCGAATACCGACCGTCGATCACCCCTAAGATGCCGCGTGCCTCGGCAGAGAAGGACGCGATGCTCTCGCGGTTCTGCTTGCTGAAGAGGTCGATCAGGGCTTCCCGCGTAATGTCTCTGACCACGTAGGTCGGTTCTGCGTTCCGTCTTTGCTCCAGTTCCTTCTTCCGGGCATCTGCTTCCATTAGCTCGGCTTTGTGCATGGCACGTTCGCTCGGGTCGTCGCAACGAGCCGCCTGCTTCAGCGCGCCCTTCCGGCGCTCCTCGACAAAATCAAGCTCGGTATCAATCTCGCCCGAAATCGCCTCGCGGAATTGCTCGCTTGCGGCTGCTTGGATCTCCTGAAGCGGCTGTGCTACAAACCGGAAGTTCTCAGACTTGCCGGTTCCAGACTCTGCCACCCCGAGGATGAAGAGATTTGCTCTCGTCGTTCTGTTCGGGCCGGTAGCAATCTCGATTCCAGCTCCGCATGCAGCGGATATGGTGCCGATAGCCGTCGCGGCAGCGAGAGGTAGGTTCCGGGCCGGGGTGACCCGAGAAACCTCTTCGACGACGATACGCATCGGAAGTGGCAGACATTCAATGGGGAAGTCACTATCGAACTCCTCGCTGTTGCCTTGCAGTGCGGTGGCTTGATTGGTAGCGTCTTGGCAGTCCTTCCAAAGAGCGCTCCGTTCGGCCCCGGCTGGCGGGGCGCTTTCGTTAGGGATGATGCTCATTTCCGCGCTCCTTCCCGGTTGAGGCTCTCGAACACAGCGGCAGGGTCGAACATGACGGTTCCGCCGACTCTGAAACTCGGCACCAGCTTCTTTTCCGCCCACTGTAGTAGGCAGCGGGAAGTGACGGGCAGAGGTCCCTCGGGCTTGGTTAATGCGCTGGCCCGGACGAGCTGGGGCAGCGTGGTCTCACGGGACTTGCCCGTGTCGGTTGTGGTTTCGCGCTTTGCGCGGTTTGGATTTAGTTCCATGGGACAAGACTAATATCCTAACAGAATTCACCCAAAACACTTACCCTTAGATGCTTACGCTGTGCTCTAAGTTGCTTGCCGGGACGCCATCTGCGCTTAGCAGAGGCGCTTCTCTACTTGCGCGGCGAACCACCTTGCTTGGCCCGCTTTTTGCCCGACTTCTTCGCACCAAGCGATTTCTTCGCCCTTTTCGCAGCCGCACCTTTCTTGCCGCGTTCGGAATAGTTGGCAGCCTTCCGTCTCTCAAGCCACTCCTGAAACGCTCCTAAATGCCATTGGGCATTGGGAACCCCTTTTTCCCGGTGCTGGGTAAGGAGTTCAACCGCCATGTCTCTGGCTTGGTCTTGGGTAAGGCCACCTTTCTTGTAATGCTCCAACGAAATCAGAAACTCCCGATAAGCAGCTGTCCGGTCGCCAAGGCTCGCCTTCGGCATCGCATCGCAAAGAACTTCTTGAAGGGGGCGCGTTTGTTTGGCGGCCATATCCGCGTAAAACTCGTCGTTCACAAGCAGATCACCCGCCGCTTTCCAGATCTCAGCGGCCAGATTCACCCGCTCGTTGGCATCTCCCGTCGGCAGTGCAGCGGCCAGCGCGGCGAGTTGCTCATGCGTCAGTCGTTTAAGGGTAGTCCTCATTATTAGGCGGCTTTGGTGGTTTTGATCATCTTGCCCTTGGGTCCAATATTGAGGATTTCCGCTGCGTCGTCTGACTCCATGCGTCGGACGTAGTGCCTCCGCAAAGTGTCGTGCCCGCCCGAATGCCCAAATCTGAAGATCAGAGTTTCAAGGGGTTCGCCCGTCTCGACCAAGACGGACGCGCAGGTGTGGCGCGGGGCATTTTTGGGCCACCGTCCACGGGTCGGTTTGGGTGGATTGTTGAGCAGGCGGGCGGATACTTCCCACCCCGCAAGCCTACGGACGGCGTTCTTAACCTCGCGCCAGTTGGTTCCCACAATCTTGTCGTCGGGGTCCGCGTCCACTGGTCGATAGGCCGTAATCCATGCGGCGAGCGTCGGACAAATCGGGGTATTCCGTCGCTTGTTCTTTTTTGCAACGTCTTTGTCAATTTCCACGCCCTTCGCGCCGATATGCCGCCAACAGAGTTTTGAAAGCTCGGTCATGCGAACCCCAGCAAAGACAGCCAAGGCATAAGCGACGGCAGCATTGGGGCTCCACTTCTCTGCGGCCCCGAGTAGGGCGCGAACCTCGGCTGGCTTTAGTATCTCAATGTCGGCGTCGTCGTCGTCGTCTTCAAACTCCAGCCCGTAGAGCGCGGCTGACGAACACCACTCACGCGGCGGCTTCGCTGCCCAGCGCCAGAAAGCCCGCATGTATCGGTAATGTGATTCCTGCGTGGTCGGGGCGTAAGACTCAAGCACTCCCTCTAGGTCGGCTGTCTCAACGTCGGACAACTGCATGTCAGCCAGCGGAGCAAGGGCATTCCTGAGCGCTCCCCGGTATCCCCTGAGCGTGTCCTTCGCGAGCTTGCCACGCTCAAACCGTTCCTCCTTCAGCTTGAGAAAACGTTCAACGGCAGCGCCCAGCGGCTTTGACGCCTCGCGAGCGTCATGGGTTCTCCGATAGGCGCGGGCGGCTTCCAGCAGGCTCCCAGCGTCGCCCAGCGCTTCGAGCGCTTCGAGGTGCTGGCGGGCAAGCTCGGCAAGCGTCACGTCGTGGCCCGCCTCTTGGAGACGTTCGCGGGCGGTGTCGGCGTCTTCGGCTAGGCGTGGATTGATCGCCTTTGCGGGCGTCGCCTCGGGGTCGCGGGGATTCAACTTAGCGATGAAGTCGCGGGCGGCGTCACGGTTGCGGAAGTGCGCACGGTGGCGCTTGCCGTCGTCGGCCATGTGGGGCGGAATATCCACGCGCCAGCGCTTGCGCGATTCGATGAACACGGGTTGGAGCGCAAGTTTTCGGGGCATGATTTTGGCGGCATGATTTTCAACGCAAAATGAGCCCGCACGGCGATTTGTTAGGGCACGCTTGGCACAGCGATAGTGCCATCTTGTGCCATGAAATGCGAGCAAAACATGCCGAAACGTTTACATGTGGAAGAATTAGAAACTGACAGCCAGTGACTTGTGATTCCACGCTCCACTAAGGATCATGTGGCTTAGGCCGTGGGGGTTCGATTCCCCCCTCGAGCACCATCATTCGAACACCCCTGCGGCTGAAAGGCCGCAGGGGTTTTTCTTTGGTTCCGCCACTTGGATCCCGGGGCTTCCGCCAGAGGACCCTTTACATCCTCCGATCCGCCAGCCTTCACTCTCCCAACCCAGAAAAAGAACGTGATCCGGATTTTTTTCATCACCACCGCAGTTGCCGCGCTGCTCGTCAGCTGTCAGAAACCCTCCAGCGCCAGCAACCCCAACCCTGACGAACTTCTCGTGGAAAACTTCGGCAAAATCCAGGACGGCCGCGACGCCCATCTCTACACGCTGACCAACGCCAACGGCATGGTCGCCCGGATCACCGACTTCGGCGCGACCCTGGTTTCACTGACCGCCCCGGACAAGGAGGGCCAACTGAGCGACATCACCCTGGGCTACGATTCCGTCACCGGCTACGACAGCGACGAGAACCCCTACTTCGGCTGCTCGGTCGGCCGCTACGGCAACCGCATCGCCCACGGCAAGTTCAGCCTCGACGGCAAGGATTACCAGCTCGCCACCAACAACGATCCGGGAGGCATTCCCTGCCACCTGCATGGCGGCGACCGGGGCTTCGGACGCCGGCTGTGGACGCTGGAAGAGCATACCCCGTCCTCGCTCACCCTCAAATACGTCTCCGCAGATGGCGAGGAAGGCTATCCGGGCACCCTCACGGCAAAGGTCGTCTACCGCCTGACCGACGACAACGAGCTGATCTGGGAAGCCACCGCCACCACCGATGCCCCCACGATCGTCAACCTCGTCCACCACACCTACTGGAACCTTTCCGCCGATCCGGTCACCTCGATCAACGACCACCGGCTCACCCTCAACGCGGACCACTACCTTCCGACCAATGCCGGGCTGATCCCGACCGGGGAACGGGCGCCCGTTGCGGGCACTCCGATGGATTTCACCGAACCCACTCCCATCGGCCAGCGGGTCGAAGCGGATTTCGAGGCCCTGAAGCTGGGCCTCGGCTACGATCACTGCTGGGTCCTGAACGAAGCCGCGGACGGCGAACTGGGACTGGCGGCCCGGCTTGAAGATCCCAAGACCGGTCGCGTGATGGAATTGCTCACCAACCAGCCGGCCATCCAGTTCTACGGTGGCAACTTCCTCGACGGCACGATCACCGGGAAGAACGGCACCGTCTACGAACATCGCGCCGCCGTGTGCCTCGAGACGGAGAGCTTCCCCGACGCTCCGAACCAGGAGGGATTCCCGTCACCGGTCCTGCGCCCCGGAGAAACCTACCGGCACGTCATGGTCCACCGGTTCTCGGCGAAGCCCTGAACCTGCCCGAGGGCAGGTCAGAAATTCGCGACGTCGTCGGACCCGGCGTAGGCATCCGCCTTCACCCCGTCCTTGCCGTAGGACAACAGCACGTAATTCTGGAATCGCGGCTTCTTGTCGCTCCACTCGGCAAGCCCCCAGGTGTACAGAATCTTGTCCCGCTGCCCGTCGGAGAACTCGTTCTCGAAGGGTGGCGTGTTGATCGCAATCATGATCTCGTTCCCCCACGAGTCATACAATTTGCCATCCTCGCGCCCGACCCCCGACCGCTTGTCGTCGACGATGATGGGCGTCACGTAGCTCTCACCTCGGGGATTCATCTGGCGGGTGCTGAACACCTCGTCCGTTCCTGTCGAATACTCGACGCTCTCGCCCACCAGCGCTCCCACGATGACCTCGCTGCCGTAGAGGCCACCCGGATCGCCGTAAATGGTGTCGTAGCCGGTATCCAGTTTGGACTTGGGAATCGGCGGGCGGTTGTAGTCGATACTGAACGCCTCGACACCGAGACCGAAGTCCCGCATCTGCTGAAGGGTCTTCGCCTGCTGGGCCTTGAGAATCCCCTTTCCTGCAAACATGAAGGCAAGGGAGGCAAGCGCGGCGATGATGACGATGACCACGAGCAGTTCGACCAGCGTGAAGCCGCGGTCTCTGGAGGGGCGTTTGAATTTCATGATGAATGGCGCTGGGGCGGAAAGATAGCGTGGTTCGTGCCACTTTCCAGAAGGAACGAAATCACCCTTGTCCGGACGGCGAACTGCCTTGAGCTCGCTCGGGTTTACCCTGAACCGGAATTCCCGAAATTTCATCCAAGCAACGGTCCCCCTTGATCGTTCGGGGGCGGCACAGGCACCATCCATCCCTGATTTTTCAGCTGGCAAGGCGGTAAATCCGCCATAATTTCACCAAAGCACCTGATAAAATGAGCCTCCACGCCCAACTCAGCCCCGAAGCTCAAGCCCGACTCCAGGCCCAGCGCCGGGTCTCAACGATCTCCTCGATCGTCATCTCGCTGCTGGTAATCGTTTTCCTGGGTCTGATCCTCGCCTTCATCCTGTTGCCGGCGCTTGAGAAGAACACGCCCCGGATCATCAGCTACGCCGCTCCTTCCAGCAACGAAGACAAGCTGGAGACCAAAAAGCTCACCAACAGCGTCGAAAGGAAACCTTCGGCCCCCTCCTCTTCAATGGCGAAGGTGATTGCCGCGAACACCAGTTCGCCGACAGCGGTCCCGGTGCCGGAAGTGGATGTCCCCGAGCCTTCCACGGATTTTGGAAATGGCGATGACTTCGGCGACGGCTGGGGTTCCGGCGGTGATGGAGGCGGCGGCGGTGGCTTCGGCAGCATTCCCGCCACCATGCAGAAGCGGTGCTCGCCGGAAGACCGGATGCAGCGCCTGCTCGAGAGCGGAGGCACTGAAAAATGCGAGGAGGCCGTGGTCAAGGGACTCGACTGGCTCCAGGCGACCCAGCATGCCGATGGCTCGTGGGGCGGCAGCCACAAGTCCGCCATGACCGGGCTCGCCCTGCTTTGCTACCTCGGTCACTGCGAGACCCCGCTTTCCGAGAAATATGGCGAAACCGTGCTCAAGGGCATGGTCTGGCTCATCGATCTCGGAATGAAGCAAAATGGCCGGCTGAACACCGATCCGGGCAATCCCATGCCCTACCAGCACGCGATCGCCACCTACGCCCTCGGCGAGGCCACCACCTTCTGCAAGCAGCTCGGGCTGAATGTCCCCAACCTCGCCGAGGTCACCCAGAAGGCCGGCCAGTTCATCATCGACAACCAGCACACGAAGACGGGCGGCTGGGACTACGGCTACTCCGAGGACAGCGGCCGCGGCGGCGACCTCTCGGTGGTCGCCTGGCAGATCCAGGCATTGAAGGCCTGCTACCATACCGGCCTCGATTTCCGCAACCTCAAGGGCAGCATCCGCAAGGCTCTCGACTACGTGGAATCCTGCCAGTCTTCCGATGGCGGCTTCGGCTACCGGCCAGGAGGGGGTGCCGGGCACGCCCCGAACGGCTACCACACCCTCACCGGTGCCGGCATGCTTTCCTTCCAGATGTGGGACAAGGGATCGGTCGGTGCGGTCCGCAAGGGTGCCCGCTACATTTCGAAACACTCGAAATTCGACTACGACACCGCGGACGCCGATCTCTACGGCCACTACTACGAAAGTCAGGCAATGATCGCCCGCGGTGGCGAAGACTGGAAGAAATACAACGAGATGTTCCGCGACGAACTCCTCGACAACCAGAATCCGGACGGCTCGTGGAAGGCTCCGGGCGGTGGCAACAAGCTCAATGCCGTCGGCGCGCTCTTCCAGAGCGACGTCCACTACCGCACCTGCCTCTGTATCCTGATGCTCGAAACCTACTACCGCTTCCTCCCGGGAACCGGTGCGGGCGTCAAGTAGTGAGCAACCCGCGCGACACGGGCCACCCGCTTGCCCGTAAGCGGCCGTTTTTGCGGTAGTCCCCGGCTTTTCCCGGCTTTTCCCTCGCGTGGTGGGAAGATCACGCCTATCTCAGCCGCCGTATGAGCCACAGCCAACTGGACCAACTCAAGCAGTTCACCGCGGTGGTCGCCGATACCGGCGACTTCGAGTCGATGAAGGAGTATGAACCACAGGATGCGACGACCAATCCGTCGCTGATCCTGCAGGCGGTCGGCCAGGAAGAATACCGGCATCTTGTCGACCAGGCCGTCTCGGAACTCAGGGATTCCCCGGCCGAAGGTCGCGTCGAGGCCATCATCGACCGCATTCTCATCCTCTTCGGAATCGAGATTCTCAAGATCGTGCCCGGGCGGGTCTCGACCGAGGTCGATGCCCGTCTCTCCTTCGACACCGAGGGGACCATCGCCAAGGCCCGCCAACTCATCGGGGCCTACGAACAGGAGGGAATCTCCCGCGATCGCATCCTGATCAAGATCGCCTCGACCTGGGAAGGCATCCGGGCCGCGGAGATCCTCGAAAAGGAGGGAATCCACTGCAACCTGACCCTGCTCTTCTCGTTTCCCCAAGCCGTCGCGTGCGCCGAGGCGGGCGTCAAGCTGATCTCCCCCTTCGTCGGGCGCATCCTCGACTGGTACAAGGCCAGCACCGGCAAGGAATACCATGGGGAAGACGATCCCGGCGTCCAGTCGGTCCGCGAGATCTACACCTACTACAAGAAGTTCGACTACCCGACCGAGGTCATGGGTGCCTCGTTCCGCAACACCGGCCAGATCACCTCCCTGGCCGGGTGCGATCTGCTGACGATCAGCCCGAAGCTCCTCGAAGAACTCCAGAACTCCACCGAACCGCTCGATCGTGCGCTTTCGCCCGACGCCGCGCGGGAAGCCGATGTCGAAAAGACCAGCTTCGATGAGAAAAGCTTCCGCCTGGCACTCAACGAGGACGCCATGGCAACGGAAAAGACCGCCGAGGGCATCCGCAAGTTCTCCGCCGACATCGTGAAGCTTGAGAAGCTGGTGGCATCCATGCTCTGATCTGCCAATGACGACCGCCCTCCGTGCCATTCTCCTGCTGATCCTCGTCGCCGTGCCGCTCCAGGCGGGCGGCAAGAAAGAGGGCGCCGCAGGCATCGCCTTTCATCTTGAGACCAATCCCGGCGACAACCCGAAGATGATCTTCACCCAGTTCGTCGCCGGAAGGGAACGCGTCTTCCGCCGGGTGCCGGAAATCGGCCCGACCGACATCGCCGCCTTCAACCCCTTCCCCTCGCAGGATGGCGACGGCTACGGCGTCCTCCTCAAGCTCAAGGGGGGTCCAACCAACCGGCTCAGCGCCATTACCGCCGCCAACATGGGCCGCTGGATGATCGCCCGGGTCAACGGACGCATCGTCGATGGAGTCATCATCGACCAGCAAGTCACCGATGGTGAAATGGTGATCTGGAAGGGCATCGCCCTGGCCGAGATCAACGAACTCGACAAGCGGATCCCCCGCATCGGCGAACGCAAACCACGCGGCTGATCCTGTGATGTTCCGCACGCTCATTCTCGCCCTCGCCTTCCTCCCGTCCGGTGCCTCGGCGCTCGACTGGCAGCTGCCGACGGAGAACCGCCACCTTCTCACCGGGGAACCCGAAAAATTCTACATGTATGTCGACCGCACCTTCGAGGGCGTGAGCTCGAAGCCATGGCAGGGAGGTGCCTGGGGGCTGGTCCGCAACCCCGTCCGGGTCGGGGGCAAGGTTGAATACATGCGTTTCCACGAGGGCATCGACATCGCCCCGGTCAAGCGCGACAAGGCCGGCAACCCGCTCGATCTGGTGATGAGCGTCGCGCCGGGACGGGTCGTCCACGTCAACGACTCCTCCGGACGCTCCAACTACGGGCGCTACATCGTCGTCGAGCATCCGGTCGACTCCTCCGGCAACATGGTCCACAGCCTTTACGCCCACCTCGCCACGACCACGGTGAAACCCGGCGACCGGGTCAAGGCCGGCTCGGTGCTGGGCCGGATGGGCTACACCGGTCGAGGCCTCAACCGCACCCGCGCCCACCTCCATCTCGAACTGGGCCTGATGATGAGCAACCGGTTCCAGGGATGGTTTCAGCGGTACTCCGGCGGCACCAATCATCACGGCAACTACAATGGCATGAACCTGATCGGCATGGATGTCGCCCGTTTCATGACCGAGGTCCACAAGAACCCCGAACTCAAGGTCACGGATTTCGTCCGTCGCAGCCCCGCCTACTTCAAGGTGACCGTGCCGCGCCGGGGCACGCTCGAATTCGCCAGCCGCCATCCGTGGCTGGTCTACGGCGACCTCACCAAGCCTTCCCCCTCGTGGGAGATCTCCCTCACGGCCACCGGCCTGCCCACCGGCATCGCCATCAGCCAGCGGAAGGTCGGCGAGCCCATCGTCTCCGCCGTCAAGGCCTCCGACACCGCCCACCGCTACCTCACCCGTGGACTTCTCTCCGGCGAAGGAAGCTCCGCCACGCTGTCCACCAACGGCAAGAAGCTCATCGCCCTCCTCACCGGCGACTTCCCGGATCCAAAATAGCCGAATTGAAAATCGGCGCTTGGCACTTGGCCCTTCGAACTTGGAACTTCAAGGCATGGACCAGACCCTCGCCCGCCTCGAAAGCCTCGGCTTCACCCTCCCCGAAGTCCCCGCCCCGGTCGCCGCCTATGTCAACTGCGTGCGCAGCGGCAACCTGCTGTTCCTTTCCGGCGGCCTGCCCATCGATGGCGAGCGGAAGATCCTCGGCAAGGTGCCGACCGATGTTTCTCCGGAGGAAGCGGCGGAAGGCGCCCGCATCATCATGCTCAACCGGCTTGCCGTGATCCGCGACGAGATCGGCTCGCTGGACAAGATCACGCGCATCGTCGCGCTCAACGGCTTCGTCAACTCCGAGCCCGACTTCACCGGCCACCCGCAGGTGGTCAATGGCGCCTCCGAGTTCCTCCTCGAGGTCTTCGGTGATCGGGGCAAGCACTCCCGCACCGCCCTCGGCGCCGCCGCCCTGCCGCTCAATGTCGCCGTCGAGATCAACATGATCGTCGAAGTGGAAGTATGAACGATCGCGCCGCCATCCCATGCGTCCTATAGGTCCCATAGGACCCATGGCCCTCATCGACGCCCACAACCACCTCCACCAGCTCCCCGACCCGGAGGAAGCCATCCGCGCCATGCGGCGCGTCGGCATCGAGGGCTGCGTCGTCAACGGCACCTCAGAAGACGACTGGCCTGCCGTCGCTGAACTCGCCGAACAACATCCGGACTTCATCCGTCCTGCCTTCGGGCTCCACCCCTGGCACGCCCACCAACGCAGCGACGACTGGCTCGACACCCTGCAAGCTTTCCTCGACCGCTTCCCTGGCGCTTCCATCGGCGAATGCGGCGTCGACCGCTGGATCGACAATCCGCCGATCGAGCTTCAGCTCGAGGTCTTCCTCCCGCAACTCGCCCTCGCCCGCGAGCGGAATCTCCCCATCACCATCCACGCCCTCAAGGCCTGGGGACCGCTCCTCGACGCCCTCGACCAGGAACCACCGCCCGAGCGCGGCTTCCTCCTTCACTCCTACGGCGGCAGCCCGGAACTCGTCGCGCAACTGCTGCCACTCGGGGCCCGCTTCTCCTTCTCCGGCCACTTCCTTCATCCCCGCAAGACCCGGGTCGTCGAGGCCTTCCGCGCCGTCCCACCTGATCGGCTGCTGCTCGAAACCGACGCCCCCTCCATGCCTCCGCCGGAGGAAATCATCACCCATTCCCTGCCCGACGGACAAAACCACCCGGCCAACCTGCCCGCCATCGCCACCGGACTGGCCCGCCATCTCAGCGAGGATCCCGCCGCCCTGATCGACCGCTGCACCAAAAACACCCGTCAATTTTTACTGTTCACTTGAACATTTAAGGATTCCGCGCAGGCTTCTCCTCGGAACATGCCGAGCGAGACGATCCAGAACCTGCGCCAGCAGCTGCGCGAGAAATTCCCCGCCGCCCATCGCGAGGGGAGCGCCGGCGTCCCGCCGGCTCCATTCGGCGTCCCGCCGAATGCCTCCACCCACCCCGACGCGAAGCGTCGCACTCCTCTTGGCACTTGGAACTTCGAACCTGGCACTTCGAACTTCCCGATCGGCGCCATCACCGAGATCTCCCCGGCCCACCCCGCCTGCGGTCTCACCCTCCTCTTCGCCGCCCTCCTCTCCGAAGCACCGAATCCCGGAAACACCGACCTGTCCGCCGTCGCTTCAGCGAAGGCGGAAACACCGGCACTCGTTCTCATCGACGCCCGCGACCGCTTCGATCCCGCCTCGTTTTCCCCCGAAGAGTGCCGGCGCCTCCTCTGGCTGCGCTGCCGCGAGACCCGCCAGGCCCTGCAATCCGCCGACCTGCTCCTGCGCGACGGCAACCTGCCCTTCATTCTCCTCGACCTCTCCCCGCTCCCCGCACGCGAACTGCGCCGCATCCCCGGGTCCGCATGGCACCGCCTGCGCCAGCTGGCGGAACCCAGCCAGTGCACCCTGCTCGTGCTGACTCCCACCCCGCTCGTTCCGGGTGCGGCGCTGCGCCTGACCCTCACCCGAGAATTCGATCTCCGGCATCTCGACCTCTCGCGCACCGACCTCCTCCGCAACCTGCACGCCGAAGCCCGCCACCGCCACCGCCACACCGCCTGAACCGGAAGTTCCAAGTGAGAAGTTCCAAGTGCCAATGCCAGTTTCCGGAGCGCGGACATTCCTGTCCGTCCGTCTCTCCCTTGGAACTTGGCCCTTCCCCACTTGGAACTTCGTACCTCGCCCTCCACATCCCCGCCCTACCCCTTGAGGCCCTTCTCCGGCACCAGCCGGAAAAGCGCCGTCATCCCCATGCCCTGCTTTCTCCATCCGCCCATTCCTCCACCGTCATCCACGCCAACCGCGCCGCCCGTCGCCGCGCCGTCCACGACGGGCTTTCCCACACCCGGGCCCTCGCCCGCTGTCCGGAACTGAAATTTCTCGAGCGCGCCCCCGAAGCGGAAACCGCCGTCCTCCACGACCTCCTCCAATGCGCCGAGTCCCTCACCCCCGACTTTGAACTCACCACTCCCGACACGCTCATCCTCGCTGGCTTGCGGATCAAACAGGAGATCCCATCTGAAATCCGAAATCTGAAATCCGAAATCGAACCCCTCGGACTCCCTCTCCACCTCGCCGCCGCCGCGACGCCCGACCTCGCCCACCTCTTCTCCCTTCATCCCGCCACCAGCCATTCGCTCATCTACCGCGGTGCCGACTATCGGTGGAAAAAACCGACCCACCTCCACGACTCACTCACCGCCCTCCCACTCCAAATTCTCCATCACTTGGAACTTGGAACTTTTCACTTGGAACTTCCATCCCAGTGGGGCCTGCAGACCCTCGCGGACCTCGCCCGACTCCCTCGTCAGGATCTCGCCGAGCGTCTCGGTCCGGATTTCGTCCGTCTCCACGATATTCTCCACGGCCGGCACCAGCGTCTTCTCAGGATCTTCCGCCCGGCCGAATCCATCGAGGCGCACACCGATCTCGAACACCCGCTGAGTCACGGCGACGGCCTGGTTCTGTGGCTGCGGCGAACCCTCCACACCCTGTGCTCCCGGCTGGCCTCCAGCTATCGCGCCGCTGCGGAAATCCATCTCACCCTTGATCTCGAGGACCAGCCCCCGCATCGCCACACCCACCGGCTGCCGGAGCCTTCGGCCTCGCCCGAAACCCTGCTCCGTCCTCTCGCCACCCATCTGGAGCACCTCACGCTGACCGCCCCCGTCACCGGCTTTCATCTCCGGCTGACTCCCTGCGCCGGCCACGCCGGACAACACGAGCTTTTCGACCGCGGGATCCGCCAGCCCCACCGGCTCGCCGACACCCTCATCCGCCTGGCCGCCCTGCTGGGTGACGACCGCCTCGGCTTCCCCTCCCCCGGCTTCACCCACCGCCCCGACACCTTTGCCCTTCACCCCGCCCATCACCTCTTCGATCAAACCAGTCTTCCATCCCCTCGACGCGAAGCGGCGCACTCCCTTTGGCACTTGGAACTTCGAACTTCGAACTTCGGCCCACCCCTCTCCCGCTTCCGCCCTCCCATCGAGGTCTCCGTGGCCTTCGAAAACGCCAGCGGGCACCCCGTCCCCCTGGCGCTTCTGACCGGGCCCCACCGCGGTCGCGTCACCCATCGCCACGGTCCCTTCCCCCTCTCCGGCCAGTGGTGGGATCCCGGGGAAAAGTGGCAGCAAGTCGAATGGGACATCCGCCTCGAAACCCGCCATCTCCTGCGCCTCGCCCACATCCCCCCCGACCTCTGGCAGCTCCAGGGAGCCTACCCCTGAAAGTCCGCCGGTTCCGTTCGTAGTTCCCCCTTCAGGGGGTCCTGCCACCCCGTCGCGCAGCGACGCTGTTCACCATGTTCGTCGAACTCCACGCCCGTTCCGCCTTCTCCTTCCTCCGCGGTGCCAGCCTCCCGGAGGCCCTCGTCGAACGCGCCGCCGAACTCGGCTACCCGGCCATCGCCGTCACCGACCACCTCGGCTTCCAGGGCAGCCCACGCGCCCACGCCGCCACCCGGCAGCACGGCATCCGCGCCCTCGTCGGAACCACCCTCGAAGTTCCAAGTGAGAAGTTCCAAGCGCCAAACCCCGCTCCCGCCGTCGTCGCCCTCGCCGCCAACCGCACCGGCTACACCCAGCTCTGCCAGCACCTCACCGAGGAGGGGGAGCGCCGGCATCCTGCCGGCTCCATTCGGCGTCCCGCCGAATGCCTCCAGCCCCCCCGTCGCGAAGCGACGCATTCTCCTTGGAACTTGGCACTTCGAACTTGGCACTTCGACCGCGGAGCGGTCGCCGCCCTCACCGGCGACCGCGATCACCTGCTCTGCCGGCTCCTGCTTCAGGAGAAGCGCCGGGAAGCCGAGTCCTTCGCCCGCCAGCTCATCGACATCTTCGGACTCGAGAACGTCCATATCCAACTCACTCGCCACCACCTGCGCGACGACACCCGCCTCAACCGTCTGCTCATCGATCTCGCCGACCACCTCAAGCTCCCGCTGATCGCCAGCAACTCCCCGCTTCACGCCACCCGTACCGACCGGCTCCTGTGCGACGCCTTCACCTGCCTGCGCCACCACACCACCCTCGACCAGGCCGGAGCGCTTCTCGCACCCAATGGCGAACGCCACCTCAAGTCGCCACGCGCCATGCGCGAGCTCTTCCGCGACCTCCCGGCCGCGATCGACAACACCCTCCGCCTCGCCGAACGCCTCGACTTCACCCTCGAAAACCTCGGCTACCGTTTTCCCGACGCCTGCGACGACACCGGCCATCCGCTCTCCATCGGAGAACAATCCACCCGCCTCCGGCGCCTCACCTACGCCGGTGCTCACCGTCGCTATGGCACCCTTCGACCCAGGGTGAAACATCAGCTCGAGCACGAACTCGCCCTCATCCACAAGCTCGGCTTCCCCGGATACTTCCTCATCGTCGAGGAGATCATGAGCTTCGCCAAGGCCCACGGCATCTTCTGCCAGGGCCGTGGTTCCGCCGCCAACTCGGCGGTCTGCTACGCGCTCGGCATCACCAACGTCGACCCCGTCGGCGGCGGCTTGCTCTTCGAGCGCTTCCTTTCCGAGAACCGTCGCTCGTGGCCCGACATCGACATCGATTTCCCCTCGGGCGACCGTCGCGAACTCGTCATCCAGCACGTCTTCAAAAAATACGGCCCGCGCGGCGCGGCGATGACCGCCAACGTCATCACCTACCGCCCTCGCTCCGCCTTCCGCGAGATGTCCAAGGTCCTCGGCTTCCCCCCGCAGATCGCCGACCGCTTCTCCGACCTTTGTTCCTCCCCAAAGGTCCACGACGAAAGGACCGCCGATTATGAAATCGGCACCCCCACCCCCGGCGAAGCCGCAAACTCCCCCACTTCTCACTCGGCACTCGACACTCGGTACTCCGCCGCAGGTGGGACCGGTGGCATGGACCACTACTACCCGAAGGCCAAGGTCCTCGACCTCGAAGCGACCATGGTCGCCGCCGGCATCCCGAAGAACCACCCGAGGCTGCCGGCCCTCACCCACCTCTATCACGCCGTTCTCTCCCTGCCCCGGCACCTCGGCCAGCACTCCGGCGGCATGATCATCTGCGATCGCGGCCTCGACCGCATCGTCCCGCTCCAGCCCGCCACCATGCCCGGACGCACCATCGTTCAATGGGACAAGGACGACTGCGAGGACCTCGGCATCGTCAAGGTCGACCTGCTCGGACTCGGCATGCTCGCCGCCCTCGAGACCTCCCTCAAGATCTGCGCCGACCGCGGCCACCCCGTCGATCCGGCGCTCATCCCCAAGAACGACCCCGCCGTTTACGAGATGCTCTGCCGCGCCGACACCATCGGAACCTTCCAGGTCGAGTCCCGCGCCCAGATGGCCACCCTGCCCATCATGCGCCCGCAGAATTTCTACGACCTCGCCATCGAAGTCGCCATCATCCGCCCTGGCCCCATCGTCGGCGACCTTGTCCACCCCTACCTCAACCGCCGCAACGGCCGCGAGCCGGTCGACCACATCCACCCCGACCTCGAGCCCATTCTCGCCCGCACCCTCGGCGTTCCGCTGTTCCAGGAACAGGTCCTGCGCATGGCCATGACCTTGGCAGGCTTCACCGGCACCGAGGCCGACGAGCTCCGCCGCGCCATGGCCTTCAAGCGCGCCGACGAGAAAATGGAAGCCGTCGCCCGCAAGCTCGACACCCGCATGACCGCCCGCGGCATCCCCGCCGAAGCCCGGCGCAAGGTCATCCAATCCATCGGTTCCTTCGCCCTCTACGGATTCCCCGAGAGCCACGCCATCTCCTTCGCCCTCATCGCCTACCTCTCCTGCTGGATGAAGGTCCACCACCCCGCCGAGTTCTACTGCGGCCTGATCAACCACCAGCCGATGGGCTTCTACTCCGTCAACACCCTGCTCCAGGACGCCAAGCGCCACCGGGTCCGCGCGCGCCCCATCTCCGTCATCCATAGTAGCTACGAAACCACCGTTCTCGACGACCATCACCTCCGCCTCGGTCTTCACCGTCTCAAGGGTCTCTCCAAAAAGACCGCCCGCCGCCTCCTCGCCGAGCGCGAAATGCAGCCCTTCACCAACCTCCCCGACTTCCTCCGCCGCGTCCGTCCCGGCAAAAATGAGCGCCGCGTCCTGGCGGCAACCGGAGCCCTCAACGAGCTCCCCGAAATCGAGCACCGCCGCCACGCCCTGTGGCAGTCCGAACTCCCCCTTCACGACGACCTTTTCGCCGAAGTTTCCCTCCGTCGCCAAGGCTATGGAGGGCAGGCAAGTTCCAAATTCCAAGTTCCAAAGCGTCCCGACGCCCCTGGTTCTGTTTCTTCCACTGATCACTCGCCACTAGGCGTCATGGCGGACCACGAGTGTCTCGCCGCCGATCTCACCCTCACCGGCGCCACCACCGGCCCGCATCCCATGGCCCTATGGAGATCGGCTCAAGGAGCGCCGATTATGAAATCGGCATCTTCCACCCCCGGCGCAAAGCGCCGCACAAAACCACTGATCACCGATCACCGATCACTGATCACTCCCCCTCACCGCGCCATCGACCTCCATTCGCTCCAGCACGCCGCCGCGGTGAGGGTGGCCGGCATGGTCATCTGCCGCCAGCGCCCGTCCACCGCCAAGGGCCACTGCTTCATCAGCCTCGAGGACGAGACCGGCATCGCCAACCTCTTCGTCCCCCGCGACACCTTCCAGAGATACCGCCTCCTCATCACCACCGAATCCTTCCTCCTCGCCGAGGGCACCCTGCAAATCTCAGAGGGCGATCAACCCACCCTCTACACCACCGCCCTCCATCCACTCCCGGGCATCACCCACGACCACGCCGCCGGGTCGCATGATTTCCGATAGGCACCCCTCTCTTCTCACTTCAACTCCTCCACCACCATGTCGCGGAACTCGATCTTCATCACGAGTCCCGGGTGGACTTGGAGCCCGAGCGGCCCCTTCTCCACGGCCGTGTCCGACTCATAGGTCATGACCTCACTGCCGTTGAGCGACACCACGTACTTGTTGCCGCGGACGACGATCTTCATGCGGTTCCATTCCTCCTCCTTCAGGAGTTCCTTCACCCCCTTGCCCTCGACCGGGTAGCCCCGCTTCTTCGAGATGTAGGGGGAACCGGTCATGTCCCGCTTCAAGGATCCACTGATCCCGATCTGGATCTGATCCGTCTGATGCCGGAGGAAAACGCCGGAGTCGATGTGGCCGGAGAACCGGAACTCGAACTCGAGCGAGAAATCGGTGAAATCCTTCTTCGTCCAGAGAATCGAGTTCTTTTTCCCGGCATCGCTCTGTCCGACCAGAACTCCGTCGTCGACCTTCCAGTAGTCCGCGCCTTCCACCCTCCATCCATCGAGCGACTTGCCGTCAAACAGGGGAACCGGGGCGGCCTGAGCCATGCCGGCGGCCAGCACCAAGAGGAGGAGACATCTTTTCATCCAACCTCCTACGCAGCGGGACCGCCCGATGTATCGCCGTTCTGCGCCCGGCTTCCGCGCCGCTGAAGGAAAAGGTCGATGCTGTCGACGATCGCGATCCACGAGGCTTCGATGATGTTCTCGGAAACCCCGACCGTTCCCCAGTTCCGCTCACCGTCGCCGGAAACCACCAGCACCCGGGTCTTCGCCGCCGTGTGGTCGTGGCCGTCGATGATCCGGACCTTGTAGTCGAGCAGCGAGACCTCCTCGATTTCGGGATAAAAGGGCAGCAGCGCCTTTCGCAGCGCCTTGTCGAGGGCGTTCACCACACCGTGACCCTCCGCCACGGTGTACTCCGCCACCTCGCCGACGTAGAGCTTCACGGTGGCTTCACAAACCGGCTGATGGCCGTCGCGGTAAAGCCGGTACGACGTGTGGAATTCCTTCAGGTCGAAGGGTTTTTCGTAGTTCCCCATCTGCCGCCGGATCAGCAGTTCGAGCGAACCACCTGCCGCCTCGAAGGAATAGCCGGCGTGCTCCAGCTCCTTCACCCGCGAAAGCACGGCCGTCGCCTCCGGCGAGCCCTTCTCAAGCTCCAGCCCCAGTTCCCTCGCCTTGATCAGGATGTTCGACTGGCCGCTGAGTTCCGAGACGAGGATGTGCTGACGGTTCCCCACCTCGGCCGGCTCGATGTGCTCGTAGCTGCGGGCCAGCTTCTGCACGGCGTTGACGTGCATGCCGCCCTTGTGGGCGAAGGCCGTCTTGCCGATGAAGGGTGCCCGGGCGAAGTGCGGGTTGTTCGAGACGTCGTCGACGAAATACGAGAGTGACTGCAAGCCGCTCAGATCGGGAACCACCTCGTGGCCCATCTTGAGCTGGAGGATGGGAATCACCGACGTCAGGTTGCAATTGCCGGTGCGCTCGCCGTAGCCGTTGATGGTTCCCTGCACCTGGGTACCCCCCGCCCTCACGGCCGCGATGGCGTTGGCGACGCCCAGTTCGCAGTCGTTGTGCGTGTGGATGCCGAAGGGCGTGTCCGGCAGCCGTTCCTTGACCGCCGTGCAGATCGCCGTGATCTCGCTGGGCAGGGTGCCCCCATTCGTGTCGCACAAAACAAGCACGTCCGCCCCGCCCTCGGCGGCCGCCTCGAGCGTCGCCAGTGCGTGTTCAGCCGAATCCTTGTAGCCGTCGAAGAAGTGCTCGGCGTCGTAAACCACCTCGCGCCCGTGCTCCTTCAGAAAGCGCACCGTGTCCCGGATCATCGCCCGGTTCTCCGCAGGGGTGGTCCGCAGCACCTCGGTGACGTGCAGTTCCCAGCTTTTCCCGAAGATCGTCACCACCGGCGTCTCCGCCTCGATCAGCAGGCGCACCTGCGGGTCTTCCTCGACAGCCGTGTTGGCCCGCCGGGTCGAGCCGAAGGCGGCAAGTCTGGCATGCTTCAGATCCAGCTTCCGGGCCTCCTTGAAAAACTCGATGTCCTTGGGGTTCGACCCCGGCCAACCGCCCTCGATGTAGTCGATGCCGAAGCGATCGAGTCGCTCGGCGATGCGGAGCTTGTCGAGTCGCGACAACTGGAAGCCTTCGCCCTGCGTGCCATCACGGAGGGTGGTGTCGTAGAGAAAGACGGATTTCATGGACGGTTCCGGGGCGCGGAGCCTAGCCTGCATGTTGCACTTTGTGAAAGCTGCTTTTTGCCGGGGAAATCGAGGATTGAGCGACCCGAACAAAAGCAGCCCGGCCCCGCAATTCGCAGGGCCGGGCTGAAAATCGTGGAATCCCGTGGCCTACTCCTCGCCGTCCCCGGCGTCGTCGTGGTTCAGTTCATCCAGCGGACGGAAACGGTTCGGTCCGAGTCGCAGCTTCAGTCCGTTGCCGCCGAAATCCATGTCGAAATTCAGCTTCTCCAGGCGTTCCCGAATCCCATCCGGCACCGCCGCCTTGTCCTGCGGGGTGTCGTAGGGACCCTCCCACAGCAGCTCGCCGTCCTGGCCATAGACCCGCGCTTCCTTGTGACCGTCGCGGCTGCTCATCTCGATGGACCCCTCCTCGTCGAGCAGACGGATCGAACTCTCGGCCGCCACGTCCCCGCCCAGCTTCAGCTGCATGCCCGGATTGAGCATCTCCTTCTCCAGGCGTTGCATCAGATTCATCTGGAGCTTGTTGGCGGCACCACCCTCCAAATCGAGATCCTCAAATGCCCGAAGATTGCGCTCGAGCGCCTCGCGGATCAGGTCGGCGTGGCGGTCGGGAAAGTTTTCCAGGAAACCGTCCAGCTGCGCATTCGGCTGACCGGCTCCCCCCATCATCGCCTCGGGAGCCTTCCCCAGCGTGATGCTCGCTTTGCGCTGCTGACCCTTCTGGATCACCGACACCTCGATTTCATCGCCCACCTCGTGCTTCTCGACCTCGGCGCGAACCGCTTCGGGTGATCCGACGCCCACCCCGTTCACCTCGGTCAGCACGTCACCCACCGCGAGCTGCGCCTTCTCGGCGGGGCCACCGGCGACCAGGTCGCCGATCACCACGCCTTGCCCGGGCTTGAGCTGGAGATGACCCGCCAGCAGATCCGGCACGGGATCGAGAATGACACCGAGAAACGGGCGCGCATCCTCGGCGGCGGGCATTGGGACGGGATCAAGCGGGCCGGCTTGCTCTTCCTGACCGGCCTGCGGTGCTTGTGGTCGATCTTCATCCACCGGAACGGCAACCGGTGGTGCCTGGGGCGGAATCGGCTCGGAATCCACGGGTGGCTCGATCGCCATCAGGGTCAGTGGCGCAAACACCACCAGTGGAATGCTTCGGATGATCATGTTCATAACTCTTTCCGGGTTGTCACGACGCTTCATACTAGATTCATCGTATTCGATTCGCGGTTTTGTTCAAATCAGTCGATTTCATCCGGGACCACCAGGAATTCGGTCCGCGGAACCTCGGTCACCATCTCCTCGCCCTGGGCGTTCAGCCAGACCACGCGGTCCTTGTAGACGACCTTCACCACCCGCACCGACTTGTCGCCACCGGCCCAGATTCGACCCAGGTCGTCGGCCTTTGCCACACCGGATTCGAAGCTCGCCGGGGTGAAGGCCTCGGGGTCGGCCTTGACGACCTCGGAGCCGCCGGTTGTCGCCACGGCACCAGAGGCCGGCTCGGTGCTTTTCGGGCCCATGAGCAGGGCGGACAGCCCGCCGGCCAGCGCCACCAATGCAGCCGCCGCCCATGGCATGGCGCGCCGCTGCGGCGATGCCTTCTCCCGATTGGGAAACGGCACCACCTTCGTCGCACCGGGGAAGGGAAGGCGCTCGAGAATGGTGAGCAGCGCGGCCCGGGTCGATGCGGACGGACCACTGGGGGAGACCTTCGCCAGACGGCGCTCAAGCCCCCTCTCCTCCGGGCCGAGTTCTTCCAGCCGCCCTTCGACCGCACGCTCCAGCCGCTCCGCGAGGGCGGGATCGAGCCCGGACGGACGCATCGCCTCCAACCGGTTTTCCAGCTTCTGTAAGTCGAGTTCCATGGTCAGATCGAAAGGTCGCCGCGGCGCCACGCCGAGCTCAGCTTCTTGCGCAGGGCTTCAAGTCCGTAGCGATACCGCGACGCCGCTGTGTTTGGAGAAATTTCCAGCGCCTCGCCGATTTCCGCAAAAGTCCGCTCGCCCCAGATCTTCATCAGGATCACCTCGGAGAACTTGTCGGGCAGTTCCTTCAGGCCGGCCTCGATCTGGGCCCGGGTTTCCTCGTCGGACTCGTCGCCCGCGAACCACGGGTGCTCGCCCTCCGACTTGTCCAAGTCGATGCCGCCGTGCGACACGTCCTCTCGCCGCTTGCGCCGGTCGTCACGTCGTCCGAGATCGATCGAAAGACGCCGCAGCGTGGTGTAGAGATAGGGCATCCAGGCCTCCTGCCCACCGCTGAACTGACCCGACTCCAGCTTGTCGATCAGCTTCACCAGGGCGTCCTGGAGCAGATCCTCCGCGTCCTGGTGACTGCGCGTCTGCTGCCGGGCAAACAGCAGCAGCCGCGGCCCGTTCTCGTCGAGCCACGCTTTCCAGTCGCTCGCTGCCGGCGAGGTTCGGGCGTGGGTTGCGGGATTCACCGGGTTGTCGGGATCTTCGGCTTTCATCGTTCAAGCGCAGCAGATCGATGGACCTGTCTTGCGGTTTTCTACGAAAGATTCGCGGCGAGCGCACGCCCGGTTGCGGAATTTTCGACCATCGCCACTTCCGCCGGAGTCCCCCGGGCGACGACCTGCCCCCCGTTCCGTCCGCCGCCGGGACCGAGGTCGATCACATGGTCGGCGGCCGCGATGACCCCCAGATGATGCTCGACCACCAGCACGCTGTGACCACTTTCCCGGAGCCGGGCGAAGGCGCCGAGCAACCGGTCGACGTCGCCGAAGTGAAGCCCCGTGGTCGGTTCATCGAAAAAGTAAAAGGTGTGGGGCGCAGCCGGGCGGGACAGCTCGACGGCCAGTTTCAGACGCTGGGCCTCGCCTCCGGAAAGGGTGTTCGCCGGTTGCCCCAGGCGGAGGTAGCCGAGACCGAGCTCTTCCATGATGCGCAGCAGCGCCGCGAGCTTGGGGACCGCCGCGAACGCCGCGTGGGCCTCCACCACTCCAAGCTCCAGGACGTCCGCAATGCTCAGTCCCTTGAAGGTCACCTCGAGCGTCTCGCGGTTGAAGCGGCGGCCGCCACAGGAGTTGCACTCGATCCAGGCATCCGGCAGGAAATGCATCTCGACTTTCAGCCGCCCCGCCCCCTCGCACTTCTCGCAGCGCCCGCCCCGCGTGTTGAAGCTGAAACGGCCCGGACCGTAGCCGCGCTGACGCGACAGCGGAAGCTTGGCAAAGAGACTCCGGATCAGGTCGAAGGCGCCGGTAAAGGTCGCCGGATTCGAGCGCGGACTCCGGCCGATCGGTGCCTGATCGACCACCACTGCCTTGCCGATGCGATCCATCCCGTCAATGCCGTCATGCTCCCCGGGCCGATCGCCCGCCCCGTGGAACCGGCGCTTCAAGGCGCGCATCAGGATATCGTTGGCCAGGGTGGACTTGCCGCTGCCGCTGGGACCCGTCAGGCAACAGATCCCTCCCAGCGGAATCTTCACGTCGATGTTCTGGAGGTTGTTCTCCCGGGCACCCCGGATGACCAACTCACCCTCCAGCAAAGCGGCTGTCCCGGCCCGGGGCAGGCCGTAAGTGCGGCGCCCAGCCGCAAGCCACTTCATGGTCGGTGCTTCACCGCAATCCTCGGGTGCTCCGTTCGCCAAGAGCAGCCCGCCATCCGCTCCGGCACCCGGCCCCAGCTCCACCAGCCAATCCGCCGCCCGGATCATGGATTCGTCGTGCTCGACGACCACCACCGTGTTGCCACGATCCCGCAGCCGCTCAAGGGCGCCGATCAAGCGTCCGGTATCCTCGGCGTGGAGACCGATGCTCGGCTCGTCGAGCACGTAGAGGACCCCCGTGAGCCCGCTTCCCAGCTGCGTCGCCAGGCGGATTCGCTGGGCCTCTCCCCCGGAAAGCGTGCCGCTCGCCCGGTCGAGACCGAGATAGCCGAGCCCCACCTCGTCGAGAAACGACAACCTCTCGTTCAACTCCCCGACCAGCCGCCCGCAGATCTCCGCCCGGTCCTCGGCAAGCCGCACCCCTGCCAACCACGCCAGCGCCTCGTCCACCGGGAGCGCGCAGAAATCCTGGATCCCCAGCCAGCGACCGCCCGCTCCCTCGATTCGCACCGCCAGCAGTTCCGGCTTCAGCCGACGGCCCTCGCACACGCGGCAGGGCCGCTCCGCCATCACCCGCAGGATGCGGCGCCGCACCGCTTCCGAGCGCGCCACTCGCAGCTTGCGCTCCGCCTCGACACAGAGCCCCTCGTATTTCTTGATCTGCGGTTTCTTCTCGGCCCCCACCTTCCAGCCCGTTTCCAGCATGCCGCCATGGAACAGCAACTGCCGCGCCTCATCGGGCAAATCGCGGAGACGCACGGACTCATCGACGCCAAACATCCGCAGCAGCGCCGCCAGTTCGTTGATCAGCAACTTCCCGCGCTGCGCCTTCGGTTTCCACCATCCGGTGATCGCCCCCTCCAGCAGGGGCGTCTCGGGATCACCGACCAGCAGCTCCGGATCACAGAATCGCTCGGTGCCCAGCCCCTCGCAGGCCCGGCACGCCCCGAGATGGGAGTTGAAGGAAAAGTGGCGGGGAGACAGCTCTCCGATCGTGAAGCCGGTCTTCGGGTTCCGGTAGCTGGTCTGGAACGAACGCTCGTCCCAGCCCTCGGAATCCGGCTCCTGCACCAGCACCCGGGCCTCGCTTCCGCAGATCCTCAAGACGGTCTCCACGGAGTCCGCGAGGCGAGCCGACGCCCCGTCGCGCACCACCAGGCGATCGACCACGACCTCGACCTGTCGCGGATGCTCCGGCCAGCCGGCTTCCGCTTCCTCCAGATCCAGAATTTCTCCATCCACCCGCACCCGGACGAAACCCTGGCGCCGCAGGTCACCGATCAGGCGTCCGGCATCCGAGGTCTCCTCTTTCGGGACCGGGGCGAGCAGCACCAGCTTCGTCCCCTCCGCTTCCTGCAGCAGCGCGGCCACCATGTCGGCCGAGGTCATCCGCTCGAGACGCTCGCCGGTCTCCGGATCGTGGGGGGTTCCCGCCGCGGCCCACAGCACCCGCAGGTGCTCGTAGAGCTCGGTGGCCGTCGCCACCGTCGAGCGGGGATTCAGCCCGCCGCTGCGTTGCTCGATCGCGATCGCCGGACTCAGGCCCTCGATGGCATCGACATCCGGTTTCTCAAGCTGGTCGAGAAACTGCCGCGCGTAGGCCGAGAGCGACTCGATGAACCGGCGCTGGCCTTCGGCGAACAGCGTGTGAAAAGCCAGCGACGACTTTCCGCTGCCGCTCGGCCCGGTCATGACCACGAGCTTCCCGTGGGGAATCTCCAGGTCGAGATTCCTCAGGTTGTGCTGGCGGGCGCCCCGGATGCGGATCACGTCGAAACTCTCGGAGCCTTGATCGGACCACGCCAGCCGAAAGGACGTAAGCACAAGCCGTCACTCTCGATCTCGGCCTGAAGGACGGGCTCCGGGTCACCCGGATCAGTCCCCCGACCGTTCCGGATCCCAGTTCATCCCCTGCTCCGCGCGCCACTTCCGGAAGCCAGCGAACTGCTCCTTCTTCGGAAGCTCGTGACGGCTCGGATCCTCGTCGAGCCACCTGTCAAAGAGCCGCTGGCCCTGCCTGGCCTCCGACTTGACACGCTGCAGTTCCGGCACGGGCGCGTTTCTGGAAAGCAGCGATCGTTCGATCCGGCGCAGGCGGGCCCCTTGAATCAGCTGGCCGAGCCAGATCAGGACCAGTAGTCCCGTCTGGACGCCGAGCAGGATCCACAGGGTTTGGGGTATTTCTTCGACCGGCACGATCAAGGTCTATCTGCCGGCCTCCGGCGGGACAATCCCGAAGCTGTGTCCCTACGCGAGCAGTCCGCGGACGACGTGACCCTCGACATCGGTGAGCCGATAGCGGCGGCCCTGGAACAGGAAGGTCAGCTTCTCGTGGTCGATGCCGAGTTGGTGCAGGACGGTGGCGTGGAGGTCGTGGACCGGCACCTCGTCGCGCACGACCTGGTAGGAGAAATCGTCGGTCTCGCCGTAATTGAGCCCGGCCTTGAAGCCGCCGCCGGCAACGAGCTTGGTGAAGCAGGCGGCGTGATGGTCGCGGCCGTACGACTCGGCGACCTTGCCGCTCTGGCTGAAGGCGGTGCGGCCGAACTCGCCGCCCCAGACCACGATGGTGTCCTCGAGCAGTCCGCGCTGCTTCAGGTCGAGGATCAGCGCGGCGCTGGCCTGGTCGGTTTCCCGGCAGCGCTTCGGCAGGTGGGCGGGCAGGTTGAAATGGTGGTCCCAGCCGGAGTGGTAGAGCTGGATGAAGCGGACGTCGCGCTCGGCCAGGCGGCGCGCCATCAGGCAGTTGAAGGCGTAGGTTCCCGGCGTCCGTGCGTCCTCGCCGTAGAGCTTGAAGGTCGACTCCGGCTCGTCGGAAAGATCGGCCAACTCGGGAATGGAGGTCTGCATGCGGAAGGCCATTTCGTACTGGCTGATCCGCGTGGTGATCTCCGGGTTGCCGCTGCGGGCCAACTCCTCCTGGTTAAGCTCGTGGATCGCATCGAGCATCCGGCGACGCTCGCCGAGGCTCTTGCCGGTGGGGTCTTTCAAGTAAAGTACCGGCTCGCTGCCCGAGCGCAGGCGCACGCCCTGATGCCTGCCGGGCAGGAAGCCGTTGCCCCACAGCCGGGCGTTGAGCGGCTGCATGTTGGCGAGGTCGCCTTTCGAGACCAGGACGACGAAGTCGGGCAGGTTGCGGTTCATCGACCCGAGCCCGTAGCTCAGCCACGAGCCCATGCTCGGACGGCCGGGCAGGTTGTGGCCGGTCTGCATGAAGGTCAGCGCCGGATCGTGGTTGACCGGCTTGGTGCTCATTGAGCGGATGGTGCACAGTTCGTCGCTGATCGCCCCGAGGTGCGGCAGCAATTCGCTGACCCACGACCCGCACTCGCCGTGGCGCTTGAAGGCGTAGCGGGTGTTGATGATCGGGTGAAGCTTGTGGCCGTCGGTGAAACCGGTGAGCCGCCCGCTCTGCTTGACCTTCGAGAAAATGTCCTGGCCGTGGAATTTCGCCAGGGCCGGCTTGTGCTCGAAAAGGTCGGTCTGTGACGGGCCGCCCGACTGGAACAGGTAGATGACGCGCCTGGCCCTGGGACGGTAGTTGGCACCGAGGGCGACGCCGGTTTCCTCGGCGAACAGGCTGCCAAGCGCCATCGAGCCGAGGCCGCCGCCAACGGTCTGCAGCGCGCGGCGGCGGGTCATGTTGAGGAGAAGCGGGTCCATGGTCACTTGCGGGTCACCGTTTCGCTGAGGTTGAGGATGGCGTGGCAGACGTCGGCCAGCGCCGCAAGCTCGGCTCGTTCGATGCCGGCGGCCACCGGGCTTTCGCCCACCGCGAGCAGTCGGTCGGCCGCGGCGGGATCGTGGTGGTAATGCCGCAGGCGCTCGGCATGCAACTCATCGATGATCTGTCGCTCGCGTCCGGTGGGCTGGCGCGAAAGCACCCGTCGGAAGGCAAGATCGACCGGCGCCCCGGCGGCGAGTGCCTCCTCCGCAAGTTTGCGGGCTGCCTCGACGAAGGTCGGGCCGTGCAGGGTGACGAGCGCCTGCAGTGGCGTGTTGGTGGCGGCGCGCTCGACCGTGCAGACGTCGCGGCTCGGCGCGTCGAAGGCGACCATCGCCGGATGCGGCACGGCGCGGCGCCAGTAGGTGTAAAGGCTCTTCCGATAAAGGTCGTCACCGGTGCCCTGCACGTATGTCTCGGCGTGCGAGACGGGGGCGTTCAGATCCTCCCACACGCCCTCGGGCTGGTAGGGTCTCACGCTCGGGCCGCCGATCTTCTTCACCAGCAACCCACTGGCGGCGAGCGCCTGGTCGCGGATCATTTCCCCCGAAAGCCGGAAGCTCGGGCCGCGGGCAAGCAGGCGGTTCTCCGCATCCTCCAGGTCGTCGCGGAAGTCCGAGGACTGCCCGTAGGTGGCCGAGAGGACGATGAGCCGGATGACGTGACGCAGGTCCCAGCCGCTGTCGCGAAACTCGACCGCCAGCCAGTCGAGCAGCTCGGGATGGGTCGGCAGTTCGCCTTGGACGCCGAAATTGTCGACCGTCTTGACCAGTCCGCGGCCGAAGAATTGCCGCCACAGGCGGTTGACGCTGACCCGGGCGAAAAGCGGGTTCTCGTCCGCCGTCAGCCAGCGGGCGAGGCCGAGACGGTCGGGCCGGTAGCCGTCGAAGGACGGCAGCACGGCCGGCGTGTCCGGCGACACCTTATCCCCCGGCTGGTCGAACTGACCCTGCTCCAGCACGAAGGTCTCGCGCGGCTGTTCCCTCATCACCATGGCCCGGACCGTCTCCCCCGCGGCGTCAATCTCGAGGAATGGCGCGGCCGCCTTCTGCTTGCGACCGTCCTCGCCCGGCGCTCCCTTCTCGGCGCTGGTGTTGAAGAAGGCATACATCGAGTAGTATTCCTCGATGCTCACCGGGTCGTACTTGTGGTCGTGGCAGCGGGCGCAATCGAGCGTGAGCCCGAGGAACAGGGTGCCGACGGTGGCGGTCTTGTCGTTGGCGTACATCACCCGGTATTCCTCGTCGATGATGCCGCCCTCGATCGAGTAGCCGTGATTGCGCAGGAAACCGGTGGCGACGAGTTGGTCGGGGGTCGGCTCGTCGAGCAGGTCACCCGCCAGTTGCTCGGTGACGAAGCGGTCGAAGGGCATGTTCGCGCGAAAGGCATCGATCACCCAGTCGCGCCACGGCCACATCGTGCGCTCGTTGTCGAACTGGTAGCCGTTGCTGTCGGCGTAGCGCGCCTGGTCCAGCCACAACGCGGTCATCCGCTCGGCGTGGTCGACACTCGCCAGCAGGCGGTCGACCACCTTCTCGCAGGCATCGGGTGAATCATCGGCGACGAAGGCATCGATCTCCTCCAACGACGGCGGCAACCCGGTCAGGTCCTGGGTCACCCGACGCAGCCACTGCTCGCGCCCGACCTCCGGAGCCGGTTCGAGCGATTGCTGGCGCAGTCGGCGCAGCACGAAGGCGTCGATTCCTCCCCTGCCCCACTTCGGCCCGGCCACTTCCGGCAGCTTGGGGCGTTCGATCTTCTGAAACGACCAATGCTCCTCCCAGGTCGCCCCCTCCTCGATCCAGCGCCGGAGCAGGGCCTTTTCTTCGGCATCGAGACTCAGGTGCGTGTCGGGCGGAGGCATGACCTCATCCTCATCGGTGCTTTCAATCCGGCGCACCAACTCACTCTGATCCGGCTTGCCGGGCACGATCGCCCGATAGCCCCCGAGGTCGATCTTCGCGGCCTCTTCAAGGTCCAGGCGCAGATCCGCCTCCCGCGCCGCCTCGTCCGGCCCATGACAGGCGAAGCAACGGTCCGACAGGATCGGCCGGATGTCGCGATTGAACTGGACCGGCTCCGCGGCCGAAGCCAGCGCCGAACCCAACAAGGTCGGCATCAACCATCTTTGAAACTGTGGGCGACTCAAACGCATTGGATCAGCCTGAATACACGGCAGACACAGGGGTTTATCAAACAGCCTTCAGGAATGCTACGCCGCAATCCGCTTCAAGACCAAGCGCGGCAGGCGTCACCCCGACGAACTCAAGATCACCCTCACCGGAAACCACATCCCCGACCCCATGCGACGCGCCGCAGAATGGAGCGCGGAAAGACACGGGTTCAGGAAACCGAAGGAAAGAAGCGGGCCGTTCCGCCC
>JAKZES010000210.1 GCA_022548915.1 Verrucomicrobiaceae bacterium E54
GCCTTGCGTCTGAGTCGGTGGAACGCCTCCCGGAGCATCTGCCTGTCGATCAGGCGGGCCAGCGCCCGGAAACGGTGTTCCGGGCACTTCGCCGCCTTGGTTCCCAGTGCGGACAGGGTGCGTGACACGTCTGGGTGGAGGGTATTCGTGCCTCCGACGTGGGTGCTTTGTCCGCGTTGCCCATCCGCCCGTTCCTTTGCCATGTGATCGGCTTTATCGTCTCGGACTACTATGGACGGGTCTGACTCCCGGCTGCCCTTCACGTCGTCTTCCTGGGGTTGATCGACGTGGAGCCGCTGGAGGTAGATCGCCTCCTGCGGCACGGCATCCGGGCCTCCCGAGTTCAAGGTGCCGTCCTCCGCAGGACGGTCATCATTCCGCTTCTCTTCACACATGCCACGGTCTTTCTCGACCCCGGCGGAACCTCAGAGACGCTCGCCATTGACGCGCCCCCGGGTGC
>JAKZES010000211.1 GCA_022548915.1 Verrucomicrobiaceae bacterium E54
CTGAATCGGGCGTGCAGGCGATTCTGGGCACGCCAGGCGATCTCCTTGACCCATCGCGGCTTGCCCTTCTGTCGCTCGGCCATGGCATAGCTGACGCGCGGCTGTACGCGGTAGTGGGTGGCGCATTCGATGAGAATCCATCGTGCATGGGCGTTGCCGCACTTGGTGATGCCGGTCTGTTTCTGTTTGCCACCGGTGGTGTATTCTCCGGGGGTGAGGCCGAGATAACTCATCAGCTGGCGCGGATGGGTGAAACGCACGAAATCGCCGATTTCGGAAACGACCATCATGGCGGCGACGATCTTGAAACCCCGGAAAGTCATGAGGGCATCGACGACGGGCTTGTTGGCCCTGCCATTCGGGTCAGTAGTACCAGAGCTTGGCAAGGGGTTTTTTGAAGGTCGTTTTGAGGGCGTCAGGGAGCGGATCGATCCGGGCGGGCCGGTT
>JAKZES010000212.1 GCA_022548915.1 Verrucomicrobiaceae bacterium E54
GCGGATCATTCGGAGTTCAAGGCTGAGTTTGGAGCCTTCTGCAGGAAGGCCGTGACGGTGCTTCGGGACTGCGGGCGATCCGTGGAGGAGACAGAGGGCGCGCCCAGCGAGGCAGATTTTCTCCTGCCACCGGACTACGCCTACCCTGACGACCGCGTTCTCGTCGTCGTGACCCTTCGAGGCGCACGGCTGACCCAGGAGATCGTTTTCGCCCTTTCGCAGCTGGTTGAGAACCACCAGCCGAGGTATCACATCTTTATCGATGGACAGGTTTCACATGGGCGATCGTTCGAGATTGTCTTCATACCCGATGGACAGGTCCTTGGCCATGAGCGGGAGGGCACCGATTTATTGGGGGCCTTGGGGTTTCCCAGCCAATCAACAAACCAAGCCGAACAAGCCGCTGGTGGACGACCCTAGACCGCGGCCTTGTTGGAAATCCGCCG
>JAKZES010000213.1 GCA_022548915.1 Verrucomicrobiaceae bacterium E54
GCGGATCATTCGGAGTTCAAGGCTGAGTTTGGAGCCTTCTGCAGGAAGGCCGTGACGGTGCTTCGGGACTGCGGGCGATCCGTGGAGGAGACAGAAGGCGCGCCCAGTGAGGCAGATTTTCTCCTGCCACCGGACGACGCCTACCCCGACGACCGCGTTCTCGTCGTCGTGACCTTTCGAGGCGGACGGCTGACCCAGGAGATCGTTTTTGAGCTTTCGCAGCTGGTTGAGAACCACCAGCCCGGGTATCACATCTTTATCGATGGACAGGTTTCACATGGGCGATCATTCGAGATTGTCTTCACACCCGACGGACAGGTTCTTGGCCATGAGCGGGAGGGCACCGATTTGTTGGGGGCCTTGGGGTTTCCCAGCCAATCAACAAACCAAGCCGAACAAGCCGCTGGTGGACGACCCTAGACCGCGGCCTTGTTGGAAATCCGCCG
>JAKZES010000214.1 GCA_022548915.1 Verrucomicrobiaceae bacterium E54
GCCTCCATGAGGAACCAGCGGCGCAGCACCTGGGCGATGCGGCGCACGCCCCAGCCGGGGTTGGCCTGCTTGAGATCGACGATCTTGCCACGCACCGGGGGTGGCAGGCGCCGGCGCGCTTCGCCGCCGCCCGCGGGCGGCGGCGAAGCGCGCAGCAGGGGCGACTCGGGACCTTCCCGGCGATACGCCAGCACCCAGGTGTTGAGCGTGTTCGGCGAGATGCCCAACTCGTGGGCGACGGTCTTCTGGACCGCCCCTCCCTCGACGCACATCAGCGCCGCCTTGAGCCGGAACTCGGGCGGATAGCCCCTCCGCCGCGGCTCCGATTCACGCCACTTTCTGCGACGTGCCAACTTCCTTCTCGGGGTCCTTTTGCGGACCCTCTCTGTCTTTTCGTTCATGGGGTTCCATTCTCGACGTCACCCCTTTTCCGCGCTAGAAAA
>JAKZES010000215.1 GCA_022548915.1 Verrucomicrobiaceae bacterium E54
GCGGCCAGCGTCAGGGTGTTGCCCGCAGCCGAGACCACGTCGAAGCGGTGGCCCTCGTGGTCGCCCGAGTTGACCTCGATGTAATACGAGGCGCCGGGATCCAGCAAGGTGCCCAGGTCGAAGGAGCCGCCGCTGAGCGTGAACACCAGGTCCTGGCCGCTGACCGTGCCCACCGTGCCGCTGAACAGCGTCTCGCGCTGGTAGGGGTCGTTGTAGGTCACGCAGCACACCGGCAGAAAGACCTCGTTCCAGCCTTCCACTTCCGACCAGCTGGTGTGGTCGATGGTCGAGTCCGGCTCCTCGTCGAGGTCCACCCGCAGCCGCACCACCCCGCCGCCGCCGGTCAGCCCGGTGAGGTTTTCCAGGTCGTGGATGGTCACCGTTTCGGTGCAGTCGCCATTATCGACCGTGGTGTAGTGCGTCGGCTCCAGCGTCAG
>JAKZES010000216.1 GCA_022548915.1 Verrucomicrobiaceae bacterium E54
GCGGCCAGCGTCAGGGTGTTGCCCGCAGCCGAGACCACGTCGAAGCGGTGGCCCTCGTGGTCGCCCGAGTTGACCTCGATGTAATACGAGGCGCCCGGATCCAGCAAGGTGCCCAGGTCGAAGGAGCCGCCGCTGAGCGTGAACACCAGGTCCTGGCCGCTGACCGTGCCCACCGTGCCGCTGAACAGTGTCTCGCGCTGGTAGGGGTCGTTGTAGGTCACGCAGCACACCGGCAGACCGACCTCGTTCCAGCCCTCCACTTCCGACCAGCTGGTGTGGTCGATGGTCGAGTCCGGCTCCTCGTCGAGGTCCACCCGCAGCCGCACCACCCCGCCGCCGCCAGTCAGCCCGGTGAGGTTTTCCAGGTCGTGGATGGTCACCGTTTCGGTGCAGTCGCCATTATCGACCGTGGTGTAGTGCGTCGGCTCCAGCGTCAG
>JAKZES010000217.1 GCA_022548915.1 Verrucomicrobiaceae bacterium E54
TCCGAAATCGGCGACTTCGTGCGTTTCACCCATCCGCGCCAGCTGATGAGTTATCTCGGCCTCACCCCTGGAGAATACACCACCGGTGGCAAACAAAAACAGACCGGAATCACCAAATGCGGCAATGCCCACGCCCGCTGGATTCTCATCGAATGCGCCACCCACTACCGTGTGCAGCCGCGCGTCAGCTACGCCATGGCCGAGAGACAGAAAGGCAAGCCGCGTTGGATCAAAGAGATCGCCTGGCGCGCGCAGAACCGCCTTCACGCCCGATTCAGGACCTTGAAGGGCCGCCTCATGCATCACAACAAGGTCAAGGTCGCCGTCGCCCGTGAGTTGACCGCCTTCATCTGGGAGTTGGGAGTGAAGATCCAGAGCAACGCCGCCCGATGAACCCGCCGTCTTCCATTCCGTCACTTTCGAAAATGTCCA
>JAKZES010000218.1 GCA_022548915.1 Verrucomicrobiaceae bacterium E54
AATCGCCGAGGGTGCTCAAAAGCCGCTGATCTCATCTCTCACCGAGATCGAGCCCCCCATCGGCGAATCGCCGCCGCGAGTATGAGAAATGCGGGCTAGATGGTATTGTGCAGTCTCGTGGGACCGTGTCTGCGGCTGTTGCATCTCTAAGAAGTGCATAGGGCCGATGTGTCTGACTCCAGACGAGAAGTGTGGGAGCGTATACTACAAGGGCGAGGGATACGGTAAAGACCGGGAGGCTGCATACGATGCTGCAGCGAAAAACCTTCTCAAGCAAATGCATGAAACGAGGCCAATTGGCAAAGAGTGTGCGAAGCTCAAATGTCCAAAGAAAGGGGCCGCGCGAGATTTTTTCTGTAAATTGTGAAGAGGCACGGGGTTCTGGAGGTGGTTTGGAACGGTTGTTGGTTTCGGTGTTTGGCTCAGTTGTC
>JAKZES010000219.1 GCA_022548915.1 Verrucomicrobiaceae bacterium E54
CGCTTTCCGGGCAAGCACTTCGCCCTGTGGGCAGATCTAGGTGTCGCTCGCCGGATCGCGGGTAAATGCGTCGCTGTTGTGGAGCCCGTTGGACTTGCCGCTTGGCTTCTGGACGGGCACCAGGGCAATGGTCCCGCTTGCTTCGCAGGCAGTGTGTTTGGGACCGGTTCCGTAGCCGGTGTCGGCGATGACAGTAAGCGAGGCATCTTGAGCCAGCCCGAGGTCTTTCTTGGCCTGCTGGGCGATCGGGGCAAGCGAGCGACGATCGTTGGCCTCCCCGGTAACCTCAATGGTAGTGATCAGGTGGTGCTTGTCATCGACGGCTGCCTGCACGTTGTAGCCAATGGTGGTTTTGCCGCCCTTGCGCAGTTGGCGGCAGTCTGGATCGGTAAGATCAACTTGCCCGGTAGGGCTCTCTTCACAACAGGCC
>JAKZES010000021.1 GCA_022548915.1 Verrucomicrobiaceae bacterium E54
CGATGTGGCCTATTTCGACGTCACCGACTTCAGTGTGGGGGACACCTTCGTGGTCACATCCACGACCTCGGATTCCAACTCGGTATTCTCCGCCAACTTCGAGCAGGTGATCGGCATCGCCTTCGATACCGGCATAATCGCCCCCCCCGGCGAAACATTCGCCACCTGGATCTCCGGTTTCACCGGACTCGGCGGGCTCACCGGCCTCGACGACGACGCCGACGGCGACGGCATCGACAACGGCGTCGAGAACTACTTCGGCACCTTCCCCAACGAGTTCTCGCAGGGCTTGGTCTCCGGCACACTCACCGGAAATACCTTCACCTTCGCCCATCCCCTAAACGCCTCTCCCGCCACCAACCTCACGGCAACCTACCGCTGGTCCAAGGACCTTTCAACATTCAACGCGGATGGAGATGCATTCGAAGGCACGACCGTCGATTTCGTCCAAGGCACTCCAGCCGGGGGCATGGTCAGCGTCACTGCGACCATCACCGGAGCCCCTCTCGATCGCTTGTTCGTGGATATCGAAGTGACGCAGGACTGAAGGCATCCTTCAAATCCGGGAGTCGAAACGGAAGTCCTCCGGCTTTGATACTCGGATCCGGTCGATACCGGCATGCCCGGGGTTGAGCAGCAGCACGGACTCCTGCGGCACGATCGCGCTGGGCACCCGCAGGGCCAGGGCCCGGGACTCGCGCAGCCAGGCCCCGCCGAAGCGCCGGGCGGCCGGTGACGATGGTAGCGCCGCCCAGTGCTTTGGCAGACGCTCCGGTTCTTCGATGGCGTCGTCGGGCACCTCCACCTCGAAGATCCGCCAATCCAGCGAAAGCACTTCCCGCGGCGCGTGGACCACGATTTCGAGCGCCGCGAGCGACCTCGACCCCGCCAGATAGACGGCCGGCAGCCCCGGAGGATTCCACCTCCCTCCGGCCAACCGGGCACCCTCGCCGCTCATCGCATCCTGCGCCCAGCGTGCTTGGACGAGCCGATAGAAACGGGCCATTTCAGGTGAACACCCCGTGCTCCAGGCGCATCAGCAGCGCCTCCACTTCGCGGGCACCGACTTCGGTATCGGCGAAGTCGAGCGGGCACTCACCCTGAAACGCCACCGCGGGTGCCGCCAGCCACGAGCGCGCCCCTTCCTCGCCACCCAGTGCCTCGACCGCCCGGGCGAAGAGCCGCATGAAGCGGACCAGCCGATCCGATTCCATCCGATCCAGCTGCCCGGCTTTTTTCCGCCGGTGCAAGGTCGCCCGCGACATGCCAAGCAGCCCGGCCAGCCGCTCCTCGGTCACCCCGAGGAGACCTCTCGCCGCCTGGAATTCGGCCATGGCCAGACCATCGCGGACCCGGCCGACAACATAGGCCGCCTCGGGCTCCCGCAGGACTTCCGCCCCCTCCAATTCTTCAACGAGATGGGCATACAGCCCCCCCTCTTTGCGTTTCATAAGAAACACCTACATCATTCACATGAAGCACTCAACCCTTTTCTCCCGCTGACGCGTCAAACCTCCACCCAAGCCGCAAGTTTCGTGCTCAGCAGCCACACCTCAATTTCCGCATCCGGGAAAATCTGCGCCAGTGCCTGGCGGTAGGCGCGCATCTGGCGCACATAGCGCTCCTGCAGGATTCCGGGGGATTCCGCGCCGTCGGTCTTGAAATCGATCAACTCGATCCGCTTGCCGCCCTCGAAGACATGCAGCCGATCGATCACGCCGCTCATCCATTTCCCGTCGACGATCGCCTCGACCGGTTGTTCGCAGAAAAGCGCGACCTCCCGCCCCCGGCGTTCGAGCCGCTCGCGGATCGCCGGGACCTGCAGCAGCGCCGCGACGGCCTCGCCGGCCTCATCCGCGCTGAGGACCGGTTCCTCTTCATCCACCCAGCCGACCGCTTCAAATGCCTCGTGGACCGCGATGCCGAAGGCGCGCCCGCCCGCCGAACCGGTCGTCGCGGCCGCCCCGCCCTTCTCGCCGCTCGGCGTCGATCGGCCCCTCTGCGGCACCGCCTCGCCCAGCCTTGCGGCCGGTTCACCCTCCGCTTCCTTGCGGCGTCCGAGCGAGGTCATCCAGCCCGGGTCCCCCTCCTGCCACAGCACCCCGTCGCCGTCGGCTCCGACCGACCGCAGGATCCAGTTCGCCGGCGAGGCGAAATCCTCCGCATCCTTTCGGCTCTTCGGCGGTTCCGGCAGCAGCACGTAAAGCCCGCGCTTGGCCCGGGTCAGCGCGACATACTGCACGCACATCGTCTCGTAGCACTGCGCCTCGCCCCAGCATTCCTCCGCCTCGCGCAGCGCCGGCACCTGGTCGCGCACCCAACGCGCCGGGTTCTGCAAGACCCAGCCGTCGCCCGATGCGACGTCGAACTTCCCCGCGTCCGGCACCTGCCGGTCCTCGATCTCGGGAAGAATCACCACGTCGAATCCCAAGCCTTTCGACTTGTGCACCGTCATGACCTGCACCGCCGCCGTGCCCGGACTCTGCGGGATTTCCAGCTCCGTGATCCAGCGCAGCGCCTCCCGCGCCGCGACGCCGCCCCCGGCATCGAAGGCCGCCAGCGCGCCGATCACATCTCCGGCCCGCCGCCGGCCGAACTCCGACAGCCCGTCCCACAGCGGCTCGATCACCCCCTCCAGCATCCCGGCAAAACCCTGCTCCGCCGCCTCGGCCATCAGCCCGTCCCACACCTTCCACGGCTCCTCGCCAAAACGCTCTAACAATATCTCCTGAAGCCGCGACATCGCGACCACGCCGCGGGCGAAATCATCCGCCGGATCGGCCAGCCAGGCGACCAGTTGGAAAAGCGCCACGCCCACCGGATGATCGACCGTCGGCTTGCGCGCGCCCTCCTCGATCACATCGAAGCCCTCACTCCGCAGCAGCTCGGCCACCGCCGCCAGCTGCGCGTTGGTTCGCACCAGCACCCCGCAGCTCAGTTCGCGCTCGCCGACGCCGATCTCCTTCATCAGCTCGACCATCCGCGCGTAGCGATTCTCCGCCTTGCCGGCCACCACCTCGACCCGGCTCTCACCGGTCAGTTTCGGCCGCGCCGCGACGTGCTCCTCCCATTCCCAACGCCCGTTCACGGCTTCGCCGAAAAGGTCGGTGATCGTCCCACGGTCGCCGCAGACCCGGTTGACCAGCGCCAGCACCGCCGGGCACGAGCGCCACGACTCGGGCATCGACTTCACCGTCAGCCCGCCCGCGTAGCGCCGCTTAACCTCGTCGAAGAGCGTCACGTCCCCGCCGCGCCAGCCGTAGATCGCCTGTTTCACGTCGCCGACCACGAAGAGCGAGCCCTCCGCATCGCTGGCCGCCTCGTCGAGCAGCGGCTCCATGCCCCGCCACTCGGCCCGGCTGGTGTCCTGGAACTCGTCGAGCAGCCAGTGGTCGTAGCGGGCGTCGAGACGGAAATCCACCGCCTCCCGGCGCAGCCGTTCCTCCTCGCTGGAAACCCATTTCCCCATCAGCACCTTGACGTCGTCGAAGCCCAGCATCCCGCGTCGACGCAGCCGGCGCTCACACTCGCGGTCGTACCGCGCCACCAAGTCCAGCACCGCCGCGGTCCGCTCGATCGCCGCGGCCAGCTCGCAGCCGGCCAGCAACTCCAGCATCCCCCGGAAGGCATCCTCCGCCGCCGGCCCCGGCGTGAATTCCTTGTAGTGCTTAAGCACCAGCGGCCCGCCCGCCGCCAGCCACTCGCAGACGCCGTCGAAAAGCTTGCCTGCCGTCCCCAGCGAGCCGCTGCCCACGGTGTGCATCTCCAACGCGTCGACAAGCTTCTGATAGGCCTGGTCCTGACCCTTCCGCGTCCACTCGATCGTCGAGGCAGCCTTCCGCAGCGAGGTGGCGAAACGCCGCTTCTCCTCCTCCCATCGCCCGACCTCCGGCAGCTCGCCGAAGGCCGCGTGAAGCCGCTCCGGACTCACCGCCAGCCCCGACTTCCAGCGCCCGTGCCAGGCCTTGAAAAACCTGCCCAGCGGGTCGCTCACCCCGCGCTCCTCGCGGCCCACCGTGGCCCGCTTGAAGGCATGCAGGAACTCCTCCGCCTCGCCGCCCTCCAGCGCGTTGCCGAGGATGTCGGCCAGGATGTCCGACAACGCCGCATCGAGCTTCGGACCCTGCACCAGCTCGAATTTCCCGCCGGTCAAGCCCAGCTCGTACTGGAACCCCCGTACCACGCGGGCGAAGAATCCGTCCATCGTCCCGAGCTGGAACCGCGGCAGCGCACGCACCACCTTCTCCAGCGTCTCGACAACCTCCAGCTTCCCGCCGATCGCCTTCTGCAAGGCCTCCGCCTTTCCGGCGTCGCGGGCCGCCTCGCCCAGCTTCGACAGCACCGAGTCGGCGAACTCGCCCGCCGCCTTGCGGGTGAAGGTCAGCGCCACGATGCGCTCCGGGTCCACGCCCTTCGCGCCGACCATGCCGATCACCCGGTTGCCGAGCTGATAGGTCTTCCCCGATCCCGCCGAGGCGAGAATGAGGAGGTTTTTGTCCAGGATCTCCTTCATGCCTTCACCTCCTCCACCATTTCCGCGAGCGGCCGGCCGCAGCCGAGCAGCGCGAAATCGTCATACTGCACCCGCTCCGCCGGCGGCCAGAAGACCCGCGCCTTCACCCGCCCGATCACCCACTCCGCACAGGCCAGCGCCGAGTCGCGGTCGGCCTCGGAAAACCCTTCCCACAACGACACGCCCACCGCGTCCTCGGTTGCGCCGAGGACGACATAGCCCATCGCGTCCACCTCGCCGAACTCCATCGAGTAAATCGGCACCTGAAGGTTCGTCCAGCGCACCGGCTTGCCCTTGGCGTTGGTGCCGATCACCGCCTCCACCCCCTCAAGGTGCGGCGGCAGCACCGTCGCCGCGGTCACGCCGACCCGGTGATCCTTCTCGACGTCCTTGAGCGCGTTGTAGGTCTTGTAGTCGAGCACCCGGCGGCGGCCGTCGTCGTGACGGTCGATGCGGTCGACCTTGCCGACCAGCGTCACGCCCGCGACCTCGCGCTCGAATTTTTCCTCCACCGCCTCGACCCGCCAGCCCGCGGCCCGCTCGCAGGCCTGCAGCCGCGCGAACCACGACAGTCGCTGCCGCGCTCCCTCGACCTGGATCCGCACCGCCAGCGGCGGGGTGTCGCCGTGTTTCTCCGCGACCACCCGCTCCAGCTCGGCATGCAGCCATTCCTCCAGCGCCCCGGATTTCGAGAACTCCCGCACCTCCTCGTGGCGGCCCCAGTTCTCGAGGACGGCGTGCACCACGTTGCCGAAGTCCCGGGCATTCCACTCGACGCGTTCCGGCTCCCGCGAATACATCGCGACCCCGTGCTTCAGATAGAACCGCAGCGGACACGCCAGGTAGTCGCGCAGCGCCGTCACGCTCAGCCGTGGCTTCAACTCGACCGTCGGCACCCGCCACGCCCAGTCCTGCTCCCATTTCATCCCCGCGTCCGGCGGCTCGATTTCCGCGAAAAGCAGCTCCACCCGCCGCGCCAGTTCCTCGCCCGAGGCCGCCAGCAGCAAGCGCGACGGCAACAGCGCGTCGCCGTCGGCGCTCGATTTCGCCAGCAGCAGGTCCACCCGGCCGCCCTCCTTCCGCGCCTCCGTTAGAGCCGTCAGCACGTAGGCATCGCGCGCCGCGCGACGCGCATCGGTCGTCAGCCCGAGCAATTCGCGCACGCCCTCCGAAAGCCACGCATCGGTCGCCGGCGCCGCCGGCACCCGGCCCTCGTTCATCCCGCACACCACCAAGTGCGCCCCCGGCTCATGCAGCAACTCCAACCACCCCTGCACGTCCACCACGCGCCCGTCGGGTGCTTCCTTCACTCCCTCGGAAAGCCCGGCCACCAGCAAATCAATCCAAAAGGCCGCGTCGCGCCGCACCCGGCCGATCACCGGCTCCATCGCCGTCAGCCAATCGCGCACCTCGTCCCATTTCCCCGCCGCATCCACCCGCTCCAGCAGCCGCCCCATCGCCTCCCCGAACGGCTGCCGCAGAAACGCTCCCCGCACCGCCCCCAGCCGCTCCATCGTCTCCGCCGCCAGCGGTGGCAGCGGCATCCTGCCGCAGGCCGTCTCAGCGGCTTCCAGCCGCTGCACATCCTCCCCCGTCCTCACCAGCCCGCGGTCCCGCATCGCCGAAAGCTGCTCCACCCGCCGCATCCGCATGCCACCCGTCAGCGCCGCCGTTTCCTCCATCCCCAGCAAATCGATCGCCGTCGCCACCTCCGGCCGTGCCAACCACGCCCGCCACAGCGAAAGCCAGCCGCGCACCCGCGACACCGCCCCGCCGGCCGGATTGTGCACCGTCCAGCCCTCGCGCCCGAAGGCCCGCACCAGTTCCTCCGCGGTCTCCTCATCCGCCGAGCCCAGCGCCAGCTCGTCCGACGCCGTCCCCGCCGCCGCCACCCGCGCCACCGCCTGTCGCGCCTGCTGACGCGGATCCGCCGTCAGTTCCACCGAGCCCGCCTCCGGCCACGCGATCGCCCGCTCCTTCCAGGATTCAGGATCCGGCCTCCCAAATTCGTCGAATGCCTCGCCCTCCGGCGCGGCAACCAGGCAAACCACCTCGGCCCCCCGCAGCCGACGCACCGCCGCCTCCGGCAAATCCGGCACCCCGGCCAGCACGATCCGTCCCTCCGGCGTCTCGTTCATCCGCTGCTCCAGTGTCCGCGAGCGCCCGACCAGCCCCCACTTCGAAAGCATCGCCTCCTTTACCCGCCACAACTCACCCAGCTCCCGCCAGCGCTCGCCCTCCACCGACTTCCCGAGCCGCCGAGCCGCCACATCGGGCGTCAGTCCCGCCTCCTGCAAGGCCCGCTCCAGCGACATCAGCGAGTTCGCCAGCGGCAGCGCCCAGCCGCTCGCCTCATCTTGTCCCGGCGGGCTCGGAAACACATTCGCGTAGCGTCCCCAGTCAACAACCCCCTCCAGCGCCTCCACCCAGGCCAACACCTCCGCCGCTGGCGGCGCCGCCTGCTCGGTCCGGATCAACGCCCCCGGCGTCACCACCTTGGGTGCCAGGCATCCGCCCCGCTCCGCCAGCGCTTCCCGCAGACGCCGGCCCGACTGAGCCGTCGGCACCACCACCAGCATGCCGGGCAGCTCGCCACGACGCTCCCAAAGCCAATCCACCAGCAAGCCCAGAAGCGGCTCGTCCCAGCCGAGGAATACCCGTCCATCCATCGCCCTTCTTCATGACGCCCGCCGCGCGAACGCAAAAGCAAAAGCCGTCAAAACTTCACCCACCCCGCCCTTGTCCGACCCTCCACACATCGGGACCGAAGGTCTCCGTCAGCCGGTCGGCCGAGAGAAATCGGTTTTGGGGTTGAGCCCGGCACGGACTCTGCATGGAATCGTGCCCATGCGTTTCCTTCCCTTGATTTCGCTTCTCCTGCTGCCGCTGCTTCACCTTTCGGCGCAGGACGAAACGGCCCCGTTGACCACCGAAGACCCGGCCGTCGCCGTCAAGAAGCTCGAACTTCAGCTCGTACCACTCACGGCGGCCCAGCTTGAGACGGAAGCCAGCGCCTGGCAGGAACTTGCCCAGAAAAAGGCCGGCGAACTGGCCGAGGCCAGGATCGCCGCACTTGAGGCTGGCAAGACCACCACGAAGAACGTGGAGACCCTGATTGCCGAGGAAAAGGAACTCCTCAACCGACTGAACACCGTGCTCGACTCGTGGGAGGCCAAGGGTGGCGATCCCGCCACCATGCGCACGTGGCTGGCCGCCGTCCGCGGTGCCGAGCTGAGAATCGACAACCCGACCGGTCTCGCCGCCGCCTTCAAGCGCTGGATGGAAGCCGAGGACGGGGCCCGCGCCTGGTTGATCAAGCTGATCATCTTCGCGGTGATCGTCACCATCGGCCTGATCCTCGGATCCGTTTTCTCCAAGCTCGCCTCCAAGGCGATGGACCGCCACAAGGCCAGCTCCGAGCTGCTCGACCGCTTCGTCACTACCGTGGTCCGCCGTGGCATTCTCATCATCGCCATCGTCATCGGTCTCTCGACCCTCGGCGTGAAGGTCGGGGCCATCCTGGCACTCGTAGGTGGCGGTGCCTTCATCCTCGCCTTCGCCCTGCAGGACACCCTCGGCAACTTCGCCAACGGCATCATGCTGATGATCTACCAACCCTTCGATGTCGGCGACGCCGTCGAGGTCGGCGGTGTCTCCGGCTCGGTCGATTCCGTGAGCCTCGTCAACACCACCATCCGCAGCTGGGACAACAAGGTCATCATCGTCCCCAACAAGAACGTCTGGGGCCAGACGATCACCAACATCACCGGTGCGGATCAACGCCGGGTCGACATGGTCTTCGGCATCGACTACGGCGACGACGTCGACAAGGCGCAGGCCATCCTCGAGAAGATCGTAGCCGAGCACGAGCTGGTCCTCGACGACCCGGAACCGACGATCAAGATGCACGAACTCGCCGATTCCTCGGTGAACTTCATCTGCCGTCCGTGGGCCAAGACCTCCGATTACTGGACGGTTTACTGGGAAGTCACCAAGCGCGTGAAACAGGAGTTCGACGCCGCCGACATCACCATCCCCTTCCCCCAGCGCGAGGTGCACATGCACCAGGCCGGTTGACGGAAAGAGGGCGCACGGGCTTCAGGCATCGCCCTCGCCTTGACCGGCGACGGCCCCGTCAGGCGAAGCGGGCGCCAGCGGCTTGGTCACGGTGCGGACGAAGACCGCCCCGGCGAAGAGCACCATGGCGTTGTAGTAGATCCAGACCTGCACCAACAGGAAGGAACCGATCACGCCATAGACGCTGAAGCCCTGCCCGAACGAAAACGCCCCCAGCGCCCAGCGGCCGATTTCCCACAACAGCGCGACCCCGAGCGCCGTGCCGAGACACAGGCGCCAGCTCACCGGCTCCTTCGACAGGTAGCGGTAGAGCATGAAGAACACGAGCGTGTTGACGGCCACGCCCACCAGCAGGCTTCCGAGTCCCGGAATGCTCGCCGATGCCGGAAACCACTCGCGCACGATGGCATTGCCGGCCCTCAGCAGCAGGCCCGCCACGAAGACGATCACCACCACCAGACCGGTGCCGAGCAGCATGGTCAACGAACGCACCCGGCTTGCGATCATGCGCCTCAGGGCATGGGCCACCCCCTTTGGCGCGGGCCGCTGGCGCACCTGCCAGATACGGTTGAAACCGCGGTCGATCTGCAAATACACCATCGATGCCGTGAACACGAGCGCCACCCCCGCCAACGGACCCGTGACCAGCGCGCCGGACTGGACGCGGCCGAGCATTTCCCCAAGTGCCTCGCCCACCTGCGGCGACAACTGCTGCGAGACCGTCGCGAGGATCTCCTCGCGCGCATCCCGCCCCCGCTCGACGAAGCGGAAAAAGTAGCCGACGCCCGCAATCAGCATCAACATCAGCGGAAAAAGCGAGAGCGCCGCGTAAAAGGCCACGCCGGCGGCCATCGATGGGCACTCGAAAAGCAGCAGGCCCCGTCCGAACTCGCTTGCCTGATGTTTGATCCTTGCCCACCCCACGCCCCGACTATCGGAATTTCACCGCCCATCAGGCAAGTTCGCGCTCAAGGTTGATCCCAACCCGGAATTGCGCATCATGCGCCCTGTCTTATGAATCGCCGACTCCTCACTCTCCTCCCGCTGCTGATGCTGGTGGCATCCTGCGCCGCTCCGATCAGCGTGAAGAACCACAAGGCGACTCCCCCATCGGCAAGGGTGGTGCCCGAAACGACGCTCGCCTCGGCGCGAACCCCGGGCAAGGACGCCCGCAGCAAGCTCGGCCCTCTCCTCGATGCCCTGCGGACGGCCGGCAAGGCCATCGCCGACGGCGATGACAGCGCGGTCCCCGAGTACAACTACCTCACGGCCCGCCTGGTCGATCACCTGATCGAAGCGAAGGTCCAGCCCTGGCAACAGGCGGTCCGCGTGAACTCCGGATCGACGGAATACCTGCTCCGTGGAACCGAACCCGCCGATCTCCGCGATCCCGACCGGAAGTTCGTCCCCGCCGACCGGCTCTCCTTCGAGGGATTGCTGGCACGGGATACCGGTCGCACCCAGGGAGTCGGTGCCCCGCTCGTGAGCTTCCTCGGCAAGCAGCGGATGGAGCCCAGGGCGATCCCCTACCGCACCGTCACGGCGGTCGTCCGTTTCGATGCCAACGTCGCCACCCTCGACCTGCTCGACCCCTTCAAGACCCAGAGCTTCCGGCTCGGCGGACGGACCCTGCCGCTGCAGGCCGACTTCAACTCGCCGGTTGCCTACGGCTTGTCCAGGGAGCGCATCGACCTGCTCGGGTTCGCGCGCCTGATCAATCCCGCCGCCTACGACGAAACCGAGCGGCTGCTGAAGGTCCAGCCCTACGATCCCGACAAGATTCCCGTTCTGCTGGTGCACGGCCTGCAGGACACACCGGCCTCCTTCGCCCCGATGTATTTCACCCTCATGAACGATCCCGCCGTCCGCGACAGGTTCCAGTTCTGGGCGTTCAGCTACCCGAGCGGCTACCCCTACCCGATGCCGGCGGCCGCACTGCGAAAGGAGCTCGACGCCATGCGCCAGCTCCATCCGGATCACAAGGATCTCGTCATCATCGGCCACAGCATGGGAGGCCTGATCAGTCGGCTGATGGTCACCGACGTGGGGGAAAGGATCTGGCTCGAGTACTTCGGCACCCCGCCAGACAGCACCGAGATCGACGGCGAGAGCCGCCAACTTCTGGAGGACGCGCTGGTCTTCGACGCGCGACCGGACATCGCCCGGGCCATCTTCATGTCCGCCCCCCACCGCGGCAGTGAACTCGCCACCAACATCATCGGCTGGATCGGCATCAAGCTGGTGCGCTTCCCGGCGACGCTCGCCGATGTCCGCGATTCCTTCGTCAACATCCTCACCCAGGACAGCTCCGGCACCCAACTCGACCGCTTCCCCAACAGCATCGACACGCTTTCGCCGCACAACCGGTTCATCAAGACGATCAACCGGTTTCCCATCCGCTCCGACATCCCCTACCACACCATCGTCGGCGACCGCGGCAGGGGGGACACCCCCGACAGCAGCGACGGCGTCGTGGCCTACTGGAGCTCGCACCTCGACGGTGCGGCCTCCGAGAAGATCGTGCCCAGCAATCACTCGTCCTACCACGACCCACAGGCCATCGAGGAGGTTCGGCGCATCCTCCACCTCCACGCCGGCCTTCCCTACCGGAAAAAAGCGGTTCTCGCCGACCGGGAGAAGCGCGAGATGGCCCGCCCTCCGGGACGCTGGCCCCAGTGAGGGTGGCGCAAAGCTTCCGCTTTGCGAGTGATTCCCAAAGCTCCAGCTTCGGAGTTCCTCGCCGCCACCCCTTCTCGGGAAACCCCGCCACACCCCGGCCGGAGCCAAGCAAGGCCTGCCGTTTCCGCCGGAACTCGTTCATTGACACGGGTTTCGCGCCCCCTAAGCTCCGCGCGTCCGCGCCGGGGGCACTTTTGCACGCAGTCCGCATGCAGCCCGCCGGGCCGCGAATTCTCAGTTACAACCCGACCACCACGAAAAGATGGCCACACGCAAGAAGACCGCCAAGAAGGCTTCAAAGAAGGCCGCCTCAACGAAGGCGCCAAAGTACGTTTACACCTGGGGCGCCGGCAAAGCCGACGGCGACGGCACCATGAAGGAGCTGCTCGGCGGCAAGGGTGCCAACCTCGCCGAGATGACCCGCATCGGCCTTCCGGTTCCCGCCGGGTTCACGATCACCACCGAGGTCTGCACCTACTACTACGACCACAAGCGCACCTACCCCAAGGTGCTCCGCTCGCAGATGGAGGCCGGCGTGGCCAACATGGAGAAGATCATGGGCTTCAAGTTCGGCGACTCCGAGGGCTTCCCGCTGCTCCTCGCCGTCCGCTCCGGAGCCCGCGACTCGATGCCCGGCATGATGGACACCGTCCTCAACCTCGGCCTCAACGACGCCACCGTGGCTTCCCTTGCCAAGGCCACCGACAACGAGCGCTTCGCCTGGGACTGCTACCGCCGCTTCATCCAGATGTACGGCGACGTCGTCCTCGGCGTGCAAAAGCGCCCGGGTGAGGACCACGAGCCGTTCGAGCACGCCATCGAACTCTACAAGCAAAAGGTCTATGGCAAGGACATCGTCGATTCCGAGCTGACCGCCGACGACAACAAGGAGCTCGTCGCGCGCTTCAAGAAGCTGGTCAAGGACCGCACCGGCAAGGGCTTCCCCGACGACCCGTGGCAGCAGCTCGAAGGGGCCGCCGGCGCCGTCTTCAGTTCCTGGATGAACGACCGCGCGATCGTCTATCGCCGCAAGTACGGCATCCCCGCCGCCTGGGGCACCGCGGTCAACGTGCAGGCCATGGTCTTCGGCAACACCGGCTCCAACTCCGGTTCCGGCGTGGCCTTCACCCGCAACCCCGCCAACGGCGAAAACGAATTCTACGGCGAGTTCCTGGTCAACGCCCAGGGCGAGGACGTGGTCGCCGGTGTCCGCACTCCCGATCCGGTGATCGGCATGGCCAAGGCCCTGCCCGGTGCCTACAAGGAGCTGCTCAAGGTCCGCAAGATCCTCGAGAAGCACTTCAAGGACGTCCAGGACGTCGAGTTCACCATCCAGGAAGGCAAGCTCTACATGCTGCAGACCCGGAACGGCAAGCGCACCGCCGCGGCCGCGCTCAAGTTTGCGGCCGACATGGTCAAGGAGAAGCTCATCGACTGGAAGACCGCCGTGCTGCGCAACCCGGCCGAACAGCTCGACCAGCTGCTGGCGCCGGTCTTCGACGCCGCCGAGGTCAAGAAGGCCAAGGTCGTCGCCACCGGTCTCCCGGCCGGCCCCGGTGCCGCCTCCGGCAAGATCTACCTCAATGCCGACCGTGCCGAGCGCGCCCAGCAGAAGGGTGAAAAGGTGCTTCTGGTCCGGGTCGAGACTTCCCCGGAGGACCTCCGGGGCATGATCGCCGCCGAGGGCATCCTCACCGCCCGCGGCGGGGTTTCCTCACACGCCGCGCTGGTTGCGCGCCAAATGGGCAAGGTCTGTGTCTGCGGTGCTGCCGGCGTCGAGGTCGATTACGACCGCCACACCGTCAAGGCCGGCGGCAGGATCTTCAAGGAAGGCGACTACCTGTCGATCGACGGCACCCAGGGCACCGTCTATGCCGGTGCCCTCGCCACCGAGCCTTCCGAGATCATCACCGGACTCATCCAGGGCAAGAAGTCCTCGCAGCAGACCGAGAAGTACAAGAACTTCGTGCAGCTCATGGAGTGGTGCTCGCAGGCCGCCAAGCTCGGCGTCCGCACCAATGCCGACACCCCCGAGCAGGTCCGGACCGCCGTTGCTTTCGGTGCCGAAGGCATCGGCCTGACCCGCACCGAGCACATGTTCTTCGAGGGCGACCGCATCGACGCGATGCGCGAGATGATCCTCGCCGACAACGAGCCCGACCGCCGCAAGGCGCTCCAGAAGCTCCTGCCGCACCAGCGCAAGGACTTCTTCGGCATCTTCAAGGCCCTGAACGGCAAACCCGGCACCATCCGCCTGCTGGACCCGCCGCTGCACGAGTTCCTGCCCCACACCAAGGAGCAGCAAATGGACCTCGCCCGCACCATCGGCATCCCGGTCGAGACCATCATGCAGCGCGTCCACGACCTGCACGAGTTCAACCCGATGCTCGGCCACCGCGGCTGCCGCCTCGCCATTTCCTACCCGGAAATCGCCGAGATGCAGGCCCAGGCGATCTTCGAGGCTGCCGCCCAGTGCGTGAAGAAGGGCATCGAAGTGAACCCCGAGGTCATGGTCCCGCTCGTCGGCTACGAGCGCGAACTGGAACTCCAGGTCGAGATCATTCACCGCGTCGCCAAGGAGGTCATGAAGGCCAAGGGCGTGAAGTTCAAATACCTCGTCGGCACCATGATCGAAGTGCCCCGCGGCGCGATCACCGCCGACGAGATCGCGAAGCACGCGCAGTTCTTCTCCTTCGGCACCAACGACCTCACCCAGACCGCACTCGGCGTCAGCCGCGACGACATGGGCTCGTTCCTGTCGAGCTACACGGAGAACGACATCTATCCGAAGAACCCCTTCGCCTCGCTCGACACCGTCGGTGTCGGTCGCCTGATGGAAGTCGCCACCCGCAAGGGCCGCGAGACCCGCAAGAACATCAAGCTCGGCATCTGCGGCGAGCACGGTGGTGATCCGGATTCGGTCACCTTCTGCCACAAGCTCGGCCTCAACTACGTGTCCTGCTCGCCCTACCGCGTGCCGGTCGCCCGCCTCGCCGCCGCGCACGCCGCGATCAAGGACGGCGCCAAGCCGAAGGCGGCGAAGAAGGCCACCAAGCGCAAGGCCGCCAAGAAGGCCGCGCGCAAGAAGTGATCGTGGCGGTGGCTTCCAGCCCCCCTGCCTCGACAAGATCCCATTCCCACCGCCCCTTCCGCCCCGCGCGGAAGGGGCGGTTTTGCGTTCGCGTGGCGCAAGCTTCCAGCGTGCGAGCCGATTGGCCCGCTTCCAGCGGGCCTTGAACCTGCAATTCGTGAAGCCCAGTCGTCTCCTGTTGTGAGGCAACACGCACTCCTTGAGCCGCTCCTTTCCTCGCTTGCGACTCCCCGAAAAGAGCTTCATCATCACCATGATGCCACCTGAAGATCACCACTTCCGCCGCGAGGACCGCGCGTTGCTCTGGCAGCGCACGGCGCGGCACATCGAGGAGCATCCGGATGATCTTTCCATCGCCTTGGAAAACCTCGATCGATGGCAGGCGCTCGGACGCGTGCATCCGGGACCGATTCACGATTGGCGACGACGAATCCACGCCGCGCAGGATTCTCCCAAGGGACTGCGCGCTCTGGTCCGATTCATGGCGGCGCCAAACCACGATTCCGAGCCGATCAAATCCTGCTCCCCTTTCGTCGGTCTACCGAGGACCGTTCGCTAGCATGACGCTCGAGGCCCTCAAGCACCTTCTTCGTTCCGCCACTGCCTTGGCGGATGACCGGCGTTTTCTTGTCCTTGGCTCCGCATCGCTGCTCGCCACGTTTCCGGACCTCGGCGACGCAGACTCCATTCTTGCGACCACCTACGACGCGGACCTGTGCCCGGAACCTTTCGATGAACTCACCGGCATCATGCTGGATGAGGCACTCGGAGAGAATCGCGCCTACTTCCGTCGCCACGGCTACCACGCCGATATCTTGAGAGACTCCATCCTCAATACCCTGCCAACAGGATGGCGGGAGCGACTCGTGACCATTCCCGACTGCCCGACCGCTTTGGCGCTCGAAGTGAATGACCTTGCCGCGGTGAAGCTCCTCGTCGGTCGCCCCAAGGATCTTGAGCTGATACGCCAACTCCATGAGTCTGGAAGAATCACAGCAGGGACGGTCCGCGAGCGGATCGATGCCCTGGAGATCTCGGTCGAACTCAAGCCAAGGCTTCTGGCAAATTTCAAATCCGCCATGGAGTAGCCCGGGCAGTGGTCTGCCGCGAGTCACCCCATGATCGAGAGCCGCCGCCCACGCCGCGATCACGGACGGCAGCAAGCCGTAGAGGCCACCAAGCGCGAGACGTTTCGCAAGACCGCCAAGAAGGCCGCGCGCAAGCAGTAATCGCGGTGGTGGCTTCCAGCCGCCGTGCCTCGGCCAGCTCCCATTCCCACCGCCCCTTCCGCCCCGCGCGGAAGGGGCGGTTTGTTTTGCAGACCGACTGCGCACCACGGAGCCCAACAGACGCATGAACCGCTGCTCGAATCGCCGACGGCGCGTCCTCCAATGCCCGACAGTCCCTTTCATTGACGCCAACTCGCCGGCAGGCCAGCTTCCCAAGAGGAGATGGTCGACATGAACCCCCACTCAGCGGAAGCAACTGGTCCCACCCGCACGACATCAAGTCCCTTCCACCGGCGAATCGCCATTCGTTCGGCGATCCTGATTACCGTGCTGGGAGTTGCCCAGGCCGCCCCGGTTGGCCATCCGCCCATTCCCGGACTCCCTGCGAGCCAATCCTACAAGCTGCGGATCGATGGCGTCCCCGTGGCGGTCAATGACGAAAGCGATTTCGACTTCCACACCGCCTTCTTCTCGATGGATGAACCGGTCACGGTCGAGGTCGAGTTTCCCGGCGACGCTTCCCACGCCTCCGTCCACCCCCTGCGACACGGCATCAAGCCGAAGGTGGTGGACAACACCATTTCCTTTCGTTTGGAGAAGCCGCTGAAGCTGGTCATCCGGACCGAGGGCATGCTGCCGCTGGCTCTCTGCGCCACCCCCGTGGAAAGGGAGATCCCCGAACCCGGGGAACCGCATGTCCTGTATTTCGGACCGGGTGTTCACGAGCCCGGCCTGATCGAGCCGGTCTCCGGTCAGACCGTTTATCTCGCCGCCGGGGCCCTGGTGAAGGGCCGCATCGAGACCCGCGACGCCACCGGCGTCACCATCCGCGGCCGCGGCACGCTCGACTCCCGCGGCTTCTCAGTGCGTGACGACAAGACCCACGCCGTCCTCTTCGAGCGCTGCAAGGACGTCCACCTCGAGGGCATCGGCATCCGGGGTGGAAGCTGGTGGATGACGCTCTTCCTGCTCACCAAGGACGCCTCGGCCACCCACCTCAGCCTGTTGGGCAAGACGGTCAACACCGACGGCATCGACATCGACGGGGCGGAGAACTTCGTCGCTCGGGACTGCTTCATCCGCTGCGAGGACGACGGCTTCGGCTGGCACGCGGTCGATGCCGAAGCCAACGGCCAACCACCGACCCGCGACTGCCTGGCTGAGGACTGCGTGATCTGGAACACCGGCTGGGGCAACGGACTGCGCGTCGGTGCCTCGATGGAGACCGACCTCTTCGAGAACATCACCTTCCGCAACATCGACGTCCTCGAGCACGCCGGTGCGGCCATCTACAGCGACCATTCCGACTGGGCCCTCTGCCGCAACATCCGCTTCGAGAACTTCTTCATCGAATCCCGCGGAAAGAAGGACCGCCCCGTCATCAACATCTACATCGCGAAGACCCGCTACAGCAACGCGACCGGCTTCCGCGACGAGCGCGGCCACTACGACGGACTGGAGTTCGTCAGGGTCTTCGCCCCGGCAGGCACTTCCGTCCAACTCACCGGACACAGCGACGCGCACCGGATCGAGAACGTACTGTTCGGCCATTGCCGCCTTGGCAATGAGCCCATCGATGGCCCGGAGGACATCGAGACGAACGAGTTCGTTGGTCCCGTGAGGTTCGAGACCGCCGGTTGATGGCCTAGTCGAGCAGTGGCTGAAGCGCCGCGAACCACTTGTCGGCCATCTTGGCCGCACCGCCTTCGGTCGGGTGGACCTGATCGGCCACCGTGTCGGACACGGGATCCCAGCCGTCGGCCTGGTTCACGATGATCACCGGCTGCTCCGGCGAATCGAGGTCGGTGGCGACTTCCGTCAGGCGGGTATTCAGGGCCGGAATGTAGGAATACTTCGGCAGCTTCGAGCTGGTGATGACCTGGGCGAGCAGGATGACCACGTCCGGATTGTGGGTGCGGCAGGTGGCGATCATCGATCGGGTCGCCGCATCGACCTCGTTGACGATGGAGGCCTCGCCCTGGATGTCGGCGAAGTAGTTGTGTCCCGCATGAATGAGAACGATGTCGGCGATATGAGCGGGAAAGATCGTGGCCAGGTTGGCGGCGACCTGGGTCGCGTTCTGTCCACTGTAGCCCTCGTGCTTCAGGGTCACGCCCTGTTGGGTGTTGGTCTTGCTGCCGACGAACTCGTAACGATAGCCGGCGGTGGTGAGAAGGCCGTTCAGGACCGGTCGATAGACGAAGTAGCCCGTGCCGCCTTCCGTGATCGAGTCGCCGACGCACATGATCCGGGCCTTGGGCTCGGTATTGGTGGCGATGTAGAAGGACCGGTCCTCGGCGGGCGTCGATTCCTGGAGGGGAATCTCCGATCCTGAGGCGGGAAACGCGTCCGCGAACCGCTGCTCCCAGCGCTTGCGGTACAGCGGACCCTCGAGGTCACTCGAGCGATAGACGAAGTATGGGGACGATGCCGGCCCGGTGAGAAGCAGATCGACATTCGCTGCAGGATCCGCCGAGACAATCTTCAGGCCCAATGCAGCGGGCGCGGTGACCGTGATGGTGGTGTCGTCCAGAAGGGCCGGGTCGCTGACGAGCGGGTTGCCCGACGGATCCCGGATGTCGGCGGCGGTGGGTATGCTCAACCGCAGGGTGCCCTCGTTGGTCGGCGTGACCACCACGGTGAAGATCCCTGGCGAGGCCTCGGTGATGGCGCCAAAGTTGACGTTCGCACTGCCCGCATTTGCAAAGTCAGCCGCGCTGACGGTGCCCTCGTTGATGTCCTCGCTGAACTCCACGGTGTACGTCACCGGAACATCGACCTCGACGGATGCGCCTCCCCGGTCGTCAGTGATGCCAACCAAGGTGGGAGGGTCGGGATCCGGGTCCGCTTGCGCCACGCTGCCGCTCACCGTGATATTGTCCCAGCGAAGGATGTCCGTGAATAGGGGCGGCGCGCTCGACGTGGCATAAAGACGGAACGTGATGGATGCCAAACCGTCATAGGAACCGCCCGAGAGATCGAGCGTGGCAGACTCATAGGGGGTGCCTACCGTTGCAGGATTCGCCGAATAGTTTCCCGGAATGCTGCTCACGAAACCATCGAGGCTCGATCTCACTTCGAAAGTGAACTGCGAACCTGCCTGGGCCGCCTGAACGTAGTAGTCGAAAGCCAACTCGGTGAGATGGAGTGAGTAGCCGCCGACCGCGGTGATGGTGAATTCGATGTAGCTCGTCCCGGCAGTGTCGCTGGGGCCGCGACCGAAGTAGTTGCCGGCGGTGGACCGACCGAACGAGGCCGAGCTGCCCGATGTCCACCCCGCTCCGGTCATGGTGGACGAGCTCGTGTTGGTTGCCTCGGTGGTCGGATTGTCCAGCGATGCATCTTCGAAGTCATAGAAGACGATGCTCGGGCTGGGGGTTTGGGTCGTGATGCCGATCACGAGCGCCGGATTGGTCTGAAGATTCGGGGCGGTGGCGTCATCCTCGGCCACAAAGTAGACGTCGTAGGTGGTGCCGGGTGTCAGTCCGGTGATGGCTGCCGTGCTCTCGGTGTCGGCGCTCAAGGCGATGCTGCCACCGGCGATGGCGGGACTGTTGCTGGAATCGTCGCCTGCCTTGACTTGAGCGGCCGAGGGAGCCGGATCGCCATCGGCGACGACCACGAAGTAAGCGGTGCCGGTCTCGTCAATCCGGGCGCGTGCGGTGGCACCAGTGGTGGTGACCCCGTCGACCTGCGGCCAACCGGCGATCCAGGCAGGTGGCGTGGTGTCGGCCATGGTGACGGTGATGATAGTGTCGTCCAGAAGGGCCGGGTCGCTGTCGAGTAGGTTGCCCGAAGGATCCTGAATGTCGGCGGTGGTCGGGATGCTCAACTGCAGCGTGCCTGAGGTGGTCGGCGTGACCACCACGGAGAAGATCCCCGGCGAGGTTTCGGTGATGGTGCCGAAGCTGAGGTTCGAACTGCCCGCATTGGCAAAGTCAGCGGAACTTACCGTACCTTCGTCGATGTCCTCGCTGAACTCCACGGTGTAGGTCACATCGACATCAACCTCAACGGACGCGCCTCCCTGGTCGTCGGTGATGCCAACCAAGGTGGGCGGAGAGAGATCCGGACCAACAGGGGTGTAGGTGAAATCCACGTTGTCGAAACGGATCGTGTCGTTGATCGAACCGAAGCCGATCTGCGCGTTCGCAGAATCAAAGGTGAAGCCGGTCACCCCGACGGTCAGTATGTCGGTGCTGAAGTCGTTGATCGTGATGGTAAAGTCGCCCGTGGTGCCGCCGGTCGGGGTCCAGGTGACCGTGGCGCGATACCAAGTGTCGTCAGAAATGGTCGCGCCCTCTGAAGCCAGTACGTCACTTGTCCCATCGGAGGTTCCGTCCTGGATGATGCCGGCGATGGCATTCGGATTTCCTTCCGTGATGCGTGCGTAAAGCAATTCGCCTGCCGAGGTGCCCGTGATCCCGTTGGCCACGTCGCCGATGATGAAGCCGACGTCATCGAAGCCGGCTTCGTTGGGCATCAGGAAGTCGAAGGTGCCGGAAACCGCGTTGGACAGGTCGATTGCCGCCGTATTGACCAGATAAGCTCCGGGAAGCCCGTTGTTGCCGACGCCAGCGGTGGCGGACACTTGTCCTGCAAGACCCGCACTTCCCCCTGCTCCGTTGCTTCCGGCTCCGGCCGACGAAGTTGCGTAAGTGGCGGTGCCGGCCGTCTGGACCAAGCTCCAACCGGCCGGTGGCGTGTTGCTCCCAGCGGTCGAGGATTCGAAATCTTCGTCCAGCGTGATCTGTGCATCGAGCGTGGAAGTCAGGCAGCCAGCCAGAACGGCGAGTGCGGTTGTGAGATGTTTCATGACGGTGTGAGATGAGTTGCGGGGGCGATGAGCAGGCTGCACAGACAATTGAGGCCCACACGATGTGCGGGCCTCCCTGAGCAAGGGGTTCGTGACCGGGCAGCGCCTCTAGCGACGGCGGCGCAGCAAGCCCAGCAGGCCGAGGCCACCCAGGAGCACGGCACTTGGCTCGGGAACTGCGGTAAACTGGACCTCATTCAAGCCAACATAGCCGGTGGCATTGCCATCGAATGCCGAATCCACCTCAAACCGGATGTGCCTGACTGCGGTTGTGGGCAAGTTGATGCCGGTCTGGGTTTCGAAATCAAAGCCGGTGTCAGCCGCTCGTTGAGTGGGAGTCTGGGCGAAATTCACGTTCGTGCCGATTTGGGTCCAATTGGCCGCACCCGCCCCTTCCGGATCTCCGGGCAACGCGATTGTGGACACGTAAACGTCCAGTTGATTGATACCCCAATCAATGTAGCGGTTCGCGTTCCAAACTTGAATGGAATCCAGAACATATCCGGCACCCAAATCGAAAGCGATCCAGGTATCCGCTCGGGCCACAGTGCTGTTAGTGAACCACTCCGTCCCAGTGTCACCGTAGTTCGCGGTGATGCCTGAGCCATCGACGACAAATTCATTCTCGTAGGCAGCATTGGTGTTGGTGTCCGACGCGGTGACCGTGATGCCCGAGCCATCAATCAGGGTAGCAGCGTGGCTCGCAATCGGGCACGTGCCGATCACTGCGAGGAAAAAGAGGAACCGGTTTTTTGATTTCATGGGGCGTGGCGATTCGTAGGCCGTATGACCAACAGGGACTGTGAAATACCCTATTCGCGATTCCGCGCCTCCGGCAACACGTTACAGCGTTTTTTGCTTCGCTCTAAGCGTCGATCGATTACGATGACCAACATGCCCCACCGCGTCGCATCCTGATTTTCACGATTCTGGAGCACACCGCACGGCGGCAGATGGTGCAGGGGGTGGGGCGTTATTCGCGGGAAGGGCACCGCTGGCAGCCAATCATTCCGTGGGCGGATCTGGACGTGTGGGCCCTGCCGGAGGGGATGAATGCGGATGGCGTGATCGCTTTTCCGCATACCCGGGAGAGGATCGATTTTCTGCTCGAATCGAAGTGCCCCGTGGTCTGTGTGGGCCCGCACTTTTCCGAAGTGGAGCTGCCACAGGTCGATTGGGATGACGAACTGACGGGGCAGATGGCGGTCGTCAGGGCCGTGCTGCTGAAACTGAGGGCCTGGGTGTCATCGCCGGTCGTGGGGGTGAAGCTGACGGTGGCCAGGACGGTGCCGGGGTCGGGTCCCGGTGCGGCCGTTCCGTCCAAATCCGAGGCCAGCGAGTACAGCGTGAAGGTCTGCGGCGACGAGGAAGTGCTGTTCTCGGCGAGCGGAGCTCCGGTCACGAAGAAGGTGAGAGTGGTGGCGCCGGCCGCAGCGGATTGACCCGACAGGTCGAAGGTCAGGAAGGTCCGGGCGAAGTCATCGGTCCCGATCGGACCCACGTACAGGTTCCCGACGTAGTCCCTGTCGAGGGGCCCAGGGCGAACCTGCCCGCGGCGTCGTAGGTGGGAAGGAGGACTCCTCCGTGAGCCGATGGAGTCACGAGGGAAAAGAGCACTGCAGCGGCATGGGAAAGGCCGCATGAGCTGATGGAATGGTTTTTGTTGGGATTCATGAGTGGCAATGAAAAGCCGACGGTGAACCGTCGGCTTCGTTGGACAGCGGGGCAACAGCCACTGATCCGGCTTACGGCACACCCTCAGACGTGCCTCCGACGGCGCAGCAACCCGAGGAAACCTAGCCCAGCCAAGAGAGCGATCGAGGGTTCGGGAACGACCGCGCCGTTGAGGGTAAAATTGTCAATCCGGTGAATGGGCTGGGTAAGAGTGTTTTCGTTGTCGTAGAGGTAGATTCGAAACTCGATTGGTCCGGCAAGACCCTGGTAAGCGGCACCGCTGAGATCGATGTCGAGATTCTCGTAGTAATAGCCAGTGGCGCCCTGATCAGCCGCCGTAAAGCTCTTCGATCCAAGCACGTCAGGCACCGTGAAGCCGTCGACACTCGAAAACACGGAAGCACCCAAAGTCTTTCCAATGCCATCAGGGACAGATACCCCGTTCAGCGTATATCCCAGATCGACCGTGAGGCTGGTAAGGTTCAGTTCGAATCCGGTATCGGGGGTGATGGTGACCGTGACGTATTGACTGTCGCTGATGGCACCTGAGAGGTTGCTTTCACTGGTTCCATTGACGCGGGCGAATATGTTGCCACCAGAGCTGAAGCCCGTGTTGGTTGTCATGGCAGCATTGAAGCTGAAGCTCGAAGCGGTCAAATCACCTGCCGAGGCGGTCACCGCCGCCCTCGACGCCGCGTCACTCCCGGTAAATTCGTAAGAGGCCAACACGACCGCTTGTGCTCGGGAGACCAAGACAACGGCCGCTGCCGCAATGAGGAGAGTGGAAATGGATTTCATGAGCTTGACCTTAAAAATCTGCGCCAAGCCTAGCGACCTCCCCAATTCGCCGCAACACGTTCCAGCGTTTTTCCTTTCGCTTTTAGCGTCGATTGGCTGAACTTAAGCGCATGACCCGCGCACACCGCATCCTGATTTACACGGACTTGGAGCACACCGCCCGGCGGCAGATGGTGCAGGGGCTTGGGCGCTACGCACGGGAAGGTCACCGCTGGCAGCCGATGATCCCGTGGGCGGATCTGGACCTGTGGTCGTTGCCGGAGGGAATGGAAGTGGACGGGGTGATCGCCTTTCCGAACACCCGGGAGAGGATCGATTTCCTGCTCGGATTGCCGTGTCCCGTGGTCTGCGTGGGTCCGCACTTTTCCGAGGTGAAACTGCCGCGGGTCGATTGGGATGACGTGCTGGCGGGGCGGATGGCGGTCGGGCATCTGGCAGGTCTGGGGATGAGGCGGATCGCGTTTGTCGGCACGGATTTCGGGCTCGGTTACGTGTCCAAGCGCTTGCAGGGTGCACGGCTTGCGGCGGCGGAGCACGAATTGGACATCGATGCCCTTGAACTGGAGCCCGGCGGTCACCGGGCCGGCAAGGCGGCGGCGGTCACCAAAAGCGCGATGAAGTGGTTGAAGGGGCTCGAACCGCCCTTCGGCGTGCTCGCCGCCACGGACATCACCGGCTTCGACCTGCTCAACGCCCTGCGGAGCGCCGACATCGCGGTGCCGGAGCAGGCGGCGGTGATCAGCATCGGCGGGGACAACGTGTTGTGCCCGTTTTGCGACCCGGCGCTTTCGAGCGTGGAACTGCCCGGCGAGCAGGTGGGCTACGAGGCGGCGCAATTGCTCAATCAATTGATCGACAAGCAGAAGCCGGCGAAGGAACTCCGCGTACCTCCCCGGCGGGTGGTGGCTCGGCGCTCGTCCAACATGGTCGCCACCGGCGACGAGATGGTTCGCCGGGCCTTGACCTTCATCCGCGAGCACGCGAGCGAACCGATCGGCGTCGGCGACGTGCTCGCCGTCGTGCCTTTGTCGCGGCGTCCGCTCGAGTTGCGGTTCAAGCGGGACACCGGGCGCACGCTGCAGAAGGAGATCTGGCGGGTGCGCCTGGAGCGGGCCAAGGAAATGCTGATCGAGACCGACCTTCCGGTCGCCGAGATCGCCATCCGCTGCGGGTTCAGCGAGCCGCAGCGGATGACCGAGGTGTTCGGCCGCGAACTCAGCGTGGCACCTGGATCGTTCCGCCAATCCCATCGGCTCACAGGTGGCAGCAGGTGATCCCTCTTCGGATCATTCCATCAGACGCACAAAGCGAAAAGAAAAACGCTGGAACGTCTTGCCTTGGATGGACGGCAACTGATATCTCTACCCAGTTGAAGGTGGTAGTCAGGAAGAGTTTCGGATGCCGCTTTCGTGAGCCATTCCCCAGTGGCCCCCTCAACAAAACCTATGATATCGGCCCAACCACAAAGAACCCATGAAACCTGCATTTTGCTTCTTCCGCCTCCCGTTTGCCACTGCCGCCCGAATGCTCGACCAAGATCTCAGCCGGATAGCAGGAGTACTTGGCATCGGCACGGTTGCCGCCCTGATGCTCGCCGCGACGGCGGGTGCGCAAATCTACAGCGACAACTTCGATGACAACACCAACACCGGCTGGACCTACCTGGACCGCAGTGGCGGCACGACCCTCATGACCACGACTGGCGGTTCGGGGACCTCGCCGTCCTTTGCCGAGCAGAACCAGCAGTTGGAGCAGACGGTGGCGAACTACACCTTCCCCATCGACGCGTTGAATAGCATCCCTTCGATTGGTGGGATTGCCCTGTCGGGGTCCGGAGTTGTCACCACCAGCCATTACGCGATCACTGTTGTTTTCGAAAGTTTGGAGCCCGGCAACAACAACCAGGATCATTGGATTGTTTTCGCTTATGAGGATGAGGACAATTTCATTGGGGCGACAGTGCTGGGGAACAATTTGTTGAGACTGTTTCAGATCGTCGATGGCGAGAGTACCCTGGTCTACGACGGCGTGGGCGACATCACCTTCAGCCATGACCCGACTCCCATTACTGTCGAAGTCAACACGGCCTCCGGCGCGGTGTGGGCCAGCTACGGTGCGGGGCCCAAAGTCCTGCTCGCAACAGGCCTGACGATCCCCAACGGCCAAAACGGGGTAGGCTCGAACAACGACGCCTACACGATTGACAACTACAGCATTGTGGAAGTCACCGATATCACGGCCCCGTCCTGGACCGCGACTTACCCGCAAGCTGATACGGAGACGGTTGACGGCTTCACCGCACGTGCTGCGACCAACGAGCCGGGCACCGCTTACTACGTGGTCGTGGCCGACGGTGCCACCCCACCCACTTCGGTGGAAGTCAAGGCAGGCACCGGCTCGGGCGGCTCGGGTGAAATCGCCAGCGGCAGCATCGCCCTGAGCACAGCCGACACCGAGAATACCGCGGCCGTAACTGGACTCGCGTCCAGCACCGCCTACGACGTCTACTTCGTGGCGGAGGATGGCTCTGCCAACCTGCAGGCCAGCCCACAGAAGGTGGACATCACCACGACTTTGGCAGCAATCACGCTCAATCCCAGCTTTGACAGCATAGGGCGATTCAAGGCCAGCGGTGGCAATACCGATCCCGTAAACGCCAGCACCGGAAACCTTGGGGTGGGACCGGTCTCGGGTTCCGACGACTACTTCCGCAGCTACCTGACATTCGACCTATCGGGTGAAAGCACCGCCACCGGCGAGTCGGTCCTGACGCTCTCAAGCACTGGCTTTACTTCACGGGACGAAGCCAACGACCTCGAACTTGAGCAGACCTTCACCTTGTATGCATTGGCGTCGGATTGGGACGGCACAACCGCGCCCGGACCCAACCCGGGAACCATCCTCGGCACGGTCACACTCACCATCACAACCGGCGACGACACCCAGTACCTGAGCTTCAGCAGTGCGGCCCTGACCACCGCCTTCAACAACGCGGTCGGCGGCAATCTCTATCTCGGCATCCTTTCGGACGGCGAAGGCCTCGCACCTGCTGCAAACGACCGCAGTTTCAAGTGGTTCGGCAGCAGTGAAGACCCAGGCGCAGAGCCGACCTTGACCTACGTCGCCGCCGCTGGCGGAGAAACCTTCACCGACTGGATCTCGGGAAAATCCGGTGTCGGTGGGCAGTCCGCGCTGGGTGACGATCCCGACGGCGACGGCAACGACAACGGAGTGGAGAACTTCTTCGGCACCGAGCCCGGGATCTTCTCCGAGGGCCTCGTGGTGACCGCGGTCGACACCGGTGCCGGGACCTTCACCTTCACCCATCCGCAGGGTTCGCTCGCGAGCGACCTGACCGCCGGCTACCAATGGTCCACCGACCTCGCCATCTTCCACGACGATGGTGCCTCCAGTGGCGGAACGACCGTCAACTTCTCGACGGTGCCGGATCCTGTGGTGGCAGGCACTCCCACCACCGTCACCGCGGCCGTGACAGGGACCGCGATCCAGAAGCTGTTCGTGCGGGTGGAGGTGACGCAGAATTGATGCCGGAAGCATGGAGGGCCGCTGCGAACTCGGTTGCCTTTAAAAACGGGCAGCCGATTTTTCGATTCATCTCTGGAAATCACACAACGAACGACCATGGAGGAAGCATCTCGGTTTGGGACGGCATCAGGCGGACGGACTGCGGCAGCAGTCGCTTTTTGCCTGGCTCTGGCATGGGTGGTGGCACCGGCCGCCGGCCAGCCATTGACCAACGGGTCGTGGACGATCGACCGGATCGACGGCGAGACCGTGCGGCTCACCGGGCCGGACGGCGCGACCGCCGATTTTGGCATGACCTTTCGGGTGTTCCTGGCCACCAGCGATCCCAAGCCGGCAAAGACGCAGGTTTCCGGCGTGGACTACAATGGCGGCACCTCGTGGGTGGCCTCCGTGCCCGACCCGGACAGCGGCATCGGCGGGGGCGACAACCCGGACTGGGGCGATGGCTTCGATCCGGACATCGTGACCAATCCGGGCAGCCGCACCGCCAATTTGTTCAATGCGGCCGCCTCGAAGGAAATCCGGCCGACGGGCGACACGGTCGAGGCGGACGGCATCCGCTACCAGTTCGCCGCCGATCCGACATTTGCCTTCAGCACCCGGATCGCATTCGACGCAGAAACCGGCGTGCCGACGATCACGACGACGCTTGAATCCACCGGAACGGCGTGGTTCTCGGTGGCCTATCTGGGAGCACCCGCCAGTTCGTTCGCGGATACCGAACAGGTCTGGCAGCCGCTCGTCTGGCAGGGTCGGCGGTTTCCATCGACCAGCTATCTAACAGCATCTTACCACTGCCCGGTGCCCTCCACCCTGGTGACGAAGGCGGGCAGCACCGTGGGTGTGGTGGCACATCCTGCGGAATTTCCCTTCATGCCGCTGCCGGTCTTCGAGAACTCGCGCTTCGGCGTGGCGGTGCGCAATGCCGCCGGTGAAGCGCAGCCGATCCTTGCCGCGCCGATCCTCGGCGGGACCGGTTCGCGACTGACAGCCGGACAATCCTTCACCTTCCGCATGTGCCCCTTTGTCGCGACCGGCGACACCACGATCGCCTTCGAGCGCATCGCCCGCGACCTCTACGATTTCCGCGATGTGCGCCACAACCAGATCGGTTCGATGAATACGGCGCTCGACAACATGCTGGCCTACGGGATGTCCGACTACAGCCAGTTTCTCGAGGAAGAGAAAGGCTGTAGCTATGCGACCGACGCGCCGGGCGCGGTGAAGAACGTGTCGTCGCTCAGCCCGCTGGACATGGCGCTGACCACTGACGACGAGACGATCTGGAAGCGCCGTGCCTATCCCTACATCGAATACATGCTCTCGCGGAAAAAGTTCCTCTTCACCACCGACGAGTCGCAGAACATCCAGAATCCCTCCTACACGCTCGAGGGTCCGGTGGCCCCAATCTCCGAGCTGGTCGCGCTGAACCGCATCAGCAACGGCGCGGCTTCCGAAATGCTTGAACTTGCCGAAGCCGAGTATGAGTCCAGCCGGGTCCGCAACCTGAACGTGGCCGAACCGGGGGACACCTGGCAGAATTCCCTCCAGCTCTATCGCGCCACCGGCGACGCGTCCTACCTGCAGACGGCGATCGAAGGGGCCGACGCCTACATCGCGCGCCGCATCACGGACTTGCCCGAGGACTTCAACGACCCGGACGCGGCCCTGTATTTCTGGACGGGGTATGCCCCGCGCTTCATCGACCTCCTGCTGCTCTACGAGGCGACGGGCGAGCAGCGCTTCCTCGACGCCTCATGGAAGGCGGCACGCTTCTTCGCGATGCACTGCTGGTTCGCGCCGCGGATTCCGGATGAAAACGTCACGGTCAACCAGGGGAACCAGGCACCGGTCTACTACTACCTCGAGAAACGAACCGTCGGGCCGATCAGCATTCCGGAGGAAACGGTGCCGGCATGGCGGGTCTCCGCCCAGGGCCTGACCTGCGAGTCCTCTGGCACCAGCACCGGCCACCGGGCGATCTTCATGGCGAACTACGCGCCCTGGTTCCTCCGGCTTGCCTGGCTCAAGGACGACGATTTTCTGCGCGACATCGCCCGCAGCGCGATCGTCGGGCGCTGGATGAATTTCCCCGGCTACCACATGAACACCGCCCGGACCACGGTGTATGAAAAGCCCGACTACCCGCTCCGGCCGTTCAACCAGCTGAGCTACAATTCCTTTCACTTCAACCATATCTGGCCGCTGATGTCGGTCGCGCTCGACTACTTGGTCACCGACGCGGAGACCCGCTCGGATGGAGCCATCTCCTTCGAGCGGGAATTCATCGAAGGCTACGCGTACCTGCAGAGCAGCTACTACGGCATGCGGCCCGGAGAATTCCATGGCGAGCAACCGGTGCGCCTGTGGATGCCGAAGGGACTGGCCGAGGTGTCGAGCAACGAACTCAACTACATCGCGGCCCGCGGGGAAGACACCCTCTGCCTCGCCTTCACCAACCAGAACTTCAGCGAGGAAGCCGCCACGGTGACGCTCGACACCGAGTTGGTGCCCGCCCTGTCCGGCCGCACCCGCACCGCCCGGGTGTGGATCGACAACCAGCCCGCCGCTGCCGTACAGGTTTCCGACGGACGTTTCTCCCTGACCGTCCCGGCCAAGGGCATCGCGGCGGTGATCATCGACACGACCGAAGTCGTTCCGGTTTTCCAGGAGGGGTTCGCCGATCTTTCCGAGTCGGATGCGTGGGTCGAGGGACATCTCGAGTGGACCGACCCGGCTGCCCGGGCGATGATCCTGAATTTCGGATCCCGTTACCGGTCCTTCTACTTTTACCTCAAGGACAGCAAGAGAGCCTTCAGCCCGTTGCGATTGCGCTACGAAATCGACGGTCGCTACGGCGAGGCGGCGGATGCGGATTTCCCCTGGGAGTTCACCGTGCCCCTCGGGTCCGGGGATGAATCGGTGCTCTTCGAATTGGAAGCCACCCGGCCCGACGGTGTCGTGGAAGCCTTCGGTCCCAGCGTGCTGGTGAAGGATGCCTCCGGTGGATTTCGTCTCGGTGACTCGACGGCCACCCGCCGCGTCATTCCCGGCTCGACCGCCGCGCGGGTGCCGGGTCAGCGCCTGCTCGCGGACCGTGGTGCCGCCGCATCGAGGCGGGTGGTGATGAAGGCGCCGGACGGCCGACTTCTCGACCATGCCGATGGCACTCCGGCCCTCGGAGAGTCGGCCCGCACGTGGCTCCTTGATGAAGTCGCCCCGGGGCAATTCACGCTCCGGGACGGTGTCGGCGGCCACTACCTCGCCCTGAGCTCCACGGATGGGGTCGAGCCACTGCGCGAGGTCTTCGCCTCGTTCGACCAGCGGATCGAAAGCACCTCGCCTTCATCTCCGATCGCCGCCCACTGGAGCCTGCGCGTGGGGCCGCTGGGCGGATCGGAAGCCGTGCGCTCGCTGCTGAACTTCGATCTAACAGGGCTTCCGACGAACCCCGACTCGGTCGAGTTGAGGTTGGTCCGTGGGGCGAACGCGGCCGGCGACCCGGCTGATCTCGACCAGGATTTTGCGGTCTATCAACTGGCTCGCGGTTTCGTGAACGGCCAGGCCACCTGGCTCTCGGCCGGCACCGGCGTGCCGTGGACGCCCCCCGGCGGCGATGTGGCCGGAGACGCATTGGTTTCGATTCCCTACAACCCATCGGCTGCCGGCGAAGGACAAGCTCTCGTCTTCCCGGATCAGCCGGCATTTCGCTCAGCGGTCGAATCGGCCATCGCGGCGGGCACTCCGTTCAACCTGCTGATTCGCTCGAACCGGGAAGACAACCTGCAACGCAGCGAGGCCTACCTCGCTTCGTCCGAGCAGGAGGCGACGATCGCCCCGCGTCTGGTGCTCGATTACCGCACCGCCTTCGCAGCCGGTGCCGAAGTGGTGCTCGATGCCGCGGGTGCGGACCGCTTCGCCCTCAAGCCGGTCTCCGAGGGCGGGCAGGCGCTGATGCATCTGGAAAGCGGTATCCATCTTCTCCCGGGCGCAGATGGAATCGTGCTCGCCCGCGACATCGGAGCCGACGCGGGCTGGACACTCACGCCGCCTTTGTCCTCCCGGATCATTCTCGGATCCGAGGGCGCGATGCTGTCCGGCTCCGGAGTGGATCGAATGGTCGGTGTCGCGCCTGCCGGCACCACCGGAAACGCCCTCCGCTGGGAAGTCTTCGAGACACCGGACGGCACCATTCGGGTCGTGCATGCCGCCAGCGGTCAGTTCCTCACGCTGGTCGAGGAGGCCTCCGAGTGGATCCAGGTTCCGATTGTCGAAGACATCCGCATTCGTTCAAGCGACGAAGCCCAGGCGATCGACGCGGACCTCGCGGCGGGTTCGATCAATGCCACCACCAGCTTCCGCTCGCTGATGCGCTTCGACCTCTCCGGCCTGCCGCCGGGCTTCACACCCACCGATGCCGAGCTCGCGCTCGACGTCCGGATCCGGGACGCCACGTCGGAAGGCGCGGCGCACACGCTCCAACTCTTCAAGCTCACCCAACCCTACCGCTTCACCGGAGCGACCTGGACCACCGCCGGACCCGGCCCATGGAACCAGCCTGGAGGCACCCACGATCCCGCCGTACTCGGCACGGCCGCGGCGAATCCGGCGAACGTCAACCCGGGTCAGGACCTCGTTTTCCCGGGCAACGCTGCTTTCGTATCCGCCGTGCAGGGCGCGTTGGCGGGCGAGCTCGACCTGCTGCTCCGTTCCGACCGCGAGAATACCGGACGCAGCTTCTTCTGGCTGGCGTCGAAGGAGGACGACGGCGTGAACGGCCTCGAAGGCCCCAGGCTGCGGGTGCGCGGGACTGCAGGCCACCGACTCGTGCTCCGGCCGCCGGGGACCGAGGGGGCCCAGGCCTTCCGCTGGGTCGATGCCGGGGAGGCGGGCACGCTCCTTCAGGAAACGGCGTCCGGACGATTTCTCACCACCACCGGCGGCAGTCTGGAAACCACTCTCGATCCGGCGGCCGCCACCGCCATCCAAATCACCGAGCCCGAATCCGGATCCTCACTGGATGGCAGCCAGCTCGACACGACCTACCTCTGGACCTGGTTCGGCGCCGTCGATCCATCGTCGCACCCGTGGCATTTCCACACCGAACTCGGGTGGGTCTATGTCGGTTGGCAGGGAACCGATTCGCTGTGGGGCTGGATGGATGGCATGGGGTGGATCTACACCAGCGAACTCGCCTATCCGCTGTGCTTTTCCGAGCAACGGAAGGAGTGGATGCTGGTCGAGCACCTTCCGGATGAAGGGGAGGTCTGCTTCACCGGATTGAGCTCCCACACGGAGCACAGGCGTCCTTCGGCCGCGGGCTTCGATGTCTCCGCGTGGCTGGAAATGGGAGCGATTCCGCCACCGCCGACCTCGCCGCCGCAAGGCCCCGCCGACTTCCCGCCGGATACCGAGCCTGTCCTCGCCCGATCCACCCGCCTGCTCAAGGGGCCCGACCCGGATGCGTGGCGGCTGGTGACCTACGGAAATCCCGAGGAGGCGCTCGTTCTCCGGGAAAGTTCCGATTTGAACACCTGGTCATGGGTCGATGAACTGCATCCCATCGATCGCGGACCCATCATTTTCCAACTCACCCGGGCGACCGACGCAGCCTTCTGGCGGACCGGACCATGATCGGTGGGTTCGTCATCGCCGAACTGGACCTCGCCCTGCCGGATTCTGCGGATGGGTGGAACCCGTGACACCCGATAGAATCCGACCCGACCCTCCATGCACTCCGCCGACTGGATCGTCCTCAGCGCCTACCTCGCCGCCACGGTGGGGATCGGCGTGCTGCTGGGGCGCAAGGTGAAGAGCACCGCCGACCTGTTCGCCGCCGGCGGGGCCTCGCCGTGGTGGGCCAGCGGACTCAGCGCCTTCATGACGATGTTCTCCGCCAACACCTTCGTGGTGTGGGGCGGCATGGCCTACGAGCACGGCATCGTCGCGATCATGGTCAACCTCTGCTACGGCATCGCCGCGCTGCTGGCGGGCTACACGGTCGCCGGAAAATGGAAGCGGCTCGGCATCCGCACCCCGGCGGAATTCGTCGAGCGCCGCTTCGGCAAGGGCGCGCTGCACTTCTACACCTGGTCGATGATGATCTACCGCATGGTCGGCGCGGCGGGCGCCCTCTACGCCATCGCCACCCTCACCGTGGCGGTGACCCGCGGCAGCGACACCGCCGTCAGCGTCGGCGGAATGCCGCCGGAACTGGTCACCGCGATCCTGATCTTCGCCGCGGTGGTCGTCCTCTACACCATGATCGGCGGATTGTGGGCGGTGCTGATGACCGACGTGATCCAGTTCATCGTGCTCAACGTCGCGGTGATCTTCGTGGTGGCGCTGATCCTGCTCGATATCGGCGGGCTCGGCGGCTTCATCGCGCAGGCCCCGGAGGGTTTCCTGTCGCTCACCTCGGGGCGCTACACCTGGTTCTTCCTCTTCGGCTGGGTGGCGATCCACTACTTCATGATCGGTGCCGAGTTCGCCTTCGTGCAGCGCTACCTGTGCGTGCCCACCGCGCGCGACGCCCGCCGGGGCACGGTGCTGTTCGGCTTGATGTATCTCTTTTCGCCGTTCCTCTGGCTGCTCCCTCCCCTGCTGTGGCGCGTGCAGAGCCCGATCCCGGAAGGGGCGACCGACGACATGATCCGCGTCCTCAAGGAGGAGGCCTACATCAAGTCCTGCCGCCATGTCCTGCCCATCGGCATGGTCGGGCTGATGATGGCCGCGATGTTTTCCGCCACGGCCAGCCTGATCAGCTCGCAGCTCAATGTCTTTTCCGGTGTCCTCACCCATGACATCTACCGTCCGTTGAGGAACCAGATCACCGACCGCAGCCTCCTCCTTGCAGGAAGACTCTTCACGCTCCTGTTAGGCGCCGTGATCGCCGGCATCGCCCTGTGCATCCCGATGCTCGGCGGCGCGGAGCGGGTGATCATTTCCATCACCGAGCTGATGGTGGTGCCGCTGCTCGCGCCCATCCTCATCGGCCTGCTCAGCAGGAAGGTGAACGTCGGCGCCCTGTGGCTCACCGCAGGGATCTGCATTCCGCTGGGGCTCATGCTGCACTTCAGGCTGATCGTGCCGCCACAGGACAGCGCCATCGGACAATGGCTCTTCGACCAGTCGAAGACCTTCGTCGGCGTGGTGCTGCCGATGGTCATCGTCCTCGTCGCCCACCTGCGGGCGCGGGGCGTCGACCACCGCTGGCGGCGGATCGAGGCACTGCAGGCCGCCGAGACCGAGGCGGAAGCCACGCGAACCGGCAGGGCCGACGCCGCCCCGGCGCGCATCGTCGGCTGGAGCATGGTGGTGCTCGGCGCCGGCATGACCTGCCTGATTCCGCTCAATCCCGGCCAGCGGAGCATCATTCTGCTCTTTGCCCTCCTGGTCGCCGCCATCGGGCTCGCGATGCTCGGCGGCGCAAGATACCTTCAATCCCGCAACGCTTCATGATCCACGAAGGCCCCACCACCATCCGGCAACTCAAGACCGAAAGCCCCGAATCCGACCTCGTCGTCGTCGGCGGCGGACTGGCGGGCACCTGCGCCGCGATCGCAGCCGCCCGGGAAGGCCTGCGGGTGGTCCTCGTCCAGGACCGCCCGGTCCTGGGCGGCAACGCCTCGAGCGAGGTCAGGCTGTGGGTCCTCGGCGCGACCTCCCACATGGGAAACAACAACCGCTGGTCGCGCGAGGGCGGCATCATCAACGAGATCCTCGAGGAGAACGTCTATCGCAACCGCCAGGGCCATCCCTACATCCTCGACACCATCCTGTTGGAGAAGGTCGTCGAGGAACCGAACATCACCCTGTTGCTCAACACGGCGGTGCATGAGGTCGAGAAGAGCGACCCGGACACCGTGTCGGCCGTTGTCGCCTTCTGCCCGCAGAACTCGACCCGCTACGTACTGCGCGCTCCCCTTTTCTGTGACGCCTCGGGCGACGGCATCGTCGCCTTCCTCGCTGGCGCGGCCTTCCGCATGGGGGCGGAGTCGGCGGATGAGTTCGGCGAGGGATTCGCGCCCGATGAAGGCTACGGCCACCTGCTCGGCCACTCGCTGTACTTCTACACCAAGGACGTCGGCACGCCGGTCCGCTTCACCGCCCCGAGCTGGGCGCTCAAGGACGTCAGCGGCATCGCCCGCCACCGCCGCTTCAACACCAACATGCAGGGCTGCAACTTCTGGTGGCTCGAATACGGCGGCCGGCTCGACACGGTGCACGACACCGAAACGATCAAGTGGGAGCTGTGGAAGGTCGTCTACGGCATCTGGGACCACATCAAGAACTCCGGCGAGCACCCCGAAGCGGAAAACCTGATCCTCGAATGGGTCGGACACATTCCGGGAAAACGCGAAAGCCGCCGCTTCGAGGGCGACTACCTCATGCGCCAGCAGGACGTCATCGGGCAGACGCCCTTCGAGGATGTCGTCGCGCATGGCGGCTGGGCGCTCGACCTGCATCCCGCCGACGGGGTCTATTCCGAGCGCGCCGGCTGCACCCAGTGGCACGCCAAGGGGGTCTACGGCATCCCGTGGCGTTGCTACTACAGCCGCAATATTTCGAACCTGTTCCTCGCCGGCCGCATCATCAGCGCGACCCACGTTGCCTTCGGCTCCACCCGGGTGATGGCGACCTGCGCCGCTGGCGGCCAGGCCGTCGGCACCGCCGCCGCTCTTTGCCGCGAGCGCGCCTGCCTGCCACGGGAGATCGCGGGCGACGATGCCCTGCGCGAACTCCAGCAGCGACTCGACCGGGCCGGCCAGTTCCTGCCGGGGATCGATCCCGACGACCCCGACGATCTCGCTCCCGCCGCCACCGCCACCGCAAGCTCGCAGTTGCGACTCGGCGAACTTCCCGGCAATCACGCCTGGTTGCGGCTCGACAGCGGCTGGGCCATGCTGTTGCCGCTCGCGGAAGGTCCGTGTCCGGTCTTCGGCTTCGAGATCTCCAGCGAACAACATGGAGCACTCCGTGTCGAACTCCGGCGGGCCAGGAAGGCTGCCAACTTCACGCCCGATGAACTGATCGAGGCGATCGAGGTCCCCTTCCCCGAGGGCGAAACGCGCATCGAGGCCCGCTTCCGCACGCCGGTCACGCGCGAAGGCTACCATTTCGTCAAACTCAACGAGCACCCGGCCATCCACGTCCGGCTCAGCGATGAACGCCGGACCGGCGTCCTCGCGGTTTCCAACGCCTACAACAAGGCCGTTGCGACCTCGAGCATGCAGACACCGCCCGAGGAAACCGGAATCGATTCCTTCGAGTTCTGGCTCCCGAAACGGCGCCCCGAGGGTCGCAACCTCGCCATGACGATCAATCCTCCACTCGATGTCTTCGGTCCTGCCAACGTGACCCGGGGCCCGGCACGCCCGACCCGCACCGTGAATGCCTGGGTCGCCGACCCCGCCGACCGGGAGCCGGAACTCGTGCTCACATGGCCCGAACCGGTCCAGATCGGCCGGGTGATCCTCGAATTCGACGCCGACTGGGACCACCCGATGGAGAGCGTGCTCATGACCCACCCTGAAGAAGTGGTCCCGTTCCTGGTGCGCGACTTTGATCTCCTGGATGAGGCGGGCGACGTTGTCGCGGCAGCCCGGGACCACCGGTCGGCTCGCTTTGACCAGCCATTCCCCCATCCTTTGACGACCCGCCGTCTGACCCTGCGCGTGCATGCGACCCACGGCTCCCCGGCGGCCGTGTTCCGGATCCGTGTGCTGCCCTGAACGATGATCCATCCCGCCCCGCGCGGCAGAGGCGGTTTTCTTTCAGCTCCGTGATGCCACGAAACTCTGGCAGTTTTCCTTTCCGACCGGGCTCCGAAGCTTTAGGAATCCAGATACTAAACTTCAAACCCATGTCATCCGCATCCGCGACCACCCCGCTCCGCGACGCCGTGATCCGGCTCGCCGGTTACTCCCAGGACGGCATCCAGTCGATCGGTGGATTTCTCGCCCAGCTTGCCGGATCCACCGCCCAGGACGTCATGACCTACATGACCATCCCAAGCACCATTTCCGGCGGCCCGAGCATCTTCCAGGTCCATCTGGGCTCCGGCGAGGTGCTCCACCCCGGTGACGAGGCCGACACGCTGGTCGCCTTCTATCAGGATTCCTACGAGGACCACCTCGGAGCGCTGCGCGACGGTGGCATCTGCTTCTACGACAGCGACCAGGTGACCGAGTTGAAGGAAGAGCGCGACATTCGCCACATCGGAGTCCCCTTCACCTCGGCCTCGATCGAGGCGATCGGCGGCTCCGCCAAGGACCGCGGCAAGAACATCTTCGTCCTCGGCATGCTGTGCGCCGTCTACAAGCTCGACCGCGAGAAACTGGTCGAGATCATCACCCGCAAGTTCGGGAGGAAATCCGAGGATGTCCTGCGCAACGCGCTGCTGGCCTTCGACGCAGGTTACTCCTATCCGGTCCACGACATCAACCACATGCCCTTCGCGCCCGGCGAGAACGAGGAGGCCAACCGGATCTCGACCGACGGCAACACGATGCTCGCGCTCGGGCTTATCGCCGGCGGGTGCCGCTACGGCGCCGGCTACCCGATCACCCCCTGGACCAGCATCATGGAGCTGCTCCGCTCCGAACTGCCGAAGTACGGCGGCATGTTCATCCAGGCCGAGGACGAGCTCGCCGCCGTCGCCCTCGCGATCGGCGCGTCCTACGCCGGCCACCTGGCGGTGACCGGTTCATCCGGCCCCGGGCTGTCGCTCAAGTCCGAGGCCATCGGCTACGCCACGATGGCCGAACTGCCGCTGGTGGTGGTCAACATCCAACGGGGCGGACCTTCCACCGGCATGCCGACTTCGGTGGAGCAGTCGGACCTGATGCAGGCGATCTACGGCTCCCACGGCGACTCACCCCGCGTCGTGCTCGCCCCGCGCGACGTCGAGGACTGCTTCTACACCGCCGTGCGCGCCTGCCAGATCGCCCGCGACTACTCGACGCCCGTCATCATCCTCTCCGATCAGGCCATCGCGACCCGGACCGAGGCCTTCCCCGAGCCGGATCTCGAAGAACACTGGGTCGAGCCGATGCTCGATCTCTCGGCCTGCCCGGCCGACTGCAAACCCTACCCGCTCGACCGGATCACACGCCACGCGCCGCCCGGCTGCCCGTCGCCCGAGGGAAAATATCCGGTCGTCACCGGCCTCGAGCACGACGAGTGGGGCCATCCTTCGGCCAATCCGGAGATGCACGAGAAGATGTCGGCGAAGCGCCGCGAGAAGCTCATCAAGCTCGCCAACTCCTTGCCCGCCCCCGACTTCTTCGGCGACGAGCAGGGCGATCTCCTCTTCGTCGGATGGGGTTCCACCTACGGCCCCATCAAGGAGGCCGCCGAGCGGCTCCGCAACGAGGGCTACAAGGTCGGTTCGATCCACCTGCGCAACATCCATCCGCTGCGCAACGGCATCGGCACCATCTTCCGGCGCTTCAAGCACGTCCTCGTTCCCGAGATGAACGACCCCGGCATCTACGGTTTCGGCCAGCTTGCCACCCTGCTGCGGGCCGTCACGTGCAACCCGAACATCCAATCCTTCAACAAGATCCAGGGCCTGACCTTCCGGGTCCGGGAAATCCATGAACGAGCCCTGAAGGTGCTGAAACGGTAAGCCCAGCGCCAGGAAAGCCAATCCCCCATCCCACCCATGAGCAGTTCCACCGAGAAACTCACCAAGAAGCAGCTCAAGGCCGACCACCCGACCTGGTGCCCGGCCTGCGGCGACTTCGCCGTGCTGGCCTCCTTCTTCAATGTCGTCCAGAAGCTCGGGATCCCGCACGAGAAGATCGTCTGCGTGGCCGGGATCGGCTGCTCGTCGCGCTTCCCCTACTTCGTGAATGCCCACGGCATCCATTTCATCCACGGCCGTGCGGTGCCGCTGGCGACCGGCATCTCCCTTTCGCGTCCGGACCTGCATGTCTTCGTCTTCGGCGGCGACGGCGACGGCTACTCGATCGGCGGCAACCACCTCACCCATGCCGCGCGCAAGAACGTCAACCTGTCGTACGTGATCATGGACAACTTCGTCTATGGCCTGACCAAGAACCAGACCTCTCCGACGACGCCGATCGGGCATCCGTCGAAGACCGATCCCCGTGGGGCCATCGACCGACCGATCAACCCGATGGCGCAGCTTGTCGCCAGCGGTGCCACCTTCATTGCCCGCACCCATGCGGCCCAGGTGAAGCACATGAACGAGATGTTCGAGCGGGCCATCCTGCATCCCGGCTTCGCGGTGGTCGAAACCCTCTCGGAATGCACGATGTTCTATCCCGGGTCCTTCGACTCGGCCAATCCCCGCAAGGGCGGCGTCTTCGACCTCGTCGATGAGGAAAACCAGAACCTCGAATCGACCGCCGCGGCGATGGCGCTCGCGGAAGAGGATTTCCCTGGCAAGTTCGGCGTCTACTACGAGACCCGGAGGCCCACCAAGAACGAACTCGAATGGCAGTGGGTCGAGGACGCACAGGCCCAAACCCCCGACCTCTCCGAAAAGGATCTTCTGCGCCAGCGTTTCGCGGGAATGAGGTGATCGGAGCTGAGACGCTCCCATACCACAGGGAGAGCGGTCATCCACTCATGCCGGATCGCGGGGCTGGACTTCCCCCGCCACCACCTTTCACCCGGGAGGCGCTTCCGGTTTTTCCGGTGCCGCGACCGGTGGATTCACCACCTGCGCGGGTGCTGGCGGTGTACCTTGGGTCAGCACGGTTCCCTGCGCCACAGCTGGCTGGGACGGCGGAGTCGCGCCCCCGGGAACATTCGCCTGCGGTGCCTTGACCCAGGCGGGCGCCTTGGGAGTCACATCGGCATAGACGGCGACCAGACCCATCCCGACGAGTCCGACCAGACCCGCGAAGCCGGCGGTCATCGCGGTGGTCATCCCGACCACGAAAGGCGTGAAAAACAACAGACCCACCACCATGAAGCTGGGTTTTACCTCATACGCATGGATCACCAGTCTCAACCGCGATCGGGCCAGCCCGAGGCCCATCATGATGAAGCAGAGGGTCGCCGCGAAGGCATTCAGGTGCCAGAACACCCCTGCGCCCTTGGTCTGGGCACCACAGGCCGCCAGCGCGATGCCCCCGGAGGCGAGCGTCGAGCCCAGGAAAAGCACCATCACCGCCATCCGGGCACCCAGCCCTTGAAACGACGACGCCCCGATCGCCCCCGCGCAGACGACGCCCGACAGACCGAGAACCGTGAGGGTGCAGGCAAGATCCCGGACGAGCTCGATGCCCCCGATCTGGTAGCGGACGAGCACGTAGGGCAGCAGCGAGAAGAGCGTGAGCACGCACAGCGACCAGAGGCTGAAGAACTTCCCACGGACCACCTTCCAGCGGCTGAGCTTCGTCAGCAGCAGCAGCTCATGGTTTCCCTCGTCCAGCTCCTGGCCCATCAGGACCAGTCCCCCGAGTGGCATCACGACCACGCAGACGATGGTAATCGCCAACCACAGAGGCCCCGAGGAGCCCAGCAGCAGGATGTTCATCATCCCGACCATCTCGGCGAAGCCCTCGGTCGCACCGGTCTGGAACTCGACGATCACCGCGGCAATGGCCAGGGCGTGAACCGCGAGGAACGGAATCACGAAGCTTCCGCGCCGCATGTTCTGGCGCATTTCCTTGACCAGCATCGAACCGAAGCGGTCGGGAAGGTCGTTCTTGAGCACCGCTTCCACGCCCTCATCCTCCCTCGACCCGGGCCGTGTGGGCAAGGCAGGAGGCGGGTTTCACCGGATTTTCACGCAGCCGCGTGCCCTCCCCCGGCCCGGAAAACACATTTGTCATGAGGCATATTCGCCGCTAACCATCCGGCTGCGTCAGGATCGCCCCACGAACACTCATGACCCGCCTCCCCATCACCGTTCGAATCCTCATGCTGCTTCTCGGCGGCATGATGGTGGCCGATGCCGCCTGGGAGGAGCGGACGCTGCACGGGCGTGGCTATGTCAGCGTCAACTCGATCAAGAAGTTCTACAACTTCAAGCAGATGAACTGGTCGGGGAAGAGCATCGTACTGGAGGACGCCAAGGTGGAGATGCGGCTGAAGACGGGTTCGCACGAGTGCCTCATGAACGGGGTGAAGTTCGTCTTCAGTTACCCGGTTGAAGTCTCGGGTGGAAAGGCGTGGCTGTCAAAGATCGACCTGATGAAGCTGGTCCACCCGGTCCTTCGACCGAGCATCATCGAGAACGCCGGCAGCTTCCGAACCGTCATCATCGATCCCGGTCACGGAGGCAAGGATCCCGGAGCCACCAACGCCATCGGCACCGAGGCCCGCTACAACCTCATTGTCGCCAAGCACCTGAAGGAACACCTGGAAAGGGACTACAAGTACAAGGTCATCATGACCCGTGAAGACAATCGATTCCTGTCACTCCAGCAGCGGGTGGACATCGCGAACCGCATCCGGGACAACGCCGTCTTCATCTCCATCCACCACAACTCCGGCCGCTCGGCCGCGCGTGGCATCGAGACCTTCACCTTGTCTCCCGTCGGGGTCTCCCACTACGGCCGTGGGCTCAAGGCCAGCGACTTCAGCCCGAAGACCGGCAACTACCACGACTCCGCCAACGTCGCGCTGGCCACCGCCATCCACGGCACCCTGCTCACCACGCTCAAGGACAAGAAGACCGGCAAACCCTACACGCTCGACCGGGGAATCAAGCGCGCCCGCTTCAGCGTGCTGAGCGGCGTGAAGCATCCCTCGGTGCTCGTCGAGTGCGGGTTCATGACGCATCCGTACGAAGCCCGCTTGATCAACGACCCCGGCTACCAACGGACCGTGGCGAAGTCGATTGCCTTCGCCGTGCAGAAGTACCGGGCAGCCGTCGGGCGCCCGCAGGCTGCCACTTCCGGCACTTCCGGCACCGCGCCGCAGCGCGGGAGGATGCAGACAAACTGAAGCGCGGGAGGCAACGGGCCAGGGCCGCTACCCGCGCCCTACTCGACCGGGGGCAGCGGATCGAGTTTCTGGCCGATCTTCAAGAGCCTGTGGCGCAATCTTCCATAGGGCACGTCCTGCACCGGGAACTCCTCCTCCACCGCCATCGCTGCCGCGACACCCGCCGATTCCCCGAGAATCATCCACACCGGCTCCATGCGGATGGAGGTCATGGCGATGTGGCTGGCCGAGCAGCAGACCGGCACCAGCAGGTTGGAGCATTCCCGCTTCCTGGGAACGATGGCTTCGTAGGGAATGGCGTAGCTGCCGTTCTGCTTTCCTCCGTCCAGATACAGGATGGAGAATTCCCCGCCCTGAAGCGCCACCTTGCCGTCAAGCGCCACGGTCGCGTAGGACCAGTCATCCACACCGTAGGAGGCGAGACCGACCGAGTGCTTTGGTGCGGTCTTTGCCTCCAGGTCCTTCTGGGTGACGACGTAGTCCGAGATCATGCGCCGCGCCTCGCGGACGTAGAGTTGATGCGGCCAGCCGCCGGTTTCATCAAAGTCGCCCCGGTCGAAGGTCAACTCCCGGGCCTGGGCCCGGAGCTTCGCAGGAACCACCGGATCGGTGCGCAGGAAATGGATCAGCTTGCAAAAGAACTCCTGGTGGAACTTCCAGATGGACGCCCGGGTGGCCCAATCGCCGTTGGGGTAGTTCTCCGAACTGCCGAAAATGGTGGTCGTCATCAGGGCACGGCTCAGGTTGGTGTCCGGCAGGCGCGGCCTGAGCCTGGAACCGGCATCCGCTTGTCGCGGCTTGAAGGTGTCGATGACGGGCTGCCCCAGGCGGTTGAAGGATCGGGCGGAATAGATGTCGACACCATCGCGCATGGCCCGGCGGAACAATTCAAACTCGGCGGGGTCGTAGCGGGCGGGCTCGGGGATCGCGATGCCCTCACCCCTGCGGTTGAACTTGTAGCGGAAGCAGTAGGCCATGGTCAGGCCGTCGGCGCTGCCCTCGGGGCCGATCTTTCGATCCTGAACGAAGGGAATGGTGCCGCTCCCGGGATCTCCCTCCTCGAGCCACGGGTCGATCTCGTAGAGCCACAGGTTGGGCCGCACCCCGGCGAGGCTCTCGCCATACTGCTCGCGCGACTCGCGGCCCCAGGTGTAGTTCGTGCCGCTCATCGCCAGCAGATCACCTTCGTAGGAGCAGTCGATGAAGACCCTGGCCCGGATGTGGACGGCATTGTGCGCGAGCGGTTCGGGGATCGGGCAGCCCGTCCGGTCCACCGGGGCATGGTCGAGCCAGATGGCCTGGATCGCGCTGCCTCCGGGAGAGACGCGGATGACCTCGCGCAGCTTGGCCGGGTCCTGGCGCGTGGCCGAGTGAATGGTGGTGTCGGTGAGTTGCACCTTGCCGAGGCGATGGTCGTAAATCACCTCGATCCCGTGGTCCTCCACCAGCTTGAGAAAGCGCTCACGGTAGGTCCGGTTGCTGTGACCGATCCGCGTGGTCTGGGAGTAGGTGCTGTTGCCGCCCGGCTTGCGGTCGGCGAAGTCGTCCAGCCCTTCGGTAAGGAACTTGTGGGTCGAACCTCCGACCGCCGCCTCGCGGCCCCAGTCGAGATGGTCGATACCGCCACCGGTCATACCGCCCAGCCAACGGCTGGGTTCCACCAGGATGACCGTGGCCCCTTCCCGGCTGGCCGCCACCGCGGCCATCACGCCACTCGCCGTGCCGCCATAGACGCAGACATCGGCCTCGCGGGGAACAACGGGTTCGGCTGGCACACATGGGGCAAGAATCAGCAGCCCGGCGGCAATGGGTAAGAATGGCTTCATGCTGGTGGATGATCGGTGAAGGTGGGGCTTCGGTTCAGCGAGCTTCCTCAAGAAGCTGGTTCAACTCACGAACCCTGTCCGGTTCACGGTCCCATTGGTTCTCTTGCTCGGCGGGATCGGTCCGCAGGTGATAGAGTTGTCCGGGTGCGCCGGGGACCGGCTGGCTGTCGCGTGGCGGCGGCCAACCCCCGGAACCCCGGGTGCCGGCGATCAGCTTCCAATCGCCACGGCGGATCGCGAGAACGCCGTGGCTCGAATGCTGGATCATCGAGCGCCGGGGCGGAGCATCGTCATGCACCTCGCCCAGCAGGACCGGCAACTGGTTGACGCTGTCGCGTGCCCCTGCCTCCGGCATCGCCGGTGCCCCGGCCACCGCCGTCAGCGTGGCCACAAAATCCGTCAGGGAAAACAGCTGGCCAGCCTGCGTCCCGGCTTCGATCCGGCCCGGCCAGCGCACGATGAGGGGCACGCGATGCCCGCCCTCCCAGATATGGGCCTTCCAACCGCGAAGCTCCCCGTTGGAGGCATGGCCATGACGCTCGAACAGCCAGTTGCGCCCGGGCCCCGCCAGTCGTTTGCCACCCTCCCCGCGCTTGAAGTCGCCCGGCAGCGCGCCGTTGTCACTGGTGACGATGATTACGGTGTTTTCCCGCTGGCCGCTGGCTGTCAGCGCCTCGTCCACCTGCCCGACGATCCAGTCGAACAGCCACACGAGATCGCCGCGCGAGCCGGCCTTGCTCTTGCCCCGGGCGAACTCCGGCACCACCTCCTCGACACAGGGTTCATGCGGCGCGTTTGGGGCCAGGTAGAGGAAGAAGGGACGCTCATGGTCCGCCGCCTGCCGGATGTAGGCGCGGGCCTTCCCGGCGATCACCAGATCGGCCCGCGCGTGGCTCCAGCCCTCCGCCGCCATGCCATGGTCCCCGTGGGGCACGGCCTGATGGCTGAAGCGGCTGGCCACGAAATGCTCGTCCTCGATGAACCCGTAGGGCGGCGCGCAGGTGCCGCAGCCCGCATTCCAGTACGCCTGATCGAATCCGACCGAAGTCGGCCCTCCCGTCACTGGTTTGCGGAAGTCCACCTCCTTCTCGCGGCTTGTCGGCCTGCCCTCCCGGTCGTGGAAGGTGGCGCCGATGTGCCATTTGCCGATGCAGGCGCTTCGATAGCCGCGCTCCTTCAGCAGCGACGGCAGGGTCGGCTCGCCGGGTTGGATCAACGGCGGGCTGTAGCCACCGATCACCCCCTTCCGTAGCGTCCGCCAGCCGTAGCGTCCGGTGATCAAGCCGTAGCGCGTCGGCGTGCACACCGCCGAGGGCGAGTGGGCATCGGTAAAGCGCATGCCCTCCGCCGCCACGCGGTCCATGTGCGGGGTCGGGATCCTGCTGGCTTCGTTGTAGCAACCGGGATCGCCGTAACCCATGTCGTCGGCGAGGATCAACACGATGTTGGGCAGGCGCTCCCGCGGACTTTCCGCGGCTGCGGCCCACTCCGGCACCGACAGCGCGAGCAGCACCATCCCTGCCGCCAGTGGCCATGTCGCGGCAAGTCCGCCGGTTGATGGCTGGCTAGGATTCATGACATGAGACCGACTCGTCGGCCGCTGAGGACCCCGCACATGCTGCCCGGACCTTCAGCGATCGTTCGCAGCCATCCGCCGGCTTCCGGCACGGCTCATGGCAGCTTTTCGACGACCGCAAAGAAGCGCCGCGAATCGCCACCCCCCGGGATGCCGGTGAGCGAGTTGGTGTCGGGCGTGGCCTCGATATCGCCCTGATTTCCCCACACCGGCCAGGTCTCCGGCGGGGTTGAAAGGTCGGTCGCACTCACGAGATCATACACCCGGCCCGCCTGGCTGTTCCAGCTGAAGTCGTAGTGACCCGGAGTGTCCGCGCTGGCGACGATGGTGAGTTGCAAGGGCTCCGCCGCCGGGGCCGACACGGTGAGGTTCCTCAGGCGAAACTGGTCGGGGCCGGTCGTCCCGTCATTTCCATCATAGCCCGCCGCGCCGACGCGCCAGGCGTAGAAGTCATAGCCGGCCCCGACATCGATCTCACCGAGTTCGACGGTCGTGTATTGCTTGGGAACCTCCTTGGCACCGGCGATCCCGCTCCCCGTCTGGGCCACCTTGACGTCCAGAACCTTCACCGCATCGCGCTGGAGCCATCCATTGTAGAAGCTCGCATCCCCACCGTTGGCGCTCAGGACCGGACCGGTTTCCCCGGCATTCCACGCAAAGACCTCGAACCACAGGTAGAGCGGCCCGTTCGAATCCGCCCCGTGCGTCAAGTCATTCAGATACACGTCGACTTCGACGGTCTGCGGGGTGGTGGTGGCCCCGCCATCCTCGACGAAGAGGAGGTTCGCCCGCAGATTGCCACCGGCGGGATAACCCGGGATGTACTGCAGCACCTCGTTGCCGAACGACTGCCAGACATTCAAGCCGTTCAGGATCCAGTCGCCCGTGCTCTTGTCCGTGTCGACGAAGGAATCATTGCCGCCGTCGGTGTCGAACTGGACCGTGCCGGTCGTGGTGTCGAGCCGATACTGGTGCCTCCCGTCGCCGCTCCACGGATCCGACAGGGTCACGGCCGAAGGGATGCCGGTCACCACGTCGGCATTGGCAGTGAAAACAAGGGATGACAGGGCGAGGGCGAAAAGCGGGCAGAGCGGCTTCATCGGCTGGAAAGCAGGTTTCATGATGCTTTGGACTGAGGGAGGTTGGACAGAACGACGGGCTTGGGTGGGACAGCAGCGACGGTCGGACAAGGCGGCGGGTCGGGGATGGCACCCGGTATTGCGGGATCGTGGCGGGAACGCGGAAGCCGCCTCAACGGCGACGCCGCAAGCCGGTCGCCAGGCCGAGCAGCGCCAGACACAAGGCGGAGGACGGCTCCGGAACCGCGGTGATGTTGCTCAGGCGAAACTGGTCGGGGCCGGTCGTCCCGTCATTTCCATCATAGCCCGCCGCGCCGATCCGCCAGGCGTAGAAGTCATAGCCGTCGCCGACATCGATCTCACCTAGCTCGACGGTCGTGTACTCCGCGGGGACCTCCTTGGCACCGGCGATCCCGCTCCCCGTCTGGGCCACCTTGACGTCCAGAAGCTTCACCGCATCGCCTTGGAGCCATGGGTTGTAAATGCTCGCATTCGGACCGTTGGCACTCAGGACGGGGCCGGTTTCCCCGGCATTCCACGCAAACACCTCGAACCACAGGTAGAGCGGCCCGTTTGAATCCGTCCCGTGCGTCAAGTCGTTCAGATACACGTCGATTCCGACAGTCTGCGGGCTGATGGTGGCTCCCCCATCCTCGACGAAGAGAAGGTTCGCCCGCAGGTTGCCGCCGGAGGGATAACCGGGGATGTACTGCAGCACCTCGTTGTTGAACGACTGCCAGACATTCAAGCCGTTCAGGATCCAGTCGCCCCCGCTCTTGTCGGTGTCGACGAAGGAGTTGTTGCCGCCGTCTGTGTCGAACTGGACCGTGCCGGTCGTGGAGTCGAGCCGGTACTGGTGCTGCCCGTTGCCGCTCGTCGGAGCCGACGGGGTCACGGCCGAAGGAATGCTGCTCACAATGGCGGCACCGGCAGCCGCCGAGAACGCCGAAAGAGTGCCTGCGGCAAGCGCAAGGGTAATGGAGGTCGGGGCGGGGAAGCGCATGGTGGTTGATGGATCGCTTTTCAGGGGGCGGTCGGTGGGGACCCGGACTTGAAGGGGTGATGGTTCCGGCTTGAACATTCTTCACGCATCACGCCGACGGCGCAGGAGCATCAGCACGCCGAGAGTTCCCAACAGCGGGACCACCGAAGGCTCGGGGATGACCTGAATGGTGCCCGCGAACGAGAGGTTGTCGATGCCGATATTCCAGCCGTCTTTGTTCTCGTAGGCATCCGTCGAAATCACAATCGTATTGGTACCGCTGATCAGTGCTTCGCTGTCGGTGAAGCTCAGCGTCCCCCCGGAGGAAATCGTCGAAGTCGAAAGGGTCGCGTCAAAGGCGGTGCCGTTGACCGTGACATTCATCGGGATGGCCCGGCCCCCGCCTTGGTTCGCCCCCGCGTTTGTCAGGCCTTGGTAACCGAACGATATCGAGGTCAGGGTGCCTGTCGCGCCGGCAGCCAAATCAAACTGGAAGGTTGCCGCCCAGTCGCCCGTGTTCTGCACATTCAGGGCGGGCGCAAAGGCCTCTTTGCCATAACCGGTGGTGAAAAAACCGGCGGGATCGAAGCCCGCATCGCTGTCGAGCAGTGTGTAACTTGCCGACGTGCCAGGAGTCACATTCACCAGGTCATCGCCCGTCCAGACGATGCCGGTCATGGTCTCGCTGGCACTCGACTTCGTCGCCGAGTCAAAGTTCGTCTCCGCAATCACGGCCGCATGGGCTGCCGGGGTGATCACCAGAGCTGCTGCCAGGGTAAGTGCTTTGTGATTCATGATTCGGGGGCGTGATTCAATCCTTGTGTCGTTCGGAGGGTCCGCGCAGCGAACCTCCGGTCGGCCTTGAAGAGGCTTTCGATTGCGGCTCAAGGGAAACAGGGCCACCCCGGGATTCCAGAATTTTGGCCCTTGCCCACTATCCTGTTTTCCCCTGTGCTTTGGGCGGCATGGCGGAATGGAGACCGGTGTCGAAGAAGCTGCAGCTCGCCGCCTACCTGCGCGCGGAGTTGCAGGAGGGCCGGTGGCAGGGCCGGATGCCCGGGGTCATCCGGCTGGCCCGCGAACTCGGCGCGTCGCGGGACCTGGTGGAAGAGGCGCTGCGGGAGTTGGAGCACGCCGGGGTGCTGCACGCCCAGGGACCGGGACGCGGACGGGCCATCGGTTCCGGGGTTCACCCGGCCGGCCAGCGGAGGTTCCGGGTGACGGTCCTTGCGGGGGACGCGGCCGACCGGAATTCGCCCATCATCTATCAACTGGTGCGCGCGCTGCAGGATGCGGGTCACCTGGCGGGTGTCGCGGGGAAGACGCTGGCCGGCATGAACGACAAGCCCGGGCGGGTGGCGCGTTTCGTCGAGCAGTCCGCCACCGACGCCTGGGTGGTGATGTGCGCCACGCGCCCGGTGCTGGAATGGTTCGCGCAGGGACCGCGACCGGCATTCGCCCTGGCGGGCCGGGCCAACCGGATCGCACTGCCGAGCGTCGCTCCGGACAAGCTGACGCCGATGCGCGCGGCGCTGCGGCACCTGGTGGAACTCGGGCACCGTCGGATCGTCCTGATGTCGCGCCCCATCCGCCGAATTCCGGATCCGGGCCTGACCGAGCGGACCTTCCTCAATGAACTCGAGGCGCAGGGAGTGGTGACGGGGCGCTACAACCTGCCGGACTGGACGGAGGGGGTCGAGGGCTACCAGGCGGGGCTCAGGTCACTGTTCCGAACCACTCCGCCCACGGCGATGCTGCTGGACGAAGCGTTGTTCGTGGTTCCCACGCTGCAGTTCTGCATGGCCAACGGCCTCCGGATTCCGCAGGACGTTTCGTTGATTTCGACCGACCCCGATCCGGCCTTCATGTGGAGCCACCCTCCGATCTCGCACATCCGCTGGGATCTCAAGCCGATGATTCGACGCATCGTCCGGTGGGCCGACAAGGCCAGCCGCGGCCAGGAGGACCCGCGGAAGTCCCTGACGAAGGGAAGTTTCGTCGAGGGTGCCACCATCGGCCCGGTGCCGAAGGGCCGGTGAGCGACCGGAGCATCCGGCACCACCACGCGGCGGCCTGCAAAGCCGCTCGCCCCATGCTCTCAAATCCCCAGCAACTCGCGCGTCGCAATGCGAGGCCGGTCGGTCAGGAGTTCGGGGTCGCCATCCGTGACCAGGACCGTGTGCTCGAAATGCGCCGATGGCCGACGATCGGCGGTGATCACCGTCCAGCCGTCGTCGAGAATCCGGACATGCGGCGTCCCGGCGTTCACCATGGGCTCGATGGCGAGAATCATGCCGGGTTGGAGAATGGGGGTCTTGCCGGCCGGCCGATAGTTCGGAATCTGGGGTTCCTCATGGAGTTCCCGCCCAACCCCGTGACCGACGAATTCGCGGACCACGGAAAATCCGAGCGGCTTCACATACTCTTCCACGGCTCCGCAAAGCTCCGCCAGACGGAGTCCGGCCCGCGCCTTGTCGATCGCCTCGTAGAGCGACTGCTCGGTGGCCATCAGCAGGCGCTTCGTGTCCGCAGGGATCTCACCGACCGGGAAGGTGGTCGCATTGTCGCCGATCCAGCCGTTCTTCACGATCCCCACGTCGATCTTGAGGATGTCGCCGGGATGCACGACGCGGGGTCCGCCGATGCCGTGCACCACCTCCTCGTTCACCGAGATGCAGGTGTGCCCGGGAAAGCCGCGATAGCCGAGAAAAGCGCTCTTGCACCCCTCGCGCTTGATCAGGCTCGCCGCGTGTTCGTCAATCTCGCCGGTCGTCACCCCCGGCTTCACCGCTGCCACAATCTCCTGAAGAATCGCACTGGCCGTGCGGCCCGCGACCCGCATGTGCTCGATCTCACGCGGGCCCTTGATCCGGATCTTGTGTCGCTTGGCCATCGCTGATGAACCGCGGATCAGCCCCTCGCGATCCAGGCGACCGCACCGATCACCAACAGCAGGCCGATGAAGGCCCACAGGTAGACGATCGCGGTGCCGGCGCCGGCAGTGCCGGAGTTTTGCGAGAGCCGGTCGTAGCGGCCCTTGAGCTTGCCCTTCCGCAGGAAGCCGTCGTAGTGGCGCTGGAGGAGGTGGGTCTCCACCTGGCGCATGACATCGAGGATCACGCCAACCAGAATCAGCAGACTGGTGCCGCCGAAGAACTGGAGCACCATCGAGCCCGGAGGCAGGCCCACCAGTTTCCCGATGGCCACCGGCAGGAAGAAGATGAGGGTCAGGAAAATCGCACCCGCAAAGGTCAGGCGGGTCATCGTGAAGTCGAGGAAGTCGGCGGTCGGCTTGCCGGGGCGCACCCCGGGGATGTAGCCGCCGTTGCGCTTGAGGTCCTCCGAGATCTGCGAGGGCTGGAACATCGTCGCCACCCAGAAGTAGGAGAAGAAGAAGATGAAGATCGCTCCGAGCACGTAATACCAGGTGCCGCCGAGGAGCGCGTCCTGGAGGCTGCGCGACCAGCCGGCATTCGGAAACATCTGGGTCAGGATGATGGTCGGCAACGACAGCACCGCGGTGGCGAAGATGATCGGCATGACGCCGGCGTAGTTCACCTTGAGCGGGAGATACTGGGTCTGGCCACCGAACTGCTTGCGGCCGACGACCCGCTTGGCGTACTGGATCGCGATTCGCCGCTGGGCCTGGGTGATGGCGATGGTTCCCGCAATCACCAGCAGCAGCATGGCAATCATGACCACCAGCATCATGACCTCGAAGGTGCTGGCACCCTCACGGGCCACGAAGTATTGCCAGGTCTGGAGCAGCGCTCCGGGGAGGGCGGCGATGATGTTTACCGTGATGATGATCGAAGTGCCGTTGCCGATGCCCCGCTCGGTCATCTGGTCGCCGATCCACATCAGAAGCAGCGTGCCCGCGACGATGGTCAGCACCGTGATGATCTGCCACAACACGTCCGGCTGGGGCACGAGATCCCGACCGAGGCGGTTGATCGTGTCGCCGATGCCGCCCATCAGTGGATTGCTCTCCGGGGCCATCAGTGCCTTGGCGACGAAGACCCCCTGCACCAGCGCGATGGCGATGGTGAGGTAGCGGGTGTACTGGGTGATCTTCTGCTGGCCGCCGTCCTCGCGGCGGAGCCGCGAGAGCTTGGGCACCACGGCCGACATCAGCTGCATCATGATCGATGCCGAGATGTAGGGCATGATGCCGAGGGCGAACACACCCGCCTGCTGCAGCGCACCACCGGAGAAAATCCCGAGAATCGCCTGCAGTCCACCGGCGGTGGTGGCGTCGCTCTGCTCCTTGGCATCCTGCATCCATGCGTCGATCACCGAGGCATCGACGCCCGGCAGGGTGACGTGCACGCCGAGGCGCACGATCACGATCATTGCAAGGGTGAAGAGAATGCGGTCGCGGAGTTCGGGAACCTTCCAGGTATTCGCGAATGCGGAAATCATGGGTGTGTGGGTCGGTCGGGAAAAAGGCTCTCTTTCAAACACGTTGAGGAAGCGTGCCAGCGCTTCCCCAACGACTCGGAATCATGGTCGGCTGGGGATCGGGATCACCCGGCGGCCGGCAGTTCGAGCGTGCCACCCGCCTTCTCGATCTTCTCCTTGGCCGAGGCGCTCGCGGCATCCACCGCGATGGTCAGCTTCTTGTTGAGCTGGCCCTGGCCAAGGACTTTGACGATGTCGCACTTGCGGCTCACGAGGCCCTTCGCCCGCAGGCTTTCCTCGTTGACCGTCTCTCCCTCCTCGAAGAATCGCTCGAGTTGGGCGAGGTTGACGACCGAGACCTTCGTCTTGAAGTCGATGTTGTTGAAGCCCTTCTTCGGAAGGCGGCGGTGAAGGGGCATTTGGCCCCCTTCGAAACCGGGACGGATGGACCCACCCGAGCGGGCCTTCTGGCCCTTGTGGCCCTTGCCTGCCGTCTTGCCGCGACCGGAGCTTTCACCCGCACCGAGACGCTTGTTCCGGTGCTTGGCGCCCTTGTTGGGCTTGAGAGTGTGGAGTTTCATGATTCGATTTTTCCCGCGCGTGCAGGAATGGACGTTCGATGTTCAAATTTCGGTTAGATCGACTCCTTCTTCGCCTTGCCGCGGGCCGCGTAGATCTGGTCGCGGGTGCGGAGTTGGGAAAGGGCCTTGAGGGTCGCCTTGACCACGTTGGCGTGGTTGGCGGAGCCCAGCGACTTGGCCAGCACGTCACGGATGCCCACGGCCTCGCAGACCGCGCGCACCCCGCCGCCGGCGATGATGCCGGTACCGGGGGAGGCGGGCTTCAGCAGCACCTTGCCACCACCATACTCGGCGTAGCTTTCGTGAGGAATCGTGCCATCGGCCAGATTCATCGGATTGAGCGACTTGCGGCCGGCCTCACTCGCCTTGCGAATGCAGTCGGCCACCTCGTTGGCCTTGCCGAAGCCGAGGCCGACCTTGCCCTCCTTGTCGCCGACGACGACCAGGGCGGAAAAGCTGAAGCGGCGACCGCCCTTCACGACCTTGGCGCAGCGGTTGATGAAAACGACCTTCTCGGTCACTTCCTTGCCGTCGACCATGGCCGGCGCGCGTTCTTCCCGGCGAGGCCCGCGGCCGCGACCACGACCGCGGCCCTGTCTTGCTTCAGATGGTCCAGACCTGGCGGCATCACCCGAGTCACCAGCGGCGGCAGGCGCTGCAGGCTGGTCCGGTTTGGGCGAGGAGGCGGGGGGTGTTTCGTTGGTAGTCACCATGACGATGGATTTGCGCTTGTCTGGAATTTAGAACTGGAGGCCGGCTTCACGCGCGGCGTCGGCGAGGGCCTTGATCTTGCCGTGATACAGATGGCCACCGCGGTCGAAGACCACGGCGCTGATGTTGGCCGCCTTGGCGCGCTCGGCGACAAGCTGACCGACTGAGGAGGCACAGGCAACATTCGATGCCGACTTCTCGACGCTTTTGTCGAGCGTCGAGGCCGAAGCGAGGGTCTTGCCGGCCTCGTCGTCGATCACCTGGGCGTAGATGTGCTGATTGGAATAGTGGACCGCGAGACGGGGGCGTTCGGCGGTGCCCTCGACTTTGCGACGAATCCGCTTGTGGATCCGGCGACGCACTTCCTTGCGATTCAATTGACTCATGACTCGTGGATGTTTGCGGATTACTTGGCGACGCTCTTGCCTTCCTTGCGGCGGACGCGCTCGCCTGCGTAGCGCACGCCCTTGCCCTTGTAGGGCTCCGGCGGATAGAAGCTGCGGACTTCGGCCGCGAACTGCCCGACCATCTGCTTGTCGATGCCTTCCACCTTGATCTTGGTGTTGTCGGCGACGCTGACGGTGAGCTCGGACGGGATCGGGTGCAGGATCGGGTGCGACTTGCCGAGCGCGAGGTCCAGGGCCTGGCCCTTGACCGCGGCACGCATGCCGACGCCCTGGATCTCAAGCTCCTTGACGAAGCCATCGGTGACGCCGGTGATCATGTTGTTGATCAGGCTGCGCACGGTGCCGTGGAGGGCGCGGTGCTCGCGCAGCTCGGAGGCGCGGGAGACGACGACCTGGCCGTCCTCCTCGGCGACCGAAACGCCCTTGGGGAGGTCGAGGTCGAGTTTCCCCTTGGGTCCCTCGACGGCGACACTGCCGTTTGAAATATTCAACTTCACCTTGTCGGGCAAGGCGATGGGTTTGAGTCCAACTCGTGACATGGTATCGGTTCCTTTCTCGGGTTGGGGTTACCAGACGTTGGCGAGGATCTCTCCGCCGAGACGCTGGCGCCTGGCGGTGGCTCCGGACATCACGCCCTTCGAGGTCGAGACGACCGCGATACCGAGTCCGTTGAGGACACGCGGAATGTCATCGGCCCCGGCATAAACGCGGCGGCCCGGCTTGGAAACACGCTTCAGATCGGTGAGCACGGAGCGTCCGTCGACGTAGCGCGCCTTGACCTTGATCTCGGGAAACTTCTCGGTGGTGACCACCTCGTAGCCCCAGATGTAGCCCTCTTCCTGAAGGATCTTGGCGATGTCGGCCTTGATCCGCGAATAGGGCGCGGTGAACTCCTCGTTTCCGGCCCGGCAGCAGTTTTTGAAGCGGGTCAGGAAATCGGAGATGGGATCGGTGAGAACTGCCATTTTCTTGTAAGCTGAAGTTGCGTCGGAGGGACTCAGGCGGCGGCGCCTTCCTCGGTGGATTTGGTGGTTTCGCGGAACGGCATGCCGATCTCCTTGAGCAGCGCGCGGCCCTCGTCGTCGGTGGTGGCGGTGGTCACGACGATCAGGTCGAAGCCGATCTGACGCTTGATCTGGTCGAGCTCGATCTCGGGGAAGATCGACTGGTCCGGGAAGCCGATGGCGAAGTTGCCGCGGCCGTCGAAGCCCCTCGGGCTGATGCCGCGGAAGTCGCGGATGTTCGGCGCCGTGACGTTGATGAAGCGGTAGAGAAACTCCCACATGCGCTCGCCACGCAGGGTGACCCTGGCACCGAGGGGCTCCCCGGCGCGCAACTTGAAGTTCGCGACCGCCTTCTTCGAGAAGGTGATCGACGGCTTCTGGCCGGTGATCTTGGCGATTTCGATGACGGCATCGTCGACCGCCACCTTGCGGTCGGGCTCGTTGCCGAGGCAGGTGGTCAGGACGACCTTCTCGATCTGCGGAACCTGGTGGGGATTGGTGTAGCCGAGCTTCTCCTTGAGAGCCGGCACCACCTTGTCCAGGTAGTGTTGTTTCAGTACTGGTGTGCTCATTTTTTCAGCGGGTCAGCGCTTTGGTTGTGGCGCTTAAGCGCGGGCCGGACCCCGACAGGGTCGGGACTCAGCCCAGTTTCTTGACGTTGGAGATATGGATGGGGGCGTCTTCCTCGATGATTCCTCCATCGGGATGGTTCTCGGAACGGCGGACGGCCTTCTTGACCTTGCGCGCACCTTCGACGACCACTTGGCCCTTGGATGCATTGACGAGCATCACGGTGCCGCGCTTGCCCTTGTGGTTGCCGGCGATCACTTCGACTTCGTCGCCTTTCTTGACGTGGGTCTTCATGGGAAAACGGTGGGATGGGATAGGAATCAGAGGACCTCGGGAGCGAGGGAGACGATCTTCATGAACTGCTTCTCGCGAAGCTCGCGGGCGACCGGTCCGAAGATGCGGGTGCCGCGCGGATTGTTGTCCTTGTCGATGATGACGATCGCGTTGTTGTCGAAACGCAGGATCGAACCGTCGGAGCGGCGGATCGGCGCCGCCGTGCGGACGACCACCGCCTTGACCACCGTGCCCTTCTTGATCGAAGCGGTGGGGATGGCATCGCGGACGTGGGCGGTGATGATATCGCCGACGTCAGCGCTGCGGGAGCGCTTGCCGAGGACGCCAATCATCTTGGCGGAACGGGCACCGGTATTGTCGGCGACCGAGGCGAGGGATTCCATCTGGAGCATGGCAGTAGTGGGGTAAATGCTGAAACTTTGAAAACTAGAACGCTGAAACTGGAATTGATGCCGGACTGAGTGATTTCAGCATTTCCGATTTTCAGCTTTTGCTGGAACTAGTGGCTGAGGACCTCCGCGAGTTTCCAGCACTTCAACTTGGAGATCGGCTTGGTTTCGACGATCCGGACCTTGTCGCCGACGGCCGCTTCGCCGTTCTCGTCGTGGACGTAGTACTTCTTGGACTTCTTGACGATCTTCTTGAAGGCCGGATGCGGAACGCGGGCGACGTGCTCGACGACGATGGTCTTGTTCATCTTGTCGGACACGACCACGCCGACGCGGGTCTTGCGGAGGTGCGGACGGCTGTCCTGCTGGGTCTCGCTCATGGCTTGGGAGTGATGGGATGGAATCGGTTCAGGCCTCGCGGCGGCGTGCGTTGAGGTAAGTCATGGCCCGGGCGGTGTCGCGGCGGACCTGCCGGATGCGGGCCGAGTTTTCAAGTTGGCCGGTGGCCTTCTGGAGGCGCAGGTTGAAGGCCTCCTCCTTGAGGTCGCGGATGCGGGCCTCGAGCTCCTTGACGGTGAGCTCGGCGAATTCGTTGGTCTTGGTCGATGCCATGATCGGAAAGCGGTTGGAGTCGTTCAGGAATGCGGATTGCGGACAACGAAGCGGGTCGGAACGCCCAGCTTGTAGGAGGCGAGGCGCATGGCCTCACGGGCCTGCGACTCGGGGACCCCCGACACCTCGAAGAGCATGTTGCCGGGACGCACCACGGCCACCCAGGCATCGACGGCGCCCTTGCCCTTACCCATCCGGGTTTCCGGGGGACGGCGGGTGATCGACTTGTGCGGGAAAATCCGGATCCAGACTTTCCCCTTACGCTTGAGGTAACGGTTGATCGCGATACGGCAGGCTTCGATCTGGCGGTTGGTCATCCATCCGCGACCGAGGCATTGAAGTCCGAAGTCACCGAATGCGACGGTCGTGCCGCGCTGGGCATTACCGGCGCGGGAGCCGCGGTGCGACTTCCGGAACTTCGTGCGTTTGGGCATCAAAGGCATGGCTTGGTCCTCCTAGGGGTAGGTTGTCGTTTGAAAACAGGGCTTCAGGCGGAAGGCGCGTTGTTGCGGGGGCGGCGCGGGCGGCGCTCCACTCCCTGCGGCAGGGCACCCTTGTCGGCGTCCTCCTTCTTGTTGATCCAGCATTTCACCCCGATGATCCCGTAAACGGTCCGGGCTTCGGCGAAACCGTAGTCGAGAGGGACGCGGAGCGTCTGGAGCGGCACCTTGCCCTCGCGATACCACTCGGCGCGGGCGATGTCGGCGCCACCCAGGCGGCCGCCGCAGCGGATCCGGATGCCCTCGGCGCCGAAGTCCATGGTGGTCTGCACGACCCGCTTCATGGCCCGGCGGAAGGAGATCCGGCGCTCAAGCTGGACGGCGACGTTCTCGGCGACGAGCTGGGCGTCGAGTTCCGGCTTGCGGATTTCGATGATGTCGATCTTGACGTTGCCCTCCGAGCAGAGCTGTTGGAGGTCCTTGGTCATGCGCTCGATCTCCGAACCCTTGCGGCCGATGATGAGGCCGGGGCGGGAGGTGTGGAGGGTGACGCGGACGCTGGCCCAGGCACGCTCGATCACGACCTTCGAAAGGGCGGCGAACTGCAGGCGCTCCGAGAGATACTTGCGGATTTTCAGGTCTTCGTGGAGCTTTTCGGCGTAGTCCTTGCCGGAGGCATACCACTTCGAGCGCCAGTCCTTGTTGACGGCGAGACGGAATCCGATGGGATTGACTTTTTGGCCCATGATAAATCGAGGTTCGGGAAATCAGGCTTCTGCCTTGGGGGAAAGGTGACGTTTCTTCGGCTTGGCTTCCTCTTCCTCCGGAGTTTCCGCGAGGGTGACGAAGATGTGACTGGTGCGCTTGAGGATCGCGCCGGCGGAGCCGCGGGCACGGGGCTTGAAGCGCTTGAAGGTGGGACCCTCGCCGATGACCGCCTCCTTGACGTAGAGACTCTCGGCGTCGAGCGCGAAGTTGTTCTCGGCGTCCGCGATGGCGGTCTTGAGGGTCTTGTTGATCAGGAACGCGGCCTTCTTCGGGGTGAAGGCGAGAATGTCCAGCGCGGCCGAGACCGGCAGGCCCTGGATCTCACGGGCAACGTCACGCGCCTTCTTCGGCGACAGGCGGACGAACTTGGTGGTGCTCTTGACTTCCATCAGACGGTGGGATGAGGGGTTGGGAGAAAGGCTTATTCGATTTCGAGAAGGGCGATGTCGCCGAGGCGCACGGGACCCTGACCGGATTCCATAGACTCGACGAAGGCACCGGAGATCCGTCGACGAACGTCGGCGATGATCGCGGTGCCGTAGGGCTGGTCGCCTCGGTGGAGGCGGTAGGTGGATCCGATCCGGACGTCCTGCTGTTCCCCGATGTTGAGAACCAGCATGCCGCTTTCCGAATCGATGCTCAGCACCTTGGCCCGACGGGGCGAAACCGAGGTTTGAGCGGTGGGGGCGGGCTTCTGCCTGAAGCCGAGAACCGAGTCAAGCTCTCGCATGGCAGTTTCGACACGAAGCCGCGAATCGGGGTCCGAAGCGAGGGCCGTGCGGAGGAATTCCGACACGGCACCGGAGAGGCGCATCGCACCGGCTTCGAGGCCGGCGATCCGCTCGTTGAGGATCTGGATGTCGGCGGTCGCCTGGATCAGGCGTTCGTCGCCGCCATCGAGAAGGTCGCGGCCAAGGGCCTCGAGGTGGCTGCGGACCTGGGCCAGATGCTCGGAAGCCTCCTTTTCGGCCCGGTTCGCTTCGGCGATCCCCTGCTCCAACACCCGGTTCTGGATACGGAGTTCGGCGAGTTCCTTCTGGAGCGCCGCCATTTCCGGGTTCACCGTCTGCCCCTGGCACACGCTCAGCGCGAACCCCAGCCCGAGAAGGGCGGCGGCAGGGCGTCGGATGGCGTGGTTGAGGGACATGAGGCGGACGGGTTGCGGAGGATTACTTCTTACCGATGCCGCCGTGGGCGCGGAAGATGCGCGTCGGGGCGAATTCGCCGAGCTTGTGGCCGACCATGTTCTCGGTGACATACACCGGGACGAAGGTCTTGCCGTTGTGCACGGCGAAGTTCAGGCCGACGAAGTCGGGCGTGATCATCGACTTGCGGCTCCAGGTCTTGATCGGCTTCTTGTCGTTGGTTTCAACGGCCTTGTCGATCTTCACCAGGAGCTTCTGGTCGACGAACGGTCCTTTTTTCAGGGAACGGGACATGATGCTGGGAGTCGGATGGGGTTAGCGCTTCTTCTTGCGGCGTTCGACGATGAACGTGTTGGTCGGCTTCTTGTGCTTGCGGGTCTTCTGGCCCTTGGCGTGACCCCACGGGGAAAGCAGGTGCTGGCGACCACCACCGGACTTCGACTTGCCCTCGCCACCACCGTTCGGGTGGTCGACGGGGTTCATGCACATGCCGCGGACGGTCGGGCGCTTGCCCTGCCAGCGGCTGCGGCCGGCCTTGCCGGAAATCTCGTTCATGTGGTCGCGGTTGCCGACCTGGCCGATGGTGCAGTAGCACTGGGAATTGAAGCGACGGATCTCGCCGGAGGGCATCTTCACCAGCGACCACTCGCCTTCGCGGTTGGAAAGGACGGCCTGCTGGCCGGCGGCGCGGGCGACCTTGCCGCCATTGCCCGGGGTGAGCTCGATGTTGTGGATTGCGGTGCCGAGCGGGACCTTGCTGAGGGGCAGGGCGTTGCCCGGCTTCGGCGCGGCCTTCTCACCGGCGATCACCTTGGCGCCGACCTTGAGACCGACCGGCGCGAGGATGTAGCTCTTCTGGCCGTCCTCATACTGGAGAAGAGCGATGCGGCAGGTGCGGTTCGGATCGTACTCGATGCCGACGACTTCGGCCGACACGTCGTGCTTGCGGCGTTTGAAGTCGATCATCCGGTAGTGGCGCTTGTGGCCGCCGCCGATGTGACGCGTGGTGATCCGCCCCGTGTTGTTGCGGCCACCGCTCTTCTTGAGCGGGGACAGCAGCGACTTCTCCGGCTTCTTCTTGGTGATTTCCTCGAAGGTCGGAAGCGTCTTGTAGCGCTGGGGTGGCGTGAGGGGTCTGAACTCTTTGAGAGGCATGGCTCGCTAAAGGGTTGTGCGGTTGGGCAGGTGAAAAATGTGAATCAGACGAGGTCGAGGTTCTCGCCCTCCTTGAGGCGGACGATGGCCTTCTTCCAGTGGGCGGTGCGGCCTTGATCGGCCCGGCGGCGGCGTTTGGTCTTGCCGACCTGGTTGAGGGTGCGAACGGCCTCGACCTTCTTTCCGAGAAGGCCTTCGACAGCGCGCTTGATCTCAAGCTTGTTGGCCCGCGGATCAACTTCGAGGACGACCTCGTTGTTGAGTTCGTTGAGCATGGTCGCCTTCTCCGAGACGCGGACGTTCCTGATGACTTGGTAAAGATCTTTCATGGTTCCGTTGGGGCTCGGGGGGGGTCAGGCAGTACGGGCAGCGAGGGTTTCGAGCGCATCCTCGACCAGGAGCACGGTATCGGCGTGGAGCAGCTCCTCGACGTTGACGCTCGCGGCGGTGCGCAGTTCGGCCCACTGGACGTTGCGGGCGGCGAGATAGGTGGTGTCGTCGAAGCTCTTGGCCACGATCAGCACCTTCTTCGGCTCGGCCTCGGCGGTGACGGCGGTGACGAAGGCCTTGGTCTTGGGCTCGCTGATGGCGAAGGAAGGCAGCACCTTGAAGGCACCACCGGCGATCACGTCGGCCAGCACGCGGCGAAGCGCGAGGCGGCGGGTGTTCTTGGTGACCTTCTTCGAGTAGTCGCGGGGGCGCGGACCGTGGGCGACGCCGCCACCGACGAAGATCGGGGCCTTGCTGGTGCCGTGACGGGCGTTGCCGGTGCCCTTCTGGCGGTACATCTTCTTGTTGTTGCCCCGGATCTCGCCACGCGTCTTGGTGTTGGCGGAACCGGTGCGGCGGTTGGCGCGGTAGGCAACGACCAGATCATGGACGGCCTGTGAGCCCTTGCCTTCTTCAGCCAGCACGATGTTGGCGGCCTTGGCATCCTCGGCGGTGAATGTTTTCGCGGACATGGTCGGAAATACGTTGGTGTTTCAGCTCGTGCCTCAGGCTGTCGGAGCCGGCTTCTTCTTGGCGGGGCGGATGGTCAGGTAGCCGTTCTTGTGGCCGGGGAGTGCTCCCGAAATGAGGATCACGTTGTCCTCGGGGCGGACGGCGACGACCTTGAGATTCTGGGTGGTGCGGCGGTCGGTGCCCATGTGGCCGGGCATCTGCTGGCCCTTCCAGACGCGGCCCGGAGTCGAACCCGCGCCGATGGCACCGGTCCGGCGGTGCATCATGGAGCCGTGGGTCTGCTTGAGACCGCCGAATCCATAGCGGCGGACCGCACCCTGGAAGCCGCGGCCCTTGGTGGTGCCGATCACGTCGACCCACTGTCCGGCGGAGAACAACTCGACGCCCGGATGCTCCTCGGGAACCTCCTCGTCGGCTCCGAAGCGGAACTCCTGAACGAGATACTTGGCACCGGAACCGTGCTTCTTGAAGTGACCGAGGGCCGGCTGCGAGGTGCGACCTTCCTTCTTGTCGTCGTAGCCGACCTGGACGGCGTTGTAGCCGTCGCTCTCGACGGTCTTGCGCTGGATGATCGTGTTGCCGCCGACTTCGACGACCGTCACGGGAATCATCGACTGCGTCTCTTCGTCGAAGAGGCGGGTCATTCCGAGTTTCTTACCTAGAAGTCCGAGGGACATGGTGACTGGGGATTTGAGATTTCAGATTTGAGATTTCAGGATTGTTGCGGCGCAACTCCTCAGATGCGGATGGCGATGTCGACACCGGCCGGAAGGTTGAGCTTCTTGAGCTCGTCCACCGTGCGGGCGGTCGGGTCCAGGATGTCGAGCACGCGCTTGTGGGTGCGGATCTCGAACTGTTCGGCCGACTTCTTGTTGACGTGCACGGAGCGGTTCACGCTGAATTTCTCGATGCGGGTCGGAAGCGGAATCGGCCCGGCAACCTTGGCGCCGGTACGCTTGGCGGTCTCGACGATCTCCAGGGCGGAGCGATCGATCGCACGGTGGTCGAATGCCCGGAGGCGGATGCGGATCTTCTGGTTTTCCATGACGTCGGAAGGAGTAGAGTTTGGTTGAAAGTACGATTCAGCGTTCGTTGATGATTTGCTCGACGATGTTGGGCGGCACCTGCTCGAAGTGCGACGGGGTCATCGAATACGAGGCACGACCCGAGGAGAGGGTGCGGACCGCGGTGGAGTAGCCGAACATTTCCTTGAGCGGGACGGCGGCGTGGATCACGGCAAGCTTGCCCTTGGACTCCATCTCGCCGATCTGTCCGCGGCGGCGGCTCAGGTCGCCCATCACGTCGCCCTGGTAGTCGTCGGGCGTCGAAACCTCGACCCCCATGATGGGCTCGAGCAGGACGGGCGAGGCCTTCTTGAAGGCGTCGCGCATGGCAAAGATGGCCGCCATCGTGAAGGCATTCTCGTTGGAGTCCACCTCGTGGAAGGACCCACCCAGAAGATCGACGTGAACGTCGACCACCGGATATCCGGCGACGATGCCGTTGGTCATCGCGTCCTGGATGCCCTTGATACAGGCGTTGTGAAACTCCTTGGGGATCTCGCCGCCGACGATCTGGTTGTCGATGGTGAGACCCTTGCCCTTTTCGTTCGGGCCGACGTGCAGACGGACGTGACCGTACTGACCGCGGCCACCGGACTGCTTGACCAGCTTGCCCTCGCCACCGGCCTTGACGGTGATCGTCTCGCGGTAGGCGATCTGGGGAGCACCGGTATTGGCCTCGACCTTGAACTCGCGACGCAGGCGGTCGACGATGATCTCGAGGTGCAGCTCGCCCATTCCCGAAATGATGGTCTGGCCGGTGTCCTCGTCGGTCTTGACCGTGAAGGTCGGGTCCTCTTCGGAAAGTCGGACGAGCGCGACGGCGAGCTTCTCCTGGTCGGCCTTGGTCTTCGGCTCGACCGCCATCGAAATCACCGGCTCGGGGAAAGTCGGCGGCTCGAGAACCACATCGTAACCGGAAGCGGCCAGAGTGTCGCCGGTCTGCACGTTCTTCAGCCCGACCATGGCGGCGATGTCGCCGGCGTAGCAGGCCTCGATGTCGGTGTGCTTGTCGGACTGGATCCGGATCAGGCGCCCCACCCTCTCGCTCTTGCGGGTGCGGGGATTGTAAACGGTGTCGCCCTTGCGGATGACACCCGAGTAAACGCGGAAAAAGACCAGCTTGCCGACGAACTTGTCGGCCCACAGCTTGAATGCCAGGGAACAGAACTTGCCGTCGTCGCCGGTCTTCACCTCGACCTTCTGCTCGGTGTCGTCCGGATTCATGCCATGGGCGGAACGGACGTCCAGCGGGCTGGGAAGGTAGTCGATGACGGCGTCGAGCAGGTACTGCACGCCCTTGTTCTTGAAGGCGGAGCCACCGGTGACCGGCACGATCTTGTTGGCGATCGTCGCCCGGCGGATGGCCGCCTTGAGGTCCGCCGCCTGAATCGGCTCCTCCATCACGAACTTCTCGCCGAGTTCGTCATCCACACCGGCGACGGTCTCGACCAATTCCTGGTAGGCCGCCTCGGCGGTCTCCTTGAGCCCGTCCTCGAGTTCCTTGACCTCGTAGGTGGAACCGAAGGTGGCATCGTCGACGTAGAGGACGGCCTTCTGGTTGACCACATCGATCTGGCCACGGAGATTCTCCTCGGAGCCGATCGGAATGAGAACGCGCACGGCATTGACGCCGAACTTCTCCTTCACCTCCTTGAACACGCGGTCGAACTCGGCGCCGACGCGGTCCATCTTGTTGACGAAGACGATCCGCGGAACCTCGTACTTGCTTGCCTGGCGCCAGACCGTCTCGGTCTGGGGCTGCACCCCGGCGACGCCGCAGAAGACGACGATGGCGCCGTCGAGAACCCTCAGCGAGCGCTCCACCTCGGCGGTGAAGTCGACGTGACCGGGGGTGTCGATGATGTTGATGCGCTGCTTCTCCTCCTCGAAGGCCTTGAAGACACCCTCTTCTTCACGCTGCCACCATTCGGCGGTGACGGCGGCGGAGGTGATCGTGATTCCCCGCTCGCGCTCCTGCTCCATCCAGTCGGTCGTGGCCGCACCGTCGTGCACCTCCCCGATCTTGTGGATCATCCCCGTGTAGAAGAGGATGCGCTCGGTGAGCGTGGTCTTGCCGGCATCGATGTGCGCCGCAATCCCGATATTCCGAGTCCGCTCAAGCGGAAACGGGCGATCGGGATGGTTGACGGTGGCACTCATCGGAGACGGGCGGTGAAGGAATCAGCGGAAAAGGATCACCAGCGGAAGTGGGCGAAGGCGCGGTTGGCCTGGGCCATCTTGTGAACGTCGTCGCGCTTGCGGACCGAGCTGCCCTGGTTGTTGGCGGCGTCCTTGATCTCGTTGGCGAGGGCGACGTGCATCGGCGTGCCCTTGCGGCTGCGGGCGTAGCCGACGATCCAGCGCAGGGCCAGGGACTCGGAACGGTCGGCAGCCACTTCGAGCGGCACCTGGTAGGTCGCACCACCCACGCGGCGGCTCTTGACCTCGACCCGCGGCTTGGCGTTCTCGATCGCGCGGGTGACGACCTCGAGGGGATCGACGGTGTCGACTCCTTCGTTGGCCTTGTCGATGGCGGCGTAGACAATGCGCTCCGCGAGGGAACGCTTGCCGTCGCGCATCACCTTGGCGATGAGGTGGCCGACGAGGGAACTGTCGTAGCGGGAATCGCGACGATCGGGCTTGTGGAAGACTCGCTTGCGGCGGGACATGATGAAATCAGTTTGGAGGTTCAGAAAATCACTTGCCGCCGTCTTTCGGGCGCTTGGCCCCGTACTTCGAACGGGCCTGGCGGCGCTTGTCGACCCCGAGGGTGTCGAGAGCTCCGCGAACGATGTGGTAGCGCACCCCCGGAAGGTCCTTCACCCGGCCACCGCGCACGAGCACGATCGAGTGTTCCTGGAGGTTGTGGCCTTCGCCGCCGATGTAGGCGATCACCTCGAAACCGTTGGTGAGGCGCACCTTGGCGACCTTACGGAGGGCCGAGTTCGGCTTCTTGGGCGTGCGGGTCATCACCTGGAGGCACACGCCGCGACGTTGCGGACAATTGGCCATGGCCGGTGACTTCGATTTCTCGACCGGCACGTGACGTCCCTTGCGGACAAGCTGGTTGATGGTCGGCATAGATTCCTGCGGGGTTGGGTAGTTGCTTCAGGAGCGCACCGACCACCGGCGAGAGTTTCCCTCGCAGGAGCCATTTTTCCGGTGCTGCACCCGATAATATTGGAGATTTCTGGTAGCGGACCGCCTCGCTTTGCGATGGCAGCCCGCGCTGTGGGGGCGGCGAGACTAGCCACCAAAGCCTTCGTGGCAAGCCTGATCTTGAAGATTTTCCATTTCCTCAAAATCCCCTGATTTTCAGGCCTTTCCGGGGCATCCGGGCGCCATCGGCCGGGATCACCCCGCGGTTGCGGCTTACCTCAGGTCCCGGAATGGAAAGGGCCCGCCCGCCGCCTCGGCCGACACCTCCGGATTCCGGCGCGGCCAGTAGCGCGGGGCGACGTTCTCTTTCAACCACGTCTTGAGCTGATCGTGCAGTCGCTCGGTCAACTCGGGCATTTCATCCGACAGGTTGCGTTTCTCCCCGGGATCGGCGGGAATGTCGTAGAGTTCCAGCCGGCCGTGCCAGTTCCAGATCAGCTTGTGGTCGCCGACCCGGATCGCCGAATGAGGGGAAAGCGGTTGCCCGTGATCGGGGTGCCGCACCTGGACGTTGAACGGGTAGTGCCAGATCAGCGTTCGCTCCGGGCCTGGCGCTGCGGGATTTTCCAGCAGGGGCAGCATGCTCCGGCCGTCGATGCCCCCGGGAGCCGGGTTTGCCGTGAGTTCGGCGACCGTCGGGAGGAAATCGGTGCAATCCACCACCGCCCGGCTCCAAAGTCCGCCCTCGAACCGTCCCGGCTGCCAGACCACCGTCGGCACCCGCACCCCGCCTTCATAAAGGCAGGCCTTGCCCCCCTTGAAGGGCAGGTTGTTGGTGGCCGGGGGCTGGGTGTACTCGACGCCCCCGTTGTCCGAGGTGAAAATCAGCACGGTATTCTCGGCAAGGCCCGTTTCATCGAGGGTCGACCGGATCTCCCCGACGCTGTCGTCGAGCCGCTTCAGCATGGCGGCGTAGACCTCGTTGGTCCGCCCGAGATGGCCGCGCTGGGGCGTTTTTGCGAATCGCTTCACGTCCCCCGGCGGGGCCTGGAAGGGGGTGTGCACGGCAAACGGGCAGTAGTAGAGCAGGAACGGCCGGTCCCGGTTGCGACGGCTCCGGAGAAAGTTCACGGCGCGCGCGCTCAGGTCATCGGTCAGGTAGCCTTTGCCGGTCGGTTCCCCGGCTTTCCCGGCCCGGTAGCCCGCGGGCATGGTTGGATAGTGGGGCTTGGTGCGATTCCACAGGGGCCTCCACTTGAAATAGGGCGAGCCCCCGGCATCGAAGTAAGCCAACTCCTCGAAGCCATGCACCGAGGGCTGGCAGTCCGGCGCACCATGCCCCCCGAGATGCCATTTGCCGAGAAATGCGCTGTCATGGGTGGCCAGCACCTTGGGCCAACTCGGAATCGACGGATCCAGCGCCGTGTTGCTATGGGCATTGATCCACGGGCGGTTTCCACGAATGGCATCCTTGTGCCCGAAGGCATCGTGCGGGTCGGCTCCCTTCGGCGGCTGCATTCCCTGGTTGTAATAGGTCCGGGTGTTCGGAGTCGCGGTCGTCACGCCCATCCGCGAGGCGATGCGGCCCGTCAGGATCGCCGCCCGGGTCGGGGTGCAGAGTTGATTCGCATACGATTGGGAAAACGCGATGCCATCGCCGACCAGGCGGTCGAGGTGGGGCGTCTCGTAGAACAATTCGTCTCTCCCGACTTCGTTGAAGTGCCGGGCGTAGGCCCCGATGTCGGTGATGCCGAGGTCATCCGCGAGAATGAACACGATGTTGGGAGCGCGCGCCGCCGCCAGCGCGGAAACTGGCAAGCACAGCAGCAGCAACAGGGACTTCATGACTTGGAGTGGAAATGGGTGAGCATTGACCGGACGGCATCGAGCAAGCCGGCCGCCTGCAGGTAGCAGTAGTCCACCGGTACCCCACGCTCCAAGCCGAACTTCCGGAGGGACGCTTTGGAAATTGCCTCCGTCAAAACCTCGGACCGGAGCTGGTAGCAGGGGCGGGAATTGAACCCGCGACAAAGGGCTTATGAGTCCCCTGCTCTACCACTGAGCTACCCTGCCGTTTCTGTTGGTGGCCTGATCCCTCACCGGCGACCAACCCCGACAAAGTCGGGGCTGCTCTACCACTGAGCTACCCTGCCGTTGCTTGCACCGTTGGAACGGGCGGCGGAAGTACAATCCCCGCTCGTCGCTGACAATCAAAAATCCCCCGGGATTTCCCGGTCAACCTCCAAGAAGCGCCAGAAAGACCCCGGCCGCCATGGCCGAGCCGATCACGCCGGCAACATTGGGCCCCATCGCCGCCATCAGTGGGTTCACCCGGCCATCCGTTTCCTTCGAGACGAAATCCTGCACCACCCGGGCCGCCATCGGCACCGCCGAGACCCCCGCCGCTCCGATGCATGGATTGATCTTCCGGTCCTTCGGCAGGATCAGGTTGAGAAACTTGGCGAAGAGAATGCCACCCGCCGTGCTGAAGGCGAAGGCGATGATGCCCAGCACCAGGATGAAGATCGTCCGCGATTGCAGAAATGAAGTCCCCTCCATCGTCGCCCCGACCACCAGGCCGAGGAAGATGGTGACGATGTTGATCATCGCACCGGAGGCCGTCTGGCTCAGGCGGTTCGTGACCCCGGACTCGCGCAGCAGGTTGCCGAACATCAGCATCCCCAGCAACGGGGCGGCCGAGGGGATGAACAAGCAGGCCAGCACGCAGGTGATGATCGGAAACAGGATCACGGCCGCCGTCGATACCGGCTTGGCCTGCCGCACCTCGATGTGCCGCTCGTGCTTGGTCGTGAGCAAGCGCAGTATGGGCGGAAAGATCACCGGAACCAGCGCCATGTAACTGTAGGCCGCCACCGCGACCGCGCCCAGCAGGTGTGGCGCCATTTTCGCCGTCAGGAAAATCGAGGTCGGGCCGTCGGCCCCGCCGATGATGCCGATCGAGCCGGCCTCCTTGAGCGTGAAATTGAAGAGGTAGTGGGCCGCCAGGGCCGCGATGAAGATGCCGACCTGCGCCGAAGCCCCGAGCAGAAAGGTGATCGGGCGGCCGAGCAGGGGCCGGAAATCGGTGAGTGCCCCGACACCCAGAAAGATGATGGGCGGCAGCAGTTCGGTCTTGATGCCGCTGTTGTAGATCAACTGCAGCAGCGGGATGTGGTCGAGCTTCTGCGCGGCCGCGGCACTCGATGCGCTCATCTCGGCGAGCGGCAGATTGCCGAGAATCGCGCCGAAGCCGATCGGGACCAGCAGCAGCGGCTCGAAGTTCTTGCGGATCGCAAGAAAGATCAGCAAGCCGCCGATCGCGAACATCACGAAATTCTGCCATCCGAGTGAGAACAACCCGGACTGCTCCTGCAGTATTTTGACGACCTCCACGACTTAGGATTGGATGGTAAGGATGGGGTCGGTGCCGGAAACCTCGCTTCCGAGGCTCACATCCACCGTCGCGACAACACCGGTGGCCGGTGCCTTCACGTCGTGCTTGGCCTTCATCGCCTCGACGGCCGCGACCACGTCGCCGGCGGACACGGAATCGCCCACCTTGACCTTGATTTCGACCACCTCGACCTTGCCCTCGAAAGGCGAGCAGACGCTCACCGCCTCACCTCCAGCCGGAGCCGGAGCCGGTGCCGAAACCGCTGGCGTCGCTGAGGCCGTGGAAGCCGACGCCTCTCCACCCAAGGGAGGTCCCACGGTGATCTTGAAGCGACGTTTCACGCCCCCCTCGACCACTTCGCACTCGGTCGTGACCGGAGTGGTGAGCACGCCCGGCGTGGCGGCGGGTGCCGCGGCCGGAGCTGGCTTGACCTCGGCGGGCGCCTCCTTCTCCTTGATCGGCAGGGCCAGCTTGGGACGTCCTGTGAGCAGGCGGATGCCCTCGTTGAGTTCCATGTCCTTGCCGGGTACCGAAGCGGCGGCGACCAGGAAGATGTTTTCGTCGGTCACCGGCAAGTTGCGTGCCTCGAGCGCCTCCTTGGCCGGGCCCAGGCTGTCGGGGGCGGCCTCCAGCGGGTCGCCATCGAAGGGTGGCAGCTCCAACTGCTCGGAGGCGATCTTCACCACCTCGGGATCCGGCGGCAGCGGCGGGCGGCCGAAGTATCCCAGCACCGCCTTGCCGTAGCCCGCCTCGATCTTCTTCCAACGCCCGTGCAGGACGTTGTTGAAGGCCTGCAGCCAGTACTGCTGGCTGCCGGGCGTCACACTGGTCCATGCGCCGCCGGCCTCGACCACCACCGGAAACTCGGCGAGCACGTCGCCGTAGCGATCGAGGATGCCGGCCTGGTCCATCATGTGGACGTTCGGGCCGATGGCCCCGCCGGGCATCGGGAAATTCACCACCCTCGCATCGGGAGTGGTCGTGACCGGGTTGAATTTGTAGTCCTTGAGCGACTCGGTGAGGATCACCTCGATCTCGTCCATCTTGGTGTGGTCGACATCCAGCGAGTAGCCGGTCCCCTTCAGCGCGTGCCACATCGAACGCACATCGGGCTGCGAGGTACCCGAGGCCATCGGGCGCACGGCGAGGTCGATGCCATCGGCCCCGCCCTCGATCGCCGCCATGTAGCAGGCAATCGCCATCGACGCGGTGTCGTGGGTGTGGAACCACAGCGGCGTCCCCTCGGGCAGCAGCTTGCGGATTCCCTTGCAGGACTCGTAAACCGTCCGCGGGTCGGTGGTCCCCGAGGCGTCCTTCAGGCAGACCGAATCGATCCGGATGTCACGCTCCAGGAGGCGCCTGACGACGTCGATGTAGAACTCCGGCGTGTGGACCTTGGTCGAATGGAACGGCAGGCCCATCAGGGCGACCACGACCTGGTGGTGCATGCCGGCCTCGATGATGGGCTTGCCGGTCGCGACCAGGTTGTCGACATCGTTCATGTAGTCGAAGTTGCGGTCCCAGGTCGTGCCGTGCTTGGCCATCATCCTGGCCTGCAGCGAAAGCGCCTCGATGCGCTGGGTCGTCAATGTCACGCCCGACACCGAGCGGGTGAGGATCTGCAGGTCGGCCTCTGGCCCGACGGCGGCGCGGATCTTGTCCATGCACTCGAAGGGATCCTCGCCGCAGTAGAAATACGGGGCCTGAAAGCGGGCGCCGCCGCCGAACTCAAAGTGCCGGATCCCCGCCGCGGCCGAGGCTTCGAGCGCGGGGATGATGTCATCGGTGCGGGCCTTGCCCCCGAACAGGCTCTGGAGCCCGTCGCGGAACGGCGTGAACATCACGCGGATGGTCTTGGGTGTGGAGGTGTGGATCACGGCAGCATGGATTGGGGTTTGAAGTTGGAAATCAGTCTCGGCGCTCCATCCGGATCAGCCGGGCGCCGGGGATGACGCGCTGGATCGAGGCCTGGACGGCGGCCACCATCACCGGATCCCCGTGGTCTTCGTTCTCCGGCGGGACGGGAGCGAACCGGGTCAGCAAGCGAATCGAGAGCGCCAGCACCGACAACACGCTCATCACCGTGAGGAAGGCTACCAGGCAAACTTCTATCAGATTCACGGCCTTTCTCGCTAACCCCTACGGGCACCCTTCCTCAAGCAGAACCTGCCCCGATGCGAGTTGATGCGCAGAAGTCACAGGAATACGCCCAACCAAGGCCCGCTCAGAGCTTCCAGACCGGTGCCAGGCACTCCTCCAGATGGCACAGGCGCATGCCGAACTCGTCGTGGTGCTTGAAGTCCGAGACGGTCGACTTTCCCCCCGATTCGAACGGCCGGCCGTTGACGCCGTCGAGAAACGCCCCGACCGACGATCGCAGGCTCCGGGGTTCATAGCCACCCTCGAGGGTGGCGAACACCTCGGAAAACTCATCGGCCAGCAGCCGCCCGACCTGATGAAAGGAATGCTCGGTGACGTTCAGGTCGAGCAGCGGATCGAGACGGTGGGCATCGAAGCCCGCCGACACCGCCACCACGTCCGGCTTGAAGGCGCGGGCGACCGGCAGCGTGTGCCGGATCCCCTCCATGAAAAGGTCGTCTCCACTTCCCGGCGGCAACGGCACGTTCACCGTATGCCCGACGCCCTTCCCCGAGCCGGTCTGCTCCTCACTGCCAGTTCCGGGAAAAGCGGGATACTGGTGGATCGACCAGTAGAGCACCTGATCGTCGTCGTCGAAAATCGCGGCGGTTCCATCGCCCATGTGGCCGTCGAAATCGAAGATCAGGACCCTTTTCCCCTCATTGGCCAGCTTGCGGGCGGCGATCGCGATGTTGTTGAACAGGCAGAATCCACTGACCCGGCTGGCCGAGGCGTGATGACCAGGCGGTCGCGTGATCGCGAACCCACCCTCCCCGGCGGCCCGCAGGGTGGCCCCGACGGCCCGCAGCGCCGCCTCGTAGGAACGCGGTGAGGTCACGGTGTCGGGGTCGAGCGGCACCCCCCGCGCGCAGGCCTCCCGGACCCTTTCCACATGTTCCGGATCGTGCACCAGCGTGAGAAACTCCTCGCCGCTCGGCACCGTCTCCTCCTCGAAGCCCGCCCCCGCCAGCCGCGCCGCACATTCGGGATGGGTGCCAGTGTCGTGTTGCAGGCACACCGGATCAAAAATCGGTCGCATTCTCATGAGTAAGTCCGCCCCGGGCGGCAGTTCCTCGCCTTCGGGCCACCACCAGCGTAGCAGCCGCAACCCCGACACAACACCCCGAAGCTGCGGTCGCGACCACGATTCCCGTCATCCACCCGCCGCCGCTGTTGATCGAGCAAAACGCGGGGTTGCACCTCCATGTGAGGATTTGACCGGTTCCTGAAGTCGTGCAACGTCCTATGGGCCATTCGAATCATTGGGAACTTGACGCTCGTAGACAGCAAATGGGAAACAACTCTCGTGAGTGATTCTTTGAACACATCAGAGGATCAAGATGGCAATTACAACGCCTGTGCGGAGGGAGATCCGACCACACCAAATGAGCCCGCCACGACCGACCTCGAACCGGCGGTAGCTTCAGAAACCAGAAATGGGAACGAGTCCAGCACACTTCCCCCATACCTCAAACACAACGACTGGGAGAAAGAGCTGAATTTCAAGCTCTGGGTAACAAAGGGAGCGAGATTTGTGGCCAGTTCGCGCTGCACGCGACAACACTACTGGTCGCGGCTGTCACTGAATATTCTCACGGCCTCACTGATCGTCCTTGGTCTGTTCCCCTTCTTCCTGCATTCGATCACTAAAACAGTGTCCTGGGAGTCTCTGAGCCTCGCAATTACCGGGTTATCCGTCCTCGCGCTCGTGTGGGGACAGCACGAATCCGCCGAGCAGTACGAACTGAAAGCCCATCGCTTCCATCGCTGCGCTCTTGCGGTCGGAAAGCTCTACAGCCGTCTCCGTCAGTCAAAGCACTTACCAAACGACGAAAAAACCGGAGTCCTACAGAGAATTTCGAACGAGTACGAAGACCTCCTCTCAAGATTCGAGAATCATGAACCTCTTGACTACAATCTATTCCGCTTGCAGAAGCCGGACTATTTCAAGGTCCGCTGCTTTGAGAAGCTGAAGGTGAAGTTCAAGGCCTTCATCTTTACGCGGGCGGTCTATTTCGGAATCATGTTAGTTCCCGTCCTCGGGGTATTTTGGATCATCCAACAGATCACGTCGGGATGAAATTGAAAGAGAAAGAGCTCCGCTTCGGTTGCCGAAGAACTCAAGAGTCGCAGACGCGCTGGCCGGCCAAAATCCTCATGCCGGCCATTCCGAGGGAGTCCGATGGACGCGGTAGGGACACGCCGTGGGAAAGCGAGACGAAGGCGTCAAGCAGATCCCGTAGGCACGAGTGAATCGGTGGTGGTGGCAATTGGCCCGTAGCTCCTTTCTCAAGAGAGTATGCCCAACCCAAGCTCGCTTCCAAGAGCGCCAGAATCAATCCGTCCAACGAAGGCCCCGCAGAGATCTCTTCTCGCAGGCGGCTGATTCCGCAAGTCACGGCGTGAAGCTCCTCGGCAAACTTTCCGCCCGCTAGCACTTCGGGGAACATCCCCTCCAGGCCGAGTTTTGAACGGTATTGCGAGAAATTCTGCGCTGCTGAAGCCAGTTTTCCCAGTCGATATTCAGGGCGGAAATCTCCAACGAGAGGTCGCAATGCCATATCCGCCCCGAGAAGCAGCTCACGGCTGGCAGCGCCTTCGTGCAAAAGATGGTCGAAGAAAGTGTGCAGGCTTTCGAAAAAATCGGGCGGCTTTGTCTGTGACTTGTCGTTCTCAAGGAATTCCAACAGCGGGGCAACCGAGTTGGTGAATCGCAACAAGTCGGTGACCGGCACGGTCATCTCCCGGCGATCCCATGGGATGATATCCGGGACCGTAAACCACGAGTCTCTGACTTTCCGCTCGACGCGCCAGTAGCCACCATTCGACGCCACCGCCCATTCCGCCTGAATGGATTCGGCGGATGCGTAGCTCTTGGCCTGATCGATCGCTTTCTCGGGTTTGCGGTCCTCCGGTTCCTTGCACTCCACGACAATCCAGGGAATGCCATCACGCGTCACCAGAATATCGATTCCGTATGTCTTCGACCCGACCTTGACCGGATGCTCGAACTCAAGTGCCAAGACCGGGAAGCCATAGGCCCGCAGAAGCTCATGGGCGCACCATTGGCGGACAGGTTCCTCCAGATTCCGCTTCTTTTCTGAAGGGACCCGAACTTTCTCAGGAAAAAGGTAGGCCGTTTCCGGCACGGTGTATCGACATCTCCTCATCGGAATCACCGCTTCACGATCTTGCCAGTCTTCGGATCGTAGCGATGCCCCTCGATCGCTCCACTGCCCAGCAATTCCATGGCTTCCTCGATCACCGGGAGCGGGACCAGAAACCACTCCCTCGGCTCCACCGCATTGCCAAATCGATCCCGCAGCTCAAGGTCGAGCCGGGCCCTGCCGAAAAACCGGTGGATCAGCTTTTCCAGCCCCTTCGGCTTGATTTGCGTGAGCTTGAAGGTCGCGACGATCTCGACCTCGGCGAGCAGGTAGGTCGGATCCTTCCTCGCCCCCGCCACCCGCTTTTCCACCTCGCCGGTCGTCACCCCGATCTTGTGGATCACGCTGCGGTTCTCGGCTATGAAGGGATCATCCGACCCGCTGCGCAGCACATAGACATGGCCGGTCGTGACTTTCTCCTCGTCGCCTTCGGCGAACAATGGCCCGAAACCCGTCTCGGTGATCCGTCGGCTCGCCTTGTCCTTGTTCAGCGCCCGTTGCAGCGAACGCAGCAGCAGGTCGCTCTCGGTCCCGTTGTCGTAAATCACCCGCAGCCTCCGGTCCGGGCGGCCGTAATCATTGATGAATTCGTCCCCGAGGGCCGCCACATACACCATCTGACCATCCAGCACGAAAAAGTCTCCCTGCCGCACCTCGGCGTTGTCTTGGAACTTCACCGTCTTGCGCTCGCCGCTCGCCAACTCGTCCCGCACCCTCTCGAACAAGGGCCGGAAGCGACGGAAATCCTCACACGGGTTTCGCTGCGCGACCTCTTCGGCGACGCGGATCTCGCCGCGCGACCGCACGTGCTCCAGCCGGGTGATGTCGCCTCCGTCCGCCCCGCCGAGAGCTTCGAGCAGCGCCTCGTCGGAGCCCGGTTCCGCCGCCTCGACAGCATCGAGCAACCCCCGCGGATCCCGCCCTTCCAGAACCTGGCGGCATTCCTCCGAATCTCGGATGCGGTCCAGCCTCAGCGCGTAGAGGCGCTCGAAGATGTCCCGGTCCTCGCCGTGCGCAGGCAGCCGGCCATGCTCCTCAACGAAGCGCTCGATCTCCTCGAAGCCCGCCAGGATCCTCTGCTCGCGCGGCGTCACCGCCGACTTTTTCACCGGCGCGGTGTCCGCACCCAGCTCCCCGAGCAGGTCGAGGTCCTCATCCGTGATCCGCTCAGCCATCTTTTCGCTCCCTCGCTTTCCTTGCCAGAAACGCCACCCCCTCGGCCATCCGTTTCTCCCACGGATCGGCGGCGGTCAGCGAAGGCGGACGCCCCTTCTCTTGCTTGAAACGCAGCGCCCGTCGCGCCAGATCGCGCGCCTCGTCGAGCGACAGCGCCACCTTCTTCGCGGCGATCACCGCGGCCACCTGCTTCAGGCGCTCTTCGCTCATCGTCTTGGCCAGGATGGCATACGCCTCGCCGAAGGGGTTGATCCGGTCAATCAGGTCGATGTCGAGTTCCTTCACGTCCATCGCGAATTTCTTCACGCCCTCGATCAGCGCCAGGTTCCTCGCCGGTTCGTCCGCCCCGCGGCTCTGCGCCTTCTTCGCCTCCTGAACGAGATTCAGCGCCGCCACCGCATGCTGTCGAACCGCTTCAACGTCGCCGTCGTCGAGCTGCGGATACTTCTCCTTCACGATCTTGCCCATCTTCAACTGGGTCAGCTCCTCGGGGACCAGTTCCTCATCGAAAAGCCCGCGCTCGACCGTGTTCTTGTCCTGCACGAAGGCGGTGATCACCTCGTTCAGATCCTCGCGGCAGATCCGCTCCGCCTCCTCGGTCTTCGGCTCGGCCAGGCCCTTGATCTCGACCTGATAGGCGCCCGTCGCCTCGTTCAGCCCGACGTTGCACTCGCCTTCCTTGTAGCCCTGCTCGCCGTAGTTCACGCCCGGCTGCGGACCGCTGTCCGGTCGCTTCGGACGGAACTCGAATTTCGGCGCCAGCACCTGCTCCATCAGCAGGCTGGCGGCGATCGCCTTGAGGGTGTCGTTCACCGCCTCGGTCACCAGTGTCTCGGTCGCGTCCGGCTCGGCGATCAGGTTGGTGAAGCGTGCCCGCGCCTTGCCCGGCGCGTCGCGCGTCGCCCGGCCGATGATCTGCACGATCTCCGTCAGGCTCGATCGGTAGCCGACCGTCAGCGCATGCTCGCACCAGATCCAGTCGAAGCCCTCCTTGGCCATGCCGAGCGCGATGATCACATCGACGTGGTCGCGGTCGTGCTTGTGCGCCGGGTCCTTGAGCGCCGCCGTCACCTTGTCGCGCTTCGCCGGGTCGTCATCGACCAGGTCGGCGATGCGCAGCACGCGCCCATCGGTGGTCTTCACCAGTTGAAAGCCCGTCTCCGGGTCGGCGCCCTGCCAGTCGCCCAGCTCTTCGAGGATGTGCTCGACCTCGCGGATCTTGTCCTTGGTGCTCTCGCGGGAATTGACGTTCGGGATGTGGACGATCGTCTTCTCCTCCGGCCGCAGCACCGCGAGGATCTCATCGGTGTAGCTGCCCGAGTAGAAATAGTAGCCGATGTCGAGCTGCTTGAGGTGCTCGTAGCCGCTGAGCTGCTCGTAGTAGGTGTAGGTCACCGTCTCGAAGCGCGCCTCGTCCTCGGGATGCAGCACCGCCTCGGCGTCGCCACGGAAATACGAGCCGGTCATCGCCACGAGGTGCGCCCGGTCGCGCTCGATGAACTGCCGCACGTGGTCGCCGAGCTTGTTGTCGGGATTCGCCGAGACGTGGTGGAACTCATCCACCGCGATCAGTCGCTCGTCGAAGGCCTCGACGCCGTAGCGATCGACCGCGAAGCGGAAGGTCGCGTGGGTGCAGACCAGCACCCGGTCGTCGCTGTCGAGGAAAGCCTTCACCGCATCGACCTTGCCGCCGTTGTCGCCGCCCGGCGCGTCGCACAGGTTCCAGCGCGGCTCGACCTTCCAGTCGGCCCAGAAGCCGAAGCGGCTCAGCGGTTCGTCGTGAAAGCTTGCGCCGATGGATTTCTCGGGCACCACGATGATCGCCTGGCGCAGCCCCTGGTTCTCCAGCTTGTCGAGCGCGATGAACATCAGCGCCCGGCTCTTGCCCGAGGCCGGCGGCGACTTGATCAGCAGGTAGGGCTCGCCGCGTTTCTGATAGGCCCGCTCCTGCATCGGCCGCATGCCGAGTTCGTTCGAGCGCGTCGAACTGCCGTCGCGCGGGTAAGTGACGGAGACGAAGGGGATGGAATCGGGCTCGCTCATGGGGGATCGTTGGTCAGGTCCTCGTCACCGCCCGCCAGTTCGCGCTCGATTCGCTCGATGCTTGGGAGCTTGTCTTCGAGTTCAGGCGGCAGCGCTTCGACGAGCTGATACTCTGCCACGCCTAGCGGCAGCGGTGCGCCTCGCAGCGCATATTCCGCCACCACCTTGTTTTTGCTTTTGCAAAGCAGCAGACCAATCGTCGGGCCGTCTTGCGGATGTTTCACCTGCTCGTCCACGGCGGTCAGGTAAAAACTCAACTGACCCAGGTGCTCCGGCTTGAACTTCCCGGCCTTCAGCTCGATCACCACGTAGCAGCGCAGTTTCAGGTGGTAGAAGAGAAGGTCGATAAAGAATTCCTCGCCCCCGACATCGAGCAGCACCTGCCGGCCGACGAAGGCGAATCCCGCTCCCAGCTCCAGCAGAAAATCGGTCACGTGCCTCACCAGCGCGCCTTCGATCTCCCGCTCCTGCGCCTCTTCGCCGAGCCCGAGGAAATCGAAACGATAGGGATCCTTGAGCGATTCGCGGGCAAGGTCAGACTGAGGCCCGGGTAGGCGGTCTTCGAAATTCGTCACCGCCTTGCCGTCGCGCTCCAGCAGGCGCGACTCGATTTGCATCACCAGCACGTTGCGCGACCAGTTGTGCTCGATGGCCTTGGTCGCATACCAGCGGCGGGATTCGGGCCCAGGCAGCTTGTCCAGCAGCGCCAATTGGTGGTACCAGGGCAATTGTGCAAGCACCCCTTGCACAAATTCCTCGTCCGGCCACGCATCGGCGAAAGCCCGCATGTATTTCAGGTTTCGCGGCGAAAAGCCCTTCATTTCGGGAAAGGCGACGCGCAGGTCGTCGGCCAGCTGGTCGATCACCTTCGCGCCCCAGCCCCGCGCCTCCTGGCGGGCGAGGATGTCACGGCCGATCTGCCAGTAGAGCAGCACCAGCTCCCGGTTCACCGCCTGCGACGCCCGCTGGCGGGAGCGGTGGATGCGATCCTTCAGCTCCGATAGCCAGGCGGCGTAGCCTTCCGGTGGATCGGTGAAGCCGATGGGAGAGTCACTCATGAGGAACCTTCCTTCTTGGTGTGGCATGGATGGGGTTCATGAGCGGGGAAGGAATCGAAACGCTTCGCTCAGTCCAGATATTTCGGGTCATACGCGACGCCGGACTTTTCCAGAAACTCCTCCAATTCCTCCCGAAACGTCTTCACCCGGTGGTGGGTCTCCTGATCCGCGATGTATTTCCGCACGGCCTCGCGGGCAGACGCGCTCACGGTGAATGCCGCGTAACCCTCCTGCCATTGGAAGGCCGGAAGCTTCGTTCCCTTCACCCAGGCCGAAGAGGCCTTTTTGATTTCCCGCATGAAGTCCGAGAGGCAGGCCGTCGGTTTGAGGGAAACCAGCAGGTGGACGTGATCGGCCACCCCGCCGATGCCCTGCGGGTGACCATCCGATCCCTTGACAATGCCGCCCAGGTAGGAATGCAGGTCCTCCCGCCAGTTCCGGTCGATGACCGGTTCCCGGTTCTTGGTGGAAAAAACGAGGTGGTAATGAAGGCTCGTGTGGGTGGAGGGCATGGCGGGCTTTTGCTGGCACCCCTGCCGGGGTGCGGTGGATCGGGGGGATCAATACCCGGTGGTGTCGCTACGCTCAACCACCGGCTACAGGATGGCACCCCTGCCGGGGTGTGGTGGATCGGGGGGGGACCTTATCCGGTGGTGTCGCTACGCTCAACCACCGGCTACAGGATGCGAAGCCTCCGGCTTCGAGAAATGCAGCCCGGTGCATCCCGGAGGGATGAAAGCCTGTAGCCGGTGGTTGAGCGAGGAACGAGCGATACCACCGGTTTGCGGACCGATCGAAAACCCGCATCCCGGCAGGGATGCCAGCCCATCCCGGAGGGATGAAGGGATCT
>JAKZES010000220.1 GCA_022548915.1 Verrucomicrobiaceae bacterium E54
GGAAGGACATCCCCGAACATCACCGCGTATCCGCTGAGGGACTCGGTGGCGAGGGAATCACGCAAACGTCGGATGCCGGCTTGAAACCGGCGGCGGGCGGTGGCAAATACGTGCGACGGAAAGTTGGTCAGGACGGGTTGTTGCTTCACAACTACAACTACCGTAATTCGACCGGCTTTCCGTCACTCTTTTACCCGAAAACCGGCTTAATCCCGTGCCATTCGGGACTGGTACCATTCCAACACCCGTCCGGAGCAGGCGGGCGAGCCCGTAAGGGACTCGCTCGGCCGACTGCTCCGGCGGCGCTGACGGAGCTGCCCTGACGTTCGCTTTCATGGCACTCTAACATGGCCATGAAAGCAACACTCCAACCCTCGATCTACCGCAACCAAAGCGCGAAG
>JAKZES010000221.1 GCA_022548915.1 Verrucomicrobiaceae bacterium E54
GACTTCCTCGAGCAGATCGATTCGAGGGTCCGCGACGCCTTGGGCGGGGGGCTGGGCGACGCCGACCGCTGGCAGGGATTCACGCTCAAGGCGATCGACGGATCGTCCTCGAAGCTGGCCGACACGGAGGAAAACCAGGAAGCCTTCCCGCAACCCTCCGGTCAGAAACCCGGATGCGGCTTTCCGGTGATGGGCTTCGCCGGGCTGCTCAACCTCGGCCACGGTGGCTGGGAGGCGATCGCTACCGGACCGCAAACCGCCCACGACCTCACCCTCGCCGCGGAGCTCACCGCATTCCTCAGCGAAGACGATCTTCTTCTCGCCGACCGGGCCTACTGCTCCTACGCCTTCATCGCTGCGGTGCGAGCCCGGGGCGCCCACTGCGTGATGCGCCTGCACCA
>JAKZES010000222.1 GCA_022548915.1 Verrucomicrobiaceae bacterium E54
CCCCGACCCCATGCGACGCGCCGCAGAATGGAGCGCGGAAAGACACGGGTTCAGGAAACCGAAGGAAAGAAGCGGGCCGTTCCGCCCTAAACTACCATGACCACCGTAGCAACAACCCTGAAAGTTAACGCGCGAGGACTGAGCCCTTCGAGACCCCTTCGACCGCCGGGAGTCAATGCTTGTGCTTGAAAGACGGGACTGACCCGAATGGCACGGGATTAAGCCGATTTACGGTAGGATGAGCGATGCGGGATCTCGACGAACTCATGGCGCGGAGCGGTGAGCATCGGGAAAGGTTTCGGTCGTCGTTTGACGGCTCTTGGTTCGTGTCGGAAGGGCCTTTGGTCGAGAGTCCGGGTCGCTACCATCTCGACGAGGAAACCCATCTGTGCAGCCTTCT
>JAKZES010000223.1 GCA_022548915.1 Verrucomicrobiaceae bacterium E54
GTCAGGGCAGCTCCGTCACCGCCGCCGGAGCAGTCGGCCGAGCGAGTCCCTTACGGGCTCGCCCGCCTGCTCCGGACGGGTGTTGGAATGGTACCGGTCCCAAAATTCATGCATTGCGGGGTCTTTTCAACTGCGTTCATGGTAGTTTCGGGCGGAACGGCCCGCTTCTTTCCTTCGGTTTCCTGAGTCCGTGTTTAGGGTCGGTCCGGAATGGCACGGGATTAAGCCGGTTTTCGGGTAAAGGAATGACGGAAAGCCGGTCGAATTACGGTAGTTGTAGTTGTGAAGCAACAACCCGTCTTGACCAACTTTCCGTCGCACGTATTTGCCACCGCTCGCCGCCGGTTTCAAGCCGGCATCCGACGTTTGCGTGATTCCCTCGCCACCGAGTCCCTC
>JAKZES010000224.1 GCA_022548915.1 Verrucomicrobiaceae bacterium E54
GGAGCTTCATGGCGCTCTGCACGGTCCAGTCCTTGAGGATGCGGTTGCAGCGCGGGCCGACCTTTCCCTGGACGGCGGGCTTGTCGGGGCCGCCGGTCTGGTAGGTGCGCGGGACGATGCCGGCGTAGCCGCAGGTCTGGTCGAGCGTGCGGCGCGGGTCGGGCAGGCCGAGTTCGCCGGCGAGGCCGGCGGCGAGCACGAAGCCGATGCCCGGCACGCTGGTAAGCAGGGCGTAGGGGGTGGCGGCGAGCGCTTGGGCGGCCTCGCGGCGCAGTTCGAGGGCGTTGCGGTGCAGGCAGCGGTGGAGGTCGACGGCGGCGGCGAGCGTGCGCTGGAGGGTGGGTACGCGGACCGGGTCGGGCGGAAGGGCCTGGCGGGCGA
>JAKZES010000225.1 GCA_022548915.1 Verrucomicrobiaceae bacterium E54
CCCCGCCATCACCCCGCACCCCGCACCCCGGAGGGGTACCACTGAGTGGAGCGCAGCAAGACACGGACTCAGGAAGCCGTAGGAGACAGAGGGGGCATCCCGCCCGAAACTACCATGAACGCTGTAGCCAACGCTGCATGCCACGGACCGGCCCTATTCAGGTAGTTGAGAGGGCGTTTGTGAATGTTTTGGGACCCCTTCGAGACCCCTTCGACCATGAACACCGTAGAACGTGGGGCACTTGTCGTTTTTTTGGGGCCGACCCTAGACACTGACCCCGCTGACGAGTCCTGAACGACTCCGGCAAACGACGCCGGAGGCGTCACAGGAGGGTAGCCGGGGGTCGAACCCGCGACAGCGGGGAATACCCCCGGTTCACGC
>JAKZES010000226.1 GCA_022548915.1 Verrucomicrobiaceae bacterium E54
CTCGCCCATGTCCAGCGGCTCCTCCCTCTCTGGCTGCGGCGTCGGATCACCCGGAGCCAGTGGCGGGTCACTTCATCCACGAAGAACCCGATGCGGCGACTGTTGAAAGGCACGGCATGATAGTTCAGCCAGCCTTGCACCACCCTCCGCAACCACCGCCCGGTCTCTCCCAGCGGTCGATGCATCCGCTTGCGCAGCTCCAACCGGATCGCCTGCAAGGTCGCACGCATCCGCTTCGCCACCGTATGCCGATGGATCACGAAACCCCCGTCGCTCCTCCGCCTCGCGCACTTGTGCGTGAAACCGAGGAAGTCGAAGGTCTCCGCCCGCTTCCCCCCGCCCTTCCCGCGCCGGTCGGCGAACCGACCAAACTCGATC
>JAKZES010000227.1 GCA_022548915.1 Verrucomicrobiaceae bacterium E54
GTCCCTTGTTGAACAGATCTCTGGAGTTGAGCAGCCGAGTGGGAGCTTCAATGCCGATCCCAAAGAAGGAGGGACGCTCGATTTCTCAGGAATGAAAGTTGAGGAGGATGGTGGTTTGCCATTTGGATACGTGGATGCCGTCCCCGTGAGAGGCGGCCTTCAAGTGAGTCAGGTAGGTTTCTCTCTTAGTGGGGAGGAAGTGAAGGGTAAGCTTGAGAAAAATTCCAACAAATCGGCCTTTGAAGAGTGGCTTAAGGGAGAGAATGTCTATCAGAGCAGCATCGATGGAGAGCCCCAAACCTTACGGAAAGGCGGATCTCATGACCCGCGGATCTGGTCGAATAGCAACGAGGCGCTTGGTAAGGCGCTGGA
>JAKZES010000228.1 GCA_022548915.1 Verrucomicrobiaceae bacterium E54
TCCAGCGCCTTACCAAGCGCCTCGTTGCTATTCGACCAGATCCGCGGGTCATGAGATCCGCCTTTCCGTAAGGTTTGGGGCTCTCCATCGATGCTACTCTGATAGACATTCTCCCCCTTAAGCCACTCTTCGAAGGCCGATCTGTTGGAATTTTTCTCAAGGTTACCCTTCACTTCCTCCCCACTAAGATAGAAACCTATCTGATTTACTTGAAGAGCCGCTCTAACCGGGAGGACGGCCACGTGGCCAAGCGGAGGCAAACCATTCTTCGCAACTATCATTCCTGAGAAATCGAGCGTCCCTCCTTCTTTGGGATCGGCATTGAAGCTCCCACTCGGCTGCTCAACTCCAGAGATCTGTTCAACAAGGGAC
>JAKZES010000229.1 GCA_022548915.1 Verrucomicrobiaceae bacterium E54
TTCCAGTCCTGAATTTCCGAAAAGGGTGTGATGAGGGCACAAAAGAGCCCGGCACCCTCGTTGCGGAGGATGCCGGGCTAAGACCTGGCGACGACCTACTCTCACAGGACCTATCGTCCCACTACCATCGGCGCTGCGGCGTTTCACTTCCGGGTTCGGAATGGGACCGGGTGGTTCCGCCACGCTCTGGCCACCAGAGGAGGCGCTTCGCGCCTCAAGTTCCAAACTTGAAAGTTCCAAGTTCCAAATCCCGACCGTGTCCGATCAAGATCCAGCGCTCGAAGCGTCTCCTCTAATTGCCAAAGCCTGTTTGTGTCTGTCCTTGCGGGCCCCGCCACTGCAACCAACGATCACCGATCACCGATCAC